>DASULS010000031.1:0-85255 GCA_036278095.1 Solirubrobacterales bacterium | reverse complement strand
CGCCATCTTCGGCAGGAAGTACTCCTTCTGCTCGTCGGTGCCGAACTTCATCAGCAGGTAGGAGCCGATGAAGTGGGTGTTGACGACGCCGGAGATCGAGATCCAGCCGCGCGAGAGCTCTTCGACGATCATCGCGTAGGTGGTCAGGTCGAGCCCCATGCCGCCGTACTCCTCGGGGATCGTCACCCCGAAGAGGCCGAGCTCCTTCATCTGCTCGACGATCGGCTCCGGGAAGGAGTCCTCGTGGTCGTAGTGCTCGGCGTTGGGGATGATCTGCTCGTCGGCGAACTGGCGGACCATTTCGATGATCGCCTGCTGCTCGTCGGTCATTTCGCGATAGGCGGCGGTGTCTACGGCCATAGCTCCTGCTTCAAGTAGTCGGGACCTGGATCAGGGCTGCGACGCGGTTGCGGCGCCCTGGACCGCCAAGGATATAGACGCGGGCCGTGGCGACTTCCTCTCGCTATTCGAGAGCAAAGCGCCACAGCGTCGGGGAAGATAGCCGCGTGATCGCGAGCGACTGGCGGCCGGACCCCGCCCTAGGCGTGTTCGAGACGCTGCTGGTGGTCGGTGGCGAACCGGTGGCGCTGGAGGCGCACCTTGATCGGCTGGCTCAGAGCCTGGACGCGGTCTACTCGATGGAGCTGCCGCCGCAAGCCGACGAAGAACTGCGGCAGGCAGCGGAGGGAATCTCTCTCGGCCGCCTCCGTCTCACCGCCATCCCCCGCGAAGACGGCCTCCAAATCGACCTACTTGCCGAGGGGGTCGAGTTGGAGGCCGTCTTCCCATCCCAAGGAATGAAGCTGCGCACCCGCCAGATCAGCGGCGGCCTCGGTCCCCACAAGTGGGTCGACCGGCAGGGGATCGATCGGCCCACCCCCGGCGAACCAGGCGCGCTGATCGTCGACGAGGGCGAAGTGCTGGAGGCAGGCTGGGCCAACGTCTTCGCCGTCCGCAGCGGCACCCTCCTCACACCCCCGCTCGACGGCCGCATCCTCCCCGGCACCACCCGAGCGGCGCTGGTGGCGCTCGCGGCAGAAGAGGGAATCGAGGCGACCGAACGCCCCCTCACCCACGCCGACCTCCTCGCCGCCGAGGAGACCTTCCTAACCGGCTCGATCCGCGGCATCGAGGCCGCCGAGGAACTAGACGGCCAGCCCCTACCGGGCTGCGGCCCGATCAGTAATCGCCTCGCCGCCGCCCTGCGCCAACACTGGGGCCTGGAGAATGCGCCCCCAGCTTTTGCAACCGCGCCGCCACCCGGTCAGCTCGCTCGGTGAAGCTCCGAAACCGCGTCTCGAACCGCGGCCGAGGAACCGGAAGCTTCTCCACCGGCGCCGGCGCAACTTCGTCTTGAGACCCCTCTCCTCCGGCGGGTGGCGACGATAGGCCGTCCTCGCCACCGGGCGAGGAGGGACTATCGGAGACAGGACCCGCCGGCCGGAACGCGCTGGCCTCGCGGGCGTCCCTCGCAGCAGCCTCCGCCGCCTCAGCCGCCCGCCGCGCCTGCCGAGCCGCGTCCAAGGCCATCTCGCCGACCTCCCGCACCCCCTCCTCCGAGGCACGAGCGATCACCAGCGCCTCGTCGATCCGCGCCTCGAGCTCGCCGACCAGCGGCACGGTCCCGCGGGGGACGATCCAGTCCTGGGTGCTGTCGCGCTCAGATCCCTCGATAGCAGGCAATTTAGGCGTGGGAGAGGCGGCAAACGCGCGCTCTGACTAGATTTACCCGCGGCCTTCCCCAGACCACGACCTTAGGAGCACCTTGAGACACCCACGCGACTTCTTCCTGCCGCAGGCGATCGGCGCCCCCGAGCCCCTCCGCGAGATCCCGGTCAAGCCCTCGCGGATGATCCACTTCCTCGACTTCTCGAACGAGAAGATGGTCGCCAAGGCGGGCGACATCGCCGCCAAGACCGACATCCTCCTCGGCAACCTCGAGGACGCGGTGCCGGTCGACCGCAAGGAGGCCGCGCGCGCGGGCCTGATCCGCGCCGCCAAGGAGAACGACTTCGGCCAGACCTCGCTCTGGACCCGGGTCAACGCGCTGGAGAGCCCCTGGGTGCTCGACGACCTGACCGAGATCGTCACCGAGATCGGCGACCAGCTCGAGGTGGTGATGGTGCCGAAGGTCGAGGGCGCCTGGGACATCCACTACGTCGACCGCCTGCTCGCCCAGCTGGAGGCGAAGGCGGGGCTGGAGCGGCCGATCCTCGTCCACGCGATCCTCGAGACGCCGCAGGGCGTGGTCAACCTGGAGGAGATCGCCAACGCCAGCCCGCGCATGCAGGGGATGAGCTTCGGGCCGGCCGACCTGGCGGCGGCGCGGCGGATGAAGACCACCCGCGTCGGCGGCGGCCACCCCGGCTACCGGGTGATGGAGGACCCGAAGGACCCGGAGAACCCCGAGGAGGACCGGGTCAGCGCCCAGCAGGACCTCTGGCACTACTCGATCGCCCGCATGGTCGACGCCTGCACCTCCGCCGGGATCCTCCCCTTCTACGGCCCCTTCGGCGACATCAAGGACACCGCCGGCTGCGAGACCCAGTTCCGCGCCGCCTTCCTGATGGGTTGCGTCGGCGCCTGGTCCCTGCACCCGGTCCAGATCGGGATCGCGAAGAAGGTCTTCAGCCCGCCGCCGGACGAGGTCAAGTTCGCCAAGAAGGTGATCGAGGCGATCCCCGACGGCCGCGGCGTCCACATGATCGACGGCAAGATGCAGGACGACGCCACTTGGAAGCAGTGCAAGGTGATGGTCGAGCTGGCGGAGATGCTGGCCGAGAAGGATCCCGAGCTGGCCGAGGCGTACGAGTAATTAGGTAGCGCCTGCAGTCAGTAATAGGACGGTTCGCAAAGGCCGTCCCCACTATTGGGAAAAACCCATTTTTCCAATGGATGATCCCGTAACCTGCGGAAAAACGGTCCCCGGTTTGCAGCGATTCAGGTGATCCGAAAACGCTGCCGATACGGAGAGGGCGTTGACGACCGCAACCAATCCCCAAGTTCCGCCTTCCAACTAAATAGAGAGCCAGTCAAGCCCTTCCCCATGCATTCATCGACCGACCTTCCCCTCGACGGTGCGTTCCAGCCCCAGCCGAGCGCCCGTGAAGCCCTCGTCCAGGATCGGCCCACCCTCGGCGCGATGCCGATGGCCCGCCGCAGCGCGACCCTCTGGTTCCTGCCGACGGTCGATCTCCTCTCCTCTTCGGTCGCCCTCGCAGTAGTCGCGCTGGCGGCGCACAGCTCCCTCTTCCCCGCCTTCCCGGTCGCACCGCTGGTGCTGGTCGCCGTCTACGCCCTGCTCGGCGTCTATGGCTCGACCCGGCCCGAGGAGCTCGGCGCCGGCTGGCCGATCATCCGCTTCCTCGTCGCCGGCGTCTTCGTCTGGACCGCCTCGCTGTTGACCCCCCTCGACGGCCTCCAGCAGATCGGCCTCTGGGCCGGCTTCATCGTCCTCGACTCGGTCTCCCGCATCGGCCTGGCGCCCTACCTGGAGCAGCTCAGCCCGCAGGAGCGCTGGGTGCTGGTGGGCGACGAGGAAACCGCCGAACGCCTGCGCGCCTACACGCCGCTGAAGAAATACGCCCACGTCGTCGGCACCGTGCCGCCGTCCGAGAAAGACCCTGGCACGGCCGGGCGCGTCGCCGCCCTCGAGGTGGTCGAGCGCTACCACGCCGACCGGGTCGTCATCTCCAGCCGCCACGCCGACGACGAGGGTCTGCTGGAGCTGGTCCGCGCCTTCAAGTCGATCGGCGTCCCCGTCAGCCTCCTCCCCCGCCCTCTCGACCTGCTCGAGGCGCAGTCGGTGACCCCGAACCGGGTCGGCGGCGTGCCGCTGATCGAGGTCGAGGCGCTCGCCACCCGCGGCGCCATCCCCTACAAGGGCCCGAATCGTCGCGCCACCCGCAAGACCAAGGTCAGCGTCGTGGTGCCGGCGATGAACGAGGAGCACAACATCGGCCAGGTCCTCTCCGAGCTTCCCGAGGGCCTGCACGAGGTGATCCTCGTCGACGGCAACTCGAGCGACAACACGATCGAGGCCGCCCGCCAGGCCTACCCTGGCATCCGCGTCACCAGCCAGAGCGGCCGCGGCAAGGGCGACGCCTTCCGCACCGGCTTCGCCGCCGTCACCGGCAACCTCGTCGTCATGCTCGACGCCGACGGCTCCGCCGACCCGGCCGAGATCCCCGCCTTCGTCGCCGCCCTGGAGGCCGGCGCCGACTTCGCCAAGGGCTCGCGCTTCCTCGAGGGCGGCGGCAGCGCCGACATCACCAAGTTGCGCAGCCTCGGCAACTCGGTCCTCAGCGGCAGCGCCAACCTCCTCCACGGCACCCACTTCACCGACCTCTGCTACGGCTACAACGCCTTCTGGGCCCGCTGCCTGCCGTGGATCTCGCTCGACGTGCCGGGCTTCGAGGTGGAGACGCTGATCAACCTCCGCATGGCCGGCGCCGGGATGAAGATCACCGAGGTGCCGAGCTACGAGAAAGAGCGCATCTCCGGCCAGAGCAACCTGAGAACCTTCCGGGACGGCTTCCGGGTGCTGGGGACGATCCTCAAGGAGGCGCGCCGCCGGCGCAAGATGCCCCGCGAGCGGCACCGCAGCCAGCTCGCCCCCGAGGTGCAGAAGGCCACCACCGCCGCCTGAGCGGCTACCGTCAAGGAGATGGAGGCTGGCACGGCGCGACGACCCACGGGCGTGAAAGGGCGCTTTTCCAGCCGGCCGCGGAGGCGTCTCGAGGTCGGCCACCTGGCGCCGATCCTGCTCACCACCGGGCTCGGGCTCCTCGTCTGCTCGATCGCCAACGCGCTCTCCCGCGCCGCCCTCGAGCCGACGCCGCTGCTCCTCTGGGCGGGGGTGCTGCTGCTGGCGGTGCCGATCTTCCACCGCCTCACCGCCGAGGGCGCCTCGGCTCCCGAACGGCTGGCCCTGGTCTGCCTGCTGGGCCTCTCCCTCTACTGCGTCAAGGTCTTCCGCGACGCCCCGCTCTACACCTTCTCCGACGAGCTGGTGCACGCCTTCAACGCGAACCAGATCAGCGCCCACCACCACCTCTTCCGCGAAAACCCGATCCTCGACGTCACCCCCCACTTCCCGGGGCTGGAGGGGGCGGCCTCGGCGCTGATGAAGCTGACCGGCGTCTCCAGCTTCGTCGCGGGGGTGGTCCTGATCGGCGTCTCCCGGCTGGTCCTGATCGCCTCGCTCTTCCTCCTCTTCCACCGGGTCAGCGGCTCGGCCCGCGTCGCCGGCCTCGGCGCCGCGATCTACACCGGCAACTTCAACTTCCTCTACTGGGGCGCGCAGTTCTCCTACGAGTCGCTGGCGCTGCCGTTGCTGCTGCTGGCGATGATGGCGCTGGCCGAGCGCGAAGCGGCGCCCAGGCAGGCGCTGCGGGCCTGGGCCGCGCCGGTGCTGCTGGCGATAGCGGCGATCGTCGTCACCCACCACCTCACCTCCTACGCGACGGCGGTGACGCTGATCGCGCTCTCGCTCGCCTTCTGGTACGTCCACCGCACCTGGCATCGGCGCAACCCCTGGCCCTTCGCCGTCTTCGCCGCCCTCCTCGCCCTCGCCTGGCTGATCGTCGTCGCCAGCGCCACGGTCGGCTACCTCTCGCCGGTGATCAGCAACGCGGTCAACGCGATCGTCCACACGATCGTCGGCGAAGACGCGCCGCGCGGCCTCTTCCAGGGGGCCAGCTCGACGATCCCGCCGACCCCGCTTGCGGCGCGGGCGGTCGCCTTCCTCGCCGTCGCGCTGCTGGCGGCGGGGCTGCCGTTCGGGTTGCTCGAGCTCTGGCGGCGATTCATGCGCCAGCCCTTCGCGATCCTCTTCGGGATCGCCGCGGTCGCCTTCTTCGGCACCCTCGCCCTGCGCCTCACCCCGCCCGCCTGGGAGACCGGCAACCGGCTCAGCGAGTTCCTCTTCATCGGCCTCGCCTTCGTCCTCGCCTGTGCCTGCGCGATGGTCCTCTCCCGGCGCCTGGCCGGCGCCGCGACGCGCCCGCTGATCGCCGCCGGCATCGCCGTCGTCCTCGTCGGCGGCGGCATCTCCGGCTGGCCCTGGGACTCGCTGATGGCGCAGCCGATGCAGATCTCCACCGACGGCCGCAAGGTCTCCTCGCCGCCGCTGGCGCTGGCCGAATGGGCCCAGCACCAGGTCCCCGAGGGGCGCTTCGCGGCGCAAACCGCGGACGCCGGCCTGCTCCTCGTCCCCGGCGGCAAAACCGCCTTCGCCGGCAGCTCGCCCGACGTCGAAGACGTCCTCGACGAGGAAAAGCTGAACGGGTGGGAGCTGCCGCTGCTGCGCCGCAACGGGATCCGCTACATCGCGGTCGACCGTCGTGAGATCTCCTCCGACACCCTGCGCGGCTACTACTTCGCCAAGCGCGGCAAGGACCCCGAACTGCACCCCAAGAGCGTCGTCTCCAAGTTCAACCAGGTGCCGGGCATCTCCCGCGTCTACACCAACGGGCCGATCACCGTCTTCAAGCTGGGGCCAGGACGATGAGGGGGCACAAGGACCTGCGACTCGCCTGCGTCCTCGCGCTCGCCTCGGCGGTCCTCGCCCTCCTGCTTCCCTGGGGCCCGCTGTGCCTGGTGGTCGCGCTGCCGCTGCTCTTCTTCCTGCCCGGCTACGCGGTGGCGGCCACGATCTTCGCCCGCGGCCGGATCCCCCTGCGCCACCTGCTCGTGCTCAGCGTCGGCCTCAGCCTGGCGATCCTCGCCCTCGGCGCCCTACCGCTCAACTACCTGCCGGGCGGCGTCCGCGCCGGTTGGTGGGCGCTGCTGCTGGCGATCGTCGTCTTCGCCGCGGCGCGGGCGGCGGCGATCCGGCGCCCCAACCGCCGGGCCGCCCCGAATCCTTCCTGGAGGCCGCGGCTCAACCCCGCCAAGACCGCGCTCTTCGCCGGCGGCGGCCTGGCGATCCTCGCGGCGATCGTCCTCGCCTTCACCCCCGTCGGCGCCAAGGACGCGCTCGGCTACACGCAGATGTGGATCAAGCCCCTGGCGGGAGCGAAGACGGGAGTGGAGATCGGGGTCGGCAGCGGCGAGCAGAGAGAGGCTTCGTACCGTCTCTGGGTCAAGTTCGGCAACGGCGAACCCCCCCAGGGCCGCTACTTCAAGCTGGCGCCGGGGGAAACGCGAACCGTCAGGCTGCTGACCGAAGCACAGCCGACCGCGACCGAGCAGATCAGGGCCGCCCTCTTCAAGCAGAGCCGGCCCGACCACGCTTACCGCCGCGTCTCGACCTGGGTCACGCCGGCGAGCTAGTGCCTTGCCGCCGGGGATGAGCAGCGCTGAAGAGCTCGTGGTCGACGTCGTCGTCGACAACTACAACTACGCGCGGTACCTGCCGGCGGCGATCGCCAGCGCCCGCGCGCAGACGCATCCGCGGGTGAACGTGATCGTCGTCGACGACGGCTCCACCGACGACTCGCGGGCGATCCTCGACCGCTATCGGGACGAGGTGACGCTGCTGCTGAAGGAGAACGGCGGCCAGGCGTCCGCCCTCAACGCCGGCTTCGCGGCCTGCGAGGGCGATGTCGTCATCTTCCTCGACGCCGACGACACCCTGGAGCCCACCGCCGCCGCCGCGGTCGCCGCGGCCTTCGCTGCCGACCCCGAGACGGTCAAGGTGCAGTTCCGCACCGAGGTGATCGACCCCGAGGGGAAACCGATCGGGCGGATCAAGCCCGCCGACCACCTGCCGCTGCCGAAGGGCGACGTGCGCGCCGCCGAGCTCGCCTACCCCTACGACCTGGTCTGGATGGCGACCAGCGCCAACGCCTTTCGCACCGCGGCGCTGCGGCGGATCATGCCGATGCCGGAGGAGCCGTTCAAGAGCTGCGCCGACTGGTACCTGGTCCACCTCACCGCTCTACTGGGGCGGGTCGTCTCGCTGCCCCAGCCGCTGGGCGCCTACCGCCTGCACGGAGCGAACAGCTACGAGCCCCAGACCGCCGACCTCGACCTCGATCACGTCAGGGAGACGATCCGCTACTCCGAGGCGACCTCGAGGTCGCTGCTGGAGCTGGCGGCGAAGCTGGACCTACCGCGCCCGCGGCGGATCCTCTCCCTCGCCGACCTCGCCAACCGGATGATCTCGGTGCGGCTCGCGCCGGAGAGCCACCCACTTCCCGGAGATCGGGTCGGGGGCCTGCTGAGGGCAGCCTGGGAGGCGGTGCGACGCCGCGACAACGTCGGCCTGGCGATGAGGGCGATGTTCGTCGCCTGGTTCGCGGCGATGGCGGTGGCGCCACGGCCGCTCGCGCGCCGGCTCGCGGCGCTCTTCCTCTTCCCCGAGCGGCGGCCTGGCCTCAACCGCATCCTCGGCCGCCAGCAGGCGGCCCCTGAGGGCGACGCGGCCACCTGATGCGGATCCTGCTCGTCACCTCGATGGTCCCCGACGCCGACGGCATCGGCGCGATCCCAAAGCTGCTGGCGGCGGAGCTGGAGGGCCTGCGCGCGCGGCACGAGGTCACGCTCCTCACCACCTTCGGCGAAGACCCCGGCCAGGCCGAGGCGGCGGCGCGGCTGGCCGGCTCGGACCTCGACTTCCACGCCGTCGACCGGCGGCGCTCCCGCTCCCCCGCCCGGCGCTGGCGCGTGCGCGCCGAGCTCGCCGCGAGCTGGCTGTCCCGGCCTTGGCCCTGGCGCGTGGTCTGCGGCGCGGCGGGGGTGCAGCCGCTGCTCGACCGGGTCGCCGCGGAGCGCAGCTTCGACGTCGTCGCGGTCGAGGACAACCCGATGGCGGTGCTGCGCTTCCCCGCCGGCGTCCCGGTCGTCTTCACCGAGCACGAGGCGATCCGGGCGCCGGCCAGCGGCTGGCAGGCGCCGGGCGGGCGGGAACGCCTGCGACGGGCGCTCCGCGCCCGCGACTGGCGGCGCTGGGAGGCCTTCCTGCCGGACGCCTGGGAGCGCTTCGGGCTGCTGCAGGTCTTCTGCGAGGCCGACGCCGAGGCGGTGCGGCGGCTGGCGCCGGCTATGGCGCCGCGGGTCCGGGTCAACCCCTACGGGATGATCCTCCCCCCTGCCGCCGACCCCTCCCGCGCCCTCGCCGACACCGTTCTCTTCACCGGCACCTTCGCCCACCTGCCCAACCGCGAGGCAGCGCTCTGGCTCGGGCGCGAGATCATGCCGGCGGTGCGGGCGCAACGGCCGAGCGCGCGCCTGCGGATCGTCGGTCGCACGCCGCCGCCCGAGGTGCTCGAGCTGGCGGGACCGGGGGTCGAGGTGGTCGCCGACGCGACCGAGATGCGCCCGCACCTGGAGCAGGCGGCGGTGATCGCGGCACCGGTGCGCAGCGGCGGCGGCATGCGGATGAAGGTGCTGGAGGCGATGGCCCTGGGCAAGGCGGTGGTGACGACCGGCCTCGGCGCCGAGGGCTTCACCAGCTTCCCCGAGGCACCGCCGCTGGCGATCGCCGAGGGCGGCGAGGCGCTTGCCGCGGCGATCGCCCGGCTGCTGGGGGACGATCGCGCCCGCCGCGAGCTCGGCGCCGGGGCGCGCGAGTTCGCGCTGCGCCATCACACTCCGGAGGCCTGGGCCGGCCGCCTGGAGGCGGTCTTCGAGGAAGCCCGAAAGCCCGCCGGGATTTCGCAACCGAAGATAAGCTGACGCCGCTCTCGCTCCGATGCACAAGAACATGCCCGACTCCCAAGCGGCCCCCGAGTTGAGCGTCGTCATCGCCACCCACAACCGCCGCGACCTGCTGCGGCGCTGCCTCGAATCGCTCGCCGAGCAGACCGCCGATCCCGCCGCCTTCGAGGTGATCGTCGCCGCCGACGGCTCCGAGGACGGCACCGCGGCGATGGCCGAAGCCTTCGAGGCGCCCTACCCGCTGCGGGTGCTGCGGCTGCCGAAGAGCGGCCACGCGGCGGCGCAGAACGCGGCGCTCGAGGTGGCGCGCGGGGAGGCCTGCCTGCTGCTCGACGACGACGTGGTCGCCTCGCCCGAGCTGGTCGCGGGCCACATCGAGGGCCACCGGCAGAACCCCCGGGCGATCGGGATCGGCGCCCTCACCCAGCAGCCGGTCGATGCCGAGGACTGGTACGCCCACGCCTACGCGCGCGGCTGGGCCGAGCACTACGCCGAGCTGGCCGGCCGCGAGGCGCACTGGAGCGATTGCTACGGCGCCAACCTCTCCTTCCCCCGCGAGGCGATCCGCGAGATCGGCGGGGTCTCGACCGACATCCCCTCGGCCAAAGACTTCGACCTGGCGCTGCGGCTGCGCCGCGCCGGCTGCACGCCGGTCTTCCTGCCCCGCGCCCACGGGGTCCACGACGACCAGAAGCGGAGCGACCGCATGATCGCCGACGCGCGGCGCGCCGGGGCGATGCACGTCGAGCTGAGCCGGCGCTTCCCGGAGGCCGCGCCCGAGCTGCTCGAATGGACCGCCGGCGCCGGCCCGCGCGAGCGAGCGGTGCGGCGCGTCTGCCTCGTCCTGCGGGCGCCGATCGCGCCCCTGGCATGGCTGGGGCGCCTCCTGCCCGGCGAGGGCCGCAAGATGATCTGGCTGCACTTCGTGCGCCGGCTCGCTTTCTGGAGCGGCGTCCGGGGCGCCATCGGCAGGCGCAGCTGGGACCTGGTCAGCCACGAACGCGCCGCCGAGGCGGTCGCCGCGGGCTTGGAGCGCTGAAGATGAGCGCCGCGGAGACCCCTCAGCTGACCGTGATCGTCGCCAGCCACAACCGCCGCGAGATGCTGCGGCGCTGCCTCCAGTCGCTCGCCGAGCAGACCGCCGACCCCGCCGGCTTCGAGGTGATCGTCGCCGACGACGGCTCCGAGGACGGCACCGCGGCGATGGCCGAAGCCTTCGAGGCGCCCTACGCGCTCCTGGTCCTGCCGCTGCCCAAGCGCAGCCACGCGGCGGCGCAGAACTCGGCGCTGGAGCACGCGCGGGCGCCGCGCGTGCTGCTGCTCGACGACGACATGATCGCCTCCCCGGGGCTGGTCGCGGCGCACATCGCGGCCCACGCCAAGGACCCGACCTGCATCGGGATCGGCGCAATCGAGCAGCGGCTGGTGGCCGCCGACGATTGGTACGCCCACGCCCACGCGCACGCCTGGAACGCCCACTACGAGGAGTTCGAGCACCGCCCGGCCCACTGGACCGACTGCTACGGCGCCAACCTCTCGATGCCGCGCGAGACGTTCGTGGCCGTCGGCGGCGTCGACCTCGCGGTGCCGACCGGCAAAGACCTCGACCTCGGCCTCCGCCTCACGCGGGCCGGCTGCACGCCGACCTACCTCCCCGACGCCCACGGCGTCCACGACGACCAGAAGCGCTCGAAGAAGATGCTCGCCGACGCCGCCCGCCAGGGCAGGATGCACCTGGAGCTCTGCCGCCGGGACCCGGAGCGAACCGCCGACCAGCTCGACTGGTCGGCCCGCTCGGGGGCGAAGGAGCTGCAGCTCCGCCGGCTGCTGATCGCGCTGCGCGTACCGCCCGGCCTGCTGGCGCGGCTCGGCCCGCTCGTCCCCGGCGGCCGCGACCGCGAGCTGCTCTGGTACTCGATGGTCAGGCGCTACGCCTTCTGGCGCGGCGTCAGGGGCGACGCGACCCGGCGCGAGTGGTCGCGGGTCCTGCGCGGTGAGCTCGTGCACGGTGAGGGCGATGCCTCGGCCTGAGCTGAGCGTCCTGATCGCCAGCCACGACCGCCCCGAGAAGCTGCGGCGCTGTCTGGAGTCGCTGGCCTCCCAGAACGCCGACCCCGCCGGCTTCGAGGTGGTCGTCGCCGACGACGGCTCGCCCGAGAGCACCGCGACGATGGTCGAATCCTTCGAGGCCCCCTACGCGCTGCGCCTGCTGCGGCTGCCCAAGGGCGGCAAGTCGGCCGCCCTCAACGCCGCGATCGAGGCGGCGGCGGCCCCCGTCTGCCTCTTCCTCGACGACGACATCCTGGCGGCGCCGGGCCTGGTCGCCGCCCACTCGGCGGCGCACCGCGAGAACCCGCTGACGCTCGGCATCGGCAGGCTCGAGCAGCGGCCGCCCGCCGACGGCGACTGGCTCGGGGTCGCCCACGCGACCGCCTGGAACGAGCGCTACGACGAACTCGCGAAGCGGGAGGCCGACTGGCCCGACACCTACGGCGGCAACTTCTCGGCGCCGCGGGAGAAGCTGCGGCAGGTCGGCGGCTTCGACACCGGGATCGAGGCGATCGAGGACATCGAGCTCGGATACCGCCTCAGCGAGGCGGGCTGCGAGTCGCGCTACCTGCCCGAGGCGGGTGGCGTCCACGACGACGAGAAGCCGCGGGCGAAGCTGGTCGCCGAGATCGAGCGCTACGGCGCCTTCTGCGCCGAGTTCGCCGAGCGGGTGCCGGTCGGCCGGCGCAAGCTGCTCGGCTGGTTCCTCGAGCCGACCCCGCGCGACGTAGTGCTGCGGCGGCTCTTCCTCCTCCTCCGAACTCCCCCCTCCCTGCTCGCTTCCCTTGGCGGGGCGATTCCGGGCGCCGGGCGCAGGCAGGTCTGGTTCGGGTTCGTCTCCCGCTACGCCTTCTGGCGGGGTGTCCGCTCGGGCATGGGCCGGCGGCAGTGGCTGCAGACGACCCGTGGCGTGCCGGTGCTGGCCTACCACGCCTTCGGCGAGGACGAGGAGGGCGACCGCTTCGCGATCTCGCGGCGGGCCTTCGCCCGCCATCTGCGGCTGCTGCGGCTGCTGCGCTACCGGGTGATCGGCTTCGCCGAGCTGGCCAAGGCCCTCCAAGCCGACGAGGAGCTGCCGCGCCGGACCGCGGTGATCACGATCGACGACGGCTACGTCGACAACCTCACGATCGCCCGCCCGCTGCTGCGCCGCCAGCGCATCCCCGCAACCGTGTTCCTCGTCAGCGGCCGCCTCGGCGGCGTCAACGACTGGACCGAGGAGGGAGCGGTCGCGGGCCGGCGGCTGCTCACCCAGGCCGAAGCCACCGAGCTCGCCGGCGAGGGGATCGAGATCGGCGCCCACACCCGCACCCATCCGGCGCTGACGGCGATCGCAGGCGAGCAGCTCAGCGAGGAGCTCGCCGGCTCGCGCGAGGACCTGGAAGCGCTGCTGGGCTCCCCCGTCCGCACCTTCGCCTACCCCTACGGCTTCTTCTCCCCGGCCGCCGTCGCCGCGGTCCGGGAAGCGGGCTACGAAGGCGCCTGCACCGTCGAGAACCGCCTCGCCCGCCCCGGCGACGACCCGCTCGAGATCCCCCGCGTCGAGATCAAGGGCACCGACTCCGTCCTCACCTTCCTGCGCAAGCTCTGGCTCGGCGGGGCTTAGCGTGCGAACTGGGCTTCCGCCCACTCGCGGGTTTGAGCAACGAGCAGATACATGAGGTTGTGCGTTCGCTCAAAAGTCACGCCGTTGAGAGCGAGCACTGCCTTCATCATCTTCTCCACTGCCTGCTGGGCATGGAAGCCGAGAACATCATCTGGAACATCGTCGTCATCAGAGAGACGACGCAGGACGATTTCGTCTCCCGCCGCCTTCTCCATCAGTAGATGCGCCAGCTCTTGGCCGCTAGGAGGCTCTACTGACAAGAACCCGTCCCTCCGCAAGGGCGTCGTGGAGCATCGTTCCCGGAACCTCGCCCCAGCGGCGAGCGTGAGCCTCGCTGACGACCACAACGTCTGCTGGTACGCCAAGTTCCCCCACGAGCCTCGAGAGCCTCACTGACTCAGCGAATCGATCTCCCAACTCGGGCTCGACCACGAGCAGATCCACATCGCTGTCGGGGCGGTCCTCGCCGCGAGCATGCGAGCCGAAGAGGATCACCCTCGAGTTTGCGCCGGCAGCTTTGGCCAAGCTCTCTCCGGCGCGCTGAATCAAATCTCGGGAAGCCATGCATGACACGGTAGCCGAGGCGACATCGATCAGTCGCAATCGATTGGCAGCGGCTGAGATCTTGGCTTTAGGAGTCCGCCTAGCCGTCATCGAGCCGGCCTCTACTTCTTTGCCAGCTGCCGCAGGTGTTCCTTGAAGCCCTTGCCGAAAGGCGTCGGGTGGCCTTCCCAGTCGCGGATCAGCGAGGGACCGCCTGCGCAGTCCCAGCGGCCGCCGGTGTTCCAGGTCCAGCCCAGGTAGGAGATCCCGTGGCGGTCGGCGAAGCGCATGTAGGGGTTGATGTAGCGGTCGCGGCAGTCGCCCTCGCCGAGCTCGGCGGTTACGACGGGGACATGGCGGGCGATGTTGGCGAGGGCCTTGCGGCAGGCCCCTTCGCAGCGTGAGAAGTCGTAGGTGTGGTTGGCGGCGACCAGGGCGTGGGCGGGGTCGGCGGGCCGGTGGTCCAGCCAGCCACGCAGTTCGCGGGTCCAGTCGAGGCCGCCCAGCAGCACCGGTTGCCGGGCGCCGGTCGAGCGCACCGCGGCCAGCAGTTCAGGCAGGCTGGTCGCCTGGTAGGCGCCGAACCACTGGTCGGTGACGGTGCAGGGCGAGGCCCAGCATTCCCAGCCCACGTCGTGGGGCTCGTTGTAGACGTCGAAGAGGACGCTGCGGTCTTCGCGGTATTCGGTGGCGAGGCTGCGCCAGAATTCCGGCGCATGTTCGGCGTCGGGCAGCGGCAGCAGCCCCGTCGCCAGGTGCTTCCCCGGCGCCGCCCAGTGCAGGTCGAGGATCACGTAGAGGCCCGCCCGCTCCAGCTCTTCCACGTATTCGCGCACCGCGCTCCGGTAGGTGGTCCCGCTCAGGCTCGGATCGACGCCGCCGGTCCCCAGCCAGCAGCTCTCGTTGAGGGGGAGCCGGACCGCGTTGATGTGCCAGCTCTTCATCGCCTGAATCGAGGCCCAGTCGGTCGGGCCTTCGAAGAGCCGTTCTTCCTCAACGCAGGAGTACTCGAAGCTGGAGCGGTTGACGCCGAGCAACCGCACCACATTGCCTTTGCCGTCAACCAGGTGGTTGCCCTTGACCCCGATCCAGGGATGGGGAGGCTGGCGGCTGGCGGACGACGCGCTCGAGGCGATCAGCTCGGTGGATCCGAGCGTGAGAAAGACGATGAGCGCCGAGGTGACCAAGAGCCACGGCAGGCGACGGGGCATCGGGCAATTCTGGCGCAACCGGTTAGTCGGCTCGGAGGGGCGTGCCGTGGCCCATCCGATCTTGACCACACCCCAGTGGGGCGAATGTCGGCTGCGGTTATGCGGGCAGGTGCCAGCTGTGGCGCAGGGAGATGTCGCCGTCGGCGCCGGCGGGGGCGATCGGGCGGCCGTCGACGATGCCGGGCTCGACGTCGAAGAAGGCTGCCGCTTGGAGGCCGTCCTGGATCTCCTGGCTGCCCTTGAGGACGAAGTCGATCCGGTAGCGGCCTGGCACTAGGGGAAGCGATTCGATCTCGCACTCGATCCGCTCCCCGAGCTCGCCGTCGCGGCGGTCGGTGGGGGCGCTCAGCTCGCTGTCGAAGGTGACGATCGGGGTGCCGAGGTTGTTGAGGATCGTCACCTGGCACTCCATCATCGGCAGCACCTTGGTCACCTCCAGCACGATCTTGGCCGAGCGCCCGCCGATGATCACGTCGGCCTCGCCGCTCTCGCCGTCGTAGATGCCGATCCGGCGCACCTGGCTGGTCCGCCAGGCGCGGCCGTCGCGGTCGGGGCGATCGAGCAGGTCGGTGGTGGCGGCCCGCTCCAGCGAGCGAAGGTAGCCGGAGACCGCCTCCTCGACCGGCGCGTCGGCGATCACCTTGCCCTGCTCGAGCAGGATCGCCCGCTCGCAGAGCGCCTGGATCGTGGCCAGGTTGTGGGAGACGAAGACCACCGTGCTCCCCGCTCGCGCCACTTCGGCCATCTTCGCCAGCGACTTGCGCTGGAAGGCGGCGTCGCCGACCGCCAGCACCTCGTCGACGAGCAGGATCTCCGGTTCGAGATGGGCGGCGACCGCGAAGGCCAGCCGCACCTGCATCCCGCTCGAATAGCGTTTCACCGGCGTGTCGAGGAAGCGCTCCATGCTGGCGAACTCGACGATCTCGTCGAAGCGGCTGCGGATCTCCGCTCGCCGCATGCCGAGGATGGCGCCGTTGAGGAAGACGTTCTCGCGGCCGGTCAACTCGGGGTGGAAGCCGGTGCCGACCTCGAGCAGCGAACCGACCCGGCCGGTCACCTCGGCCCAGCCCTCGGTCGGCTCGACGATCCGCGAGAGCAGTTTCAGCAGCGTGCTCTTGCCGGCGCCGTTGTGGCCGATCAGGCCGATCGCTTCGCCGCTTTCGATCGAGAAGGAAACGTCCCGCAGCGCCCAGAGGACGTCGCGTCTGGTCGTTTCGACAGGCCCGCGCCCACGGCCGACCGCCTTGCGCATCCCTTCGGAGATGCTCTCGCGCAGCGAGCCGTATGCCGCGCTGAGCCCGAGCCGGTAGCTCTTGCCGAGCTCCTCCGCCTGGATCGCCGTGTAGCTCATCTCAGATCAGGTCGGCGAAGCTGCGCTCCACCCGGTCGAAGTAGGCGAGGGCGCCGACCAGCAGCAGCGCGGCGGAGGCGGCGGAGATCGCCATCAGGGTCAGCGGGGCGTGGCCGCCGCCGTCGAGGAGGGCCCAGCGGAAGCCTTCCACCACCCCGACCATCGGGTTGATCGCCGACAGCGTCCGCAGCGGCTCGCTGAGGCTGCTGTTGGGGTAGAAGACGGGAGTGAGGAAGAACCACATCTGGGTCGCGAAGGGGACGATGTAGCGGACATCGCGGTAGCGGACGTTGACGGCCGAGAGCGCGGTGCCGGCGCCGAGCGCGGTCATCACCGCGATCGCGGCCAGGAACGGCAGGGTCAGGGTCGCGGCCGAGAGGAGCATGCCGTTGGCGAGGCCGTAGATGAAGACGATGACGATCAGCAGCGTGGTCGAGATCACCAGGTCGAAGCAGCCGGCGGCGACCACGGCGGCGGGGATGAAGATCCGCGGGAAATAGATTTTCGCCACCAGCGCCTGGTTCAGGACCAGGCTTTCGGAGCCGAGCAGGAAGGCGCTGGCGAAGAACGTCCAGGGGACGAGGGCGGCGAGGCCGAAGAGCCCGCGCGGGAGGCCGTCGGAGGAGATGCCCGCCGCGGCGCCGATGATCGCGAAGACGATCATCAGGGCGACCGGCTGCAGGATCGCCCAGGCGGCGCCGAAGAAGGTCTGGCGGTAGCGGATGGTGACGTCGCGGGCGGCGAGCTGGAAGGCGAGGTCGCGGTAGCGCCAGAGCTCGCGCGGCGCGAGCACGCGGCTGAATCCCTTGGTCGGCTGCAGCCGGACCGTCTGCGGCGGCGCGTCGGGCTCGGGTTTCTCGGTGGTGGGCGCGGGCGCGGTCAACTGCTCGGGCATTCGTCCAGTGTTATCGGCCACGCCCGCCCCCTGCCTTGAGGCGCGCCTCGACGGCAAGCTCGTATGCAGATTCGAACCGGGGGACCACCGCGTCGGGGCCGAAGAGGCGGGCCCGCGCCCGCGCCGCCTCCCCCATTCGGCCCCGCGTCTCGGGTTCCTCGCAGAGCCGCCGCAGCGCCTCCCGCAACGCCTCGGCGTCTCCCGGCGGGACGAGGATCCCGGTCTCGCCGTCGACTACCACGTCGCGCAGGCCGCCGAGGGCGGAGACGATCGCCGGCTTGCCGGCCGCCGCCGCCTCCAGGGCCACGATCCCGAAGGACTCGGGCAGCAGCGACGGGGCGACGCTGAAGGCGCACCGGCGCAGCGCCTCGATCGCCACCGGGTGCGGGACCGGGTCGAGCACGGTGACGCCCGGGACCTGGTCGGCCCCCTCGATCAGCTGCCGGCCGATCAGGACCAGGGGCAGCGGCCGCTCCAGGCCCCGGTAGGCCTCCAGCAAGGCCCCCACCCCCTTGTCCTCGGTGACGTCGCCGAAGTAGAGGATGAACGGCTCCGCGGGCAGCGCCCGCAGGCTCGGGTGGTCCGCCGGCGCCGGCGGCAGCTCGCCGATGAAGTTGGGGACGACGCGGTTGGGAGTCGAGGAGTCGAGACCGCTGAGGTCGCGGACCGCCTCACTGACCGGAAGGAACATGTCGACCCGCCGCCGCAGCGCCGGTTTGGAGGCGAAGACCCCGGCATAGGCGACGGCGCCCTTGGCGGCGCCGTAGTAGTCGAGCGAGTGGGCGAGGCACTTGCGGGCGCCGGGGCCGCTGCACACCCCGCCCTTGTAGAAGAAGCGCTTGGTCGCGCAGACGAGGCTGTAGTCGTGGAGCGAGAGGACGAAGGCCGCCCCGGAGCGCTTCGCCAGCGGCAGGTAGGAGTGGACCAGCCAGTTGTGGGCGTGGACGACGTCGGGGCGGAAGCGGCGCACGACGCGGCGCAGGTCGGCGACCGCGAGCGGGTCGGGACCCGGGGTCGCGTAGCTGCGTTCGGGGTCGGCAGCGAGGCCGGGAACCCGCTGCACGGTGCTGCGCAGCAGCTCGACCTCGACCCCGTCGCTGCGCGGCGGCGGCTCGCCCAGCGGCTGCCGCAAGGTCGCCACCTCGACCTCGTGCCCGCGCCGCGCCAGCTCGGCGCTGAGGTCCTCGACGATCCGCTCCTCGCCCCCGACTACGGGCGCGAAGGACTGGGCGACCATCAGGATCCGCATCGATCTTCCCCGCTCATTCCGAGCCAACGTTACGAGACGGGCGGGCTGCCAGAATCGCCGCGTGCCGCCCACCCCCCAATCCGCCCGCGCCGGGACGCCGCCGCCGATCTCGGTCGTCCTCTGCGCCTACACGCTGGAGCGGATCGAGCTGCTGGCCGCCGCGATCGAGTCACTGGGAGCGCAGACGGTGGCGCCTCACGAGATCGTCCTGGTGATCGACCACTCGCCCGAGCTGGAAGCCGAGTGCCGGCGCCGCTGGCCGCAGGCGAAGGTCCTCCCCAACGCCGAGCAGCAGGGCCTCTCCGGCGCCCGCAACACCGGCCTCGCCGAGAGCTCGGGCGCGGTCGTCGCCTTCCTCGACGACGACGCGGTGCCGGCGCCCGACTGGATCGAGCGGCTCGGCGCCGCCTACGCCGGCACCCAGGTCCTGGGCGCCGGCGGCGCCGTCCGCCCCGACTGGGCCGCGGGCCGGCCGCGCTGGTTCCCGCCCGAGTTCGACTGGGTCGTCGGCTGCACCCACTCGGGGATGCCGCAGCAGCCCGAAGCGGTGCGCAACCTGGTCGGCGCCAACATGTCCTTCCGCCGCGAGGCCCTGGTCGAGGCCGGCGGCTTCCGGCACGAGCTGGGGCGGGTCGGGAAGATCCCGGCCGGCTGCGAGGAGACCGACCTCTGCATCCGCATCGGCCAGCGCCACCCCGAGGCGGAGATCCGCTACGACCCGGCGGCGGTCGTCGACCACCACGTCCCGGCCGAGCGCGGCCGCTTCTCCTACTTCTCCTCCCGCTGCCGCGGCGAGGGACGCTCGAAGTCGATCCTCACCGCCCTCGTCGGCGGCGGCTCCGGCCTGGAGGCCGAGCGCTCCTACGTCCGCCGCACCCTGCCGCTTGGCGTCCTGGACGGCCTCCGCGACCTCCTCCGCGGCGACGGCGGCGGCTTCGGGCGCGCCGGGGCGATCGTCTACGGGCTCGGCGCCACCACCGCCGGCTTCCTCGGCGCCCGCCGCGCGGCGCGGCGGATCGGCAAGCGCCGCCGCGCGCTCGACGAGGCGGGCAAAGCCGGCGAGGCGCCGCTGCGGGTGCTGATGGTGACCCCGCGCAGCCCCCTGCACCAGGGCGGCGTCGAGCGCCACGTGATGGAAACGAGCCGGCGGATGGCGGCGGCGGGCGCCGCGGTCGAGGTGCTCTGCACCGAACCTGGTGGGGCGCCGCTGAGCGAGGAGGTGCGCGACGGCGTCCGCATCCGCACCGTGCGGGCCTGGCCGGCGAACCGCGACTGGTGCCTGGCACCGCGCCTCTGGCGCGAGATCGGACGCCGGCCCTGGGACGTGATCCACCTCCAGAGCTACCACACGCTGGTGGCGCCGCTGGCGCTGCTCCGCGCCCTCACCCTCGGCGTCCCCTACGTGGTCACCTTCCACGGCGGCGGCCACTCCTCCGAGCTGCGCAACCGCGCCCGCCGCACCCAGCGGCGGCTGCTGCGACCGCTGCTGCGACGCGCCGCCCGGCTCGTCGCCGTCGCCCGCTTCGAGATCGACGAGTACGGCAGCGAGCTGGGGCTGCCGCCCGAGCGCTTCGCGCTGATCCCCAACGGGACCGAGCTCGCCTTCTCGCAAGCGCGCCCGCAAACCCGCAACGGCGCCGCGACGATCGCCTCGATCGGCCGGCTCGAGCGCTACAAGGGCCACCACCGCGTGATCGAAGCCTTCCCGGAGGTGCTGCGGCAACGCCCGGACGCCACCCTCGCGATCGTCGGCACCGGCCCCTACGAGGAGGACCTGCGCGGCCTCGCCGCCGAGCTCGGGGTCGCCGAGCAGGTGCGCTTCACCAGCACGCCCCCCGACCAGCCGCAGGCGATGGCCGAGCTGCTCGGCGAGGTCTCCCTGGTGGTGCTGATGAGCGAGTTCGAGACCCACCCCCTCGTCGCTCTGGAGGCCGCGGCCGCCGGCTGCAGGCTGCTCGTCGCCGACGCCAGTGGACTCGGCGAGCTGGCCGCCGACGGCGTCGCCCGCGGCATCCCCCTCGACGAGAGCGCGGCGGCGATCGGCAGGGCGGTGGTCGAGGAGCTGGACAAACCCGCTCCCGAGACCCGCCCCGTCCTCAGCTCCTGGGACGAGTGCGCGGCGGCGCTGCTCGACCTCTACGGCTCACTGGACTAAACGTCCAAAGAAAGGATTTTCGCTCCAGTCGGGATCGGCGGCGCTCGATCCCCCGGGCATGAACCTCCGCCTCCGCACCGGGACCCTGACGGTCGCAGCCCTCGCCCTGCTGGCCTCGCTGCTGCTGCCCGCCGCGGCCGGCGCCCGCTCGGGCAAGCGCGCCCACGCCACCGCGACGATCGCGATGCGGGCCTCCGCGCACGGCGCCAGGCGACAGTCGGTCCAGGTCAGCGTCATCTCGCAGTCGCTCGGCGATGGCGCGGTCCTCTCCGGCTCGGTCGCCTGGGAAGTGCGGACGACGAACACGCGGGCCTACAAGGTCGAATTCGCGATCGACGGGGCGACCTCCTGGACCGACACCAGCGCTCCCTTCCTCTACGGCAACGGCGTCCTCGACACGACCAAGCTCGGCAACGGCTCCCACACGCTGAAGGCGACGGTCTACGCGAAGCACTCGCGCCCCGCCAGCGCGACGATCCACGTCACCGTCGACAACCCGGTGCCGGCGCCCGAACCGACGCCGACGCCCGCCCCGGAACCGGAACCGGAACCGGAACCGACCCCGACCCCGGAACCGACTCCCACCCCCGAACCGACGCCGGAACCCACTCCGACCCCGGAACCCACCCCCGAACCCGAACCGACCCCGTCCTCTTCGATCTACTGGGGAGCCTGGATCGGCAACCAGCTGACCGGCCACGAAGCGCCCTGGGACATGAACGCCGTCTCGGCCTTCGAGCAGGAGCTGGGCAAGAAGCTCTCGATCGTCAACTTCTCCTCCCCCTTCGCCAACTGCTCCAGCACCTGCTCCTTCTACAAGTTCCCCGCCCCTGAATTCACCAACATCCGCTCGCACGGCGCGATCCCCTTCTTCAGCTGGGGCTCACAGTCGATCCCGCTGCCGAGCAACCTCAGCGAGCCGAACTTCCAGCTCTCCGACGTGATCGAAGGCCGCTACGACACCTACATCCGCGAATGGGCGACCGCCGCCAAGAACTGGGGCCACCCCTTCTTCCTCCGCTTCAACTGGGAGATGAACGGCAACTGGTTCGCCTGGATGGAAGGCGTCAACGGCAACCAGACCGGCGAATACGTCACCGCTTGGCGCCACGTCCACGACATCTTCACCTCGGTCGGCGCGACCAACGTCAGCTGGGTCTGGTGCCCGAACGTCGACCCGGAAAACCACTGGAAGAGCCTCGCCGGCCTCTACCCCGGCGACAACTACGTCGACTGGACCGGCCTCGACGGCTACAACTTCGGCACCAACCCGAACCGGCCCGACCGCTGGCGGACCTTCGACCAGCTCTACAAATCGACCTACAAGACGATCACCGAAACGATCGCCCCGAGCAAGCCGATGATCGTCAGCGAGGTCGGCTCCAGCGAGTACGGCGGCTCGAAGGCGACCTGGATCCGCGAAATGCTCTCCGAGCTGCCGACCCAGTACCCGAAGATCCACGGCGTGCTCTGGTTCGACAAGTACGACAGCAGCATGGACTGGCCGCTGGAGACCTCCACCAGCGCCACCAAGGCCTTCGCCGAAGGCATCCAGAGCCCGGCCTACACCACCAACACCTTCGGCACTCTCGGCTTCGGCCCGGTCCAGCTGCCGAGCTGAGCGCCCGCCCGTAGCGCCGCTGCAGGCGGTTTGTCAAGGAAAACCGGACAAACGTCCAGTTAGCCGCCCAAGGCTGAAACGGCGCCCACGGCTGCCGATGGCAAGGCGTGCCCTCGCAGCGACGCCAACTGCAAACCGCGCGGCCGATCGGCCTCGGCCTGCTGGCGCTGGCATTGCTGCTCGTCGCCCTCCTCGGCCTCTCCGCCCCCGCCGGAGCCGGCGCCAAGGGGGTTCGCAAGCTGGCCGAGGCGCGCGCCGTCGGCCAGCCCAGGTGCGCGCAGGCGCGCCGCAACCTGATGGCCCACCGCCCGACGCTGCGGCGGCGCACCGCGCGGCGCCCCAAGTCCTGCGGCGCCCCCCACACCGGTGGCGGCCCGCTCTACTGGGGCGCCTGGATCGGCGACCAGCTGACCGGCACCGAGGCCCCCTGGGACATGGGTGCGGTCTCCAAATTCGAAGCGATGACCGGCAAGAGCGCCTCGGTGATCAACTTCTCCTCCCCGTTCGCCGACTGCTCGAAGTCCCCCTGCTCCTTCTACTCCTTCCCCGAGGAAGAGATGGAAAGCATCCGCCAGCACGGCTCGATCCCCTTCTTCAGCTGGGGCTCGCAGGCGACCCCGATGCCGAGCAACCTCAGCGAGCCCGACTTCCAGCTCGCCGACGTGATCGAAGGTCGCTACGACACCTACATCCGCGAATTCGCCGAAGCGGCCCGCGACTGGGGCCACCCCTTCTTCCTCCGCTTCAACTGGGAGATGAACGGCAACTGGTTCGCCTGGATGGAGGGCGTCAACGGCAACCAGCCCGGCGAATCCGTCGCCGCCTGGCGCCACGTCCACGACATCTTCACCCAGGTCGGCGCGACCAACGTCAGCTGGGTCTGGTGCCCGAACGTCGACCCCGGTCACAAGCTGCGCGACCTCGCCTCCCTCTACCCCGGCGACGCCTACGTCGACTGGACCGGCCTCGACGGCTACAACTTCGGCGGTGGCAACTGGATGACGTTCAACGAGCTCTTCCGCTCCACCTATGACGAAATCACCGAAGAAATCGCGCCCTCGAAGCCGCTGATCATCAGCGAGACGGGCTCCAGCGAGCGCGGCGGCTCGAAGGCGCAGTGGATCGCCGAAGCGCTGAGGTCGGCGCGGACCGAATATCCGCAACTCCACGGCCTGCTCTGGTTCGAGAAGTATGACGACGGCATGGACTGGCCGATCGAGACCTCGAGCAGCGCCACCGCGGCCTTCGCCGAAGGAATCCAGAACCCCGCCTACGTCGGCAATTCCTTCGCCTCGGCCAGCTCGATCTCGCCCACGGGTTGATCCGGATCGAGCCGGGTAGGCCACTTTCTACACTCCTTCGACCCCAAGCCCGCCCCGCAGATGAATAGCCGCCACCCCCAAACCCGCCAGGGCACGATCCTCTCCCTGCTGGCGATCGCCGCCCTCCTCGCCCTCTTCGCCCTGCCGCAGCCGGCGAGCGCCGCGCCCCATCACGGCAAGCACCGCCATCACCACCACCGCAAGGCGCCGAAGCAGCGCCCGACCTACTGGGGCGCCTGGATCGGGCCGCAGCTGACCGGCGAACAGCCTCCCTGGGACATGAGCGCGGTCTCGCGCTTCGAACAGCTGAGCGGCAAGCCGCTGTCGCTGCTGGAGTTCGCGGCGCCCTTCGCCGACTGCAGCAAGTCCCCCTGCAGCTTCTACGAGTTCCCCACCTTCGAGATGAACACGATCCGCAACTACGGCGCGATCCCCTTCTTCAGCTGGGGCTCGCAGTCGATCCCGGTCCCGCTCGACGTCAACGAGCCCGACTTCCAGCTGGCCGACATCGCCGGCGGCGCCTACGACGGCTACATCCGCGAATTCGCCGAAGCCGCCCGCGACTGGGGCCACCCCTTCTTCCTCCGCTTCGACTGGGAGATGAACGGCGACTGGTTCCCCTGGGGCGAGTTCGCGAACGGCAACACGCCCGGCTCCTACGTCGCCGCCTGGCGCCACGTCCACGACATCTTCACCCAGGTCGGCGCCACCAACGCGACCTGGACGTGGTGCCCCTACGCCGACGTGCAGCACCGCTTCGGGCCGCTCGCCCGCTACTACCCCGGCAACGAATACGTCGACTGGACCTGCCTCGACGGCTTCAACTGGGCCAAGAACGGCGTCAACTCCCAGCCCTGGCGCAGCTTCGACGAAATCTTCGCCGGCAGCTACCGCACGATCACCCGCAAGCTCGCGCCGCAGAAGCCGATGCTGCTGGCCGAGTTCGCCTCCGGCGGCAGGAGCCACCGCAAGGCGGAATGGATCACGCAGATGTTCAAGGACCTGCGGACCAAGTACCGGCGGATCCGCGGCCTGATCTGGTTCGAGCAGATCGACCGCGGCGTCCAGTGGCCGATCGAGAGCGCTCCGAAGGTGACCCAGGCCTTCGCGCGCGGCATCAAGGCCTCCGGCTTCCGGACCAACCAATACTCCACGCTTCTCGGCGGACCGGTCGGACCACCCAGTTGATCCAGATCGCGCCGCCGTCCGTAAAAAGAATGGCGGATCGCAGCTAAAGCCCGTCGGCGGGTTTTGGGATCGAGAGCGATAGAAAGCAGCAGCAAATGGAAGCCCAAGCCCGAAGCCCTCATGCCCGCCGCATCGCCCTCGTCGTGGTGGGGGCTCTCCTCTGCGCCCTGCTGCTGCAGGCCGGCACCGCGGCCGCGAAGAAGAAGGCGCGGCCGCTCTACTGGGGCGCCGTGATCGGCAAGCAGCTGACCGGCGAATCCCCGCCCTGGGACTTCGGCGCCCTGGAAAAGTTCGAGCGCCAGACGGGCAAGGGCGCCTCGCTGCTGTCGTTCTCCGCCCCCTTCACCGATTGCTCGTTCAACCCCTGTAGGCCCTTCCCGTTCCCCGAACAGGCGATGGAGCAGCTGCGCCGGCACGGCACCATCCCCTTCCTCAACTGGGCCTCGCAATCGGTCCCCTCCAGCCTCGACCAGCCGGACTTCAGCCTGCCGGCGATCGCCAACGGCTCCCAGGACGCCTACATCCGCGACTACGCCGAACAGGTCGTCACCTGGAACCGTCCCTTCTTCCTCCGCTTCGACGCCGAGATGAACGGCTTCTGGTTCCCCTGGAGCGAGGGCCTCAACGGCAACACCCCCGGCTCCTTCGTCGCCGCCTGGCGCCACGTCCACGACATCTTCGAACAGGTCGGCGCGAACAAGGTCACCTGGGTCTGGTGCCCGAACGTCGACTTCACCCGCAAGCTGACGCCGCTGAAGGAGCTCTACCCCGGCAACGCCTACGTCGACTGGACCTGCCTCGACGGCTTCAACTGGGGCAGAACCCGCAACTCCAAGGGCTGGCAGAGCTTCGATCAGGTCTTCCGCGGCACCTACAAGCGGGTGGTCAAGATCGCCCCCAGCAAGCCGATGGTGATCGGCGAGGTCGCCTCCGAAGAGCGCGGCGGCTCCAAGGCCAACTGGATCAAGAGCGCGCTGCGCAACATCCCGGCCCACTACCCGAAGGTCCGCGCCCTGATCTGGTTCGACGAAAAGGACCAGGGGATGGACTGGCCGCTGGAAAGCTCTCGCTCCTCGCTGAAGGCCTTCCGCAAGGCGATCGGACGCCCGATCTACCGCCCGAACGCCTTCTCGGACCTGCCGCCCGGGCGGATAACGCCGCCCGGGCCCGCGCTCGGCGGCTGAGGCTCAGCCCAGCCGCTCTTCCAGCGCTTCCAGCTGGGCGCTGACCTCGGCCGGCAGCTTGTCGCCGAACTCGGCCAGGTGCGCCTTCACCTGGGGCAGCTGCTCCTTGACCAGGTCGAGGTCGACGCTGAGCAGCTCGCGCATCGCCTCGGCGGAGATGTCGAGGCCCTCGGTATTGATCTCGCCCTCGGCCGGCAGCATCCCGACCGGGGTCTCGACCGCCTCGGCTTCACCCTCGCAGCGGCGGAAGACCCACTCGAGGACGCGGCTGTTCTCGCCGAAGCCGGGCCAGAGGAACTTGCCGTCGGCGTCTTTGCGGAACCAGTTGACGTAGAAGACGCGCGGCAGCTGGGCGCCCTCGTGCTTGCCGATCTTCAGCCAGTGGGCGAAGTAGTCGGCCATGTTGTAGCCGCAGAAGGGCAGCATCGCCATCGGGTCGAAGCGCAGCTGGCCGACGGCGCCGGCCGCGGCGGCGGTCGTCTCCGAGGACATCGTCGCCCCCATGAAGACCGCGTGCTCCCAGTCGAAGGCTTCTTGCACCAGCGGCACCACGGTGGCGCGGCGGCCGCCGAAGAGGAAGGCGTCGATCGGCACCCCGGCGGGGTCCTCCCACTCGGGCGCGATCGAGGGGCACTGGGCGGCGGGGGTGGTGAAGCGCGCGTTCGGGTGCGCGGCCGGTTTGTCGGACTCCGGGGTCCAGTCGTTGCCGTGCCAGTCGATCGCGTGCGCCGGCGGCTCGCCGGTCATCCCCTCCCACCAGATGTCGCCGTCGTCGGTCTTGGCGCAGTTGGTGAAGATGGTGTTGCGTTCGACGGTGTCCATCGCGTTCGGGTTCGTCAGCTGGCTCGTGTTGGGCGCCACGCCGAAGAAACCGGCCTCGGGGTTGACGGCGTAGAGGCGGCCGTCCTCCTTGAACTTCATCCAGGCGATGTCGTCGCCGATCGTCTCCACCTTCCAGTCGGGCAGGGTCGGGACCATCATCGAGAGGTTGGTCTTGCCGCAGGCCGAGGGGAAGGCGCCGGTGAGGTACTTGACCTTGCCCTCGGGCGAGGTCAGTTTGAGGATCAGCATGTGCTCGGCCATCCAGCCCTCGTCGCGGGCCATCGCCGAGGCGATCCGCAGCGCGAAGCACTTCTTGCCGAGCAGGGCGTTGCCGCCGTAGCCCGAGCCGAAGGACCAGATTTCGCGCGTCTCGGGGTAGTGGACGATGTACTTGTTGGCCTCGTTGCAGGGCCAGGAGACGTCTTCTTCGCCCTCGGCCAGCGGCATCCCGACCGAGTGGACGCAGGGGACGAACTGGCCGTCGTCGCCCAGCACTTCGAGGGCGCCCTTGCCCATCCGGGTCATGATCCGCATCGAGACGGCGACGTAGGGCGAGTCGGTCAGCTGGACGCCGATTTCGGAGATGTCGGAGCCGAGCGGGCCCATCGAGAAGGGGACGACGTACATCGTCCGGCCCTTCATGCTGCCCTTGAAGAGATCGCCGAGGGTCTCGCGCATCTCGGCCGGGTCGCGCCAGTTGTTGGTCGGGCCGGCATCGGCTTCCTGCTCGGAGCAGATGAAGGTGCGGTCTTCGACCCGGGCGACGTCGCCGGGGTCGGAGAGGGCGAGGTAGCTGTTCGGCCGCTTGGCGTCGGAGAGGCGCTCGAAGGTGCCGGCGTCGATCAGGACCTGGCAGAGGCGGTCGTACTCCTCGGCGGAGCCGTCGCACCAGTAGACGGAGTCGGGCTCGGTGAGGGCTGCGATCTCACCCACCCATTGCTTCAGCTTGGCATTCGTCGTCAACTCCGAAGGGGCAGTGGTCAGGTCGCTCATTCGCCTCTCTCTATTTCTCGGGTTTGAGGCCGACCATGGAGATGTCGGCATCCTTGTCTCGGATCTTCAAGGTCGCTACTTCCCGCCTGTCGTTGGAGAAAATCACGATGCACGTGAAGGTCGCGCCCGGGTCTACAGACTGATCCGAAGGGCATTCGACGGCCTTGATCTTCTCATGAATCGACTTTTCCAGGCTGGCTTGGATCGTGTCCTGAAGCTTTTCGAGATCGACCACGGTCCCGCATCCGTACAGCCCCACAACGCTCAAAATCAGCGTCAGAGCAAGGAAAAAGCGGGGCCGAAAGCGCCTCCTCAGCCCAGGTGAGACGGGTAGCACCGCGGGGAGTAAAGCAGGGGCGCGGGACGGTGGCAGGGAGGGCGCCGGTGGTCCTCATCGCTTCCCCAGTTGTGGTTCCTTTGTCCGCCTATAGACGACAAAGGAACCACGGAAATGGCGCCCAACCCTCGTCGGCTCGCCACGTTGGATAGGGTTCCGCGCCGCTGATGCGCTTTTACGAGTACGAGGCACGCAAGATCGTCGAGCTGGCGGGGATTCCCGTCACCAAGTACGGCTTCTGTACGACTGCCGAGGAGGCACGCAAGGTCGCCGAGGAAATCGGCGGGCCGGTGGTGATCAAGAGCCAGGTGCTGACCGGCGGCCGGATGAAGGCCGGCGGCGTCAAGTTCGCCGACACGCCCGAGGAGGCAGCCCAGCACGCCGAGGAGATCTTGAAGCTGGAGATCAACGGGCACATGCCGCGCGGCGTCCTCGTCGACCCCAAAGCCGAGGTCAAGCAGGAGTACTACGCGAGCGTCGTTTGGGATGGCACCGCGAAGCGGCCGCTGATGCTGTTCAGCGACATGGGCGGGATCGACATCGAGGAGGTCGCCGAGACCCATCCCGACCACGTCGGCAAAGGCCACGTCTCCAACCTCTTCCCGATTCCCGACTTCGAGGCCAAGCAGGTCGTCGCCGCCACCGGCGTCACCGGCTCGCAGCTGAACCGCGCGACCCCGGTCCTCGCCCGTCTCGCCCGTCTCTTCCGCGACAACGACATGACCTTGGCCGAGATCAACCCCCTCGCCGAGCTGACCGACGGCAGCTTCGTCGCCCTCGACGCCCATATGGAGATGGAGAACGAGGCGGTCGGCCGCCAGAAGAAGCTGCTCCGCAAGGAGCTGGGGATCGCCGAGGACGACACCCGCGAGACCTACGAGCCCTCCGACTTCGAGCGCAACGTCGGCGCGATCGACGCCGCCGACCACCGCGGCGTGATCCAGGGCAAGGACCACGGCTTCACCGGCAACCTCGGGCTCGTGATCGGCGCCGGCGGCGGCTCGCTGACGCTGACCGACGCGGTCCGCAACCAGGGCGGCAAGCCGGCCAACTACTCGGAGATCGGCGGCAACCCCTCCGTCGCCAAGGCCTGCGGCCTCGCCAAGCAGGTCCTCGAAAAGGACGGCGTCGAGAAGATCGCGGTGATGATGTCGATCGTCTCCAACACCCGCGTCGACATCGTCGCCCGCGGCGTGATCAAGGCCTGCCTCGAGCTCGGCAAGGACCCGGGCGAGACGATCGCGATCTTCCGCATCCCCGGCGCCTGGGAGGAGGAGGGCTTCAAGATCCTCGAGAAGTACGGCGTCGAGTACTGCGACCGCTCGGTCTCGATGTGGGAGGCCGCCGGGCGCGCCGTCGCCAAGATCCAGGGAGCGCCCGCATGAGCATCCTGCTCGACAAGGACACGACCTTCATCGTCCAGGGGATCACCGGCCGCGAGGCGGTCAACCTCACCCGCGAGTGCCTCGACTACGGCTCCAAGATCGTCGGCGGCGTCACCCCCGGCCGCAAGGGCCGCGAGGTCCACGGCGTCCCGGTCTTCGACACCGTCGCCCAGGCGGTCGAGCACCACGGCGGCCCGATCGACGGCTCCGTCGTCACCGTCCCCCCCGCCTTCACCAAGGACGCCGTCTTCGAGGCCATCCTCAACGGGATCAAGCTCGTCGTCATCGTCACCGAGCGGATTCCGCGCGGAGACGTCGCCCAGATGGTCGAGCTGGCCGACATGAACGGCGCCCGCATCATCGGCCCCAACTGCCTCGGCCTGATCGTCCCCGAGGTCTGCAAGATGGGCGGCATCGGCGGCCCCGCCAAAGACGCCGCCAAGGCCTACCAGCCAGGCCGCGTCGGCGTGATGAGCCGCTCCGGCGGGATGACCACCGAGATCTCCTCCTCGCTGACCGCCGCCGGCCTCGGCGTCTCCACCGCGGTCTCGATCGGCGGCGACGCGATCATCGGCTCCACCTACGCCGAGCTGATGCCCTACTTCGAGGCCGACGAGCAGACCGAGGCGATCGTCATCTACACCGAGCCCGGCGGCCGCATGGAGGCCCAGCTGGCCGAATGGGTCAAGGACAACAACAGCCGCCTCCCGATCGTCGCCTTCATGGCCGGCAAATTCATGGACGACGAGGAGATGAAAGGGATGAGCTTCGGCCACGCCGGCACGATCGTCGAGGGCAAAGAGGACACCGCCACCGAGAAGATCGCCCGCCTCGAAGCCGCCGGCATCCGCGTCGTCGAGCGCATCGACGAGATCCCCGGCGTCGTCAAGGAGAAGCTGGGAGCGACCGCCTGATGGCCGAAACCTCGAACCCCGAGCCCATGAACAAGATCTTCATCGACGTCGAGGTCGACGACTCGATCCGGGGCGACGCCGGCCTCGCCGCCAAGCTCGAGGAAGTCTGCCCCGTCGACATCTTCAAGGACGCCGGCGGCAGCGTCGAGGTCGTCGCCGAGAACTGCGACGAGTGCGTCCTCTGCAAGCTCTGCATCGAAGCCGCCCCCGCGGGCACCGTGCACGTCAAGAAGCTCTACGACGGCACCGAGCTTTCCTGAGTAGCCCAGGCGCGCACCCTGTCAGGCGCGCCCTGCGTCGAGGCTCCCCATTTTTCGCGGAGTCCAGTGGTCGTTTTCGTCCACTGGACGATTTATTGAGTCACCGTTCGCATATTTGTCCGGCACAATCCATGGGTGAAGAACGCCACCGCGATGGAGGACCAGTCCGTGCTTCACTTCCGCGCGCTGCCGGCATCGATCGTCGCTGCAGCCGTGCTCGTCACTGCCCTGCTGCTCGCTTCGCTTCCTGCGCAGGCGCAGGCCGATCTCCTCTGCACCCAGACAAAGATGAACATCGTCGCCCACCAGGACGACGACCTCATCTTCCAGAGCCCTGACCTGCTCGAAGCAATCGCCGCCGGCGAATGCGTGCGGACGGTGTTCGTCACGGGCGGGGACGCCGGGCTCGGCGAAGCCTATTGGCGCGAACGGGAGGAAGGCTCGCGCGCGGCCTACGCGGTGATGGCCGGCGTCCCCAACACCTGGACGAAATCCGAAGCGACCGTCGCCGGCCATGTCCTCCACATCGCGACCCTGACCGGCAAACCGACGGTCAGCCAGGTCTACCTGCGCCTCCCCAACGGGGGCCAGAACGGGACCGGGTATGCGGCGACCGGGTTCAAGAGCCTGCCCAAGCTCTGGCGCAGCCACAACCCCGAACCCGCCAGCCTGTCGCCGATCAGCGAACTCACCGCCCTCGACGGCTCGACCACCTACACCTACGAAGGTCTGCTGGCGACGCTTCAGGCGCTGATCGCGGAATTCGAACCGGAAGTCATCTCGACCCAGAACTTCACCGTCGAATTCGGCTCCGGCGATCACGCCGACCACATCGCCACCGCCAAATTGACGCGCCTCGCCGCCAACTCCTGGACGGCCGAGCACGTGCTGCGCTCCTACATGGACTACGAAACCAAGAGCTCCCCGATCAACGTCTTCGAACCGCAGTTGGCGAAGAAGCTGAGCGCCTACTACGCCTACGCGGCTCACGATTCGAACGAAGCCTGCGCGAGCCAGCTCAAATGCGAAGAACCGTTCTTCACCGACTACTGGGCGTGGCTGAAGCGGCAAATGGTCGCCTCCGAAACTTCGGTCCCTGGCGCCGACGCGGGATCGGACCAAGCGGTGGCCAGCAAAGCCGCGGTCACCCTGGACGGCTCGGGCAGCTCCGATCCCCTCGGTCACAGCCTCAGCTACGAATGGAAACAAACCGCAGGGCCCACGGTGACCCTCTCCAACTCGAAAGCGGTGAAACCGACCTTCACCGCACCAACTGGGCCGGCCTCGCTGACCTTCTCGCTGGTGGTCAAAAGCACGGAAGCGAGCAGCCGGGCCGACTCGGTGACCGTGAGCGTGGCCGCGCCCAAGTTCGCCCTCAAAGTCACCCGCTCGGGCAACGGCACCGGCACCATCACCTCTTCCCCGGCCGGGATCGAATGCGGCTCCGACTGCGAAGAGGCCTATGAACAGGGAACCGAAGTAACCCTCACCGCCTCCCCCGCGGCAGGCTCGGAATTCAAAGGCTGGAGCGGAGCCTGTACCGGCACCGGCAGCTGCAAAGTGGCGATGAGTGCGGCCAAGTCGGTGGGGGCCGAATTCGCCCTGGTCAAGCACCAGCTCACCGTGTCGAAGGCTGGCTCCGGGTCGGGCACCGTCGCCAGCTCGCCGGCGGGGATCGAATGCGGCGCCACCTGCGCCGCGAGCTTCGACCACGGGGCCCTGGTCAAACTGACTGGCACGCCGGCCGCCGGCTCCAAAGCGGTGGCCTGGAGCGGCTGCGACGCCGTCAACGCCTCGAATCAGTGCGAAGTGACGATGAGCGCGGCCAAGTCGGTCACCGCGACCTTCAACCTCGAATCCCACCTGCTCACCGTGGCCAAGAGCGGTTCCGGGTCGGGGACGGTGACCAGCTCCCCGGCGGGGATCAGCTGTGGCTCGGAATGTTCGGCGAGCTTCCCGCACGGGACGGTGGTGAAACTGACTGGAACGCCAAGTGCCAACACGAAAGCCGTCGCCTGGGAATCGTGTCCCGGCACCGTCAACGCCTCCAACCAGTGCGAAGTGACGATGAGCGCGGCGAAGGAAGCGAAAGCGACTTTCAACCTCGAACAACGCCAGATCACCGTCGAAAGGAAAGGCACTGGCTCGGGGAGCATTGCCAGCTCTCCCGCCGGGATCAACTGCGGCTCGGAATGCGCCGCCACCTTCAGCTACGGGACCCTGGTGAAACTCACCGGAACGCCGGCCGCCGGCTCCAAAGCGGTGGCCTGGAGCGGCTGCGACACGGTCAACGCCTCCAGTCAGTGCGAAGTGACGATGAGCGCGGCAAAGGCGGTCACCGCGACCTTCACTCTCGAACAGCACCAGCTCTCGGTTTCCAAGAGCGGCAGCGGCTCGGGGACCGTGACCAGCTCGCCAGCGGGGCTCGAATGCGGAGTCACCTGCTCGGCGAGCTATGACCACGGCACCTTGGTGAGGCTGACCGGAACTCCCACCGACGGCTCCAAAGCCGCCGTCTGGAGCGGCTGCGATGCCGTTAACGCTTCCAACCAGTGCGAAGTGACGATGACCGCGGCGAAGGCCGTCACCGCGACCTTCACCCTCGAACAGCACCAGCTCTCGGTCTCGAAGTCGGGCAGCGGCAGCGGCACGGTGACCAGCTCGCCGGCGGGGATCGAATGCGGGGTGACCTGTGCGGCGAACTTCAACCACGGGACCGTGGTCAAACTGACTGGCACGCCTACCGAAGGCTCCAAAGCCGTCGTCTGGGAAACGTGCCCGGGCACCGTCAACGCCTCGAACCAGTGCGAAGTGACGGTCGACGCGGCGAGGAACGCGAAAGCCCGCTTCGATCTCGAAGACCATTCGCTGAACGTCGAAAGGAATGGCAACGGCTCCGGCACCGTGACGAGCTCTCCCGCAGGCATCGACTGCGGCACCGAATGCTCGGCGAGCTATCTCCACGGCACTGTGGTCAACCTGACCGGGACCTCAGCCGACGGCTCGAAACCGGTGACCTGGAGCGGCTGCGATGCGGTCAATGGCGCCAACGAATGCGAAGTCACGATGAGCGCTGCCAAGTCGGTCACCGCGAGCTTCGAGCTCGGAACCCATCAACTCGCGGTGGTCGTCGGCGGTGCCGGCTCCGGCGTCGTCACCAGCTCCCCGGCCGGGATCGAATGCGGCTCGAGCTGCGCGACGAGCTTCGACCACGGAACCTTGGTCAAACTCACCGGCGCCTCCGGCCCACACAGCAAAACGGTCGTCTGGGAAACGTGCCCGGGGACCGTCAACGCCTCGAATCAGTGCGAAGTGACGATGAGCGCGGCGAAAGAAGCGAAAGCCCGCTTCGACCTCGAATCGCACCCCCTCAACGTCAAAGAGAAAGGCGCTGGCTCGGGCACGGTGACCAGCTCCCCGGCGGGGATCGAATGCGGCACGGAATGCCAATTCGGCTTCATCCACGGAGCCATCGTCAAGCTGAGCGGGGCGCCTGCGGCCGGCTCGAAACCGGTGAGCTGGAGCGGCTGCGACGCGATCGTCGGCGCCAACGAATGCGAAGTGAAGATGACCGAGGCCAAAGCGGTGGTCGCCGAGTTCGACCCGATCGGCACCTTCGCCCTCAAAGTCAAAAAGGTCGGTCCCGGCGCGGGGACTGTCATCAGCTCACCCGCTGGTATCGAATGCGGTCCGACCTGCGGGGCCGTCTTCTCCGAAGGCACCAAAGTCAAACTTGCCTCCAGCTCGGCGGTCGGCTCCAAAGCCGTCGAATGGTCCGGCTGCGACGCCGTCGTCGATGGCGAATGCGAAGTGACGATGGATGCGGCCAAAGAAGTCACTGCCACCTACACGCTGGAAACCCGCAGCCTCAAAATCGTCAAGGCTGGCACCGGACAGGGGGTCGTCACCAGCTCCCCCGCCGGGATCAAATGCGGCTCGACCTGCGAAGCCGCCTTCGACTACGGCACCGAGGTGACGCTGACGACGGTCCCGGACTCCGACACGGAAGCGGTCGTGTGGTCGGGCTGCGATGCAATCGTCGGCGGCGATAAGTGCAGGGTCTCGATGGAAGCGGACAGGGCAGTCTCGGCGACCCTGGATCCGGTGCCAGATCCACCGGCGCCGACTCCGACGCCGACCCCCCTCCCCGCGCCTCCCGCGACGGCGCCGAGCGTCAAGCTGCTGAAGGCGAAGGTCGAGCACCAACGCGGCACGGCGCGGTTCGTATTCGCGGCGAGAGGAAGCGCCACCGGGTTCCGCTGCGCCCTCTCCAAGGTTCGCCAGGAGCTCAAATACAAGCACTGCTCCTCGCCGACGATCTATCGCAACCTCGCCCCTGGCCGGTACGTCTTCAAAGTCAAGGCGGTCGCCCCAGACGGCGCCGACGCAACTCCGGCAACCTGGCGATTCAGGCTCCGCCCCTCCTAAATCACGAAGACCCGCCGAAGCGGGTCTTTTTCGTGCGAGGGAGCTACCCCCGAACCGCCTGATACACGTTTTTCAAGCTTACTCCGACTCACTTCCTGCGTCCCAGGGGGGAGAACTTTCGCGCCTGGCGACTTATAGACACGGAGGATGAAGCGGCGAGGTGTCGCAACCGCTTGATACGCGTGAGTCCGGAGTAGCTCTTCGGATGGGGTTCGAGTCCCCCGTCCTCCTCACAACTTGCTGCTGGGCGGTGGATCCAGTGGAGAGGTCGCCACATATCACGCGGCCGATGGGTAGCTCCCACCTGATCTCCAGCCACTGCCCAGCGGCTTGACCTGTGCGATGCATCACGTTACTTGCATATAAATTAATACCTGGGTAACGTATGCACGGATGGATGCATCGGTTCGCACCCGACTCTCGCGGGATGACCGCATGGAGCAGACGCTGGAGGCGGCGCACCTGCTGTTCGCCGAGCGCGGCTACGCGGCGGTGACGATGGACGAGATCGCGGCGGCGGTCGGGGTCACGAAGCCGCTGCTCTACAACTACTTCGGCAACAAGGAGCGGCTCTACATCGCCTGCATGGAGCGGGCGGGGGACGCGCTGATCGCGACGATCGCGGGCGCGGTCGGCAAGACCGAGAACCCCGGCGACGCGCTCGGGGCCGGCGTCCGCGCCTTCTTCGGCTTCCTCGACTCCGACCGCTCCGCCTGGGCGGTCCTCTTCGACGAGACCCTCCCCCAGGCCGGCGAGGTCTTCGACCGCGTCGCCGCCTACCGCGGCCAGATCCTCGACCTCGTCTCCGCCTCGCTGCTGGCGCAGCTGCCGATGCGGCGCCGCGAAGCGGCGCAGGTCGAAGTCGAGGCGCTCTCCACCGCCCTGCTCGGCGCCTCCGAGGCGCTCGCCCGCTGGTGGCTGCGCACCGAGGCGATCAGCGCCGACGAGGCGGCCGCGCTCCTCATCTCCACCGTCGAGCCCGGCCTGCGCGAGCGCTCGACCCCTCTCCCCACTTCCAACTCACCCCAAGGAGGACCCTCCCCCAGATGAAAAGCCAGACCCGCAAGGTCGCCGTCGTCGGCGGCAACCGGATCCCCTTCGCGCGCTCCAACAGCGTCTACTCGCACGCGAGCAACCAGGACATGCTGACCGCCGCCCTCGACGGGCTGATCGACCGCTACGGCCTCGAGGGCGAGACGCTCGGCGAGGTCGCCGGCGGCGCCGTCCTCAAGCACTCGCACGACCGCGACCTCGCCCGCGAGAGCGTGCTCGGCACCCGCCTCGCCGCCGAGACCCCCGCCTACGACGTCCAGCAGGCCTGCGGGACCGGCCTGGAGACGACGATCCTCGTCGCCAACAAGATCGCCCTCGGCCAGATCGACTGCGGGATCGCCTGCGGCGCCGACACCACCTCCGACGCCCCGATCGGCCTCAACGAACAACTGCGCGAGACGCTGCTCGACGCCAACCGCGAGCGCTCGACGGTGGGCAAGCTGCGCACGCTGACCCGCGTCCGCCCCGGCCACATCGTCCCCCACATCCCCCGCAACGAGGAGCCGCGCACGGGCATGTCGATGGGCGAGCACTGCGCGATCATGGCCGAGGAATGGGGCATCGGCCGCGAGGAGCAGGACGAGCTCGCGGTCGCCAGCCACAAGCACCTCGCCGCGGCCTACGACCGCGGCTTCTTCGACGACCTGATCACCCCCTACATCGGGCTCGACCGCGACCAGAACCTACGCCCCGACTCCAGCCTCGAGAAGCTGGCCAAGCTGAAGCCGGTCTTCGGCGGCCCCGAGGGGACGATGACCGCGGCCAACTCGACGCCGCTCTCCGACGGCGCCTCCGCCGTCCTCCTCGCTTCCGAGGAGTGGGCGAAGGAGCGCGACCTGCCGATCCTCGCCTACATCGCCGAGGCGCAGACCGCCGCCGTCGACCACGTCCACAAGCGCGAAGGCCTGCTGATGGCCCCCGCTTACGCGATGCCGCGGATGCTCGACCGCGCCGGGCTGAAGCTGCAGGACTTCGACTATTACGAGATCCACGAGGCCTTCGCCGCCCAGGTCCTCTGCACGCTGAAGGCCTGGGAGGACAAGGGCTTCTGCAAGGAGAAGCTCGGCCGCGACGAACCGCTCGGCGCGATCGACCGCAAGAAGCTCAACGTCAACGGCGGCTCGCTGGCGGCCGCCCATCCGTTCGCCGCGACCGGCGGGCGGATCGTCGCCGGCCTCGCCAAGCAACTGCACGAAGACGGCAAAGGCCGCGGCGTGATCAGCATCTGCGCCGCCGGCGGCCAGGGTGTCGTCGCGATCCTCGAGGCCCCGGGAGGTGCCAAGTAACCATGGCTGACCGCTACTCACAAGTTGTCAACGCGCCGCTCGTCGGCACTATCGCCAAGCAGCTCGGGCTGCCGCAGCCGGTCTCGCTCGACCGCTACCAGCCCGGCCAGCCGGTCGTCGCCGGCCCGGTCCTCACCGGCGCCGCTCCGGAAGGCCGGCTCGGCAAGCCGATCGCCGCCGTCCTCGACAGCGTCAAGGCCGAACGCGCCGGCGCCGAGGGCAAGGCGAAGGCGCTGGTCTTCGACGCGACCGGAATCAGCGACTCGACCGAGCTGGTCGAGCTGCAGCGCTTCTTCTACCCGGCGGTCCCGCGCCTGCAGCGCAGCGGCCGCGCGATCGTCCTCGGCACGCCCCCGGCGCAGGCCGGCTCGGTCGAGGCCCACATCTCCCAGCGGGCGCTTGAGGGCTTCACCCGCTCGCTCGGCAAGGAGATCGGCGGCAAGGGCTCGACCGCCCAGCTCGTCTACGTCGAACCGGGCGCCGAGGACCAGCTGGAGTCGACGCTGCGCTTCCTGCTCTCACCCAAATCGGCCTACGTCTCCGGCCAGGTGATCCGGGTCGGGGCGGGCGTCGCCCCCAGCCCGAAGCTCGACTGGGAGCGCCCGCTGGAGGGCAAGGTCGCGCTCGTCACCGGCGCCTCGCGCGGGATCGGCGCCGCGATCGCCGACACCCTCGCCCGCGACGGCGCCGAAGTCGTCGGCCTCGACATCCCCCAGATGGCGACCGACCTGAAGGCCGTCACCGAGGCGATCGGCGGCCGCACGATCGAGGTCGACATCACCGCCGCGGACGCGCCGGAGAAGATCGCCGCCGAGCTCTCCGACGGGGTCGACGTCGTCGTCCACAACGCCGGTGTGACCAAAGACCGGACGATCGCGAAGATGCCGGAGGAGCGCTGGGCGCAGCTGATGGAGATCAACCTCTCCAGCGAGGAGCGGATCAACGAGGCGCTGCTGAGCAAGAAACTGTTGCGGCCGAACGGGCGGATCGTCGGCGTCTCCTCGATGGCCGGGATCGCCGGCAACAACGGCCAGACCAACTACGCCGCCTCCAAGGCCGGCGTGATCGGGATGGTCGAAGCGATGGCGCCGGAGCTGGCGAAGCGCAAAGCGACGATCAACGCGGTCGCGCCGGGCTTCATCGAGACCCAGATGACCGCGGCGATGCCGATCGGCCCGCGCGAAGCCGGCCGCCGGCTCTCCAGCCTCTCCCAGGGCGGCCTGCCGGTCGACGTCGCCGAGACGATCGCCTGGTTCGCCAGCCCCGCCTCGACCGGCGTCAACGGCAACGTCGTCCGCGTCTGCGGCCAAAGCCTGCTGGGGGCCTAGATGGCGAAGACCCTCGACAGCTCCCCCAGCATCCTGCCGCTCTACGCGAAGGCGGCGCTGCCGATGATCCCGGGCGCCTCACTGCTGCCGTTCATCCCCGGCGGCGGCGGCGAGATCCCGGAGGGGCTCGACCTCGAGCTGACCGGCGTCCGCGCCGAGCCGGCCGAGGTCTCCGCCTACGCCAAGGTCTGCGGCTTCGCCCTCCGCGACACCCTCCCTCCGACCTACCCGCACATGCTCGCCTTCCCGCTGCACATGGCGGTGATGAGCGACGGCCGCTTCCCCTTCGGCGCCGTCGGCCTCGTCCACGTCGAGAACTCGATCGAGCAGCACCGCCCGATCGGGATCGACGAGGAGCTGTCGATCCGCGTCCGCCCGACCAAGCTGCAGCGGCACCCCAAAGGAAAGACCTTCTCGCTGGAGACCGAGGTGCTGGTCGGCGACGAGGTCGTCTGGGAGAGCGTCAGCACGATGCTTCGCCGCGGCAAGGGCGACGAGAAGGCCAAGGCCGAGAAGAGCTTCGACTCCCTCCCGGCCGACGCCCCCGCCAGCGCCGAGTGGAAGCTCGGCGGCGACCTCGGCCGGCGCTACGCCGGCGTCTCCGGCGACCGCAACCCGATCCACATGCACTCGCTGACCGCGAAGCCGCTCGGTTTCCCTAGCGCGATCGCCCACGGGATGTGGACGAAGGCGCGGGCGCTGGCCCAGCTGGAGAGCCGCCTGCCGGACAGCTTCGAGGTCGACGTCCGCTTCCGCAAGCCGGTCCTGCTGCCGGCGCGCGTCGAGTTCGCCAGCCGGGACGAGGGCGAGGAGATGCTCTTCAGCGTCCGCGACGCCAGGAAGGGCACGCCTCACCTCGACGGTCGAGTCCGGCCGCTCAAATCTGGAACGCAGTCCAAAGCAGCCAAATCCAGTTCCAAAACCGCCAAAACCGGAAGGAAGAAATCGAAGTGACCACCACCACCGAGAACAAGGGGATGGCGGAGCGCAGTATGGGCTATGGCCTGCGGGCGCTCAACCGTCTCGCCGGCTCCGACCTGCTGGATCGCATCCGCATCCGCAAAGGGGTCGAGAAGGCCCTCTTCCAGGGCACCAAGAACGGCTTCCGCACCGCCACCGCGGCCGGGCGCACCTTCAAATCGGTGCAGCAGCTCGGCAAACCGGCGCGCCAGAAGAAGGGCAAGTCGAAGGGCCTCTTCGACCTCACCCCCGACGACGAGCAGCAGATGTTCCAGGAGGCCGGCCGCGCCTTCGCCGCCGACCAGATCCGCCCGGCGGCGCTGAAGGCCGACGAGGAGCGCCAGACGCCGAAGGAGATCCTCGACCAGACGGTCGAGCTCGGCGTCGCCATGCTCGGCGTGCCCGAGGAGCTCGGCGGTGTGATGACCGAGCAGTCCGCGGTCACCAGCGTCCTGATCGCCGAGGCGCTCGCCCACGGCGACATGGGCATCGCCTACGCCGCCCTCGCCCCCGGTGCCGTCGCCACCGCGATCGGCCTCTGGGGCAGCGCCGAGCAGGAGGCGACTTACCTCCCCGCCTTCACCGGCGAGGACGTCCCCGCCGCGGCGCTGGCGATCCTCGAGCCGCGCCCCCTCTTCGATCCCTTCGCGCTGGAGACGAAGGCGAAGAAGAAAGGCGACGAGTGGGTGCTGAGCGGCGTCAAGTCGCTGGTCGCCCGGGCGAGCGACTGCGAGCTCTTCGTCGTCGCCGCCGAGGCGGAGGGCATCGGCCCGGCGCTGTTCGTCGTCGAGTCGGGCGCCAAAGGGCTCTCGGTCGAAGACGAGCCGGCGATGGGACTGCGTCCCGCCGCCACCGGCCGCCTCCTGATCGACAAAGTCAAATTGCCGGCGAGCGCCCTGCTCGGCGAGGGCGAGGCGAGCGCCAAGGACTACGCCACCTGCGTCGCCCGCGCGCGGATCGCCTGGAGCGCGCTCGCGACCGGGACCGCCCAGGCCGTCCTCGACTACGTGATCCCCTACGTCAACGACCGCCAGGCCTTCGGCGAACCGGTCTCCAACCGCCAGGGGGTCGCCTTCGTCGTCTCCGACGTCGGCATCGAGCAGAACGGGATCCGGCTGGCGACCTACCGGGCGGCGAGCCGCGCCGACCGCGGCGAGAGCTTCGCCCGCGAGGCGGCGATCGCCCGCCGGCTCAGCTCCCAGAAGGGGATGAAGATCGGCTCCGACGGCGTCCAGCTGCTCGGCGGCCATGGCTTCGTCAAGGAGCACCCGGTCGAGCGCTGGTACCGAGACCTCCGAGCCGCGGGCGTGATGGAGGGCGCCCTGCTCGTCTAAGGGCGACTTCCTCTCGCATACCGAGAGCAAAGCGACACACCTAAGACGAGCGAAAGGAAACCATGATCAACCTCGAGATACCGAAGAAGTTCAAGCCGCTGGCGAACCAGGCAAACCAGGTCGCCACCGAGGTGTTCCGCCCGATCTCGCGCAAATACGACGAGGCCGAGCACGCCTACCCGAAAGAGCTCGACATGCTCGCCTCCCTGATCGACGGGATGAACGAGGGCTCCGACATCGGCGGCGCCGGCGCCGCCGGGGTCCGCCGCGAGAAAAGCGCCGACGGCGAGAACCGCAACGGCTCCAACCTCTCCACCGTGCTCGGGATCATCGAGCTCTGCTGGGGTGACGTCGGCCTGCTGCTCTCGATGCCGCGCCAGGGACTCGGCAACTCGGCGATCGCCTCGGTCGCGACCGAGGAGCAACTGAAGAAGTACGGCGGCAAGTGGGCGGCCATGGCGATCACCGAGCCCGAAGCCGGCTCGGACTCGGCCGCGATCCGCACCACCGCCGAGCTCGACGGCGACGAATACGTCCTCAACGGCGAGAAGATCTTCGTCACCTCAGGCGACCGGGCCGACCTGATCGTCGTCTGGGCCAGCCTCGACCGCTCGAAAGGGCGGGCGGCGATCAAGTCGTTCATCGTCGAGCGCGACAACCCGGGCCTGAAGCTCGACCGGCTCGAGCACAAGCTCGGGATCCGTGCCTCCGACACCGCCAACTTCACCCTGCAGGACTGCCGGGTGCCGAAAGAGGCGCTGCTCGGCGACCCGGAGGTGAAGGAGAAGGGCTTCGCCGGGGTGATGGAAACGTTCGACAACACGCGGCCGCTGGTCGCCGCGATGGCCGTCGGCGTCACCCGCGCGGCGCTGGAGGAGACGCGCAAGCAGCTGAAAGCCGCCGGCGTCAAGATCGACTACGACAAGCCCGCCCTCTCCCAGCACGCCGCCGCGGCGCGCTTCCTGGAGATGGAGGCCGACTACGAGGCCGCCTGGCTGCTGACCCTGCAGGCCGCCTGGATGGCCGACAACTCAAAGCCGAACTCGCTGCAGGCCTCGATGGCCAAGGCGAAGGCGGGACGCACCTGCGTCGACGTCACCCTCGGCTGCGTCGAGCTCTGCGGCAGCGTCGGCTACGGCGAGAACGAGCTGCTGGAGAAGTGGGCGCGGGACTCGAAGATCCTCGACATCTTCGAGGGGACCCAGCAGATCCAGCTCCTGATCGTCGCGCGGCAGCTGCTCAAGAAGACCTCGGCCGAACTTCGGTAGCCAGGGATGCCGACGGGCCGATTTGTCGCCATGTAGGCGTATTTTCGGCCCGTCGGCATTGCTCTTTAGACATTCCAGCCCGTCGGCTTAGTACGAAAGGAGTGGTTAGCGCTTCTTCTTCCGCTTCTTTTCTGCCTTTTCGCGTTTCTTCCGAGGTGGGAGGGGTGGCCGCTTAGGCGCGACAACTGGCTTTACTGAGGCATTGGGCAGGGGCGAATTTGCGCTGGCTGTGGACTGACGTTGATAGTCGTCTGCTCCGTCGCATTGATGGTGGTCTCGCCATCCAGGTTGCTCATCGCTGAAATCAAAGAGATCAAGACAGCAACCAATCCCCAGAAAGCAGCAGCATCACGCGGAATGAGAAGGCGCTCTGCAACTTCTCGCAATCCCGTCCTATTCCTCACTGCTTGTTCGGCAGCTCGTCGTTCCTTCGTCCTTGCCGCTGCCCTGAGCTCCTCTGCAAGGCTTTTCCGCTCGCTGGACGTCCAAAGCTGGATCACTCTTTCCGCTTCCTGGGCAAACCGGTAGGTGCCATTCGGGATTGATCCCCTACCCCCACAGTGGGGACACGGTCCAGCCTTGCTGTTGATTACCGTCGCGTCCGCCCCCGGGGCTAGTGCCATGCCAGACGGGAAAACTTCCCCGCAGCGATCGCATACCGCTGGAATCTGCACGTGCATCCGGGGAACATAGTCGGGGTTCCTTTCAGACGCTATAGGTGCAAAAGGAACCACGGAAGTGCTTTCATCGCTCCACGGATCACCACCCAGAGGGAGCCGGTTCCGGTTATAAGGCAGACTGGCCGCCTTGAACCTGATCGAGGAACTGATGGAGCGGTCGCCGGCCTCGCGGCTGGGGATCGTTGCTGTTGACGCTGAGGGGGATCGGCGGGATTGGTACTTCGGTGAATTGATTGCTAGATCGGCGGGGCTCTCAGGTGCTTTTGCCGCTCGGGGGGTGCGGCGGGGGGATGTGGTGATGACGTTGGTGGGGAACCGGATCGAGTGGGTGCTGAGCCTGCTTGCCTGCTGGCGGATGGGGGCGGTGGCGCTGCCTTGCAACACGATGCTGCGCCGGCACGACCTCGAACACCGCGTCGCCGCCGCCGACCCCAAGCTCTGCGTCGGCGAGGAGGCGCTGCTCGCCGAGCTGCCCGACGGAGTGCCGGCGATGACGATGGCCGAGGTCGGCGCGGTGATGGACGAGGACCGCCCGCAGGAGGCCCCCGCCCCGGTCGAAGAGATGGACCCCGAGGACCCGGCGCTGATCGTCTTCACCTCCGGCACCACCGGCGAGCCGCGCGGCGTCGTCCACGCCTACCGCTACCTGCTCGGCCAGCGCGCCCAGGCCGAGCACTGGTTCGGCTCGCGCCAAGGAGACCTCGCCTGGTGCACCACCGCCACCGGCTGGTCGAAGTCGGCCCGCAACGTCTTCCTCGCCCCCTGGATCACCGGCGCCGCCGCGGTCATCCACGACGGCCGCTTCGACCCGGCCGAGCGGCTCGACTTCGCCGAGGCGCTCGGCGTCAACGTCCTCTGCCAGGCCCCCACCGAGTACCGCATGCTGGCCAAGCGCACCGCCCTGCGCCCGCTGCCGGCGCTGCGGCGGATGGTCTCCGCCGGCGAGCCGCTCGACCCGGAGACGATCGCCGCCTTCCGCGAGGCGACCGGCCTCGAGCCCGCCGACGGCTACGGCCAGACCGAGACCGGCCACGTCACCGCCAACCTGGTCGGCGAGCCGGTCCGCCAGGGCTCGATGGGCAAGCCGCTGCCGGGGATCGAGACCCGCATCGTCGAGGGTGAACTGCAGCTGCTCGCCTCCTCCTCCCCCACCTTCTTCTCCCGCTACCTCGACGGCGAGCGCTTCGAGGGCGAGTGGTGGCAGACCGGCGACCTCGTCCGCGAGGAGGACGGCTACCTCTTCTTCGAGGGCCGCGGCGACGACATCATCCTCTCCTCCGGCTACCGGATCGGGCCGACCGAGGTCGAGTCCGCCCTCCTCTCCCACCCCGCCGTCGCCGACGCCGCCGCGGTCGCCGCTCCCGACTCCGAGCGCGGCGCCGTCGTCCGTGCGATCGTCGTCCTCCGCGACGGAATCCCAAGCGAGGGCACCTCGAGCGACGAGCTCGCCCGCGAGCTGCAGGAGCACTGCAAACGCGAGACCGCTCCCTACAAGTTCCCCCGCATCGTCGAGTTCGCCGACGAGCTGCCGAAGACCAGCAGCGGCAAGATCAAGCGGGCCCAGCTGCGCGCCGGCTCAGCCGGCTAGGCGAAAGCCAGGCCCTCGGCGGCGTCGACCGGCCGGCCCAGGTGGTAGCCCTGGGCCATGTCGACGCCGTACTCGCGCAGCAGCTCCGTCGTCGCCTCGTCCTCGACGAACTCGGCGATCGTCCGCTTGCCGAGGCCGCGGGCGATCTGGACGATCGCCTTCACCGTCAGCTGGTCGGCGTCGTTGTGGGGCATCTCGCGGACGAAGGTGCCGTCGATCTTGATCACGTCGAAGGGCAGCTTTTTCAGGTAGTGGAAGGGGCCGAAGCCGGCGCCATAGTCGTCGATCGCGACTTCGCAGCCGAACTCGGTGAGGCGGTCGGCGAAGCCGGCGGCGGCGTCGAAGTCCTCGACCCGCGCGGTCTGGGTGATCTCGAAGGTGCAGCGGGTCGGGTCCGCGCCGCCTTCGTCGAGCCGCCGTTCGATGAACTCGAGCACGGAGAGGTCGGTCAGCGAAGCCCCGGAGATGTTCATGTGGAGGGAGACCGGCTCCCCCGCCCGCTCGCGCTCGGCGATCATCTCCAGCGCCCGGGCGACGACCCAGCGGTCGAGCTCCTGCACCATCCCCGAGCGCTCGGCGACCTCGATGAAGGAGGCCGCGGGCAGCAGCTCGCCTTCTTCCCCGGTCATCCGCAGCAGCAGCTCGTAGCGCTCGATCCCACCCGAGGTGAGGCTGCGGATCGGCTGGGTGGCGAGGCGCAGGCGGTTCTGGGTGAGCGCGTCGCGGATCCGGGCGCTGGTCGTCTGCGGCCGCCGTGCGTCGCCGACCTTCTCCCCCGGCGAATGGATGAGGACGATCCGGTTGCGCCCCTCTTCCTTGGCTCTGTAGAGGGCCTCGTCGGCGGCGACCAGAACCGATTCGGTGGCGGCCTCCCGCTGGCCGCCGAACATCGTGATCCCGACGCTGATCGTCGCCCCGGCGATCTCTGTGTTGAGCGGAAAGCCCTCGGCCACCTGGACCCGCAGGTCTTCGCCCAGCTGCAGCGCTCCAGTGGCGTCGGTCTGCGGCATCAGCACCGCGAACTCGTCTCCGGAGAGGCGGGCGACGATGTCGGTCTCGCGGACGCGTTCGCGCAGGATCTCGGCGACGCGGCGAATCAGGGTGTCGCCGGCCTGATGGCCGAGCCGGTCGTTGACCTCCTTGAGGCTGTCGACGTCGATCACCATCACCGCGCCGCGGCCGCCGTAGCGCGCGCTGAAGGAGACGTACTGGTCGAGCTCGGTGCGGAAGCGGCGCCGGTTCAGCAGCCCCGTCAGGGGGTCGTGCTCGGCAAGAAAGCGCAGCTCAGCCTCGGTTTTCTCGGCCCGCTCCAGCGCGCCCTGCACCACCGCCCGGTCGGCGGGCTCCAGCTTCTGGAGGACCGCGTCGATTCCGGGATCGCGTTGACCGGCTCCCAGGTTGTTCTTCATCACCTTGACGGTATTTGGCCTACCCCGCAAGGCACCAGACCATCCCCGGAAACCTCCTCGTAAACCCAAGTTTCTGCGAGCACCCAGCCCCAATACTTGACTTGCTTGTCACCCGGGTAGGTTCAGGGAGTGCCGAACCGCCTCGCCCAGGAGACCAGCCCCTACCTGCTCCAGCACAAGGACAACCCGGTCGACTGGTACCCGTGGGGAGCGGAGGCGCTGGAGCGTGCCCGCGAGGAAGACCGTCCGCTCCTGCTCTCGGTCGGCTACTCGGCCTGTCACTGGTGCCACGTGATGGAGCGCGAGTCCTTCGAGGATCCAGAGACGGCCGCGTACATGAATGAGCACTTCGTCAACGTCAAGGTCGACCGCGAGGAGCGACCCGACGTCGACGCGATCTACATGGAGGCGGTGCAGGCGATCAGCGGCCACGGCGGCTGGCCGATGACGGTCTTCCTCGACCCCGACGGCGTCCCCTTCTACGGCGGCACCTACTTCCCGCCCGACACCGACCGCGGGATGCCAAGCTTCCGGATGGTGATGGAAGCCGTCGTCCACGCCTTCGAGACCCAGCGCGAGGAGATCCGCGAACGGGCGCCGGCGACGCGCGAGCGGCTGGCAGCAATCGGGGAAGTCGAGCCGCGCGGCGACCTGCCCGGCCCGGAGGATCTCGAGGCGGCGGTGCAGCGGCTGCTGGCGCGGGCCGACCGCGAGCACGGCGGCTTCGGCGGTGCCCCCAAGTTCCCGCCCGCCTCCTCGCTCGAGCTGCTGCTCGCCCGCGGCGAGACCGAGGTGGTCGAGGAGACCCTGGACGCGATGCTGGCGGGAGGCATCTACGACCAGCTCGGCGGCGGCTTCGCCCGCTACGCGGTCGACGCGATCTGGCTCGTCCCCCACTTCGAGAAGATGCTCTACGACAACGCGCTGCTGGCTCGCGCCTACCTGCACGGCTGGCAGCAGCTGGGCCACGAGCGCTACCGGCGCGTCTGCGAGGAGACGCTCGACTGGATGCTGCGCGAGATGCGCGGCCCCGAGGGCGGCTTCTACTCCGCCCTCGACGCCGACTCCGAGGGCGAGGAGGGCAAGTTCTACGTCTGGACCCCGGCGCAGATCCGCGCGGTGCTGGGCGCAAAGGCGGAGCCCGTGATCGAGTTCTACGGCGTCACCGAGCGGGGGAACTTCGAGGGCTCGAACGTCCTCCATCTCGCCCGCGGTGCCGAGGCCCCAGCGCCAGATGGCCTGGCGGAGGCGCGCCAGGCCCTCCTCGAAGCGCGGGCGCAGCGGGTCTGGCCGGGGCTCGACGACAAGCGCATCTCCTCCTGGAACGCGCTGGCGATCGCGGCGCTGGCCGACGCCGGCGCGGTGCTGGGACGCGCCGACTACCTCGACGCAGCCCGCGCCTGCGCCGAGTTCGTCCTCGGCGAGATGCGCGATTCCGGCGGCAACCTCCTGCGCACCTACAAGGACGGCCGCGCCCATCTCAACGCCTACCTCGAGGACCACGCCTTCCTGCTCGAGGCGCTGCTGGCGCTGTACGAAGCTGGCTTCGAAGAGCGCTGGTTCACGGAGGCGCAGGCCCTCGCCAACCTCACGATCGAGCGCTTCGGCGACCCCGAGCGCGGCGGCTTCTACTCGACCTCCGTCGACCACGAGGAGCTGATCGCCCGGCGCAAGGAGGTCGGCGACCACCCGATCCCCTCCGGCAACAGCGCGGCGGCGATGGGCCTGCTGCGCCTCGCCGCGCTCACCGGCGAGCGCCGCTACGCCGAGGCCGGCGAAGGCGTCTTCGCCCTCTTCGGCAAACCGGCCGTCGAACACCCCGACGCCTTCGCCCACCTCCTCCGCGCCCTCGACTTCCACCTCTCCCCCACCCGCGAGCTCGCCCTCGTCGGCGAGGACGTCGGCGAGCTGGCCACCGTAGTCCGCGAGCAACTCCGCCCCCACCTAGTCCTAGCCGCCGGCCCCGAGGGCAGCGACCAACCGCCCCTCCTCGCCGACCGCACCACCGTCGACGGCAAACCCGCCGCCTACGTCTGCCGAAACTTCACCTGCGACCTTCCCGTCACCGACGCAGACGAGCTTCGCCGTCTTCTTTAGGCCTCCCTCGCGCGGGTGGCGACGATCGGGAGGACTCTCCCGGTAGGGAGAGCCCCCGATCGGAGACAGGACCCGCGCGCCGGGCCCTCAAAGAATCGGCAGGAAGTTCTCGATCTCGTACGGGGTGACCTGGACGCGGTAGTCGTCCCATTCCTGCCGCTTGATCTCAACGAACCGCCGAAAGGTGTGCTCGCCGAGGGTGCGCAGGACCAGCTCCGACTCGGCGGCGAGCTCGACCGCCTCGCCCAGCGTCGCCGGCAGCTGCTCGATCCCCTGCTGGGCCAGCTCCTCCTGCGAGAGGTGGTAGAGGTTCTGCTCCATCGGCTCGGGCAGCTCGTAGCCCTTCTCGATCCCTTCCAGCCCCGCCTGCAGCATCCCCGCGAAGCACAGGTACGGGTTGGCGGCCGGATCTGGGCAGCGCAGCTCGGCCCGGGTCGCGCTCTCCTTGCCGGGGTGGTAGAGCGGCACCCGGATCAGGGCCGAGCGGTTGCGACGCGACCAGGCCAGGTAGACCGGCGCCTCGTAGCCGGGGACGAGCCGCTTGTAGGAGTTGACCCACTGGGCGAAGAGCGGCGAGATCTCGCGCGCGTGCTTGAGCTGGCCGGCGATGAACGACTTCGCGGTCGGCGAGAGGTAGTAGGGGTCGTCGGCGTCGTAGAAGGCGTTCTTGCCGTCGCGGCTGAGGGACTGGTGGACGTGCATCCCGGACCCGTTCTCGCCAAACAGCGGCTTCGGCATGAAGGTCGCGTGGTAGCCGTATTTGAGCGCGTACTCCTTGACGACGATGCGGTAGGTCATGCAGTCGTCGGCCATTTCGAGCGCGTTCTTGTAGCGCATGTCGACCTCGTGCTGGGAGGGGCCGACCTCGTGGTGGGTGTACTCGACGTGGATGCCGAGCTTCTCCAGCGCCAGCACCGTCTCGCGGCGCAGGTCGGAGCCGGCGTCGAGCGTGGTCAGGTCGAAGTAGCCGCCCTCGTCGAGCACCTCGGGGACGCCGCCGGCGGGCTTGGCCGAGCGGAAGTAGAAGTACTCGAGCTCGGGGCCGATGTTGTAGGCGTCGAAGCCCATCTCCTCGGCCCGTTTCAGCGCCCGCTGCATGATCCAGCGCGGGTCGCCCTCGTAGGGGCCGCCGCCGGGGACGCGGATGTCGCAGAACATCCTCGCCACGGCATCCTCGTCCGGACGCCAGGGGATCAGCGCGTAGGTGGCGGGGTCCGGAACAGCCAGCATGTCGGACTCCTCGATCGGGTTGAAGCCGGTGATCGAGGATCCGTCGAAGCCCATCCCGCCTTCGAAGGCGTCCTCGAGCTCGGAGGCGTTGACCGAGAAGCTCTTCAGCTGGCCGAGGACGTCGGTGAACCAGAGGCGGATGAAGCGAACGTCATGCTCCTTGACCAGCTCGATGACGTCAGCGGCGCTGCGGGGTTGGTCTGCCATGTGCCTCAATGCCTCCTTGGCGCTTGCGAGGGCCGCAACGATAGGCCAATGAACCGAGCAGGTGCGGAACGCCGTATTACGGGTACTGGAAGTTGCCCGGGGATCGACTTGAAGACGACCGGACAACCCGGTATAACTTACATCGAGTAAGTAAGCGGCTAAAAGTAAAGTAAAGGCCACGTAACGGCTCTGTTAAGCGAAGTGCCGCCCGAAAGCAGAGCCAGAAGCGAGAAGCGAAGTGACGGTAAAAACCGCAGTGAGCAGGTTCCAGATCCATGACGAGCTGACGGCCCCTGACGAGAGCGCCCCTCTCATCAAGACCATCCAGGCCGCCGGTGGCGCGGTGACGAAGTTCGTCGGCGTGCTCGCCGGAGCGCCGGCCGTCTTGCGCGCCTACACGCGGATGCGCTCGGAGCTGCGCGGCGGCGTCCTGCCGCAGGCGACGAGGGAGCGGATCGCGCTGGCTGTCGCCGAGCACCGCGAGGACAACTACAGCATCGCCCAGCACGCCAAATCCGCCCGCCGCGCCGGGCTGGGCCTCGACGAGGTCTCCAGGGCACGTAGCTTCACCTCGGGTGACGAGAAGGAGGCAGCTCTGCTCGCCTACCTGAAAGCGGCGCTCGAGGCCGAGGGCTCCCCGCCTCTCCACCTCCATGAGGAGGCGCGTGAGATCGGCTGGACCGACGAGGAGATCCTTGAGGCGGTCGCGCACCTGGCGCTGAACGAGTTCCAGAGTCTGATCGCCGGGGCAGCAGCTCTCCCCAAAGACCAAGCCGGTCCGCGGGTCCTCCCCTCAGCGGCTTAAGCGTTAGCGGGGGGCCGGGTGCCCCTTCGACAGCTTGCGAGGGTGCTAGCGACCCTCTACCAAGGTGGCGGTGTAGAGGAGACGCGCCGTCGTGTACTTGCAGCCGTAGGTGACGCGGGTGCCTAGCTTCTCTTGGGGTTCGCCTTGGCGGATGTCGGTGGCGTTTTTGCAGGCGCCTTCTTCGCGGCTGGCGCGCCAGACGTTGTTGGCGGTGAGTTCCTGCGCGAAAGCCGGTGCCCAGGTGGGGACGGTGAGGCCGACGATGTCGCCCTTTTCGACCCCGAGGTTGGAGCCGAACTTGACCGTCTGCCCCAGGTAGGGCGAGAGCACTTTGATCGAGCCCTGGCGGCGGAGGGTGTAGCGAGGCGGGTTGGTGCCCCCCACGCGGCGCAGGATCGCCAGCCGCGCCTCGGGCGGGGTGCCGAAGAAGCCGTTGAAGAAGGAGCGCTGGCTGTTGGTCGGCTGGGCCAGAGTCAAGGTCCAGGACTTGATCGTGCCGTCGTGCGGGACCAGGAACGGCAGCTTGGTCTGGCCGTTGTCGATCTGGAAGCCGGTGACGCTGCCAATCGCCTGGCAAGGCAGGTTGGGGCAGGAGGGGTCGGGCTGGGTCGAGGTGCTGCCGAGGATGACCGTGACCTGGGGTGGCTTGGCAGCGGCGTCGCCGCGGGCGACCAGGGCGACCAAGAGCAGCAGGGAGCTGGCGAGCAAGGCGATCGCCATCCAGCGGCCCCTCCGCATCCCGGCGGCGGCCAGTGCTCCCTGCGAAAACCTCGAAGTCAACGCTGCTCCTCTCGTCGTTTGGCACCTGCCTGAACACGGCAGCGTAGCCGTCGGAGCGGCTGGAGAAAGCCGCAATTAGGAGGGATTAACCGCCGTGGAGACTGCTGGCGTAGTTGAGGGCGATCGCGTAGCGGACCCGCCCCACGCCTTCGAGGCCGAGCACTTCGCTGGCCGCCTTGGTCAGGTCCCAGGCCCGGCCCTTGACGTAGGGGCCGCGGTCGATCACCTGGGTGACGAGGACGTGTCCGTGGTAGACGAACTTGACGGTGGTCCCGCAGGGGAGGCTCTTGTGAGCGACGCCGAGCGTGTGCGGCCGCAGGGTCTGGCCGCAGGCCGTTTCGTGGCCCCAGAGACTCGGCCCGCCGTACCAGCTCGCGCCGGCGTATTTGTAGGGGCTGAAGGCGATTTCTTCGCCGCTGGAGCTGCCGGCGGTGGGGCCGGAGGCGCCACCAGTGGACGCCTTGGCACCGGTCGCGGCGCCGGCCATCATGGCCAGGGCGGCGGCCAGGGCAAGGGCCCAGCGCAGGAAGGTTTGGTTGATCGTCGGCATCTCTTTCCAGGCGCTTACGGGGTTAGCTGACGGGCTCGCGCTGAAAGAGCTGCGCTACGCGGCAGGCGCCGCGATTAGCCCCAACTGCTTGGGTCCCCCGCTCCCCGCGGTATGTGGCGGAGATTCAGCGAGAAGTTGGCGGCAGATTAGCAAACGCTAAGACAGAAAACGGTGCAACGGTTGGGAAGGGATTCCCCGGCAATAGAAAAGGCCCCCTTTCGAGGGCCTTTTCCTTAGCGGGCCTGTAAGCCGGATCCTGTCTCGAGCGGCCATCTATCTGTGCGGCCTACCTGGACCTCGCCGGGCTGGGTCGACGGTCCTGCTTGGCCTTGCACCGGGCGGGGTTTGCCTGGCCGCCGCGTCACCGCGACGCCGGTGCGCTCTTACCGCACCATTTCACCTTTGCCTGTACGCGACTCACGTGTGGCCGCGCCATCGGCCGTGTCTTTTCTGTGGCACTTTCCCGCGGGTTTCCCCGGGTGGGCGTTACCCACCGCCCTGCCCTGTGGTGTCCGGACTTTCCTCGAAGGGTTTTCTCTCCCTCCGCGGTCCGCTCGGCCCGCTCCTCGATGGTAGCTCGGCGGCGTGATTTCGCCAAGAATGCGCCGCACCCGGTGCCGATGGGCCGAAAACGATCTATATAGGGCCGTTTTCGGCCCGTCGGCGGGGAGCGGCGTAGACTCGCCGGCCATGCGGACGGCGGTGGTCACCGGCGCGGGTAGCGGCCTCGGCCGCGCGATCGCCGCCGAGCTGGCCGGCCGCGGCTACCGCGTCCACGTCACCGACGTCGACGCCGGCGCTGCCGACCGCGTCGCCGCCGAGCTGGGCGGCGAGGCGCGAGCCTCGGCGCTCGACGTACGCGACGAGACCGCCTGCAAGGCCCTGGCCGAATCGCTCGCCCACACCGGCTCGCTCGACCTCTGGGTCAACAACGCCGGCGTCTTCTTCAGCGGCGTGCCGTGGGAACAGAGCGCCGAGACCCGGCAGACGATGCTCGACGTCAACGCCACCGGCTTGATCAATGGAACCGTGGCCGCCCTGGGCCCGATGCTGGCGGCGGGGCACGGTCACGTCGTCAACGTCTGCTCGCTGGCGGCGATCGTCGCCGCTCCCGGCGAGGTCGTCTATTCGGCGAGCAAGCACGCGGCGATCGCCTTCACCCTGGGGACGCTCTTCGACCTGCGCCGCCGCGGCGTCAAGGGCATCGAGCTCTCCGCCGTCTGCCCGGACGGGATCTGGACGCCGATGCTCGAGGACAAGCTCGACGACCTCGACGCCGCCCCTTCCTTCTCCGGCCGCCTGCTCACCGCCGAGGAGGTGGCAAAGGAGGTCGGGAGGCTGACCGAGCGCCCACGCCCGGTCCTGATCGTCCCCCGCTGGCGCGGCCCGATGCTGCGCTTCTTCGACGCCTTCCCGCGCCTCGGCCTGCGGATGCTGCCGCTGGTGATGTGGGACGCCCGCCGCAGGCAGCGGAGCTACAAGAGGAAGATTCAGTCCGGGCGCTGGCCCTAGACCTTGCGGAAGACGCCGACCACTTTGCCCAGCACTCGCGCCTCGGTGGTGAGGATCGGCTCCATTTCCTCGTTTTCGGGCTGCAGCCGGATGTGGTCCTTTTCGCGGTAGAGCCGCTTCACCGTCGCCTCCTCGCCGATCAGGGCGACGACGATCTCGCCGTTGGCGGCGTCGTCGCTGGGGCGCACGATCACGTAGTCGCCCTCGATGATCCCGGCGTCCTTCATGCTTTCGCCGCGGATCTGGAGGATGTAGTCGCCGTCCTCGCCGCCGATCACGTCGGGGATCTCGAGGTACTCCTCGATGTTCTCTTCGGCCAGGATTGGCTCGCCGGCCGCGACCTGCCCGACCAGCGGCAGCCCGTTGCCCGATTTGATCGCGTTTTTGGCCTTGTCGAAGAGCAACTCGATCGCCCGCGGCTTCGAGGGATCCCGTTTGACCAGGCCCAGCTTCTCCAGGTTGGCCAGGTGCGCGTGCACGGTCGAAGAGGAATGCAGTCCCACGGCTTTGCCGATCTCCCGCACCGTCGGCGGGTAGCCGGTCTTGGCCGCGTACTTGCGGATGAAGTCGAAGATCTCCTTCTGCCGCTTGGTCAGATCAAGGTCAACCATCGTCGTTCCGCTTTCCTCCGATGCCGGGTCGAACAGCCTCAAATCGCCTTCGAACACTTGTTCGTAGAGTACCGCGCCCCTCGGATGCCCGCAACTTGCGCGCTGCCGCTGGGCGCAAACATCTAGAATCGAGCGCCCTCGAGCGGCTGTGGCGGAACTGGTAGACGCGCAAGGTTGAGGGCCTTGTGGGTGGCAACACCCGTGATGGTTCGACTCCATTCAGCCGCATCCTGGAAACCCCGCTACGGCGGGGTTTCTGCGTTGTGAGGTCCGTCAGAACCCCCCGCTCCCAGGCGCCGTTGTCTCAATTTTGTCTCGTTTCCTGCACCACGCCACTCGTTGTTCGACTTCTCTCAGTTGATTCAGTACGCAGACCGCAGCCCCTCGATCATCGGGAAGTGGCGCACATTGGTGGTGAGCAGGTCGGCGTCAAGGAGGAAGGTGGTGGCGGCGATCAGGTAATCGGCGTCGTCAATGCCGCTGTAGGCACGGCGGTGCTTTTGGGCGAGGGACGCGGCGACACGCGCGACCTCCTCTCCGACCGGAACCCAGGACAGAGCAGTGAAGAACTGCTCCAGCGCGTCGACCTCGTTTTCGCGCACACCGGCAAGCAGCTCGAAGCGAATGACCTCGCTTGCGATCAAGGCCTCCCCCTCCTCGACCAAGCGCGTCAAGAGATCGACCGCCGCCCAAGAGCCTCGCAGATGGTCAATTGCCACACTCGTATCGAGGAGCTTCATTTGACGCCGAGACGAGCCAGGCGCTCATCGAGGTCGCCACTCCGGATGGAGTCGACGTACTCGCTGCCGCTGGGGTGATCGTGCCAGGAGCCGGCACTGGCCTTCAAAGCCCGCAACCTCTGATCCTGCCCCTTGCCGCCGAACGTCCCTCGCACCGCGCGGCGGATCAGCTCCGACCGGGATGCCCCCGTTTCGCGGGAGGCACGGTCTAGGAGGTCGAGCTCAGCCTCGCCAAGATAGATCTGCGTTCGGCCCATGACACCACTATACATCGGGTGGTGTCTCTCCCTGACTTGAGCATCCATGCCCCTTCTAAGTCACGGGGCGCTTGTTCTCTCCCCCCTCCAGCAGTCCGTAGACAACGGTGTCGAGGTAATTGCCCCCGACCAGCTCCGCCTCGCGCAGAACAGCTTCCTCGCGGAACCCGAGCCGCTCGGGGATCGCGCGGCTGGGCTTGTTCCCGGGGGCGGCGTGGATCTCGATGCGGTGGAGCTTCCAGGCGGTGAAGGCGTGGTCGACGAGGGCGCGGACGACGGTGGTCATCGTGCCTTTGCCCTGGGCGTCCTCGGCGAGCCAGTAGCCGATGCTGGTGTTGCGGTTGACCCAGTCGATCGAGTGGAAGCCGGCGACGCCGAGGATTTCTCCCTGCGGGGAGATCACGGCCTGGCAGCCGTCGTCGCGGTCCCACTGCGCTTCGGCCTCGGCGATGAACTGCTGCGTTCCGGGCAGGTCCTGGCCCGCGGCCCAGGGCAGCCACTGCGCCAGGTAGTCGCGGTTGGCTTCGATCAGGGCGTGCAGCTCGGCGGCGTCGGCTGCCTCCACCGGCCGGACGCCGAGCTCGGCCAGCCGCGGCGAGAGCTTCATCCGTCCGCCGAGCCCAGCGCCTTGTCGATGAAGGGGCCGAGCAGCTCGGCCACCGTGCCGGCCGCTTCTTCGGGCGCCTCGCCCGGCGTCGTCACGTAGCTGATCGCCAGTCGCACCAGGCTCTCGGCGAGCGCCTTGACGTCGGCCTCGGGCGCCTGCGGCCAGCCCTCTTCGATCACGCTGACCAGGCGGGCGCTCGCCCACTGGACGATCGGCAGGCCCTGGGTGGTGACGAAGGGGAGCATGCCGCCGGTGCCGTCGTCGCTGAGCAGGATGCGCATCAGCTCGTCCTCGCGGGCGGTGCTGAGGAAGTGGTTGAGCGCCGCCCGCACCGCCGCCCGCGGCTCCTCGACGTGTTCCAGCACCGCCTTCTCGACTTCGTCCATGAACCGTTCGGCCTCGTGGATGACGAGGGCGAAGCCGAACTCGTTGCGGTTGCCGAACTCGTTGTAGAGGGTCTGGCGGCTGACCCCGGCGCCGCTGGCGATATCCGCCATCGTGATCTCCGACCACGGCTGGCGGCCCAGCAGGTCGCGGGTGGCGTCGAAGACGGTCTGCCGCAGCAGCTCCCGCGCCGCCTCCTGGTAGGGGGTCCTCGAAGTGGACATCCCCCCTATCGTCGCAGCGCTCGCGGTCAGGAGTCGCCAGCGGCGGGCTCGAAATCGATCTTGTCGCGCACGCCGCAATCCGGGCAGGCCCAGTCGTCGGGGACCTCGGCCCAGGACGTCCCCGGCGGGAATCCCTCGCGCGGGTGGCCCGCCTCCTCCTCGTAGGTGTACTCGCAGCTGGGGCAGCGCCAGGCACTCACGCCGGCCTCCCGTAGCGGGCGAGGACCTTGTTGACCTTGCGGGGGTGGATGTTCGCCCGGCTCACGTCGCCTTCGTAGTGGTCGAGCAGAATCGGGTCCATCACCCGGCGCCAGAGCGGCGGGAACCAGGCGAGGACGATCATCCCCGCGTAGCCGGTCGGCAGCTGCGGCGCCTCGTCGACGTGGCGCAGGGCCTGGTAGCGGCGGGTCGGGTTGGCGTGGTGGTCGCTGTGGCGCTGCAGGTGGTAGAGGAGGACGTTGGAGGCGACGTTGTTGCTGTTCCAGCTGTGCTCGGGCCGGCAGCGCTCGTAGCGGCCGTCCTCGCGCTTTTGCCGCCGCAGGCCGTAGTGCTCGAGGTAGTTGACGACCTCCAGCAGGGAGAAACCGATCACCGCCTGGACCAGCAGGTAGGGCAGGACGACCGGCCCGAAGACGGCGGCGAGGCCGCCGAAGAGGATGACGGTCATCGCCCAGGCACTGAGGACGTCGTTGTGGATGCTCCAGTGCGATTTACCCAGCCGGTCCAGGCGGGTGGTCTCGATCTCCCAGGCCGAGCTGAGGCTGCCGGCGACGGTGCGCGGCAGGAAAGCCCAGAAACTCTCCCCGAGGCGGGAGCTGGCGGGGTCCTCGGGGGTGGCGACGCGGACGTGGTGGCCGCGGTTGTGCTCGATGAAGAAGTGGCCGTAGCCGGTCTGCGCGAGGGCCACGCGGCTGAGCCACTTCTCGGAGTTGGCGCGCTTGTGGCCGAGCTCGTGGGCGGTGTTGATCGCGATCCCGCCGACCACTCCCATCGTCAGCGCCAGCCCGATCGATTCGACCACCGAAAGGTCGCCGCTGGCCCACATGAAGCAGGCGAAGACCAGGCCGGCGTACTGGATCGGGATGAAGAGATAGGTGCACCAGCGGTAGTAGCGGTCCTGCTCGAGGAACTTGAGGACGCTGTCGGGCGGGTTGGTCGGGTCCATCCCGATCGCGACGTCGAGCAGCGGGAAGAGGACGAAGACGAGGACCGGGCCCGTGAACCAGAAGCCGCCGAAGCCGGTCAGCGACCAGTAGAGCCAGGCGAAGAACGGCGCCAGCGGGACGACGATCCCCAGCAGCCAGGCGTAGCGCTTGCCGTCGCTCCACTCCGCCGGGTTGACCTCGACGTCGTCGTGGTGATGGTGATGCACGTGCTCCGCGTGTGCCTCCACAGCCCCTCCTTGTCAAAACCCCATTTGCAGTACGCGATCTTTACACAGATACAGATTTTGTCAAGAGCGGTTACAGGGCACAGCGAAATGTCTCCGCGTGCACGGGCCTCCCGGGAGGGGCTGGAGGAGCCTCCCCAATTTGCGACGGAAGCCCCTCCCGGGAGGCCCGCCGGGCGCTCTAGACCTTGAGCAGGAGAATGGTGTTCAGGACGAAGACGACGGCGAAGAAGACCGTTGCCCGGTCCAGGTTGCGCTCGACCATCGAGCCGCCGCCGATCGAGCTGCCCCCACCGCCGATGCCGAAAGCGCCGGAGAGGCCGGCGTCTTTGCCCGAGTGGAGCAGGATCAGGAAGATCAGCACGACGGCGAAGATCACCTGAAGGATTCCGAGAATCGTGAACATCGCCGAGAAGTCTAGCTCTGCTCGACCTTTTCCGGCTCATGGGGTCGGGTGCCGTTGCCGTTTGCCCCGTTGCCGTTCACATGGCCGTCGAGGATCTCGAGCGCTTCCTCGCGCAGTTCGGCGTCGACCACGGCGAAGTCCTCGTCTGAGAGCTTGCCGGCGGCGTGGTCGAGCTCGGCGTCGCGGATCTCGCGGTATTTGGCTTCCTTGCGGGCGTCGGCCTCGGTGCGAACGAGGGCGCCGCGGCGCCGGCTACGGGTCGGCCAGAGCGCGATCAGGGCCCCGGCCAGGGCGATCAGGCCGCCGATCCACATCCAGGTCACCAGCGGGTTGACGATCACTTTGAAGGCCGCCGCGCTGCCTTCAGTCAGGTAGCCCTGGGCGATGCGTTGGGCGGTGATCGCCTGCAGTCTTTCGATCTGCGCGAGGGCGACCGGGCGCAGCCGCGGGTTGGCGGCGGCGGCGCGCATCATCGCGCCCACCGCTTTGCACTGTGGCGGCGTCCCCGGGGCGCCTTCGACACAGGCTTTGAAGCCCTGGTCGGCGAGGCGGGCCTTGCGCTGGACGCCGGTGATGTCGGGCTGCACAGCCACCCAAAAGTCCCGCCTCAGGCCGGCTTCGAGACCGATGTTGCTGTCCGATTCGCCCCCGAAGTAGCTGCTGGTGGAAGTCTGCCCCACTACGCCGGTGCGGCGGTAGAAGTTGCGGGTCGGGTGCAGGGTGAAGCTTTCACTGCCCTTCGTCACCTTCAGGACCGCCCCCGCGGTGAAGGCCAGCTTGTCGACGCTGGCGGTGGGACGAGCGTAGGTGACGTCGTAGCCGTCGATCGTCATGCTTTGCCCCGGCTTCAGGTTGACGTCGCGGGTGCTCTGAAAGCTGGAGGAAGCGGCGATGCCGATCAGCAGGACGGCGACGCCGGCGTGGACGATGTAGCCGCCGTAGCGGCGGCGGTTGCGGCTGACCAGGCCGATCAGCGCCGCACCGCCGGGTTCGCCGGTGAGGCGCCGGCGCGCGGCGGTCCCGGTCCAGAACTCCTGGGTCAGCCCGGTCAGCGCGAAGGCGGCAAAGGCGAACAGCGCCAGCGCCCAGGGCCGGTTGGCGGCGTCGGTGAAGAGCGCCAGCGCCACCGTCACGACCAGGGCCACGGCGATCGGCACCCGGAAGACGCGCCTGGCCGACTCCCAGCTGACCCGGCGCCAGGCGAGCAGCGGCCCGATGCCGGTGAACAGGACCAGCAAGATCGCCAGGGGCGTCGTGTAGCGGTCGAACCAGGGCGCCGCCAGGGAGGCCTTGTTGCCGGTGAAGAGTTCGGAGATCAGCGGGAAGAAGGTCCCCCAGAAGATCACCACGGTCAGTCCGACCAGGAGCAGGTTGTTGACGAGGAAGACCGCCTCGCGCGAGATCAGCGAGTCGATCCGCTTCGGCGAGCGCAGGTCGTCGAGCCGGCTGACGATCAGCAGGGTCGAGCCGATGACGACCACTCCGATGAGGGCGAGGATGTAAGGGCCGACGGTGTTGTCGCCGAAGGCGTGGATCGACTGCAGGACGCCGGAGCGGACGAGGAAGGTGCCGAGCAGCGCCATCGAGAAGGTCCCGACGACGAGGCAGGCGTTCCAGACTTTCAGCATCCCCCGCTTCTCCTGGACCATGATCGAGTGCAGGAAGGCGGTGCCGAGGAGCCACGGCATCAGCGCCGCGTTCTCGACCGGGTCCCAGGCCCAGTAGCCGCCCCAGCCGAGCTCGGTGTAGGACCAGCGCGCGCCCAGCAGCAGGCCGAAGCCGAGGAAGGTCCAGGCGATCAGCGCGAAGCGCCGGGTCGAGCGGATCCACTCGGCGTCGAGGCGGCGGGTGACGAGGGCGCCGATGGCGAAGGCGAACGGCACCGTGAAGGCGACGTAGCCCGAGTAGAGCATCGGCGGGTGGATCATCATGCTCGGGTGCTGCAGCAGCGGGTTGAGGCCGATCCCGTCGCTCGGCGATCCAGGGCTCAGCGCGAACGGGTTGACGTCGGGCGCGAACAGCATCAGCCCGGTGAAGAAGGCGGCGATGCCCATCATCACCGCGGTCGCCCAGGGGACGATCTCGCGCAGCTTGTCGCGGGTGGCCCAGAGGGCGATGCTGGAGGCGATCGAGAGCACCCAGGCCCAGAGCAGCAGCGAGCCTTCCTGGCTCGACCACATCGCCGCCAGCTTGTAGAAGGGCGGCGTCTCGATCGAGGAGTGTTCCTGGACGATCTTGAAGCCGAAGTCGTTTCTCGCAAAAGCGACCTCGATGATCACCACGCAGAGGGTGAGCAGGCCGCAGAAGAGGTACACGACCCAGCGCGAGCACTCGACCCAGCGCTCATCCCCGTTGCGGCCGATCAGCGCCAGCGCCGCCGCGCCGACGGCAGCGAGGAACGCGAGCCCCAGCAGGACGCTGCCGAGGCTAGCCATTCGACTTAGTCGTGTACTTCGACGGGCACTTGGTGATCAGGGTTTCCGGTTCGCCGACGAAGGTGCCTTTTTCGACGCGCCCGGTGAGGACGATCTCGCGGCCGCCGCGGAAGGGGTCGGGGACGCTGCCGTGGTAGGTCACCGGCAGGTCCGGGCCGCTGCCGTCGCGGTCGACGACCTGGAAGGCGATGCCGCCGTCGCCACGGTGGCGGATCGACCCCTTGACGACCTTGCCGGTCATTTCGTAGCTGGTCCCGGGGGCGACGCCGATCAGCTGCGATGGCTCTTTCGCCTCGGTCGAAGCCGAAAATGAGGTGTAGATGAGCGCCACCGAGAGCAGCACCGCCGCGCTGAGCGCGACGACGAGCCGGATCTTCCGCTTGCGCTGAGGGTCCACGAGAGGTCGATTATCGCAAGGTCGGCTGGTGGAGCGAGTGCGCGGGGGTCGGCGGACGCGCTTCGCGCTGAGTGTCCGGCGACCCCCGCGCACTCGCTCCCGATCGGCGAGCTGAGAGAATCAGCGCGTGAGCAACGACCCAGTCCTGCTTATCACCGGAGCTTCGAGTGGGATCGGCGCGGCGACGGCGCGCGCGGCAGCCGGGAAGTACCGGCTGGTCTTGGCGGCGCGGCGGCTCGAGGAGCTGGAGGCGCTGGCGGAGGAGCTCGGCGGCGAGGAGCGGGCGATCGCGGTCCGCTGCGACGTAACCGAGTGGGACGAGGTGCAGGCCCTGGCCGCGACGGCGCTGGAGCGCTTCGGCCGGATCGACGCCGTCTTCGCCAACGCCGGCTTCGGCGCCACCCGCGGCTTCCTCGAGGAGTCGGTCGAGCACTGGCGCTCGATGGTCCTCACCAACGTCTATGGCGCGGCGCTGACGATCCGCGCCACCCTCCCCCACCTGCTCGAGCGCGGCGACGGCCACTTCCTCATCACCAGCTCGGTGGCGGGGCGGCGGGCGCTGCCCGGCTCGCTCTACTCGGCGACGAAGTGGGCGGCGACGGCGATCGGCGAGTCGCTGCGCCAGGAGCTGCGCCAGATGCACGACAACCACGGCATCCGCGTCACCCTGATCGAGCCGGGCATGGTCGACACCCCCTTCTTCGAGAACCGGCCGGGCAAATCGGCGCTGCAGGACGACGACATCGCCCGCGCCGTCGTCTATGCGCTGGAACAGCCCGAGGGGGTCGACGTCAACGAGATCTTGATCCGGCCTACCTCGCAGTCCAACTAGCGACCAGGGCGACGACTTTGGCCCAGGTCGCAGCACGTAGAGGCTCTTGCGAGCTACACCTCGTTTCGTCTGCCCCTCGGACGCGCCAACGTCGCGGGGCTCTTTCTTGAGTCTTGCCCGCTCAGACTATGGGTTGGATCGGGCGGAAAAGCGCTCTAGAAAGCGAAAACTAGGCCCGGTCGATGATGTCGTGATTGCAGTGGTTTAAGAGCACAATCGTCCCGTCGTCCCAGTGCCACGTAACTCGATTCTTCTGATCGACATAGGCCTCGAAGACCTTCGGACCCTTCGTGCCCTGAATGGGGTGAGTATGGAGGCCCGGATGGCCCGGATCGTCACCGAGGCGCTTTACGGTCTCCAAAATAGCCGCTTGCAAGGCGGTCTCCTTCTTCTTAAGTCTCTTCCCAAAGGAAGGATCAATGCGAATGCTGGGCATTCAGCAGTCGTCGCTGAGCAAGTGACGAACAGCGTCCAACGGATCGTCAAAGGTCTTCGCGTTGCCGACCGCGAGATTCGCGCGGGTCTCAGCCTCTCCAGCCTGCCAGAGGCTCGACCAGTAGTAAACCTGATCAGCGGGCACAAACATCGGCACCCTGCGAACCTGCTGTCCGCTCTGGCTGCTGGCCACTTTTGAGGGCCGCATGACAGGCGAAACCGAGGCTGCATGCCTCAAAATGGCTTCGCTGTTCGTAACTGCCTTGACGGTCATTCGTCCTCTTCTATCCTCTTCAATTCTTCGTAGATCCTACGAGTATTTTCTAGGGTCCGGATCAGATCGTCAAGGCCGCCCGGAGCCAGAGCGATCCGGGCAATTGGCCTCACGGGGATAAAGCGCATATTGAGGATATCCTCCTCAGTTTCAATTGCGGGTGGGACCGCAGACCCGATATTGACGAACACGGCATTGGGACCAACGATGCCGGAGAAGGTATTGGCAAACTCAAGCGGTTGATCCTCCAAGCCAACCCACGTGGGTTCGGGCTCTTGAAATTGAGGGTCGTCGTCAGGCATCACTCGTCTCCTCGGCAGAATCTCCCTGCAGCATGAATGCCGCGATGGCCTTTTAGCATAGGTCTAGCCTATAGCTGGGGTCGCTGTAGCGGCTGGGTGGGTATCGTGGCGCCCGCTACCTCCGCAGAGTCGCTTGGCTACTCGCACTGCGAGTTTCGCCAATCCTTCCTCTAGCTAGTAGGCGGACGAGGAAGACGCTTAGTGGAGGAGCAGGTAGCGCACTATGCGCCAGTAGGTGCGTAGGAGAGTGCGAGCTGGTAGGGAGCGGGCGGCTGGGGAGATCAGGGAGGAGTCGAGGTCGGGGGTTAGCCAGGAGGCGAACTCGGCGGCGCTGACCGCGCGCTGGCGCTGGATCGCGCGGCGCTCGCGCAGGAGGCGTGGCAGCCAGCGCAGCGCTTCCAGGTTGGCTACGAGCTTCTGCTTCCCCCACCCCCCGGCGGCGGCGACGAACAGCAGCGCCAGCTCGGTCACCAGCAGCGCCGGCGCCAGCAGGAACAGCAGCGAGGCGGGGTAGGTCCTGACGATGAAGGCGAGGCGGTTGCGCTCGAGCCAGCGCCACTTGTCGGCGTTGGCGCCGAACTCGTAGTCGTGGGCGACCACCGCGGCAGGCTCGATGCCGACCGCGCCGCCGGCCATCCGCAGCCGCACCGAGAGGTCGACGTCCTCGTGGTACATGAAGAACCGCTCGGGGAAGCCCCCGGCCCGGCGCCAGTTCGCGAGCGGGATCGCCAGGCAGGCCCCGGAGGCGACCGTCACCTCGCCGGCGGCCGGCGCCGCGGCGAGCGGCTGGTCGTGCCCCCCCGCCCAGACGATCCCGGTGAAGTGGACGGGGTTGCCGGCGGAGTTGATCCTCGCCCCCTCCCCATCGGCGACCAGCGCCTGCCAGGCGGCCCAGCCGCGTCCCTCGCGCCAGGGCCTGCGGATCGCCTCGCCGAAGCCCGGCTGCGGCGCCGCATCGGGGTTGAGGATCACCAGCAGGTCGCCGCCGGCCGCCTCGGCGCCGGCGTTGCAGCCGCCGGCGAACCCGGCGTTGCGCCCCATCCGCACGATCTTCGCCGCGGGAGCGAGCTCGCGCACCAGCTCGGCGCTGCCGTCGCCGGCTTTGTTCTCGACGACGATCAGCTCGTCGCCCTCCGCCAGCTCGGGCAGCAGGGCGGGGAGCGTCTTCGATAGGTCGTCGCGGCTATCCCAGGCGACGATCAGGATTGAGAGCGTCGGGCGCACCGACGCGGAGGCTATTGAGCCATCCGCGCCGGTGCGAGCGACTCGCTGAACGGCGGGCTACTTGTGGTGCTTGTTGCCCTTCTTGCCCTTGCAGGACTTGATGTTCAGCTTGAACTTGTTGTTCTTCACCTTCTTGCCGTTCTGGCCCCCGATGTTCAACACGGCCCGCTGCGGCTTCGCGCAGGTGTTGGTCGAGTTGACGAGGAGGCTCTTCTTGCCGCCCTTCATGTTGAGGACGACCTTGCTGACCGGCACGTCCGGCGTGTTGTTGAACACCGTCTTCAGGCCACCGTGTTTGGAGCTGATCACTCCGCGCAGGTAGATCTCGACCTGGCCGCGCAGATCCGCGAGCAGGTCCGGGAGATGGTGGTTGGAGGAGACCAGGTAGACCTGGCCCTTCAACTTCCCGCTGAGGAGCGGTGAGGACGCTTCCGCGTTGCCGTAGACCGAGGCCTTCGGGCAGGTGTGGGAGGCCAGCTGCGGCCGCGTGCACACGGTGCCGATGTGGCTCTGGTCGAGGAACAGCGAGTGCGGCATCGTCAGCGCCGTGCGGGCGATGTTGGCGTCGCCCTTGCGCGCCGTCAGCGTCGCCTTCAGGCGCGGGTTCTTTGACCGCTTGGTCGGGCCGAACAGCTGCACCTTCAGCTTCGGCTTGAAGCCGAGGCTGTTGCACCCGGTCGCCTGGAACGGGTCGTTGACCGGGTAGGAGCTGAACGCCGCCGGATTGGTCGGGTCAGCTCCACCGCCGTTGATCGTCCCCGTCGTCGCCTGCGCCGCGCAGTTGGTCGGGTTGACCATGAATTCGTGGCGGTCGACGTTGAGGACGATCGAGCGCAGGTCCAACTTCACCCCGCCGAAGACGTCGGGGATGACGTCGGAGACCGCGTTGATCTGGGCGGTTTCCGGGTTGACGTTGAGCGCCACCCGGACGACCACGGTGCCGAGGTCGAACGGACCTGCCACCGCCGGCGTAACCGTCACCATCGAGAGCGGCGCGCCCTTGTAGGGGCCGGCCAGGTAGGCCTTGCCGCCGAGTTTCAGCGGGTTGGACCCGGTGCCCGAGACGGTCTCGACCGTGCCGATCTGGCTTTCGGCCGAGCAGCTCGGACTCGCCAGCTCGGCTTTGCCGCTGTTGGCGGCAGCGGCGACGATCGCCGCCTCCGAGCAGTAGGGGATGCCGGCGAGCTTGCCGGTCAGCCCCTTCGGCAGGGTGACGTTGACCGCCTTCAACTCCTGCTGGCCGTCCGTCCGCGCGATCTGCACGTGGAACGGGCTGAAGGCACCGCCCTGGGCGCTCTCCACGACCGCTTTGTAGCTGGGCACGAACTTCCGTTCCGCCAGCGTTTTCGGGCAGCTGCCGCCGTTCGGGTCGCTCGAGAGCGTGAACGGTTCGCTGCTGATTTTCACCACTTCGTCGGGCCGCGCCCACGGGGTCATTTCCCCGGTGGTGGTGGCCGGCGAGCAGGTCGGCGGGCTGGTCAGCACCGCTTTCGCTTTGTCGAAGTGGATCTTGACCGAGGTGAACGGCACCTGCGGCAGGCCTTCCGGCAGTTTGCCGGCGAGTTCGCCGACCTGCTGTTCGTTGAAGACCGCCGTCAGCTGACCCGTGTTCGGATCGGCCTTGACGTTCCCGACGAGGCGGGCGTCGATGCCCTCTTCTTCTTCCTTGGCTTCGACCAGGATCCGGAACTCTTCGCCGGACTGCGGGTCGCGGCTCTTCTGTTCGCCGACGTAGACGTCGCCGGTCAGCGCCCTTTCCAGCGGCGGGCTTTCGATTTCGACCGTGCCCACTTTCGACTCGGCGGGGCATTCGTTTTCGTAGGTGCGAACGCCCTTCTTGAACTGGGCATCGGTGCAGGCTTTGAGGCCCTGCGCCCCGGACGGGTTCAGACCCATGCCGGCTGGCAGCGTCTCCGCTGCCTTGCGCAGGTGCGACTCCTGCTGTTCGCTTTCTTCGCCGGTCAGATATTCGAGGGTCGTGTTGACCGTCGGTGCCGCCGGCGAATCGATTTCTTTCGTCCCGGGTTCGACTTCGACCCCAGGGCCGAAGGGCACGGTGTCACAGCCTTCCTGCTGGATCAGTTCGCCGGTCGAGCTCTCGACTTTCGCCTCGAACGGGGTCGAGCCGAACGGGAATTCAGGATCTTCTTCCCCGTAGGAGTGAGCCCGGAACCAGGTCGAGTAGAGGGTCGGGAACTGATTCGGGTCGAAGCAGGTCGTCGGGTTGTTGATGTACGTCCCGTTTCCTTCTTTCACCAAACCTTGGTTGCCGGCTTCCTGGCCGAAGTTGACCAGGCGGCTGATCAGGGTCGCGAACGGCGGTTCCTGTTTCGGCAGCTGGATCGTGAAGGACTCATGGAAGTCGTTCTGCCAGGAGACTTCCGTTTCCAGGAAGACGACCTCTTTGCCGGCGGCGACGAAACCGAACAGAGCCGGTTCGCCGGGTTTGGGCTGGAGGTTGTAGACCGGGACTTTCGTTCCGCTTTTTTCGCTCGGCGGGATGATGAAGCCCTTGGGAAGCGTGTTTTCGGACGGGAAGGGTGGCGAGGGCGCCGGAACGCCCGCAACGGTGGTGACGAGGGTGATTTCCTCGCGGCCCACGATCGTGCCTTCTTTGCAGGCCGGCACATGGAATTCGCCGATTTTGTTTTCGAATTCCGCCAGCGAGCACTTCGGCGTCGCGTTCGGGTTGACGGTCAGGCCCGGGGGCAGATCGACCCGCAGGGTTTTGATCGACTGGTCGCCTGCTGGGTCTTCGACTTCAGCGGTGGGAACTTCAATCCCAGCCGGTTCGACTTTGCCGGTACCCGATTTGTGTTTGATGATGTACTGCGTGAACCCGATCGGCGGATGACCGCCGGCCAGGGTGTAGAAGGCACCCGGGGTCTGCGGCGAGCAATGGATTTTGGGTTCACCGCCCACCGGTTCGTCGGTTTTGCAGGTTGCAGCCTGCCAGCCGTTGGCGGCATTCGGCGGTTCGGTGTTCGGTTCGATGATGTTGCCGGTGTCGGCCTGAGCCAGCATCGGCAGCGCAAGCAGAACTCCGAGACACATGAGAAGCAATGCGATCGAGCGCTTTGCCATTAAAACCCTCCTCGTTCCCTTAAGGAGGCGCCCCCTGTAGCGCCCTTTTGAACAACCCTCCCGCAAGAGACATTACACAGGGACTCACCGGTGTTTCAAGCTACTCATCCGTACCGTTACACCGTTAGGTGATGTAACACTTTTTCGTGACTACTTCCTATGGTGCTTTGAGCCCCCGCCGCAGGGCGTGCGCAGGGTCGTCTGGCGGTTCGCCTTGCGGCCGTTCTGACCCTTGATCCGGATGATTCCCTTGACCGGCTTGGCGCAGAGGTTGGTCGAGGCGACGAGCAGGCCGCCCTTGCCGCCCGGCAGCGTCAGCGCGAACTTGCTCACCGGCAGGTCCGGGACATGGGTGAAGGTCGTGCGGATGCCGCCGTGGAAGCTGTCGATCTTGCCGTCGAGGACGATTTCGACCTGGCCCTTCAACCGGACCACCATGTCAGGCAGCGGGTTGTTGGAGGAGCGCAGGTAAACGGGCCCCTGGAGCGGTTTGCCGAGCAGCGGGGAGAAGGCCTTGGCGTGCCCGTAGACCGATTTCTTCGGGCACTTGTGGGCGGCGAACTGGACCCGGGTGCAGATCTTCGCCAGGCTCGCCTGGTCGAGGAAGAGCGCGTGCGGCAGGGCGACCGAGGCGCGGGCGACGTTGGCGTCGCCCTTGCGCGCCTTCAGCACCGCCTTCAGCCGCGGGTGCTGGGAGCGGTGGGTGGCGCCGAACAGGCGCAGGTTCAGCCGCGGGCGGAACTTCAGCTTCTTGCAACCGCTCGCCTGGAAGGGGGCGGAGACGTTGAAGGCCGAGAAGGCGCTGGGCTTGGTCGGATCCCCGCCGCCGCCGAGGACCGCGCCTTCGGTCGCGCCTTTGCGGCAGTTGGTGCCGTTGAGGGTGAAGTTCTTGCGGTTGACGTTGAGGAAGATCGAGCGGATGTCGAGTTTGGTGCCGCCGAAGACGTCGGGGACGTCACTCGTCTTCGGGTGGATCCGCCCGCTTTCGGGATCGAGGAGGAGCGGCACGCGGACGACGACGTTGCCGAGGTCGAAGGGCCCCGCGATCGCCGGGGTGACGACGAGGATCGAGAGCGGCGCCCCTTCGTAGTGGCCGGCGAGGTAGGCGGTGCCCTGGATCTTCAGCGGCGAAGGGCCGGTACCCGCTTCGACGGTGGCGACCCCGATCTGGCTCTTTCCGGAGCAGCTGGGGTTCTTCTTCTCCGCCGCCCCGGAGCGCTTTTCCGCCTGGGCGATGTCCGCCGGCTTGCAATAGGGGACGCCCTTCAGCTTCGCGGTGGCGCCCTTGGGCAGTTTGACGTCGAGCCCTTTCAGCTCCTGCTGGCCGGGCGGTCGCGTGATGTGGGTGGAGAAGGGGGTGAACTTCCCCGCCTTGGTGCTTTTCGGTTGGGCGCTGAAGCCGGGGGCGAACGGCCGCTCGGCCATCGTCTTCGGGCAGGCACCGCCGCCGGGAAGAGCGGCGAGGTTGAACTTGCTCGAGGGGGTCGCCGGCGCGTTGCCCGACCACGGCGCCAGCTGGCTGGTGGTGGTGTTGGGCCCGCAGGTAGGCGGGCTGCTGAGGACCGCTTTCGGTCCCCCGTCGATGCTGACCTTGAAGTCGGTGAACGGCACCTGCGGCAGGCCGTGCGGAATTGCTCCCGCGATCGGGTCCACCTTCGCCGGTTCGTCGAAGACCGCCGTCAGCTGGCCCGTCTTCGGGTTGGCGATGACGTTGCCGATCAGGCGGACGTCAACCCCGTAGCGCGACGAGACCGCGTCGACGAAGATCCGGAACTCTTCGCCCGACTGCGGGTCGCGGCTCTTCTGCTCGCCGACGTAGACGTTGCCGGTCAGCGGCCCTTCGGGCAGCGCCTCGCTGACCACGGTGGCGGTGCCGATCTTCGAGGCCGCCGGGCATTTGACGGGGTTGCGCGTGCCGCGCCCGAACTGGGCGTCGGTGCAGGCCGCCAAGCCGTTGGCGGCCGCAGGATTGAGCCCCATTCCCTGTGGCAGAGTCACCCGCGCGGTCCGCGTCGTCGAGGTTTCCTGGCCGGCGGGGTTGGGTTCGACCGGGAGCTTGATCTCCGTCGTCGCTCCCGCCGGCGAGTCGACCTGGTTGGTGCCGGGAGCGAACCCGATCGACGGGTTGAAGGGGATCGAGCCGCATTCTTTCGGACTCGTCCCCGGCGGCAACGGCGCCTCGACGAACGGTGAGCCATTGGGGAAGCTCGGGTCAGGGTTCTGCAGCGAATCCGCCCGAGCGAAGGTCGAGTAGATATGCGCGAACGCGGGCTGGGTCGGGTCGAAGCAGGTGCTGGGCGTCGTCAGGAAGAAGCCCTGGGCCCCGGTCGTCTGCCCCTCGAAGACGAGGCGGTTTTTCAGCAGCTTCACCGACGAGACCTTGGGGACGTGGATGGTGAACCCCTCGTGGTAGTCGCCGGACCAGTCGACGTCGCCTTCGAGGTAGACGTCGCTCGGCGGCTCGGTCAGCACCGGGTTGATGACGCTGAAGCCGAAGCGGGCCGATTCCCCCGGCTTCGGTTTGACGTTGAAGACGGGAACGGCAAGCGTGATCGGCGGCACCAGCGCAACTTCCGGCGAGACGGTGACAAGGCTTTCGCCGACTTTGCTGCTCGGCGGGCAGGTGGTGGCGTCGGGATGCTGTCCCGCCCCCACCTCGCACTGCGGCGTCGCCCCCGGGTTGACGCTGAGACCGACCGGCAGATCGACCCGGATCGTCTTCATGTCGACTTCGGGTTCTTCGTGGGTCACTTCGGTTTTGTGGCGGACGATGAACTGGGTGATCCCGAAGATCGGGTGCCCGGCCGCCTGTTCGAAGAAGAAGGCCGCTTTCGGTTCGCTGTCGGGTGCGCAGGTCGAGATCTTGCAGGTGCCCGCCTGCCAACCGTCGCTGGAGTTGGGCGGGTTGTTCTGCGGCGAGAAGACGACTTCGCCGGCCTGCGCCGGAGCGGCGGTGAGCGCGAGCGCGAGAAGCGCGAGGAGGACCGGTTTCGCGATGCGAGCTCTCACCCTGAACAGGTCGCTACCCAATCGGCCGCGGCGTTAATCGCGCGCTAGTGGGAGTGCTTCTGGTGGCAGCCGGGGGTCCGCAGCGGCAGCCGCTTCACCTTCCGGTGCTTGCCGTTCTGGGCTTTGAAGTTGAGAAAGGAGACGTTCTTGCCGGCGCAGAGGTCGCGTGAGTTTTCGAGCAGCCCCTTCTTGCCGCCTTTCATGCTCAGCACGAACTTGCTCACCGGCACGTCGGGGACGTTGGCGAAGACGGTCTTGATCCGCGCCCTGGCGGAGCTGATGACGCCGCGGAGGCGGATGTCGACCTGCCCGTGGAGATCGGCGAGCAGGTCGGGCAGTTCGTGGTCGGAGGAGACGAGGTAGACGGGGCCGGCAAGTTCGTCGTCGAGCAGCGGGCTTTCGGCGCGGGCGAAGCCATAGACGGAGCGGGCCGGGCACTGCGAGGCGGCGAGCTGGACTCTGGTGCAGACAGTGCCGATGTGGGCCTGGTCGAGGAACTGCGAGTGCGGCAGCGTCAACGCCGCCCGGTTGATGTTGGCGTCGCCTTCGCGGGCCACCAGCACCGTTCGGATGGCGGGATGCCCCCCGCGCTGCATCGCTTTGCGGCCCCCGATCAGCTTCGTGAAGAGCTTGGGCCGGAACTGGAGCGCCCCGCAGTCGGTGGTCTGGAAGGGGACGCTGATCGGCGCGGCGCCGAAGGCGGCCGGGTTGGCCGGGTCGGCGCCGCCGCCGGCGAGGGTGCCGCTGGTGGCCAGCGGTTCGCAGCTGGTCGGGTTGAGGGTGAAGTTCGGCTTGTCGAGCGTGAGGTCGACCGAGCGGATGTTGAGCAGGGTGCCACCGAAGACATGCGGGATCGGATCGGAGACGGCGCTGATCTGCGCCGTTTCGGAATTGACGAACAGCGCCACCCGCACCACGACCGTCCCGAGGTCGAAGGGACCGGCCGTGGCGGGGGTGACGACTGCCAGGGAGAGAGGGGCCCCGTGGTAGGGACCTGAGAGGAAGACCTTGCCGCCGATCTTGTAGGGGGCGGGACCGGTGCCGGCGGCGACGGTGGCGGTGCCAATCTGGCTGGCGGCAGGACAGCTCGAGCCGGCTTTCTCTTCTTCACCGGCCTTCGTGCTCGCGGCCGCCAGCGCCGCCTCCGGGCAGTAGGGGATGCCGCGCAGCTTGCCGGTCATCCCCGGCGGCAGGACGATGTCGGTGCCTTTCAGCTCCTGCTGGCCGTCGGGCCGGGATATATGGACCGAGACCGGGCTGTAGGCGCCCGCTTTCGGGCTCGCCGGGCCGTCTGCGAAGGCCGGTGCGAAGGGGCGTTCCGCCATCGTTTTCGCGCATTTGCCCCCGCCCGGAGCGCTGGTCATGGCGAAGGCGCTGCTCGGGTGCGCCGGCGCGTTGCCCGACCACGGCGTCATCAGCGCCGTCGTCTGGTTCGGGCCGCAGGTCGGGGGGCTGCTGAGAACCGCGGTGGCGCCGCCTTTGAAGGTCAGGTCGAACGAGGTGAAGGGCACCTGCGGGGCTTCGGAGATCGTCGTCGAGAGCTGGCCGGTCTGGGGGTCGGCGCGGACGTTGCCGATCAGGCGGACCGAGATCCCGTAGCGGTCGGATTTGGCTTCGATGAAGATCCGGTACTCATTGCCGGAGCTCGGGTCGCGGCTGAGCTGCTTGCCGACGTAGACGTTGCCTTCGAGGACTTCTTCGGGCTGCGGTTCAGTGATGTCTTCGAGCGGCGCCGATTCGATCTTCGCCCGGCCGATGATCGACTGCGGCGGGCAAGCGACGGGGTTGGTCGTGCCTTTGCCGAACTGCGCGTCGGTGCATACCTGCAGGCCGGTGGCGGCCGAGGGGTTGATCCCCATCCCTTGCGGCAGCGTCACCGTCGCCGCTTTGGTGTGCGAGCTGTCCTGTTCGTCTTCTTCGCTGATGTAGTCGGGGATGAGGTGCGGGACTTCGATCTTCACGTCGGCCGCAGCCGGCGAGTCGGTCTGTCCCGTCCCGGGGTCGACCCCGATCGCCGGTTCGTACGGAATCGAGTCACATTCGATCGGTTCGGTTCCAGGGCCTTCGGTTTCGCTGCGGGGCGGGATCGGCGACTCGAAGAACGAGGAGCCGTTGGGGAAGTTGGGATCGGGATTGCCAACCGAGTCGGCGCGGAGGAAGGTCGAGTAGATGTGCCCGGAGGGCCCGCCGGGCTGCTGCCCGGGTTTCCAGTCGGCGGCGTAGGCTGGGCCGAAGCAGGTGGTCGGCGTGGTCAGGAAGGTGCCGTCGCCGGAGCGGCCGTCGAAGACGAGGCGGTTTTTCAGGATCAGCCCTTTTTCGCCGCCGAGCAGGCCGAGGATTCCCCCCAGCGCTTCCGGCAGCGCGGCGGGGACGTGGATGGTGAATCCCTCGTGGTAGTCGCCGGCCGAGTTGACGTCGCCTTCGAGGTAGACCTTGTTGCCGGCGAGTTCGAGGCCGAAGCGGGCCGCCTCCCCCGGTTTCGGTTCGACGTTGTAGACAGGGACTTCGGTCAGCGGCGCGGTCGGTGGCGAGGGGATACCCAGCGGCGGCAACGAGACCGTCACCTGGCTTTTGCCGACTTCCGATTCTTTCGGGCATTTCGAGGCGCCTTCTTTTTCTTCGAAGGTCGCCAGTTTGCAGCGGACCGTGGCGCCCGGGTTGACGCTGAGCCCGACCGGGAGGTCGACGCGGACCGTCTTCAGTTCGTCGACCGGGGTTTCGCCGGGCGGTTCGTTCTTGATGATGAACTGCGTGAACCCCCAGTTCGGGTGCGCGCTCGCGGTTTCGAAGAACTGTTCGGGGGTGGCGATCGAGCAGAGTTCCGCTCCGGGTTCCGGCGGTTCGGCCTTGCAGGTGCCGGCCTGCCAGCCGGAGTTGACCGAGGGATGCGCGGGGTCGCTGGGGGCGATGATGTCGCCGGTGTCGGCCATCGCGGCAGAGGCGGTGGACGCCGCGACCACAAGGCATGCACAGAGCAAGCGGGCCGCGCGCGCAGCGCGGCCCCAGTGCGGATTTTTCCTCCCAAGGAGCATCCTCAACGGAAATACTACCCAAAAATGATTGCTCACGTCAATAATTTTTGGTAATCTAGCTCGCATGCCAACCCAAGACGGTTTTCCCCCCAACGGTCATTCATCAAACGGAAACGGCTCTGTTTTCAAGTCGCAAAATGGGCACACTGCAGGCAGTTCGGTGCCGGTGAACTGGGAGCGGCTGGCGCGGGCGACCGCTCATCCGCTGCGTGTCTCGATCCTCGAAATCCTCGGAATCGACGGCGGTCGGGTGCTCTCCCCGAGCGATCTCAGCCACGAGCTGCAGATTCCCCTCAGCAACACCAACTACCACGTCACCGAGCTCGCCAAAGCCGGCCTGATCGAACTGGTCAGGGAGCGCCAGGTGCGCGGCGCGACCGAGCACTTCTACCGCCTCCCCGTCGCCGAGGGCGCGCGCGAGATCCGGCAGCCGATCGCGGCTTAGCGCTCAGGCCTCGAGCTCGAGCGCGACCTCGTATTTGTCGACGGCGACGCGCGTGCCCATACCGTCGCCGGGCGGGCTCATCGAGTTCAGCGTTTCGTCCCCCTGGCGGTAGTCCTCCTCGGTCTCGAACAGGCTGATCGCCATCGCCCGGCCTCCCTCGAGGTCGTGCAGCAGCAATAGGCCTTTGGCCGGCACACCCTCCGGCGGACCCGACTCCGCGTCGGCGCTGATTTCCGCCGCGCTGCGCTTCAGCGTCTCCGCGTCAGCGCCTTCCCAGCGTGCAACCCGTGCGTACATGAGCTTCCTCCTCGTCTCTGTCAGGGACAGCTGCAAGTAGAAGAACACCGCCGCCGGCCTAAATCAAGGGGTCGCGGCTGTAGACGATGCTCGAGAAGGCGCAAATCGCCCGCGAGCGGATCGTCGAGTCGGTCCGCACCGCCAATCTCGCCGGCGGCCAACTCGGCGCCTTCTTCGTCGAAGGCGTGGGCACCGCTAGCGGTGCCCACGCCATGCAGTGGCCTCTCGAACAGCGGGAAGCCCAGGGCCTACCTAGTCACATTCTACGGTGGCTCTGCCTACGACCACCGCACCTGCGGTTACGCTGAGTTTGGACGTGCCTTTTTTCAGGCATTCCAGTTCACGGGTCGAGCATTTGCCCCCGTTTTTTGCAATGGTCCCGCACTGCGTGCCGGTTGTTTTGACCACCGTGTTGTCACTGTTGGCATCGGCGGTGACGGTCACATCGGCGGCGCTTTTATTCGTCCACGTGATGACTTGTTTCACTCCTACGGTGCCTGTCAAAGGAGCACCCCAAAGCACTTCGCCCGAAGCGGCATCAGCATAGAGCGGATTTGGCGAGGTAATTTTGTAGGAACCTGTCCATTGGGCGGTGGAGCCGCAGAAGGCGCCGCTTCTGCCGCCCGTCCGTGGAATGGTCGCTTCGATGTCGAATGTGGCATTGCTGCCGGTGATGGTCGACCCTGTGACGGTGCCGATTTTGGTACTGCTGGTTTTGAAGATGCAGTGGGTACCTATGAATTCGATTGTCACTTCAGTGCCGCTCGACGTCAGGGCAGCCTTTTCGCTGCCGGTGGCGTTTACCGAGAGGGTGCCTTTCGTCAGCACGGTCACGGTCGCGTTGCATTCGGTCCATGACAGCGATTCGATGTTGCCGTTGACGTTTACGCCTTCGCCTCCGCCGCCGTTGGTGGTTTTGCCGGCAACCGTTGATTTTTTGCATTCGATCGCGCCGAAGGGCGGGTCCAGCGTGACCGTCCCCTCGTTTTCGGATTTGATTTCCGTGCCCGTGCCCAGGGTCGTACCTGCCGGGCTTGTGAGAAGGGTCGCCGAAGCGGGACTGACGGCGACAAGCGCCAGCGCGCCAGCCGTAAATACGCTGCCGGCGAGCAGCCTTAAACTCTTCATGAGAAATTACTCCTTTGCTCTGGCTACGAACAAGGCGGTTCGCAGCGAGGAGCCCAGCTTTATCAAACACAGCTGAGTGAGTCAAGAACAGCTGAGTTTTTAGCGCTTACGTCAGGCCCTCAGGCTCGAGACAAGCAGAAGAACACCCCCGGGCCGGCCTAAACAAAGGGGTCGCGGCTGTCGATTACTTGGACATGCCGTCCAAGCGAACCGCGGATCAGCTGCGCGCGATCATCCGCACGCAGACCGAGATCGCAGCCAGCGACCTCGACCCCGAGGCGATCATGCAGCTGATCGCCGACCGGGCGCGCGAGCTGACCCGCGCCAGCGCCGGGGTGATCGAGCTGGCCGAGGGCGAGGAGATGGTCTACGCGGTCACCAGCGGCGAGGCGATTCCCTACCTTGGAACGCGGCTGCAGATACGAACCAGCCTCTCCGGGCGCTGCGTGCTCGAAGGGAAGGTCCTGCGCAGCGACGACACGGCCGACGATCCCCGGGTCGACGCCGAGGCCTGCCGTCGCGTCCAGGCCGCTTCGATGATCTGCGTGCCGCTGACTCACCACGATGAGACGGTCGGCGTGCTCAAGGTCTACTCGCCGAGCGCCCATCACTTCGACGACGGCGACGTCGAGACTCTGGAACTGCTGAGCGAGCTGATCGCCGCCCACATCTCCCACGCCAACCTCTTCGAGGCCGAGTCCGACCACAGCCGCCGCGACCCCCTGACCGGCCTGCCCAACCGTCGCGCCTTCGAAGAGCGCCTGCCGATCGAGCTCTCTCGCGCCGGGCGCTACGACCGCCCCCTCACCCTCTGCCTCCTCGACCTCGACGGCTTCAAGGGCGTGAACGATCGCCTCGGCCATCCCGCCGGCGACGAGGCCCTGCGCCAGGTGGCCGCGATCCTCCACCACTCCCGCCTCGCCGACGACTGCTTCCGCATCGGCGGCGACGAGTTCGCGATCCTGATGCCGGAGACGACCCTCGAGGAGGGCCGAATCGCCGGCGAGCGGATCGTCGAGTCGATTCGCAGCGCCGGTCTCGGCGACGGCCAACTCGGCGCCTCCTTCGGCATCGCCGCCAGCAACGACCTCGACGGGGAGGCGTTGCTGGCGACTGCCGATCGCCATCTAATCGAGGCGAAGGACCGGCTCTACGAGCGCGTCAGCACCCGAGTCCTTCACGACGATCTCTCCGTCAGGGCCAGTTCCGTCCCCGAGGAGTCCTTGTAATACCCGGGAGCAATGCATTCGGTGAGGGACGTGCATGCCACTGACCACAAGGCGCTGAACGTCGCCCCGCTGGGATTGAGCGGACTCTGCAGGTACCAAGCGCCACCGTTCCAGATCTCCGCCAGCGTGACGTTGACTCCCGCGCTGACGTAATCGCCGACGGTCGTGCACTCGGTCGCCGATAGGCACGAGACGCCGTGGAGCACGCTGGCTTCCGAACCGGCCGGATTCTGGCTGGTCTGGATGGCCCAGCTGGCCCCATTCCACCGCTCCACCAGGGTCTCCTGGGGCCCCGTGGAGGGGAAGTCCCCGCCCACGGCAGTGCAGGCGGTCGAGGAGGTGCACGAGACACCGAGGAGGATGTTGCCCGTAGCACCCGTTCTGTTCGGGGTCGTCTGCACCGACCACGTCGAGCCGTTCCACACCTCGGCCAGGGTCTTCCGCACGCCGGAACTGACGTAATAGCCGGTGGCCGTACATGCCGTGCTCGACGTGCACGACACTCCCAGCAGCGAGCTTTCCGATGCACCGCTGGGATTGGGCGTGGTCTGGACGCTCCAGGAGGTGCCGTTCCAGCGCTCGGCCAGCGTCACGGAGCTGGTGCTCGTCGTGTAATGACCCACGGCGGTGCAGGCCGTGCTTGAGGTGCAAGAGATCGCCGACAGTTCGCTCGCCGTCGCGCCGCTAGGGCTCGCCGTCGTCTGAACCGCCCATTCGGACCCGTTCCAGGACTCGGCGAGCGCATGGCGAGCGCCGCTTTCGTTGTAGAGACCGGCTGCGGCGCACGCGGTGCTGGTCGTGCATGAAACGCCGAGAAATTCGCTCGCAGTGGCGCCGGATGGGCTCGGTGGAGTTTCTGCCGACCAGGCGCTTCCGTTCCATCGCTCCGCCAGGGGCACCTGAGTGCCGCTGCTGTTCACGTACTCGCCGACGCTCGTGCAGGCAGTCGAGGCCGTGCAGGACCCAAACGTCAACCGGCTCGATTTAGCGCCCGTCGGGTTCGGCGTCGTCTGGATACCCCAGGTCACCGGCGTCGTCGTGAACGTTTTGTCACTACCTTCTTTCGTACCCCCTGCATTATTCGCCGCAATTCGGAAATGATAAGTCGTACCGGGGACGAGTTCGGTGATTTCTTTATTCTCTTTTACACTGCTCGTACCAGACCCAGCGCTGCCAGACCCAGTTTTCTTTCCATATTCTGCCGTAGCACCATATTCAAACCAGTAACTCGTTTCGCCGCCATTTGGATTCACAGACCCGTTCAGTATCGCAGTGGTCTTTGTTACGTCCGTTGCTACTTCCGTGGTAACAGTTGGTTTTTCCGGAAGCGTCGTGAACGTAACGTCTGCGCCGGGAGTGGCTTTGCCATTGACGTTTTCTGCGGTGATGCGGTAGTGGTATGTGGTGTTCGCCAACAACCCGGAGGCGGTGCGGGTTTCTTGTCTGCTGACCATCCCCGCCCCGGCTGATCCACTGATAGATGTTCCGTATTCCGTCGTCGTACCGTATTCGAACACGTAGGTCGTTGCGCAGCCCTCTGGATTGACGCTTCCGCGGAGGTTGGCTGCGTGACTAGTAATGAACGAGGCGCCTTCGGTCGTAACTACCGGGACTGCGGTACTGCAGTTTTCCGGGATTACGCAAAAGCCTCCTTCCAGGCTTGCGCCATCGACATTCATGGCGCTGGGGCACACAACCAGATAGGAACCTGTCCACGGGACTGTCGATCCGCAGAACACACCGCTTCTACCGCCGGTCCGCGGAATGTTTCCCGAGATGTCAAGTGTCGCGCCGGCGCCGGTGTTGACCGAGCCTGTAACCGTGCCGATGTCCGTGTTGCTGGTTTTGAAGATGCAGTGAGTGCCAAACACTTCAGTTGTCAGTTCCAGGCCGCTCGATGTCAGTGTGCCATTGTTGTTGGCGTTGGTTTCTCTTGTGTGATATTCCAGGCTGCCCGTATTGAGAATGCTCACCGTCGCATTGCATCTCTTGAAATTGATTCCTTCGACGAGCTCACTGGCTGTTTCGGTCGAGCTACCTGCGTTGGTGACTCTGCCCCCAATTGCGGATTCGGAGCATTGGATGGTGCCCGCAGGCGAATCCAGAACCGTGCCACCCTCCGCTTCGGCAACGATGGTGGCTCCCGTGAAAAGCCCCAGGGTGGTCGCAAAGACGGTGCCCGCAGTGATGCATGCCCAGGCGGCAGCCGCGGCCGCCACAAGGACCAACAGCTTCAAGTTCTTCATGAGTTCCTCTCCCTCTGAGGCCGCGAACAAAGAGGGTTCGCGGCGATGCTTGCGTCCTACCAGAGCCCAGATCATTAGTCAAATACATCTGAGTCTCTAAAGGAGCCCGGGAAGGACGCCTCGAGCCGGAGAGGGCTGGGGGCGCCGCGAAGCGGCGCCCCATCTGATCAGCTCCTCAGCTGCATTTGATTACGAATTTGCCTTCGGTGGCAGGGGTAGCAGGTGTGTCAATCGCGGTAATCGTCGCTTCGCCTGCTTTCAGGCATTTGATTTTGCGATTGGTGCAGCTGCTTGTCGCGGCGATGGTGCCGCAGCTGGTGCCGAGTGTTTCGGCAACCGTTCCGTCGCTGGTGCTTTCGTCTTCGATCACCAGCGCGCTCTCCCCGTTGTTGGTCCAGGTCACCGTGACGGTTTCACCAACTTTGCCGGTGCTCGGACCTCCTTCGAGGGCGTTCACACATTTGATCGTGACGCTCGCTTCCGCGCTGTTCGTTGTGTCGCGCACGGTGAGCGTCGATTCGCCTACTTTCAGGCACTTGACTTTGCGGTTGGTGCAGCTACTGCTCCCGGCGATGGTCGTGCAGGCCGTGCCCGTTGTTTCGGCCACCGTTGAGCTGCTGTTGGTTTCGTCGCTGATCGTCGCCGTGCCGGTCCCGGTGTTTTCCCAGGTGACGGTATAGGTTTCGCCGACGACCCCTGGCGTGGTCACTTTGCCTTTCAGGATTACCGGTGGGTTTTCACATTTTATCGTGACGCTTCCTTCGGCGCTGTTCGTTGTATCGCGGGCGGTGAGCGTCGCTTCGCCGGCTTTCAGGCATTTGACTTTGCGGGTCGTGCAGCTGCCTTCCGAGGCAATGGTCGTGCATGCGGTGCCGGTTGTTTCAACCACCGTTTCAGCGCTGTTGGTTTCGTCGGCGACCGTCGCTGATTTACTTCCTTCGTTTTTCCAGGTCACGGTGTAGGTTTCGCCCACGTAGTCGGGAGTAGGAACACTACCTTTGAGGATTACCGGTTTGTCGCATTTGATCGTGACTTTGCCTTCAACCGACGGTGTGTCACGCGCGGTGAGCGTCGCTTCGCCTTCTTTCAGGCATTTGACTTTGCGGCTGGTGCAGCTGCCTCCGGCGGCAATGGTGCCGCAACCGGAGCCAAGTGTTTCGGCCACCGCTGATTCGCTGTCGAGTTCGTCTTCGATCGTCACGGGGACCACGCCAGTGTTTTTCCAGGTGACGGTGTTGGTTTCGCCGATGGTCCCTGTGCCGACTTCGCCAGTGATTTTCCCCAGGTCGCACTTGATTTTGACTTCGCCTACTGCGCTGTGCGTTGTGTCCCGTATGGTGAGCGTCGCTTCGCCTTCTTTCAGGCATTCGAATTTGCGGTTGGTGCAGCTTCCCCCCGCCGCGATGGTCGCGCAGGCGGTGCCCACTGTTTTGGCGACCGCTTCGTTACTGTCGGGTTCGTCGGCGATCGTCGCCGATTCGTTTCCCGTGTCTTTCCACGTAACAGTGGAGGTTTCGCCAACAGACCCTGTCGGGGCTTCGCCGGAGAGCACTACTGCGCTGTCTACGTTGAGCGTGCTCGGCGTGGTTACTTTGTAGGAGCCTGTCCATGGTGCCGAAGACCCACAGAATGCTCCCGCTCTACCACCGCTCCGTGGAATCGTTGCCGAGATGTCCAGTGTCGCGCTTCCTCCGGTGGTCGCCGAGCCTGTCACGGTACCTATGTCGGTATTGGTAGTTTTGAATATACAGTGGAACCCAAACGCTTCTACTGTGACTTCGGTGCCATTTGATGTGAGTGTGCCGTTGTCGTTGGCAGTTTCGCCACTTGTGTGGATTTCCAAAGTTCCTTTCGTGATTACAGTTGGTACTACGCCACTTGTGCAATTCGTGAAGCTGAGGCTTTCGATCGGCCCTTTCACTGTTTCGGTTGATCCGCCTGCGTTTTCGGTTTTGCCCGAAACGGCCGAGTTGCATTCGAGTTTGCCGATAGGCGCGTCGAGGACGGCGTGGCCCTCTGATTCAGCGCTGATGGTCGTCCCCGCTTCGATGGCTTTGCCTTCTGCCCCTTTGAGGGTGGTAGCAGAGGCGCCGGCCACCGATAAAGCCGCGAACGCAGTAGCCATGGCCATCGCGAAGATGGACAGCTTCAAGCTCTTCATATCTCTCTCCCTGATTTGGCCGCGAACGGGCTGCCCGCGACAGTTCCCCAGCCCTACCAGGAGCGAGAGAAATAATCAAGAACACCTGAGTTTATAAGGCGCGGGCAAGAAAGCGGACGACGGGTCTCGAACCCGCGACCTCAAGCTTGGGAAGCTTGCGCTCTACCAACTGAGCTACGTCCGCGCTGGGGGTTGATTCTAGGGCGTGAGAGGGCCGCCGGGAGGCCGCGGGATCTAGTCTTCCGGGTCCGTGAGCGTTCGCTCTTCCATCGCAGTGCTGGCCGTGCTGGCGATCGTCGGCCTGCTCGTCTATGGGCTGGTCAGCAAAGGGTCCTCGGGCGTGTCCGTGGGCGACCCCGCACCAAGCTCGTCGCTGCCCAAGCTCGAAGGGGGCGGTAACGGCTCTCTCGCCGAATACAAAGGCCGCTGGGTGCTGGTCAACTTCTGGGCCTCCTGGTGCGGCCCCTGCAAGGAGGAGGCACCGACGCTGGACCGGTTCCAGCACCAGCACGGCGGCCCCCACTTCACGGTGCTCGGCATCGACAGCCGCGACCTCAGCGATGACGGACGGGCGTTCGTGAGGCGCTACGGGCTCCAATATCCCCAGCTGCGCGACGGCGACGGCGGCGTCGCGCACGAATACGGCACCACCGGGGTGCCGGAGAACTTCCTCGTCGACCCGGCCGGGAAAGTGCGCCTGCTCGTGCATGGACCAGTGACCGAGGAATACCTGCGCGACGCGGTGGCGCCGCTGCTGCCGAAGGAAAAGTCGTGAAGGCGCGGGTCGCGCTCCTCGCCGTCGCCATCGCCGCGCTGCTGGCGCCGGTGGCCACCGCCACCCAGCGCGCCTCGCTGACGGAAATCGAAAAGCAGGTGATGTGCCCCGTCTGCGGCACGCTGCTGCAGCTGGCCGAATCGCCCCAGGCCCAGCGCGAGAAAGCCTTCATCCGCCGTCTCATCGCCGCAGGGAAGACCGAAGCCCAGATCAAGGACGCGCTCGTCGCCGAGTACGGGAACGAGGTGCTGGCGCTGCCCAAGGGCTCCGGCTTCAGCCTCTCCGCCTACGTGGTGCCGATCGTCGCCTTCATCCTCGCCGTCGTGGCGCTGGCGGTCGGAGTGCTGCGCTGGCGCCGCAGTGGCAAGGGCGGGGGAACCGCGGCGCCCACCGACGCCCCCCGTGGCGAGGACGCCGAGCGGCTCGACGCGGACCTCGCCCGCTACGACCTCTAGTCCCTCCCAGCTCAACCGACGGCGATCGTCCCCAGCGCGGGGATCGGCAGCCGATTGATCGCTGCGCGAGTCGCCCGGCCGCCCCGGCCGTCCGCCTCGGCAGCCGGCAACGCCGCCAGCGCCACCTCCGCCTGCCGGGCGGTCGCAAGGCAGGGGCCGGGCTCGCTGGCCGGCGGGCTGAGCATGACGACGAGGTCGTAGGCGGCGCGCAGCTTGGCGACCATGTGGGCGAAGCTCTGCAGGCCGAGCAGGGTCTCGGCCTTGCTCGCCGGGCGCCCGCCGCAGACGCAGGCCAGCGGCTCGCCCGCCCCGCCGGCAGCGGGGCCGGCGAGGACGACCGGCTGCAGCACGTCGGCCGGCTCGGCCTCCCAGCGCAGGTACTCGTGCAGGCCGGGCGCGGCGGCGAGGCCGATCTGCGCCGCCAGCTGCGGGCGCGCGAGGTCGCACTCGAGGAGGATCGTGCGCCGGCCGGAGGCCGACGCCGCGGCGGCGAGGGCGATCGCCGCCGACGGCACCGCCTCCCCCTCGCCGCTGACCAGCACCGCGCGCACGCCGTCCAGGCGCGGCAACACCCCCTCGAGGCTGGCGAAGTCGGCGCGGCGCAACGCCCAGGCGCGGTCTCCGTCCGAGGGTCCTCCGATCTCAGCCAGGACGGGCAGCTTGGCCCGACGGCGCAGCATCACATCCGCTCAGGGGCGGAGATCCCCAGCAGCCCCAGCGCGGCCGCGATCGTCCGCTTCGTCGCCAGGCAAAGCCCCAGTCTGGAGCTTTCGACCCCCTCGCCCTCGGCCCCGACCACCTGGCAGTCGCGGTAGAAGGCGTGGAAGTCGGCGGCGACCGCGGTCGAGTAGGCACAGATCCGGTGCGGCGCCCGCCGCTGGGCGGCGATCCGCACCTCCTCCGGGAATTCGAGCAGGCGCTTGACCAGCACCTTCTCGCTCTCCTCCATCGGCGGCCGTCCGCTCGGCGCGGGGACCGCGGTCGGCACCGCCCCCTCCCCCGCTTTGCGCAGGATGCTGGCGATCCGCGCGTGCGCGTACTGGACGTAGTAGACGGGGTTCTCCGGGTCCTGCCGGCGCGCCAGCTCGAGGTCGAGGTCGATCGTCGAGTCGTGCGAGCGGCTGATCATGAACCAGCGGGTGGCGTCCACGCCGATCGATCCGATCAGCTTGTCGAGCGTGACGAAGTCGCCGCGGCGCTTGGACATGCCCTTGCGCCCGCCGCCCTCGACGATGTGCACGAACTGCAGGATCGGGATCTCGACCTTCTCCGGGTCCTCGCCCAGCGCCATGGAGATCGCCTTCAGCCGGGCGATGTAGCCGTGGTGGTCGGCGCCCAGCACGTAGACCAGCCGGTCGAACCCGCGGCGGAACTTGTCCTCCTGGTAGGCGACGTCGGCTGCGAAGTAGGTCGGCGCGCCGGTGGAGCGCTGGAGCACGCGGTCCTTGTCGTCGCCGAACGTGGTGGTGCGCAGCCAGAGCGCGCCCTCGGACTCGTACAGGTGCCCCTGCTCGCGCAGCCGCGCGTAGCCGCGGGCGATGGCCGACGGGTCGCCGGTGTGCAGCTGGCGCTCGGAGAACCACGTGTCGAACTCGACGCGGTAGGCCTTCAGCGTCTCCCGGATGCGCTCCATGAGCAGCCCGGCGGCGCGATGGCCGAGCTCGACCGGGTCGGCGTGCGCGGCATCGGGGATCTGCGCGGCGAGGTCGGCCACGTAGTCGCCCTGGTAGCCGTCCTCGGGGACCGGCTCGTGGCGGGCCCGCGCACGCACGGAGACGCCGAGCCGGTCGACCTGCGAGCCGGCGTCGTTGAAGTAGTACTCGCGCGAGACCTCGTGGCCGGCCAGCGCCAGCAGCCGGGCCAGCGCGTCGCCGAACGCGGCGTGGCGGCCGGACGCCGCGGTCAGGGGCCCGGTCGGGTTGGCCGAGACGTACTCGACGTTGACCCGCTCGCGCACGTCCGGCGTCGTCGTGCCCCACGCCTCGCCGGCGGCCAGCATCTCCCCGGTGGAGTCCACGTACCAGCGGTCGGCCAGGAAGACGTTGAGGAACCCCGGCCCGGCCACCTCCACCTTCTCCACGGCGTCGCCCAGCCGCTCGCGCACCCGCTGGCCGAGCCGCTCGGCGATCTCCCGCGGCGGCGCCTTCAGCGCCGGCGCCAGCAGCATCGCCGCGTTGGTCGAGTAGTCGCCGAAGCCGGCCTGCTTGGGCCGCTCGAAGCTCGCCCGCGCCCGCGGCGGCGCGGCGCCGTCGCGCAGGTCGGCGGCGGCGGCCTCCACGGTGGCGCGCAGGTCGTCGAGCGGGGTCACGGTCAGTGATGGTAGGGCTCGCCCGCGAGGATCTTGTGGGCGCGATAGAGCTGCTCGAGCAGGACGACGCGGGCGAGCAGGTGGGGCAGCGTCGCGGGTCCGAAGGAGAGCGTGTGGTCGGCGCCCGGCAGCGACGTGCCGAACGCGCCGCCGATGACGAAGCAGACGTCCCGGCCGGCCTGGCGGCGCTCCTCCAGCCAGCCGGCGAACGCCTCCGAGCCGTACGCGCGGCCGCGCGAGTCGAGCAGGCAGACGTAGGCGCGCTCCGGGATGCGGCGCTGCAGGGCCGCGTCGTCGGCCACCTCGACCACGTCGACGCGGGCGTAGCGGGACAGCAGCTTCGCGTAGTGGGCGAGGTCGTCGGCGTAGGGAGCCCGCGCCTTCCCCACCGCCACCACGAAGTAGCGCACGGTGTGGGATGCTAGGCGGGATGGCTCCAGACGAGCGGGAGCGCCACTTCAACCTCCACACCACGCCGGAGGTGATGGCGGGGGTCTATGCGAACTTCGCCACGGTGTCGCACTCCGATTACGAGTTCACGCTCACGTTCTCGCGGGTCGACCACGAGGTCGAGGCCGACGAGGTGCCCGGCGTGGTGGTCACGCGCGTGTCGCTGGCCCCTCAGGCGATGCGCGAGCTGATCGACGCGATGCAGGAGAACTGGTCGCGCTGGCAGACCCGCGAGGGCATCAAGCGGCTGCCGGAGACCGGCGGCTTCTGAACGCGAGCGCCTGGCCGATCCGCTCGACCGTGGGCGGGTGCGTGGCCAGCAGGACGTTCTGCCAGCGCGGCGGGGCGGGGTCGGCCACGTTCTGGACGGCGAGCCGCTGCTCGAGCGAGATCGCCGCGTCCGGCTCGTCCGTCAGGCGCAGCGCGAACTCGTCGGCCCGGCGCTCGATCGCCCGTGAGAGTTGGTTGGCGACCACCATCAGCGGCGGGCCGATCGCCGCGAACCCCAGGCCGGCCGCGGGCACGGGCGTGGCGCCGGGCGGAGTCAGCGGCTCGGCGATGCGCGCCAGGGCGAGCATGGCCACGGGGGCGACGAGCGCGAGGAAGAGCATCGCCATCGGCACGTCGCGATGGCGGACGTGGGCGAGCTCGTGGGCCACGACCAGCCGCGTCTGGGCGGGCGTGAAGTCGCGCAGCAGCGTGTCGTAGAGCACGACCCGCTTGGTGGCGCCCAGCCCGGTGACGTAGGCGTTGGCCCCCGTGGTGCGGCGCGAGGCGTCGACCTCGTAGACCTCGCCGACGTCCACGCCGGCCCGCCGGGCGAGGTCGAGCACGGCGGCCCGCATCTCGCCGTCGGGCAGCGGCGTGAAGCGGTTGAACACGGGGTCCAGCAGGACCGGGCCGAGGAACATGAAC
>DASULS010000030.1:0-76627 GCA_036278095.1 Solirubrobacterales bacterium | reverse complement strand
CGACCCAGTGGATCTCGATCCGCCCGCCGTGGAGGAAGCCCGAGTGGCGCAGCGCCTCGCTCACCGAGAGGTAGGCGTCCTCGAGCTGGACGTACTTGCCGACGAGCGCGATCCGCACGGTGCCCTCGGCGGCGTCGGCGCGGCGGCAGAAGTCCTCCCAGTCGGTGAGGTCCGGCGCCGGCGCGTCGTCGAGGCGGAAGTGGTCGAGGACCAGGTCATCCATGCCCTCGGCCCGGAAGGCGAGGGGCACCTTGTAGGTGTTGTCGACGTCGCGGGCCGAGATCACGGCCTCCTCGGGCAATGACGCGAACAGCGCGATCTTCTTGCGGATGTCCAGCGACAGGCCGCCCTCGGAGCGCGGGAACAGCATGTCCGGCTGGATGCCGATGCGGCGCAGCTCGTTGACGGAGTGCTGCGTCGGCTTCGTCTTCAGCTCGCCGGCGTGCCCGACGTAGGGAACGAGCGTCAGGTGCAGGAACATCGCCCGCTGCGGGCCGAGGTCGGTGTAGAGCTGGCGGATCGCCTCGAGGAACGGCAGCGACTCGATGTCGCCGACGGTGCCGCCGATCTCGGTGATGACGAAGTCGACCGCCTGCGACTCGGCGACGATGAGGATTTTCTGCTTGATCTCGTTGGTGATGTGCGGGATCACCTGCACGGTGGCGCCGAGATAGTCGCCTCGGCGCTCGCGCCGGATCACCGAGTTGTAGACCGCGCCGGCCGTCACGTTCGAGGCCCGCGAGGTGTTCTCGTCAGTGAAGCGCTCGTAGTGGCCGAGGTCGAGGTCGGTCTCCGCCCCGTCCTCGGTGACGAAGACCTCGCCGTGCTGGAACGGGCTCATCGTCCCCGGGTCGACGTTGATGTAGGGGTCGAACTTCTGCAGCTGGACCCGGAAGCCGCGGGAGACGAGGAGTCGTCCGATCGCCGCTGCGGTGATGCCCTTGCCGAGGGCCGAAACGACGCCGCCGGTGACGAAGATGAACCGGGTGTCGCCTTTGCTGGACGGACTCATGCTCTGCCGAGCGAGTCTAGCCAGCGTAGGGGCGGAACCGAATCGATGGTCGCCGAAATAGACCGCAACTCCCCGTAAATCGTCAGCGCCGCGACGATCGCCAGCGCCACCAGCCGGCCGTTGCCGCCGAGCGTGGTCAGCAGCCAGACCCCGGCGATCGCCCCGATCAGGTTGGAGCCGGTGTCGCCGAGCATCGCCCGCTCCCCCAGCGTCAGCCAGGCGCCGACCAGGACCGGTCCGGCGAAGATCCCCAGCAGTTCCAACGGCGCGAAGGTCCAGGCGCCGAGGCAGAGGCCGGCGCCGAGCAGCGCCAGGCCCTTCTCCGCCCGCCCCGGCCGCAGATCGAGCAGGTTGCCGAGGTTGGTGGCGAGGATCAGCAGCGCCACGTCGGCGACGTAGCGCCAGGATTCGAGCCCGCGGCCGGAGACGACGTAGGCGGCGAGCGCCAGCGCCCCGACCGCCTTGATCGCCCCGGTCGAGAGCGAGCCGGCGCGCAGCGCCGCCCAGTGACCGCGCCAGCCCCGCGGCGTCGCCACCGCCTCCCCCTGCCCCAGCGCGTCGTCGAGAAAGCCGAGGAAGGCGATTCCCAGCAGGTAGGGCAGCCACTGCCGCAGGCCCGGCTCCAGCAGGTCGAGGCTGGAGCGGTCGTTGAGGAAGGCGAGCGGCGCCAGCGCCACCAGCGCCGCCGTCGCCAGCACCGCTCCCAGCGGGAAGGCGAGCAGGGCGCCGCGGTAGTTCTCCCGCACCAGCCCGGCGTCGCGCAGGCCCCGCGCCCCGGCCGGCACCAGGAACAGCGAGATCGCGATCGCCAGCGGGAAGCCGACCCAGTACAAGCGCTACTTCCCTTCCGGGAGCAGGTCGGGCAGCAGGCGGTCGGCGCTGCCCTTGACGCCGAAGCTGCCCTCGGCGCCGAGCATCGCGAAGACCATCGCCAGCCGCCCGGCGGTGAGGTCGACGTCGTCGACGCTGGAGAGGTCGCTGGACTGGAAGAAGGAGACCGAGGAGGGTTCGGCGCTCGTCGTCTCGATCCCGACCGCCGGGGTGCGGGTGGCGGTGATGCCGCTCATCAGCGCCGACTCGAACTGGTTGGTTCTCGAGCGCTGCACCGGGCCCATGTCCTGGGGCTGGTCGCGGACGACGATCACCCCGTCGAGGGCGCCGAAGGTGCCGCTGGCCCGCGAGAAGAGCTGGCCGCGGACGAATTCCGGCAGCGTCCCGCCGAGCACCAGCTGGCGCCCCAGCCCGGTCCCGAGTTCGGTCAGCCCATCGGGGTTGCGGCGCAGGTCGGCGAACCGCGTCTTCGCCAGGTCGTCGGCGAGACCGCTGACGTCGACCGGCTCGCGCACCACCCCGACCCCGACCAGTTTCGCCCCGGTCGGCGCCAGCGCGTCCTCGACGTCGCCGGTGAGGTCGCCCGGCAGCCCGCCGAGGGCGACGATCCCGATCCGCCTGCCTGCCAGCCGGTCCCGCGTCAGCACCGGGTAGACGCGTTCGCCGAATTCGTTGGAGCGGCCCAGCTGGCCGCTGAGTTCGTCGGCCCGGGAGCGGGCGTCCTGAAGATTGCCGACGAGGCTGTGCTCGAGGTCGCGGCGGGTGCTGGAGAGGGTGCTGCCGCCGAACTCGGCGCCGATCAGGATCCCGACCGCGAGCGCGAGGAAGACGGCGATCAGCGAGGTGGCGTGGTAGCGCGCGGAATACCCCATGCAGGCTCGAAGGCTAGTGCCGCGGGCGCTGTCAGGAGATGCCGAGCCAGATCCGGATCTTCAGCCAGACCAGTTCGAAGACGTCGTTGAGGGCGGGCGAGGTGATGATCAGGATCGTCAGCAGGATCAGGAAGGCGACCCCGAAGAAGGCCAGCGGCGCCAGCGTCGAGCTGGGGTTGTAGAGGCGGCTGACGCCCTTGGCGTCGACCAGCCGCTCGCCGATCTTCAGCCGCGTGAGGAAGGTCGAGGACATGCCGCCGCGCTTGCGGTCGAGGAACTCGACCAGATTGAAGTGGGCGCCGACGCTGACGATCAGCGCCGCTCCCTTCTCGTGGGCCAGCAGCATCGCCACGTCCTCGCTGGTCCCGGCGGCGGGGACGACCTGGTGGTCGAGACCGGCGGCGAGCAGCCGCTCGCGTCCCGGTGCCCGGCCGTCTGGGTAGGCGTGGACGATCAGCTCGGCGCCGCAGCAGAGCGCCGCGTCGCTGGCCGAGTCCATGTCGCCGAGGATCACGTCGGGCTTCAGGCCGGCTTCCAGCACCCCGTCGGCGCCGCCGTCGACGGCGACGATCAGCGGCCGCATGTCGCGGATGTAGGCGCGCAGCGCTTTCAGGTCGCGGCGGTGGCGGTCGCCCCGGACGACGATCAGCGCGTGGCGGTCGCGGAAGCTCGCCCGGGTCGGCGGGAAGGCGATGTTGCCGGTCAGCAGGTCGGTCTCTTCGCGTACGTGGGCGACCGTGTTCTCGGCGAATTCGGCGAGCGCCTCGTCGATCCGCTCGCGGTGCTCCTGCATCTGGCGCTCGAGCTCGGCGACGCCGAGAGCGTGGCCATGGGCGACCTCCTCGCCGCCGCAGAAGATCCTCTCGCCCTCGATCCGCACCCGGTCGCCGTCTCTGAGCCGCTCGAAGAGGCCGGCGCCGGGGGCGTCGATGAGGCGGACTCCGGCCCCCGCCAGCAGTAGTGGACCGGCGTTCGGGTAGCTCCCCTGCGAGGAGGGGGAAGCGTTCAGAACCGCCACCACCCCGGCTTCGATCAGCTCCTCGGCCGCGATGCGGTCGATGTCGACGTGGTCGATCACGGCGACGTCGCCGGGCCGCAGCCGCTTCACCAGGTGCTTGGTCCGCCCCCCCAGCCGGGCGGTGCCTTCGATCGCCGCTTCCGCCCGCGCCCCATTCCTCCGTCCGAGCAGGGCAGGGAAACGACGACGGCTGGCAGTAGCCACCAACGCAGATTAGCTTGGTCAGGCGGCCTTTAGGAGCTGACGGGCGTGCTGGGTCGCCGCCTCGTCGGAGCTCTCGCCGCCGAGCATGCGCCGGATCTCCTCGACGACCGCATCCCCTTCGAGCCGCTCGACCGTGGCCCTGGCCTGCTCGCCGGCGATGTCCTTTTCGAGCCGGAAGTGGACGTCGGCGAGGGAGGCGACCTGCGGCAGGTGGGTGATGCAGAGGACTTGCCGGCCCTCCCCCAGCGCCCGCAGCCGCTCGCCGACGACGCGGGCGGTATTGCCGCCGACGCCGGCGTCGATCTCGTCGAAGACCATCGTCCCCGCGCTCGCCGCCGCGCCGAGCCCGCTCAGCGCCAGCATCACCCGCGAGAGCTCGCCCCCGGAGGCGGCGTCTCGCAGCGGCGCCGCCTCGATTCCCGGGTTCGGGGCGACCCGCAGCTCGACGGTCTCGCGGCCGGAAGAGCCGTAGCCGTCGGGATGCGGTTCCAGCGCCACCTGCAGCGAGGCACCGGCCATCGCCAGCTGCTCGAGCTCGGCGGCGACGCGCTCCTGCAGCGGCTCGGCCGCCGCCTCGCGGCCGGCGCTCAACCGCTGGCCCAGCTCGGCGCGGCGGGCTTCGGCCTCGACCAGTGCCGCCTCGGCCTCGGCCGTGCGCTCCTCGGCGCCCTCGAGGCGGGCGATCTCCTCGCGGCAACGCTCGGCGTGCGCGAGGACCGACTCGACGCTGCCGCCGTGCTTGCGCTCGAGGCGGTCGATCGACTCCAGGCGCTCCTCGATCGTCAGCAATGTCGTGGGGTCGCTCTCGATTCCCTCGGCGTAGTCGCGCAGCTCGGAGGCGACGTCTCCCAGCTCGACCGCCAAGGCGCTCACCCGCTCGGCAATCCGGTCGAGTCCTTGGTCGAGTCCGGCGGCGCCGCGCAGCGAAGCCTCGGCCTGAGCCAGCGCCGCAGCGGCGCCGCCGCCGTCCTCATCGGCTCCGGCGAGCCCGGCATGAGCGATGGTTGCGGTTTCCCGCAAGCCCTCGGCGTGGCGCAGGCGCTCGCGCTCGGCGGCGATCTCCGCCCGCTCCTCGGGCACCGGCGCCACCGCCTCGATCTCGGAGAGCTCATAGCGATAGAGGTCGAGGTCGCGCTCCCGCGAACCCTCGCGCTCCCGCAGCTCGGCCAGCTCGGCGGCGAGGCGGCCGCACTCGCGGTGCGCCTCGCGGTAGTCGCGACGCAGCTCCAAGTGCGCGGGCCCGGCGAACCCGTCGAGGATCTCCAGCTGGGCCGAGGAGATCGTCAGCCGCCGGTGCTCGTGCTGGCCGAAGAAAGCGAGCAGGCGGCCGCCGAGCAGCTTCAGGTCGGCGGCGGTGGCGGCGCGGCCGGCGACGAAGGCGCTGGTGCGCCCGCCGGCCGAGACCCGGCGCCCGAGCACGACCTCCTCGGCCCCCTCCGGCAGCCGCTCGGCCAGCTCGGCGAACTCCGGCTCCTCCAGCAGCCCTTCGGGCAGGTCGAAGACCCCCTCGACCCATGCCTCCGAAGCGCCGGGCCGGACGATCTGCGCCCGCGCCTTGCCGCCCATCAGCAGGTCAAGCGAGTGGGCGAGGACCGTCTTGCCGGCACCGGTCTCGCCGGTGATCGCGTTCAGCCCCTCCCCCAGCCGCAGCTCCGCCCGCTCGATCAGCAACAGGTTCTCGATGCGGAGCTCGCGCAGCATGGAATCTGTGTACCAGGCAGAGCGGCGGGTCCGTTGACCATGCGCGCCGGCCGGCGGTCCTGTCTCCGATATTGGACTCTCCCTAGCGGGAGAGTCCTCAATATCGTCGCCACCCGCCGAAGGGAGCATCTCAGCAGGACCGGTTCCGTGGTTCCTTTGTCCGGCTATACACGACAAAGGAACCACGCAACCTGCTTTCGTCCCTCGGCAGCTACCTGGGTGCTGGCGTTGGAGGGTGCCGGTGTCACTCGGAGGAATGTTCGGCGAAATGCAATCTGATGTCTGCGCGCGAAGCGCGCTCTTCGATTGCGGCTAAGCCGCGAAGCGGCGTGCCGCGCAATTCCGGAGAGGGATACCGGCACCCTCCCCCACACGGCCGCAAGAAAAAGCGCTAGCCCGCGGGCTCGCTCGGTCCGTCCGTCGGCTGGACGAAGTCGCGGGAGCGGACGAGGGTGAAGCCGAGGACGGCGCCGACGAAGCTGACGATCGCGCCGATCACGAGGATCTTGTTGAAGCCGCAGACGAAGGCCGCGTCAGCCGCGTGGATGGCCTTGGCGTGGATCGCCGGCGGCAGCCGCAGTTCGGAGACGGCGCGGGAGCCACCGGAGGCGACCACTTCGCCCAGCCCGGATGGCGCTTTCGGCAGCAGTTCGCTCAGCTTCGAGTTGACTTCGCCCTGGAAGACCGCGCCCAGGCCGGCGACGCCGGTGGCGATCCCGACCTGGCGGAAGGTGGTGTTGATTCCCGAGCCCATCCCCGATTTCTCCACCGGCACGACCGCGATCGCGGCCTGACCGATGCCGGGGTTGGTGGTCCCGATCCCGATGCCCGCGACGACGAACCCCGCCAGCAGCGTCGTCCACTCCGAGCTCGGCGTCACCCCGTGCATCAGCAGCAGGCCGATCCCCACCAGGGTCATGCCGATGCCGAAGAGGACGCGGATCGGCACCCGGTGCGAGAGCGCACCGGAGATCGGCGCGACGACGAAGCCGAGCACGGTCAGCGGCAGGAAGCGCAGCCCCGCCTCCAGCGGCGAGAAGTCGAGCACTCCTTGCATGTAGATGGTGATGTAGAGGAACATCGCGAACATCCCGGCCGAGAGCGTGAAGGCGACCGCCGAGACGCCGTTGAAGGCAGGTTTGCGGAACAGGGTGAGGTCGAGCATCGGGTGGCGGACCCGCATCTGGATCGCGACGAAGAGCGCCAGCAGGACGGCGGCGCCGACCAGGCAGGCGACGATCACGCCGCTGCCCCAGCCTTCCGGGTTGCCCCGGATCAGGCCGAAGATCAGCAGGAAGAGCGCTGCCGAGAAGGTGACGAGGCCGGGCACGTCCACCGGCTCGGGGTCCTGGGCGAAGACGTTGACGATCTTGCGCTCGGTCAGGACCATCGCCGCGATCCCGATCGGGACGTTGACGAAGAAGATCCACTCCCAGCCGAAGTTCTCGGTGATGACCCCGCCGATCAGCGGCCCGACCGCAACCGCGCCGCCGACCACCGCCCCCCAGACCCCGAAGGCGGTCGCCCGGTCCTTGCCGTGGAACTCCTGGCCGATCAGCGCCAGCGAGGTGGCGAACATGCCCGCCGCGCCGATTCCCTGCAGGCCGCGCGCCAGGTTGAGCAGGGTCGGGTCCTGGGAGAGGCCGCAGAGGAACGAGGCGAAGGTGAAGACACCGAAGCCGATCGTGAACACCCGCCGCCGGCCGAGCCGGTCGCCGAGCGAACCGGCGGTCAGCAGGAAGGCGGCGAGCATCAGCGAGTAGGCGTCGACCACCCACTGCAGGCTCGAGAGGCTGGCGTTCAGTTCTCGCTGGATGTCGGGCAGGGCGACGTTGACGATCGTGACGTCGAGCAGCAGCATGAACGTCGCGATCGAGACCAGCAGCAGGGTCCACCACTTGCGCTCCATGGCGGGCAACCCTAAACAACCGACCTCGTCGGCTAAGACAAGTGGCTTCAGACGGCCAAGTGGCCGAACTTCTCGCGGATGCGCTGGTAGAAACTGGTCCCGGGCAGCTGGGCAAGGCGGCTGACCGAGTCGAGGAAGCGGACTTCGAGCGCGGCGCCGGCGTCGAGGTCGGCGACCTTGACGCCGTCGACCGCGACTTCGACCGGCTCGCGATCGGGAGCGTTGCCGACGTGGAGGACGTCGCCGGGAGCGACCACCAGGGCTCGCGCGGTCAACGAGTGCGGCGAGATGTAGCTGACGACGTACCCCTTCACGCCCCAGGCGAGGATCGGCCCGTGGTTGGCGAGGTTGTATCCGGTCGATCCGACCGGGGTGGCGGCGACGAGCCCGTCGCAGCGGACGTGCCCCACCTCCTCGCCGGCGATCCGGTAGCTGAGCTCGGCGACGCGGTCGTGGGGGCGGCGGGTGAGGGTGATGTCGTTGAGGCCGACCTCCTTGCGGCCGTCGACGGTGACCTCGAGCCCCGGCAGCTGGACGATCTCGATCTCGCCTGTGAGCGCGCGGCGGATGCCCTCCCGTGCCGCGTCGCGCTCGACCGCGGCGAGGAAGCCGACGGTGCCGAAGTTGACCCCGAAGACGGGGACCTCGGTGTGGGCGAAGCGGCGCAGCGCGTGCAGGATCGAGCCGTCGCCGCCGAGGACGAGGCAGATCTCCGGCAGCGTGTGTTCGGCGGTGACGTCGATGCCCTCGCCGGCGGCACCGTGCTTGGCCAGCTCCTCCTCGCTGGCGGCCAGGCGCCAGCCGAGCGCATGGGCGACTTCGGCGGCGATCGCCACCGCTTCGGAGGCCATGGGCGGATGCGAATGGGTGATCAGCGCCGCGGTCTTCACTCGTCCCCCTCGATGGCGAGGACGGCTCCCTCGAGGTCCTTCGCTTCGGGGCCTTCGCCGCCGCCCCAGACGAAGGTCTCGCGATTTCCCTTCGGACCGGGCAGACCCGAGGAGGCGACGCCGCGAACCGGCAGGCCGAGCTCCTGCACCGCGCCTGCGACTTTCAGGATCGCCTCGCGGCGGTCGCCGGCGTCGCGGACGACACCGCGACCGACCCGCTCCTTGCCGAGCTCGAACTGGGGCTTGACCATCGCCAGGACCTCGCCGCCCGGCGCGAGGCAGCGGGCGACGGCCGGCAGCACCTTGGTCAGGGAGATGAAGGAGACGTCGATCGTCGCCAGCGCAGGCGCGAAGGGGAGGTCGACCGGCGCCAGCTCGCGGGCGTTGAGCCGCTCGATCACGTGCACGCGCGGGTCTTCGCGCAGGCGTACGTCGAGCTGGCCGTAGGCGACGTCGGTGGCGATCGCCCGGGCGGCGCCGCGCTGGAGCAGGCAGTCGGTGAAGCCGCCGGTGGAGGCGCCGACGTCGAGGCAGTCGCGGCCGCTGACATCGATGCCCAGCGCCTCGAGCGCGTTCTCCAGCTTCACGCCGCCGCGGGAGACGTAGCGCGGCCCGGCGTCGACGATCAGGTTCGCGTCGGGTTCGACCAGCTGACTCGGCCGTAGCGCCACCGGGCCGTCCCGGCCGACCCGGACTTCGCCCGCCCGCACCGCACCGGCAGCGGCCGAGCGCGACGGGAACAGCCCCTGTTCGGCCAAAACCGCATCTATCCGGGCCTTCTTCACCGCCCGAAAGCTACAGCCAGACCCCCGATTTCTCCCTTTATTGCGGATTCAGGGACGAATGCGACATTGACCGGTGCAAGGTCTGTGACCGCTCTCACACACAAAGCGCACATATGTTCGTACGCTGTTCAAGGATTCGCAAGAGGCAACCGACAAGGACAAAGACTTCTTGGTTGAACCCCGCGTCGACATATCGCCTCGCTGCTTCCCACAGCGACGCTCTCGACATTAACCGGGCTCAACCTACCTCCCACGGATCCACACATATATAGAGATACATATCTCTCCTCCCTGTAGTAACCCCAGAAGCGCCCCGCCTCCCCCGGCGGGGCGTTTTCTGTTGTGGAGGTAGCGGATGAAACGCGCAGGGACGGGATGCGGCTGACAAATCGTCGCCGAGGTCCGTTTCAGGTAGCGAAGGACGGCTTGCCAGTCCTGAGCCTGGTCCTCGTTCAAAGGGGAGAGACGAACAGCGATCAAGCGAAAGGAACGCAACGATGAAACGACTCGCAGGGGTCTTGGCTGGGGCGCTGCTGCTCATCGCCCTCCCCTTCACCAATGTCGGTTCGGCTGCCCCGTCCGGGTCGGCGAACCTGAAGATCACCAAGACCGACAGCCCCGATCCGGTGCGCGCCGGCTCCAGCCTCACCTACACGATCGGGGTCGAAGACCTCGGTCCCTCCCCGGCAACCGGCGTGACGGTGACCGACAACCTCCCGAGAGGCGTCGACCTCACCTCTGCCTCGGGCCCGACCGGCAACTGCGCCGTGCAGGGTGGCAAGGTCACCTGCAACGTCGGATCGCTGAACCCGATCGGGGTCGACTACGGCGGCACGCCGGCGTCGGTGACGATCGTCGTCATCCCCCGCAGCGCCGGCACGATCCGCAACACCGCCGCCGTCAAGGGCGACCAGAAGGATCCCGTCACCGCCAACGACAAAGCCACCGCCACCACCCGCGTGCTGGGTGCGCCGACCTGCCGCGGCGTCACCGCGACCGTCACCGGCACCCCGGGCGACGACGAGTTGGTGGGGACCTCCGGTCCCGACGTGATCGCCGGCCTCGGCGGCAATGACAGCATCGTCTCGGGCGCCGGGCGCGATCTGATCTGCGCCGGCTCGGGCCGCGACCGCGTCGCAGCCGGGACCGCCGCGGACCGCGTCTTCGGCGGTGCGGGGCGCGACCGCCTGCTCGGCGGCGGCGGCCCCGACCTGCTGAAGGGATCGGCGGGCAACGACGTCGTCAAGGGCGGGCGAGGCTCCGATCGCCTCCGCGGCGGAAGCGGCTTCGACCGTTGCCTGGGCGGGCCCGGAGCTGACTCGATCCGCGGCTGCGAGCGTTAGGCCGAGGCGATGATCGATGCCGCCCGGCGCTGAACGGGCTCAGCGCCGGGCGGCATCTGAACCCCGCTTTAGCCGCTTGCGTATCTTTCCCGTCGTGCCGAAAGCCGCCCGGTATGCCTTGCCCCTACTTGCGATCCTCGTCGTCGCCCTGCTCCTCGGCGGTTGCGGCGGTGGCTCCTCCTCGGCGCAGAGCGAAACCAGCGAAAAGGCCCAGTTCGCCGGGGCCGAAGCATCGCCTCCGAAAGCGGCGGCGCCCCTCCGCCTCCACAACTACCTCGGCGAACCGGTCGACCTCGCGAGCTACAAGGGCAAGGCGGTTCTCATCACCTTCATCTACACCCACTGCCCGGACGTCTGCCCGCTGATCGTCAGCCACATCAAAACGGCGCAGGCGCTGCTCGGGCCGAAGGCCAAGCAGGTGCAGGTGATCGCGGTCTCGACCGACCCGCGGGGCGATACCCCGAAGACGGTGGCGAAGTTCCTGAAGGAGCACGGGATGACGGGGCGGATGCAATACCTGGTCGGCAACCGGGCCGAACTCGGCCACGTCTGGAAGGAGTGGGGCATCGTCGCCAAACCGGCGAAGGCGGGGCGCGACCTGGTCGAGCACTCGGCGCTGATCTACGGGATCGGCGCCAACGGCAAGGTCACCACCCTCTACCCCGCCAACTTCCGCCCCGCCCAACTCGTCCACGACGTGCCGCTGCTGGCGGAGCAGTAGCTGAGCGATTACAACCAGTTATTGCTTTGGGAACAACTCGGTCTTATGGTCTCTCTCAGCCGGTGCCACGGCATTGCGGCGCTGAGCAAGGGAGACCAACCAGGCCTGCGGGCCATAGCGAAAGGAGCCTCTGATGGAGGCAAGCTCAACCCCGGACAGAAGCGACAGCACCCGGCGCGTCGAGGAAAGGCAGCCGACCGGCTGGACGGTCTTCGCCGGCGCCGTGATGCTGATCGTCGGCTCGCTCGACGCGCTCTACGGCCTGGCGGCGATCCTCAACAACGAAGTCGTCATCGTCGGCGGCCAGGGCGTGATCATCGCCGACATCACCACCTGGGGATGGATCCACCTGATCCTCGGCTCGCTCGTCGCCGCAACCGGGCTCGGGCTCTTCGCCGCAGCGAGCTCGGCCCGCTGGGCAGCCGTCTTCTTCGTCTCGATCAACGCGGTCGCCCAGATCGTCTGGTTCCCGGCAGCCCCCCTCTGGGCGTTCCTGATGATCCTCCTCGACGTGACGATCATCTACCAGCTGACCGCCCGCTGGGAGGAGTGAGCTAGAGCCGGGCTTCGACTTCTCCGTTTGCGGCGGCGTCGACCAGGCGGGCGTAATCGCGTTCGTTCTGGTCGGCGTACGCCTCGGCGAACTCGACCATCGCCCGGTCGAAGGCTTCCCTGCTGCCGAGGTAGGCGGCGATGGCGATCCGCTCGCCCGAGCGGGCGTGGGCGCGGGCGAGGGCTTCCCCGCAGAGGGCGGCGTAGACGCCCAGCTCGCGCGGCGAGAGCCGCTCGACGTCAGCCGAGCCCTTGCCGTCCCAGAGCTGGCGCACGTAGAAGTTGCGCGTCGCGCCGTCGATCCCCTCCGCGGCGAGCCAGCCGAGGAAGACGTCGCCGGCCGCCTGCATCAAGCGCTGCCCTTCGACGACCCGGCGGCCGTGGTTGCGGTACGCGCTGGCGCCGGCGTAGGGCTCCAGCACCGAGCGCTGGGCTTCCTTCGCCTGCAGGAAGAGCGGGTCGCTGGAGTCGCGCCCGAGCAGCAAGACGATCCAGGCACGGGTGCCGACGCTCCCCACGCCCACCACCTTCCTCGCCGCGTGGACGTAGCGGTAGGAGGAGACCAGCCGTCGGCGGTCGGGGCCGAGCGACTCCAGGTAGGTGGCCAGCAGACCCTGCAACTGCTGCTCCGCGTCGGCCGCGTCGGTCAGCTCCTCCAAGGGCGTGATCAGCGGCGGGTCGCTGACGATGCGCACCTCCCCGTCCACCTCGCGGGTCAGCTTCCGCAGCGCTCGCAAACTGTCCTTGGAGCGGGCCTTCTCGAGATTGCGCTCGACCTCGCGAAGGCGCCGGCCGTCCACCTGGGAGCGCAGCTCGGCGAGCCTGGAGTCGACGTCGATGCGCGAGTACCAGACGTCGATGTTGCGCATCCCGGCAAAGCGCCGCATCGACGCCCGGTAGGTCGCAGCAGCCCTGGCGATCGCCTTCGCTCGCTGCCCGCCGCCGAAGCCACGCTCCCGCCCGGCAACGGCGATGCTGGCGACGAGCCGCTTCACGTCCCACTCGAACGGGCCCGGACAGGTCTCGTCGAAGTCGTTGCAGTCGAAGACGAGGCGGCGGTCGGGGGCGGAGAAGACGCCGAAGTTGGAGAGGTGCGCGTCGCCGCAGAGCTGGGCGCCCAACCCGGTCGTCGGCGTCTGTGCGAGGTCGGCGGCCATCACCGCCGCCGCGCCGCGGAAGAAGGCGAAGGGAGAAGCGAGCATGCGCCCGTAGCGGATCGGGACCAGCTCGGCGACCCTGCTCTCGTCCTGTCCGGCGAGGATCTCGAGCGGATCGCGGGGTGAATCGCCCAGCTCTGCCTGCCGGGAGCGCGACAGATCTCTCCGGGCCGCTTTGCCCGCTGCCGCTTGTTGGACAGGATCTCCAGTAACGACCGCCATAGTCACCCGGGAAGTGTCCATCGCCACCCCCTCTAAAGCAACTGGACGTACCCAATATTCCTTACAAAAGGGCTGACTGCGCGAAATTACGGATGCAAAGCTCCCATTCGTCTGATACAAGGTCTTCTTTTAGTCGGGGTGTCTAGCCCCGACGCGTGTCCCGGAATCCTTCCGGGACGGGAAACGACAGGGAAAGGACCAGTCAATGCGCAAGGTATTATTTGCCGCGGTCTTCGCTGCGGTAATGGTGCTGCCGGCTTCGGCCTTCGCGGCACCACACAGCCCTACAGGGGCATTTGCTCGGTTTAACGACTGCAAGCTGAGCAACCCCAACGTGGACGTCTGCCTCTACGCCGAAACCTCGGCCGGCACGTTCACGCTCGGCAAAAAAGCCGTTCCGGTCAAAAAACCGGTCGTGCTGCAGGGCGGAATCGAAGCCGAAGGAAACATCTTCGGAACGCTGAGATTCGTCGGCGCCGAGGATGGCAACTCGCTGACCAAAGTTCCGCAGCCGGTGCCGGGCGGCCTGCTCGGGGTCACGGCCCCGACCTGGTGGCCGCTGTTCCTGCAGAACCTGTTCAACGAAACGATCAACAACGGGTTCACGGGGGTCAACGCCACCCTTGAACTCGCAGGACCGCCCTCGGGGGTGAAACTCAGCGCTCTCAACATCCTCACGCAGAGCGGGATCGGCCTCAGCTTGCCGGTCAAAGTTCACCTCGAAAACCCGTTCCTGGGCAGCAGCTGTTACATCGGCTCCAACTCGAGCCCGATCGTTGCCAACCTGACCAGCGGTACGACCTCACCGCCCCCGCCGAACACGCCGATCACCGGTAGCGCCGGTGAACCCAGCGCTGAAGGCGAAGGTGCGATCGTCGTCCTCAAAAACAACAAACTCGTCGACAACTCGTTTGCGGCTCCGGGCGCGAACGGCTGCGGGGGACTCTTCTCGTTCCTCATCGACCCGTTTGTCAACTCGATCGTCGGCGTGCCGTCCCCGGCAGGCACCAACACGGCGATTCTCGAAGGCACCACCTGGATGGGCCTCGCTGAAGCAGTCAAAGCCAGCGAACCCTGACGAGAGCGCCTTTAGGCAAAAAAGCGCCCGCCTCTGGCGGGCGCTTTTTTTTATGCCTGCGTCGCTCCCGCGTTCCGCGAGCGCGCCTCGCGCCCCGACCTGTGAGGCGGGCGCGAGAGATCCGATTCCCCAAGCGGATCCACACATATAGAGATGCGCGCCTCTCCTCCCTTGGCGTTCCCCCAGAAGCGCTGGCTTCGTTGCCGGCTTCTCCTGTTCACCGGAGAGACCGGCGCAGGCTAATCGATTGCGCCGATTGAATCAATCCTCAAAATTGATTAGAGCGGTGATTCAGGTCAGGGCCGGCTCGGCGCTGGAGATGGAGCTGAGCACGCGATCGGCGACCGACTCCCCCGTCAATCCGACCTCGGCCCGCAGCAGCTCCGGCTTGCCGTGGGTGACGTAGGAGTCGGGCAGGCCGACCCGCAGCACCCGCGCCCGCTCGGCCGGCGCCTCGGCGAAAGCGTCCTCGAGGTGCTCCAGCACGGCCGAGCCAAAGCCGCCGGGCAGCACGTTCTCCTCGATCGTCACCAGCAGCTCGTGCTCGCGCGCCAGCCCCTCGACCAGCTCGGCGTCGAGCGGCTTGGCGAAGCGACCGTCGGCGACGGTCGCCTTCAACCCGTGCTTGCCGAGGATCTCCGCCGCCTCGCGGGCGACGCCGACGCCGGAGCCGTAGCCGAGCAGGGCCACGCGTTCGCCGGCGGCGAGGATCTCTCCCTTGCCGATCGGGATCGACTCCGGCTTCGCCGGCATCTCGACCCCCTCCGCCGCGCCGCGTGGGTAGCGCAGCGCCGCCGGCCCCTCGTGGGCGATCGCGGTGTGGAGCATGTGGACCAGCATCGCCTCGTCGCGCGGGGCCATCACCACGACGTTCGGGAGCGGGCGGAAGTAGGAGACGTCGAAGGCGCCGTGGTGGGTCGGCCCGTCGTCGCCGACCAGGCCGGCGCGGTCCATCGCGAAGGTGACGTCGAGGCTCTGCAGGCAGACGTCGTGGACGATCTGGTCGAAGGCGCGCTGGAGGAAGGTCGAGTAGATCGCGCAGACCGGCTTCGCCCCCTGCAGCGCCAGGCCACTGGCGAGCAGGACGGCGTTCTGCTCGGCGATGCCGACGTCGTAGTACTGCTCGGGCAGCTCGTCGCAGAGCTGTTGCAGGCCGGTCCCCCCCGCCATCGCCGCGGTGATCCCGATCACCCGCTCATCCGCCTTCGCCTCAGCGACCATCGCCCCGGCGAAGACCTTCGTGTACTGGGGCGGCGAGCCGGCGGCCGGCGGCTTCTCCAGCAGCTCGATCCCCTCCGGCGAGTCGGTTTCGGTGACCGGCACTGGCTTCGCTTCGCCGGCGGGACGGCCGTCGACGATCGAATGCGGCTTCGCCGCATGCCACTCCTCCATCGACTCCAGGCCGCCGTCCTCGGCGGGCGCGAAGCCCTTGCCCTTGACCGTGTGGACGTGGACGACGACTGGGCGGTCGGCGGCGAAGGCCTCGCGCAGCGCCTCGCGCAGCGCGTGCACGTCGTGGCCGTCGATCACCCCCATGTAGGCGAGGTCGAGCTCCTCGAAGAAGAGCCCCGGTGCCCAGTAGGCCTTGATCGCCGACTTGATCTCGGGGCCGAGGCGCTCGATCCGCTGCCCGAGGCCGAGCGGCAGCTTCGTCAGCCGGTCCTCCATCCCCTCGCGGGCGTGCCAGAAGCGCGGGTTGAGGCGGATACGGTTGAAGTAGCGGGAGAGGGCGCCGACGTTCGGCGAGATCGACATGCCGTTGTCGTTGAGGACGATCACGATCGGGGTCTGCAGGCCGCCGGCGGCATGCAGGGCCTCGTAGGCGACGCCGCCGGTGAGGGCGCCGTCGCCGATCACCGCGGCGACCTTGCCGTCGGGGCCGATCCCCTTGCGCATCGCCTCCTTCAGCCCGACCGCGTAGCCGATCGAGGTCGAGGCATGGCCGGCGCCCATGATGTCGTGCTCGGACTCGGCGATCGAGCAGAACGGCGCCAGCCCGTCGTATTGGCGGATCGTCGGCAGGCGGTCGCGGCGGCCGGTGAGGATCTTGTGCGGGTAGGACTGGTGGCCGACGTCCCAGAGAACCTTGTCGCGGGGAGAGTCGAGCAGGCTGTGGAGGGCGACGGCGAGCTCGCAGGTGCCGAGGTTGGCGCCGAAGTGGCCGCCGATCTCGCCGATCGTGTCGATGATGTAGGTGCGCATCTCCTGCGCCACCTGCTGCAGCTGCTCGTCGCTGAGATCGTGCAGGTCCTCGGGACCCTCGATCTTCGACAACAGCGGCTCTTTGATCTCGTTCTCGTTGCCCTGGGTGGGGGGCTCTGCGCTCATTCGTTCCTCGTGAAGATGTAGTCGGCCACGCGTCTCAAGTCCTCGGTTTCGCCCTGTGCTTCGGCCAGGGCCGCCGTCGCCTTCGCGTGGGATTCGGCGGCCAGCTCGCGGGCCCGCTCGAGCCCGAAGAGGCTGACGTAGGTGAGTTTGCCATGTCGCTCGTCGCTTCCATGTGGCTTTCCGAGCCGCTCGTCCGACTCGGTCACGTCGAGGATGTCGTCGACGATCTGGAACAGCACGCCCAGCTCGTCGGCGAAACGGCGATAGGCCATTCTCTCACTTTCCGGCGCTCCCTCGAGCTCGAGGACGACGCCGACGCTGGCGGCGATCAGGCGGCCGGTCTTCAGCGCGTGCAGGGCACGCAGGCCCTCGGCGTCGGTCGTGGCTTCGATCACGTCGACGTACTGGCCCCCGACCATGCCGTCGACGCCGGTCGCGGCGGCCAGCTCGCGCAGCGCCGCCAGGACCCGCGCCGGCTCGCCGGGCTGCTCGCAGAAGAGGCGGACCGCCTCGGCGAAGAGGCCGTCGCCGGCGAGGATCGCCACGTCCTCGCCGAACTTCACGTGCGAGGTCGGCAGGCCGCGGCGCAGCTCGTCGTCGTCCATCGCCGGCAGGTCGTCGTGGATCAGCGAGTAGGTGTGGACCAGCTCGATCGCGCAGGCGACCGGGAGGAAGCGCCGCGGCTCGGCGCCGAGGGCGCGGGCGGTGGCGAGGGCGAGGACGGGGCGCACCCGCTTGCCGCCGGCGAGCAGCGAGTAGCGCATCGCCTCCTCGAGCCCGGCGGTGGGAGCGGTGGCGGAGAAGCTGAGGTTCTGCAGGGCCTCCTCGACGAGCGCCCGCAGGTCGTCCGGGTAGCTCAAGCGATCACTCGGCGCTTGCCTGCTGGCGCGCCTCTCGGTTGGCCTCCTCGACCGCCTCGGCCGCGAGGTCGGCCGCCTCGGCTGCCAGCTGCGCGGCCGCCTCGTCGCCAACCTCCGCGCTCTCCAGCTCGGCGGTGATCTGGCGCAAGCGCTCGCTGATCTCGCGCAGGCGGACGTTCACTTCGCCGGCTCCCGCTCGCGGGCGACCGCGCCGAGGATGCCGTTGATGAACTTCGGCGCCTCGGCTCCGCAGTACTCCTTCGCCAGCTCGACCGCCTCGTTGATCGCCACCTCGGCCGGCGTCTCGGTGAACTCCATCTCGTACAGCGCCACCCGCATCACGTTCATGTCCAGCGGCGCGATCCGGTCCACGGTCCAGCCCTTGGCGTGGTCGGCGACGATGTCGTCGAGCTCTTCGCGGTGGCGGTCGACCCCTTCGGCCAGCTCCCGCGTCAGCGGCCGCGCCTCGCCCAGCAGCTCCTCCAGCCGACGCCCGGTCACGTCACGCTGGTAGTTGGCGAAGACGGCGTCGCGCCGCTGGTCGGACCTGCGCATGGGTTCATTCTGTCAGCGCCGCCCGGCGGTGCTCCTAAGCGCGGGAGACGTACTCGCCGCTGCGGGTGTCGACCCGGACCGCGTCGCCCTCTTCGATGAAGAGCGGGACCTGGACGACGACCCCGGACTCCAGCGTCGCCGGCTTGTTGCCGCCACCGGAGGCGGTGTCGCCCTTGAGGCCGGGGTCGGTCTGGGTGACCTTCATCTCGATCGCGCTCGGGACCTGGACGTCGCTGGGCCGCTCGTCGACGAAGAGGACGTCGACCTCGGCGTTCGGCAGCACCCATTGCATCGAGTCGCCGAGCGCGCTCACCGGGATTTCGATCTGGTCGTAGTCGGTCGAGTCCATGAAGACCGCAGAGTCGCCCGAGTCATAGAGGTATTGCATCTTTTTCGATTCCGTCCGGACCGGGCGGAACTTCTCTCCCGCTCTGAACGTCTTGTCGATCACCGACCCGTCCTCGATCCGGCGCAGTTTCGTCCGCACGAACGCCCCGCCCTTGCCCGGCTTGACGTGCTGGAACTCGATGATCTTCCAGATCTTGCCGTCGATCTCGATATGGGTCCCGTTCTTGAATTGGTTGGTCGAGATAGTCACGGCGGCGAATCCTAGAGAGTGACTCAGCCGGCGGCGGCGAGGCGGCGGACGGCTTCCTCGGGGTCGCGGAAGACCTCGCCGCGGACGATCTTGCCCTCGGCGAGCTCCCAGGCCCAGGCGACCGGCATGTCGCGGATGCCGAGGGGGCGGCTGCGGGCGTAGACCCTGCCCCGCACCAGCAGCGAGCGGCCGCGGCGCTCCACCACCTTGGGATCGATCAGCAGCTCGTCCCAGGCGCGGTCGACGTCGAGCAGGTATTCGTGCAGGCCGGCGGGGCCGGTGTAGGGGGCGGTGCGGCCGATCTCCTCCGCGGTCCCGAACGGGAAGAACTCCATCCTCTCGTCGCAGACGGCGACGATCCCCTCCGAGTCGCGGCGGTTGAAGGCGGTGTAGAGCTGCTCGATCATCTCCCGCTCCGCCTCGGGGGCGGGCTCGACCTCCGCCGAGGCCGGCGCGATCGCGACGATCGCGGCGTCGTCGTCGAGGGTGCCGCCGGTGAACGCGTGCAGCGCCGCCTCGATCCGCTGCGCCGCCAACGGCGGGCTGGAGACTCCGACCAGCTCGGCCCGCAGGCGCTCCTCGCCGAAGCGACCGTCGCTGCCGAGCGCCTCTGTGACGCCGTCGGTGACGACGACCAGCTGCTGCCCGGGGCGCAGGGCGGCCGTCTCCAGCCGCCAGGTCTCCTCGGCGAAGGCACCGAGGACCGGGGCCGGCTCGCTCGCCTCGCTCACCGTCTCGCCGTCGACCAGCAGCGGCGGCGGGTGGCCGGCGACCGCAAGGCGGACCGGCTGGCGCGGGTCGTCGGCGATCGCCATCGCGGCGACGCTGCAGAGCGCCGCCCCGCGGCGGGAGAGCAGCTCCCGGTTCAGCGTCCGCAGCGCCACCACCGGGTCGCCGGTCAGGGCGGCAGCGGTCCGCAGCGTGTAGCGCGCGTGGGCGGTGACCGCCGCGGCCTTGGCGCCGCGGCCGGTGACGTCGCCGATCACCACCATCCAGCCGCCGGCGATGCGGAAGGCGTCGTAGAAGTCGCCGCCGATCTGGTTCTCGGCGCCGGCGGGGCGGTAGGTCGCCGCCACCGACCAGCCCGGGATGTGCGGCAGCGGCGGCGGCAGCAGGCCCCGCTGCAGGGTCTCGGCGATCTCCGCCCGTTCGCGCTCGCTGCGCTCCAGCTCGGAGAAGAGGCCGGCGTTGTCGAGCGCCAGGGCGACGCGCCCGGCGAGGATGCCGGCGAACTCGACGTCGCCGGCGCGGTAGCGGCGGCCGGAGGGGCCGACGCTGATCGTCAGCAACCCGGTCGGTCTGCCGCGGGCGCGCAGCTCGAGGGTGACCCCCGAGTTGACGCCGAGGTGGCGGAGGAACTCGAAGTCCTCCTCGTCGGCGGCATACTCCCGCAGCTCCTCCTCGCTGGAGAACTCGAACAGCCGCGGCTCCTGGCGCTTGCGGCTGGCGGCGCTCGCCATCTGCTCCTGCAGCTGCGGCTTGCGCCCCCTCAGTCCCACTTCGATCGCCTCGGCGTCCGGGCCGCTGGCGCGGACGGCGACGCGGCGGACCCCGTCGTCCTCGATCACGTCGATCGCGCACATGTCGCCGAACTCCGGCACGATCATCGCGGCGATCGCCTCCAGCGTCTCATCGAGCGAGCTGCCCTCCTCGGCGGCGCGGGAGATCTCCTCGAAGAGTCGGAAGCGACGGTTGACCTGCCGCACTTTCGCGGTCGAGACAGCGGCGACTATCGCGACCACCACCAGGGCGAGCGCCACGACCACGTCGGCGAACAGGGGCATCAGCTCAGGGCGAGCCCGGATCCGCGTCGCCGGCGGTGCTGGTGGTGAGGCTGGAGGCGGCCCCGCCGCCGAGGACCCGGCGGACCAGGGCCGGGGCGTTGATCCGGGCCGCGGCGGCGAGGGCGTAGGGGCGCGGGACGTAGCGCTCGGCCTTGCCGCCGGGACCGGCCTCGTAGATCGCCTCGGCGACCTTCTCCGGCTTGGAGACGATCCAGCGGGTGAGGGCTTTCTCGCGCAGCTCGGTGGCCGGGAAGCCCTCGGTGCGGATGAAGCCGGGCAGGACGAGCCCGACGTGGACGCCGTTCGGCTTCTCCTCCGCGTAGAGCGCATCCGACCAGCCGATCAGCGCGAACTTGCTGGCGCTGTAGGCGCCGGTGCGGGCGCGGGAGACGCGCCCCGCGGTGCTTGCGACGTTGACGATCGCGCTCGGGGCCGAGCTGCGCAGCAGCGGCAGCAGCGCCTCGGTGAGGCGGACGACGGCGTCGAAGTTGAGCTCCATGTGGCGGTGCACGTTGGCGTAGCCGCCCTCGGCGAAGCTGGCGCGCCAGGCGGCGCCGGCGTTGTTGACGAGCAGGTGCAGGGCGCCGCCGTGCTCGACCTCGAGGTGGGCGCGGATGCGCTGCGGCGCCTCCGGCTCGGTCAAGTCGACGGCGAGACAGGTCGTGCGGCAGGGCAGCGAACCGGCCAGCTCGCGCAGCCGCTCCTCCCGCCGCGCGACCAGGACCAGCTCGGTCCCGGGCTCACGCGCGAGCCGGACAGCCGTCGCCTTCCCGATCCCGGCCGAGGCGCCGGTAACCAGCGCCACTCTCCCATTCGCCATGCAGTCCACGCTAACCGATCAAGCTCGAACTTTCCCGACTGCAAGGATGGGCGCGATGGAGGCCTCGACGGAACCCCACCTCTCACGGCTGGGCGCCGCCCGCCGCGAGGGCGAGCGGGTGACGCCGCTGGAGCTCTTCTTCGACCTCGTCTTCGTCCTCGCGATCACCCAGTGCACGGCGCTGATGTCGCACGACCAGAGCTGGTCGGGGCTGGCGCAGGGCCTGCTGATCCTCGGCGTCCTCTGGTGGGCCTGGGTCGGCTATGCCTGGCTGACCAGCGTCATCGACCCCGAGGCGGGAGTGGTCCGCATCGTCATCTTCGCCGCGATGGCGGCGATGCTGATCGTCTCGCTCTGCGTGCAGGAGGCCTTCGGCAACCTCGCCCTCACCTTCGCCCTCGCGATCGGCTTCTACCGCACCGCCCACATCGCCCTCTTCTGGCTCGCCGGCGCCGAGGACGAGGACCTGCGGCGCTCGGTGATCGGGCTTGCCGCCAGCACCGCCGTCGCCGTCGGCATCCTCATCCTCGCCTCGCTCTTCGACGGCCTCGCCCAAGGGGCGCTGTGGGCGTTGGCGATCTTCCTCGACATGGCCGGCCCCTACTTCTTCGGCTCGGAGGGCTGGAAGCTCGTCCCCGGCCACTTCGCCGAGCGCCACGGGCTGATCGTCATCATCGCCCTCGGCGAGAGCATCGTCGCGATCGGCGTCGGCGCCTCGGGGGTGCTCGACCTCGGGATCGGCACCGCCGCCGTGCTCGGCGTCTTCCTCGCCACGGCTCTCTGGTGGACCTACTTCGACGTCGTCGCCCTGATCTCGGCCCGGCGCCTCGGGGAAGCCGAGGAGGGGCGGGTGCAGAACGAGCTCGCCCGCGACTCCTACTCCTACATCCACCTGCTGATAGTCGCCGGGATCGTCCTCATGGCCTTCGGCCTGAAGGTGACGATCGGCCACCACGCCGACGCCCTCCACTACGTCCCCGCCTTCGCCCTGCTCGGTGGGCTCGCCGTCTACCTGCTCGGCCTGGTCGCCTTCCGCTACCGCCACGTCCACACGCTCAACCGCCGCCGGCTCGGGTTGGCGATCGTCCTGCTCCTCCTGATCCCGGTCGCAACCGCGATGCCGGCGCTGGTCTCGTTGGCGGTCGCGGTCGTGCTGATCTGGGTGATGATCGCCTACGAGCACCGCGGGTACGGAGCCCGGCGAGATGAGCTGCGCCGCGAAGCCAACCTGTCTCATTCGATGACTCCCTAGCCAGCCGACGGACGAACGTTTGATTTAGGCATACTGCCCGCACCTTTTGAGCACTCCAGTCCTTCTCGACAAGCTTCTCCGCGCCGGTGCCCCCTCGGGGTACGAGGGCCCTGCTGCCGAGGTCTGGCGCGAGGCCGCGTCCTTCGCCGAGCTCAGCAGCGACGGCATCGGCTCCTCGATCGCCCGCGTCGGCGATGCGGCGCCGCTGCTGGCGGTGGTCGGCCACATCGACGAGATCGGGCTGATCATCACCCACATCGACGAGAAGGGCTTCCTCTGGTTCGCCCCGGTCGGCGGCTGGGACCCGCAGATCCTGGTCGGCCAGCGGGTCGAGGTGCGGGGCAAGAACGGCCCTGTGCTGGGCGTCGCCGGGCGCAAGCCGATCCACCTGCTCGAGGCCGACCAGCGCAAGAAGGTCGTCGAGCTGAAGAGCATGCACATCGACATCGGCGCCGCCGACTACGACGAGGCGGCCGCGCTGGTCCGGGTCGGCGACCCGGTGGTGATCGCCGCCGAGCCGATGCCGGTGGCCGGTGAGCGACTGGTCTCGCGGGCGATGGACAACCGCCTCGGCGCCTACGTCGCGCTGGAGAGCCTGCGCCGTTGCGCCGAGGGCGATGGGCCGGGCGGCTCCTTTGCCGCCGTCGCCGCGGTCCAGGAGGAGATCGGCCTCTTCGGGGCCCGCACCGCCGCCTTCGAGGTCCGCCCCGACATCGCGATCGCCGTCGACGTCACCCACGCCACCGACGCACCGGGGGTCGACGAGAAGGAGATCGGCAGCCACGCCTTCGGCTCCGGCCCGGCGATCGGCCGCGGCTCCACCCTCTCCCCCAAGGTCTTCGAGCTGCTGGTCGAGACCGCCGAGGCGGAGGACATCCCCTACACGATCAGCGCCAGCGGTCGCGGCACCAGCACCGACGCCGACGTCCTCCAGATCTCCCGCTCCGGCATCCCCACCGGCCTCGTCTCGATCCCCCTCCGCTACATGCACTCCCCGGTCGAGATGGTCGACCTGCGCGACGTCGAGGCAGTGGTCAACCTCCTGGCAGGCTTCGGCTCCCGCCTCAGCAGCGACGTCGACCTCAGCCGCTGAGGCCAAGGCCCATCGTTGCCGGCACAGGAGCCGGGTGCCCCTCCGCCAGAGACCGTACGTCTCTCCAGGGACCCACGTCTGCATCAGCTTGACCCAAAGCCTCTGTCGGAGGGGCACCCGGCTCCTTCGCCACAGAGCTCCGGTTGACGCACAAGGGACGGGACCTTTTTAAAAGCAGCTTTCGTGGTTCCTTTGTCTGTCTATAGACGACAAAGGAACCACGGAACTACTGGGACCCCTTAGTCGGCCGGCGTCTACTGGAGCCCTGTGGCAGGAGGGGCGGGTGTCACTCGAGCCGACGGATACTCAAAAAGCCGAGCTAAATTAGCTCGGCTTTTGTCGGAGCGAGTGACACCCGCCCCTCCCTACCGAGAAAGCCTCAGTCCCTCAGGCGTAGCTGTCGGCGTAGACGAGGTTGCGGCCGCCGGCCTTGGCGGCGTAGAGGGCGGCATCGGCTCGGGAGAGCAGGTCGTCGGTGTCGACGATCGGGGGCTCGGCGACGGCGATGCCGATGCTGAGCGAGACCTCGACCCCGACCGGTTCCCGTTCGCGCACCGCCACCCGCAGGCGCTCGGCGATCTCCATCGCCTCCTCGTCGCCGGCGCCGGGGAGCATGACGAGGATCTCCTCGCCGCCGACCCGGTAGATCGAGTCGCCGGCCCGCAGCGCCGCCCGCATCGTGTAGGCGACGTCCTGGAGGACGGCGTCGCCGGCAGCGTGGCCGAAGCGGTCGTTGACCTGCTTGAAGTGGTCGAGGTCGCAGAGCAGGAAGGCGTGCGAGAGCCCCTCGCTGGGATCGCACGGCTGCCCTTCGAGCTCGGAGAGCCGCTGCTCCAGCGCGTTGCGGTTGAGGAGACCGGTCAAAGGGTCGAGGGTGGAGCGGCGACGGTGCGAGCGATCGGACTCGACCAGGGCGCCGGAAAGGGTGACGGTGCTGATGATCAGCGCGGCGATCGCGATCAGCAGCTGCCGGTTCTCCCAGGCGGCGTGAGGATCGGGAAGGACCGCGGCGGCGAGGAACGTCACCACCACGTAGACGGTGCCGACCACCATCCAGCGCGGCTCGAAGCGGAATCCGACGGTGACCGCCGGCAGTGCGAACCAGACCAGGACCGGGCTGGTCGAGCCGCCAGTGACGAGGACGGCGGCGGTGAGCAGGAGCGGCAGCGCCGCCCAGGCCCCGGCGATCCAGACCCCCGGGCGGGAGCTGGTGCGCATGAAGTGGTCCGCCACGCCGAACCCGGCCAGCCCCACGGCAAGGAGGGGGATCCACCAGAAGCCCACCGAGCTTTCCCCGCCCAGGGCCAGGGCGAAGGCCAGGATGCAGAAGCAGGCGAAGCGGTAGCGGCGCACCCGCTCCTCCATGTCGAGCAGGCGCTCGCGCCGCGCTTCCTCGTGGATCGAGACGAGGGTCTCCCTGTTCTTCGCCATGCCGCCCTATCGGCTACGAAAAATGGTTCGCTTGAATTTGAACGCTGCCGCTCAGTCGACGAGCTGCAGGTCCTTCGGCAGGGCGCTGAGGTTGCGCAGGCCCTCGTCGCCGACGACGACCAGGTCCTCGATCCGCACCCCGAGCTTGCCCGGCAGGTAGATCCCCGGCTCGACGGTGACGACTTCGCCGCCGGCGAGGACGTCGTCGGAGCGCAGCGAGAGGCGCGGGGCCTCGTGCACCTCCAGCCCCACCCCGTGGCCGAGGCCGTGGCCGAAGCGGTCGCCGTGACCGGCGTCGGCGATCACCCGCCGGGCCGCGCCGTCGACGTCTTCGCCCTTGACTCCGGCCTTGATCACTTCCAGCGCCTTCAGCTGCGCGGCGAGGACGACCTCGTAGACCTCGCGCGCCTCCTCCCCGGGCTCGCCGGCGGCGAAGGTTCGGGTGCCGTCGGAGCAGTAGCCGTCGAGCTGCGCCCCCATGTCGAAGACGACCAGCTCGCCGCGGCCGATCTCGCGCTCGCCCGGCTCGGCGTGCGGCAGGGCGCCGTCGGGTCCGGCGGCGACGATCGCCGGGAAGGAGGGGTCGGCGCCGAGCTCGCGGATGCGCGCTTCGGCCGCGCGGGCGACCTCGCGCTCGCTGCGCCCGGCCAGGCCGCGCTCGAGCGACCAGCGCCAGACCTCGTCGGCCAGCTTCGAGGCCTCCTCGATCGCCGCCAGCTCCTCCCCGTCCTTGACCCGGCGCAGCCGCTCGACGGTGCCGCCGGCGGCGACCATCTCCACGCCCTCGCCCAGTTTCCCCTGCAGTTTCTCCAGCATCCGCACCGACATCTGGTCGTCCTCGAAGCCGATCTTGCCGTCGAGGCGCTCGGCGATGCCCTTCAGCCAGTCGTTGGCGACCGTCACCGTCTCCCAGCCCTCGACCTCGGTCGCGGCGCGCTCGGTGTAGCGGAAGTCGGTGAGGAAGAGGCGCGTGTCGGGCCCGCAGATGCAGGCCCCGTTGGTGCCGGTGAAGCCGGTCAGGTAGCGGACGTTGGTGAGGTCGGTGACCAGCATCCGGTCGAGCTCGCGCTCGGCCAGCTGCCGCTCGAGGCGCTCGCCGCGACCGCGCATCAGGCGGCGACGCCCAGCTCGCGGGCCAGCAGCTCCAGCGCCTCGCGGTAGCCGTCGGGGCCCTTGCCCGAGACCTTGGCGAGGACGAGGCCGTCGAAGACCGAGAGCCTGCGCCACCCCTCGCGCGCCTCGACGTCGGAGAGATGGACCTCGACCGCCGGCAGGCGGGTCAGCTCCAGCGCGTCGGCGATCGCACGGCTGTAGTGGGTCCAGGCGCCGGCGTTGACGATCGCCGCGTCGGCGAGGTCGGCGGAGCGGTGCAGGTATTCGCAGAACTCGCCCTCGGAGTTGGTCTGGAAGAAGATCGGTTCCAGCTTCAGCTCGTGCGCCCAGCCGGAGATCTTCGCCTCCAGCTCACTCAGCGAAAGACCGCCGTAGACCTCGGGATCGCGGCGGTCGAGCACGTCGAAGTTGACCCCGTGCAGAACGGCAACACGGTTGCTGACGGTGGTCATGGATAGAGCTCCTCCACGGCTGCACGGACCTTAGCCGGGTCGATGATCTGACCGATTTCGGGCTTGCCTGGCTCGCGCAGGAGGACGAAGCCGATCCCCGCGGCGGTGCGCTTCTTGTCGTGCTGAAGGACATCCAAGATTTCGTGGATCCGTATTTGAGGGCTGAGTTGGACCGGGAGCGCGTGCAGATCGAGGATCTCCCGCACCTCACTGCGGAGGTCGTCGGCTTCGGAAAGCCTCAGCGCGGCCAACAGGCCGAGCCCGATCGCTTCCCCGTGGCGATATTGGTAGGCACTCGCGGTCTCGATCGCGTGGCCGACCGTATGGCCGAGGTTGAGAACGTGACGCAGACCGGCGTCCCGCTCGTCGGCGGCGACGACCGAGCACTTGTAGCGAGCACACGCAAAGATCACGTCATCCAACTCGTGGGGATGCAGCGTCTTGATAGCTCGCACGCGGTCCCAAAATGGTCCGCCCGCGAGAAGAGCCGTCTTGACGACCTCTACGAAACCCGACGCCAGCTCGAGGGCCGGAAGCCCGTCTAGGACCGAGGTGTCGGCAATGACAGCAGCCGGGAGGTGGTATGCCCCGACATAGTTCTTGGCACCTTCCAGGTCGACCCCAGTCTTACCGCCGTAGGCAGAGTCGACTTGAGCAACCAGACTCGTCGGCACCTGAACCACCGGTACTCCCCGCTGGTAGACATGGGCGCAGAAGCCAGCGAGATCACCGACGACGCCGCCACCGACCGCGACGACATGGTCTTCGCGGGTCATTCCCGCCTCCACCCAAATATCCATGATCTCCTTGACCTCCTCCAAGGTCTTGGAGAACTCCCCCGGTCTGATTTCTATCTGCAGCTCCGATTCGGGCATTCGCCCCTCAAGCACATGGGCAACGTTGCTATCGGTGATACAGAAGCGCCGCCCTTCGAGTGGCCACCAGCGTTTGGCTTTGTACAAGGCACCGAAACCAACGAAGACGGGGTAATCCCCGGAGGCGCTGGTCGCCCACAGCATCTTGGTCTTTTGTCGGTCATCGAGCGACCTGATCGCCGGCAGCGCCCGGTGGACCACCTCTCTGTCCGCCATCGGCACCACCGCGTCGGCGAGCTCTTCGTAGAGGGGCAGTCGCTCGGCCAGCAGGCGCTCGACGTCCTCTTCGCTCGTCGCCAGCGGGCGCCCGGTCCCGTCGATTCGCCGCCAGGCCGTGGCCGCGTCGACCTCCAGCAGGACGACGATGTGCCGCCCCAGCGCCTCGCGCACCCGCTCGGAGAGGACGCTGCCGCCGCCGAGGGCGATCGCGCCGCCGTCGGCGCGCTCGAGCAGCTCGCCCACCACTTCGGCCTCACGCGCCCGGAAGGCCTCCTCGCCGTCCTCTTCGAAGGCGGCTCGGATCGGCTTGCCGAGCTCCCGCTCCATCAGCTCGTCGATCTCGACCGTCTCCAGCCCGGCCTCGCGCGCCGCCGCGAGCGCGGTGCTCTTGCCGGCCCCCATGAAGCCGATGAAGACGATCGCCGGCCTCGCCACCGGCTCAGCCCCGGAAGTCGATCCGCTGCTTGTAAGCGTCCAGCGCCGCGACCACGTCGTCGATGTGGTCGCCGCCGAACTTCTCGCGGTAGCAGCGGGCCAGGGTCAGCGCCACCATCGCCTCGGCGACGACGGCGGCGGCGGGGACGACGGTCGAGTCGGTGCGCTCGCGCAGCGCCTGCGCCGGCTGCTTGGTCTCGGTGTCGACCGAGCGCAGCGGCTTGGTCAGGGTCGAGATCGGCTTGATCGCCGCCCGCACCGAGAGCGGCTGGCCGTTGGTCATCCCGCCCTCGAGGCCGCCGGCGTGGTTGGTTTCGCGGAAGTAGCCGTCCTTCTCCGACCAGAAGATCTCGTCGTGGGCCTCGGAGCCGGGGCGGCCGGCGACGTCCCAGGCTTCGCCGATCGCCACCCCCTTGATCGACTGGATCGAGGCGACGGCGCCGGCGAGGCGGCCGTCGAGGCGGTCTTCCCAGGAGATGTGGGAGCCGAGGCCGGGGACGAGGCCGAAGACGAGCACCTCGAAGCTGCCGCCGAGGCTCTCGTTCGCCTTGCGCAGACGGTTGATCTCCTCGACCATCGCCTTGCTGGCGTCGGGGTCGAGGCAGCGGACCGGGTCGTCGTCGACGCCGGCGAAGTCCTCGGGGCCCAGGTCGGGGCGCTCGGGCGCACGCACGGAGGCGATCTGCAGGACGTGGCTGTGGATCCCGACCCCGAGCTTCGAGAGGAAGGCGCGGGCGATCGTGCCGGCAGCGACGCGGGCCGCGGTCTCGCGGGCGCTGGCGCGCTCGAGCACGTTGCGGATGTCGCTGTGGCCATATTTCTGGGCGCCGACGAGGTCGGCGTGGCCCGGCCGCGGCAGGTGGACCTCGTCGGGGCTGAAGCCCTCGACCGGCCAGGGGTTCATCCGCTCCTCCCAGTTGGCGTAGTCGCGGTTGGCGACCAGCAGCGCGATCGGGCTGCCTAGGGTGCGGCCGTGGCGGACGCCGGAGCGGACCTCGACCGTGTCGGTCTCGATCTTCATCCGGCCGCCGCGCCCGTGGCCGAGCTGGCGCCGCGCCATGTCGCGGTCGAGCGCCTCGCGGTCGAGCCCCAGGCCCGCCGGCATGCCCTCGACGATCGCCACGAGCCCAGGCCCGTGCGACTCCCCCGCGGTGGTGAAACGGAACGTCGTCATCGGAGCAAGGCTATCGGCGCAGCCACTGGTGAGTTTTGGTCCCTATAGCGGCCACAACTCACCAATCGCGGGCGGCACGCCGCATCACGTCGAGGTCGGGCTCGCAACCGGTCCAGATTTCCAGCGAGCGGGCGCCCTGCTGGACCAGCACCTCGAGGCCGTCGACGGTCGTCGCCCCGGCCCGCTCGGCAGCCTCCAGCAGGGGGCTGGGACGATCGCCGTAGACCATGTCGAGGACCGTCTGGCCGGCGGCGAACAGGTCCGGCTCCAGCGGCAGGTGCTCGAAGGGGTCCTCGCCCCGCAGCCCGGCGGCGCTGGTGTTGACGACGATCTCGTAGCGATCCTGCTGGGGGTCGGTCACCGCCGCCCCGCCCAGCTCGGCGCAGAGCGCCGCCGCTTTCTCGGGGGTGCGGTTCCAGACCTCGACCTCAGCCCCTTCCCAGCGCAGCGCCCAGATCGCCGCCCGCGCCGCCCCGCCCGCGCCCAGCACCAACACGTGGCGGCCGCGCGGCGAGACCGGCAGCGCCTCCAGCAACCCGTCGGCGTCGGTGTTGTGGGCCTCGATCCCGCCCTCGCCGAAGACGAGCGTGTTGGCGGCACCGATCTGCTGGGCGGCTTCACTCGCCTCGTCGGCCACCGCCAGCGCCGCCTCCTTGTGGGGGACGGTGACGTTGGCGCCGGCGAAGTCCTCCACCGCCATCGCCCGCACCCGCGCCGCGAACCCCTCGGGGGCGACGTCGATCGCCTCGTAGCTCCAGTCCCACAGCTCCAGCCCCCCCAGCGCCGCGTTCTGCATCGCCGGCGAGCGCGAGTGGGAGACCGGGTGGCCGAGCACCGCCAGGCGTGGCATCTCCTATTCCCCGCAGCTCGTCGGCGAGTTGCCGCCGGCCGCTTCGCGGGCCGAGTTGTACTTTGCGACCGCGGCTTCGAATTCAGCTTCGGTCTTGGCGAAGGTGAGCTTGCCGCAGGCCCCCGGCGTGGTCACGTAGAAGAGGTAGTCGGTCTTCGCCGGGTGCGCCGCCGCCTCGATCGCTTCCAGCCCGGGGTTGCCGATCGGCCCCGGCGGCAGGCCGGCGTTGGTGCGCGTGTTGTAGGGCGAGTCGATCGCCAGTTCCGATTCGGTCAGCGGCTTCGTGTAGTTGCCGGTGGCGAAGCGGATCGTCGCGTCGATCCCCAGCGGCATCCCTTCGTGCAGGCGGTTGTAGATCACCGAGGCGACGTCCTTGAACTGGCTCGAGACCCCCGCCTCGTGCTGGACCATCGAGGCGATCGTCAGCACGTCGAAGACGGTCAGGTTCTTCGACTTCGCGTAGCTCATGTCGACGCCCTTGATCCGCCGCTTGAAGTCCTGCAGCTGCAGCTGGACGAGGTCGGCGACCGGCGCCTTCGGCTTCAGTTCGAAGGTGTCGGGGAAGAGGAAGCCCTCCAGGCTCTTCGCGCCCTTGCCGCCGAAGTCGGCCGGGTTCAGGTACTTCGACCTCACCGTCGCCTTGGTGTAGCTGCCGGGGACGCCGTCTTCTTCGACCAGCTGCGCGGCCTGCGAGCGGGTGTAGCCCTCGGGGATCGTCACCGTCACCGTGCGCTTGACCGGCGGCTGGGAGAGCGCGTCGATCGCTTCGCCGTAGCTCATGTCGTGGGCCAGGGTGAAGTGGCCGGAATAGATTTCCGAGCGCTTCCCGGCCAGCGTGACCCGGATCTGGAAGAAGGTCGAGTTGTCGATCACGCCCTTTTCGGAGAGCAGGTCGCCGACTTCGCTGACGCTGGAGCCCTTCGGGACGTTGACCTCGACGCGGCCGCTGCCGGCGCCGTGGAAGGGCTGGAAGAGGGCGATCAGGAACCAGGCGGCGAGGATCGCGAGGATCGCCGCGACGACCCGGAACGGGTGCCGGGCGAGGGCGCCGAGGATGCCGCGACGGCGGTTGCCGCCGCCATCGCCGAAGCGGCGGCCGGAGCGGGCGGCGCCGGCCATCTCCGGGTGGCCCTCGTCGTGGAGCTCAGCTGCGGTCGCGACCGGCGCCGGGGGAGCCGCCGGCTCGGACTCTGGCACCGGCTCGGGCTCCTCGTCCCAGAACTCCTGCTCGGGCGTGCGCGGCGGCCGCGGCGGCGGCGGCGGGTCGACCGGCGGCGGCAGCGGGTCCTCCGCCTGCGGCGAGCTCTTCGGTTGCGACGGGGGCGGCGGTGCCTTCTCCACGGCCGCGCCCTGCTTGGCGGCGCGCTGGCGGCGCTTCTCTTCGCGCTCGCGGCGGCGTTCCTCGCGCTCGCGCGCGGCCGGGTCGTCGGGGTCGGCGAAGGGATCGCCTTTGAGCCAGTCGTCGCTCATCGCTCACTCGCCAGGTAGGACTCGAGCAGGTGCGCGGCGGCGAGCGAGTCGCGGGCGGCCGAGGCGCCGCCGCGGCGGCTGGCGTCGGCCATCCGCGAGGTGAGGCGCTCGTCGTAGGTCTCGACCGGAACCGGGAGCATCGCTTCCAGTTCGCGGCAGAAGCTGCGGGCCAGGGCGGCCTGGCTGCCCTCCTCGCCGCTCAGGTGCAGCGGCAGGCCGACCACCACCTTCTCGACCCCGTGCTCGCCGACCAGCTCGGACACCGCGCGCGCCTCCGGCGGCTCGATCACCGCCATCGGCCGCACCAGCGTTCCGCTCGGGTCGGAGATCGCACAGCCGATGCGGACGGTGCCGTGGTCGAGCGCGAGCACCCGCATCTAGCCGAGCTCCCGCTCGACCGCGGCCCGCGCCGCCGCCAGGGCCTCGTCCAGCTTCGCGGGATCCTTGCCGCCGGCCTGGGCCATGTCGTCGCGGCCGCCACCGCCGCCGCCGACGATCGGCGCGATCTCGCGGATGATCGAACCGGCGGAGAGACCGGCCTCGACCGCGTCCTTCGAGACCAGGGCGACCAGGCCGGCCTTGCCGCCGAACTCGCCGCCGAGGACGACCACGGAGGGCTGGCCGAGCTTCGACTGCACCCGGTTGGCGAGGTCGAGCAGCTGCCTCGGGTTCGCCTGCAGCTCCTCTTTGACCACCGCGGCGACGAGGCGGCCGTCGCTGCCGCCAACCGCGATCGCCGCGGCGCCGCTCGCGAGCGGATCGGCCTCGGCGCCGAGCTGCTCGCGCTGGGCCTTCTCGGCGCCGGCGCTCGCCTCCTTCAGCTGCTCGGCGGCGCGCTTGGCGGCGGCGACCGGGTCCTGGGCGTTGCCCAGCGCCTCCCCCACCTCGCGCAGCTGCGCCTCGCGCTCGCGGAACCAGTCGATCGCGGCGGGACCGGTGATCGCCTCGACCCGGCGCACGTTGGCGGCGCTGGAGCCCTCGGAGGTGACCTTGAAGATGCCGAGCTCGGCGGTGTTGGCGACGTGGGTGCCGCCGCAGAGCTCGCGGGAGACGCCGTCGACCTCGACCACCCGCACCCACTCGCCGTATTTCTCGCCGAACAGGGCCATCGCGCCGAGCCGTTCGGCCTCCGCGCGGTTCATGTTCATCCAGCGCACCGGGCGGCTCGCCTTGATCCACTCGTTGACCCGCTCCTCGACGTCGCGCAGCTCCTCGGGGCTGAGCGACTGGCCGTGGGTGAAGTCGAAGCGGAGCTTGTCGGGGCGCACCGCCGAGCCGGCCTGGCGGACGTGGGTACCGAGCCGCTCGCGCAGGGCCGCGTGGAGGAGATGGGTGGCGGTGTGGTTGCGCATCGTCGCGTGGCGGGCCTCGTGGTCGACCTCGGCTTCGACCGCGACCCCGGGCTCGATCGGCGCCCCGCTCGGCTCGACCTCCAGCGCCTGGTCTTCGCCGACGCGGTAGACGTCGACGACGCGGGCTTCCTCCTCGCCCCAGCGCAGGACGCCGGAGTCGGCGACCTGTCCCCCGCCCTCGGCGTAGAACGGGCTCTCCTCCAGCTTCACCAGCGCCTTGCCGTTCACCGGCTCCACCGCGGCGAGGCCGGTGGTGGCGCGCAGCGTCTCGTAGCCGACGAAGCGGGTCGGCGGCGCCGCCGCGGCGAAGGCGACGACGCGGTCGTGGCTGTCCTCGGAGCCGTGCGCGGTGGCGGCTCCCATGCGGGCGCGCTGGCGCTGCTCCTCCATCAGCTCCTCGAAGCCCTGGTCGTCGACCGAGAGGCCGCGTTCGGCCACGAGCTCCTTGGTCAGGTCGTAGGGGAAGCCGTAGGTGTCGTGCAACTTGAAGGCGTCCTCGGCGCCGATCCAGGAGGTCTCCTGCGCGTCCGCTTCGGCGATCAAGCGCTCCAGCAGCTCGCTGCCGCGCTCCAGGGTGCGGCCGAAGCTCTCCTCCTCGTCGTTGACCCAGCGCCGGATCGTCTCCCGCTCGGCGACCAGCTCGGGGTAGGCGTCGCCCATCAGCTCGATCGCCCGCTCGGCGAAGCGGCCGAGCCAGGCCGCCTCCAGACCCAGCGTCCGCCCCTGCTGGATCGCCCGGCGCATGATCCGGCGCAGGATGTAGCCGCGGTCCTCGTTGGAGGGGACGACGCCGTCGGCGATCAGGAAGGCGGCGCCGCGGCTGTGGTCGGCGACGATCCGCATCGCCCGCGTCACCGCGCCGCCCTCGTCGTAGCGGCGGCCGGAGAGCTCCTCGGCGAGGTCGATCAGCGGCCGCACGTGGTCGGTCTCGAAGACCGAGGGGACGTCCTGGAGGATCGCCGCCATCCGGTCGAGGCCCATGCCCGTGTCGATGTTGCGCATCGGCAGCTCGGTCAGGGTGCCGTCCTCGGCGAGGTCGTAGCTCATGAAGACGTGGTTCCAGAACTCGAGGAAGCGGTCGGTGTCGTCGCCCGGGCGCTCGCCCTCGGCGCCGAAGCCGGGGCCGCGGTCGAGGTAGAGCTCCGAGCAGGGGCCGCAGGGGCCGGCCGGGCCGGCCTGCCAGAAGTTGTCCTCGCGGCCGAGGAGGACGATGCGCTCCTCCGGCACCCCGGTCGCCTTCCAGATCTCGATCGCCTCGGTGTCGGGGCCGAGCCCGAGCTCCTCGTCGCCGCCGAAGACGGTGACCCAGATCTGCTCCGGGTCCATCCCGAAGCCCTCGGTGGCGAGCTCCCAGCCCCAGGGGATCGACTCGGCCTTGAAGTAGTCGCCGAAGCTCCAGTTGCCGAGCATCTCGAAGAAGGTCATGTGGCGGGCGGTGTTGCCGACCTCCTCGATGTCGGTGGTGCGGAAGCATTTCTGCACGTCGGCGAGGCGCGGGGCCGGCGGCTTCTCCCGGCCGAGGAAGTAGGGCTTGAACGGCTGCATCCCGGCCGTGGTCAGCAGCACCGAGGGGTCGTGGACCGAGGGCACGAGCGAGGCGGAGGGCACGATTTTGTGCTCGCGCGCGGCGAAGAACGCCAAATAGGTCTCCCGGATCTCCTTCGCCCTCATGTTAGGAAGCCTAAATATTTGTTCGATTTGGGGGCGGTTCACTAAAAGTTCCCCCTTACGGACGATGGGGTTGATGCGTTTCAGGGGCATCTGAAGCGTTCAACGACGTCAGAAGGAGGCAGAGGAATGAAGCTGCAATGGAAGGCTGTTCTGGTAACCGCTGCGCTGGCGCTCCTGGCCCTGCCGGGGCTCGCCGTCGCGACCGAAAGCCCGAACTATCAGCCGGAACCGCCCACGCATGAACATGCGCCGAAGGGCCACGCCTACGGCTACTACTGCAAAGAAGAGAGCAAAAAGCACGTCAAAGGCACGCCTGGGACGCCGTTCAGCCAGTGCGTGAAGGCGGCTGCCCACGCCGACCACAACGAAAGCCTCACCGGCCGGGAAGCGTGCAAGGAACTGAGCAAGAAGCACGTCAAAGGCACGCCTGGCACGCCGTTCAGCACCTGCGTCAAGGGCGTCGCGCAGATGCGCAAGGACAAACACCAGGAAGAAAAGGAAACGCAGTCCTAAAGCGCAGCCCGCGGGCTGCAGCCACCCCTCAGGCGGCGATGGTGCCGTGGCCGACGATGCGCTCGCCGGCCATGAGCACCGCCGTCTGACCCGGGGCGACGCCGGCGAAGGCCTCGCCCAGCTGCACATCCAGTGAGGGGTGCTCCCCCCTCCCCGCTGCGGAGACCGTGGCGGGGAGGGCGCGCGAGCGGTAGCGGAGCTTGACCGCGTCGACCTCGCTGCCGTCGCGGTGCAGGACGGCGTCGCGGACGCGGACGCGGCGCTGCTCCAGCTCGGCGCGGGTGCCGACGGTGACCGTGTTGGCGGCGGCGTCGGTGGCGAGCACGTAGAGCGGCTCCGGTGCCGAGACGCCGATCCCGCGGCGCTGGCCGACGGTGAAGTCGTGGTGGCCGCGGTGGCGGCCGAGGGTGCGCCCGGCGGAGTCGATCACCGCGCCCTCGCGCTCGCGCAGGCCGCCGTGGCGGCGGAGGAAGCCGCGCTTGCCCTGGCCGGCGAGGAAGCAGAGGTCCTGGCTCTCGGCCTTGCGGGCGATGGGGAGCTGGTGGCGGGCGGCGATCTCGCGCACCTCGGTCTTGGTCAGCTCGGTGAGCGGGAAGCCGAGCCGGCCCAGCAGCTGCGGCGGCAGCGCGGCGAGCATGTAGCTCTGGTCCTTGGCCTGGTCGGCGGCGCCGGCCAGCAGCGGCCCGTCGGCGTCCTCGACGATGCGGGCATAGTGGCCGGTCAGCAGGCGCTCGGCGCCAAGGCGCTCGGCGAGGTCGATCATCGCCGCGAGGCGCACCTCGCCGTTGCAGAGGATGCAGGGGTTGGGCGTCTGGCCCCCGGCGTAGCCGCCGAGGAAGCGATCGACGACCCGGCGCCGGAAGTCCTCCTCGAGGTCGAGCGTGAAGTGCGGCATGCCGAGCTGATGCGCGAGGGCCCGAGCCCCTAGGACGGCCTCCGGCGAGCAGCAGGCCTTGGCCCCGTCGGTCTCGGGATCGGTCCAGAGCTTGACCGTGATCGCGACCACGTCGTGGCCTTCCTCGCGGGCCAGCAGTGCGGCGACGGCGCTGTCAACGCCGCCGGACATGGCGACTGCGACTCGGTTGCCGCCGGTCGCAAGTGGAAGGGAAGACGAGGCGACACCTTGGAGCGCGCGGTGAAGAGCGTCCGTAGCCAGCTGCGCTGCATGTCGCTTCGCCGGCGTGAGACCACCTATCGCCCCATCAACCATGTCTATATCGATCCGGGCCGCCTCGAGAACAGGAGAGCCATCAACCATTTCGGCAACAGCAGCGGTCGCGGCGCGAGTGGCGCCACAACCCTCAGCGTCAAAGGTGATTGAGTCCATCCGCCCGTCGGCGACCTTGAAAGAGATTCGAGAGAGATCCCCACACGCAGCCCCACCCGCGGCGCCCGTGAAGGCACCCTCAACAGCCGGCCCGCGCCGGCTCTCATCGCTCAAGTAGTGCTCGAAAAGCTCCCTATCCATCACGTGAAGGGTAAAGCGCTTGGTCGGGCGCTAAGCAGAAACTGCCAGCAAAAGCCGCAGATCCCCCACGATCGCCTCCGGTTCGTCGCGCAGTTGCCGCCAGGTGACTCGCATCGTCCGCCAGCCTTCGGCGACGAGGATTCGGTCGCGCTGGCGGTCCGACTCGAACCGCTTCGGCGTGCCGTGGACGCCGCGGCTGTCGAGCTCCAGCGCCACCCGCGCGCGCTCCCAGAGGCAGTCGATCTCGAAGAAGCGCCCGCGCAGCGATAGATCGGCGTTCATCCGCGGCCGCGGCAGGCCGTAGGCGTCGATCAGCGCCAGGAACGCCTCCTCGAAGTCGTTACGCGTGACCGTCTCCGGCAGGCTCGACGCCAGCAATTCCCTCAACGCCACCGCCCCCCGCCGCCCCGGATACCGCTCCAGCAGCACCGGCAGCGACACCTTCGCCGTCAGGCCCCGCACCAGTGCCTCGTGCCAGGCCCGCTCCAACTCTCTCCTCCCCACCACCGCCGCCAAGTCGAAGATCGTCCGAAACGGCCCCGTCACCGGAATCCCGTCGGCCACCTCCCGCTCGTCGTCCTGCATCGGAGACTCATGGCTGACGATCCCCTTCCGCCGGACGACCCGTCCCGGAGGACAGGTGACGTCGAGCCATTCCGCAGCGGGCGACAAGAGCCGCCAAAGCCGTGCCGCCGACCGATGACTCAACACGGCTCCTTCCCCGGCTGCGAGCGTCGCCGCCATCCACCGCCCACTCCGACTGATCCGCCGAGTGCCAACGACATAGACGCCGAAGAAAACCTCATGGAGATGCCCACGTCCCAAGCGCCCGACGATGGCCTTCCGGCTCATCCCCAACGCCAGCAGCTGCCGCCGTGCCACCACCCCATGCTGCCGCCGCGCAAGCGCCGCCATCGCTTGGTCCCTGGAACGAGCCGATGATCCGGCACCTCTGAGGTGCTCGATCGCAACTTGGTTGGACATGTCCGCGATCCTGAGGCGTGGGGCCGCACGCGTGGTGCGCACTTTGTGCCAAGTTCCTCTCCCAAGACACAAAAAAGGCCCCAATCCGCCGTTGCCGCCTCTGGCTTTGATCCCTTCAAGTGAAGGTGGGTGCCTGCCCCGAATCCCAAGAGACCCGGAGACTTGTCAGCTCCCGTGCCGTTTGTGTTGGGTCAAACGGTGAGACGGCTCTCGAACGGACTCGAGCCTGGCTCAAAGTTACCACCGAGACGCGCTGTCCAAACTGCTCAGTCGTCCAGGTTGGAGAGGTGCCACTCGGCCTCGCTCCAGCTCTCCGGAGGGACGCGGAGGGAGATGTCGCCGTGGCCGAAGCGGTCGAGGGGCCAGTCGGAGGTGAGGACCGCCTCGAAGCCGGCCTCGATCAGGGACTGGTGCCAGGCGCGGGCCGTCCTCACATCGGCGAAGTCCCGCACCACCTCCCAGCCGTCGTAGCTGGGGTCGTCGACGTAGACCGGCGTCTGGCCGGGCCCCGGGGAGGGGCGCCATCTGCGGGGTAACCAGTCCCGCAGCGCCATCAGATGATCGGCCTCCGATTCCCGTGCGACCGGGGGGGTGCCTGACCGAGCAGATCAAGGACGCAGGGCGAAGCCTTTGGTGGTGCCAAAGGCAAGCCCGAGGACGCAGAGATGCGAAGTGTCAGGCGCGCCATCCGGGTGGGCGGGAATCGGAGGCCGATCATCTAGTGACCGGCGAGGTTGCGTTTGTGGATGGCGATGCCGAGGTCGCGCAGCTGCAGGTCTTCGACCGGGGCGGGGGCGCCGGTCAGCAGGTCGAAGCCGGAGGCGGTCTTCGGGAAGGCGATCACGTCGCGGATCGTCTCGGCGCCGGAGAGGCGCTGGACGATGCGGTCAACGCCGTAGGCGATGCCGCCGTGCGGGGGCGCCCCGTAGCGCAGCGCCTCGAGCAGGAAGCCGAAGCGCGCCTCTGCCGTCTCGCGGTCGATCCCAAGCGCGCCGAAGACCGCGGCCTGCGTCTCGGCGCTGTGGATGCGGATCGAGCCGCCGCCCAGCTCCTGCCCGTTCCAGACGACGTCGTAGGCCTGCGCCCGCGCCGCGCCCGGGTCGTCGGGGTCGAACTCGCCGGCCGGCGCCGTGAACGGGTGGTGCAGCGAGTCCCAGCGCTTCTCCTCCGCGTTCCACTCCATCAGCGGCCAGTCGACGATCCAGACCAGGCGGTTCTCGCTCTCGTCGATCAGCCCGAACTTCTCGCCGAGGTCGAGTCGCATCTGCCCCAGCACCGCGTCGGTGACCGGGCGCTTGTCGGCGACCAGCAGCAGCAGGTCCCCCTCCTCGGCGCCGAGGCGCCGGTTCAGGTCGGACAGCTCGGCCTCGCTGAGGAACTTCGCGGTCGGCGAGCGCCAGCCCTCGCCCTCGCGGAAGGCCCAGACCAGCCCCTTCGCCCCCAGCTCCTGGGCGCGCGAGATCAGGCCGTCGAGCTCCGAGCGCGGCAGCTCGCGGCGGCCGGCGTTGAGGCCGCGGATCGAGCCGCCGCCCTCCAGCACCGAGCGGAAGACCTTGAACTCGGTCTCGCGCAGGGCGTCGCCGAGGTCGACCAGCTCCATCCCGAAGCGCAGGTCGGGCCGGTCGGTGCCGAACCGGTCCATCGCCTCGTCGTAGCCCATCCGCTGCATCGGCAGCTCCACCTCCGGGCCGCCGACCCGCTCGAAGACGTGAGCCAGCAGCCGCTCGTTGACCGCGATCACGTCCTCGACGTCGATGAAGGACATCTCGACGTCGAGCTGGGTGAACTCGGCCTGGCGGTCGGCCCGGGTCGCCTCGTCGCGGAAGCAGCGCGCCACCTGGTAGTAGCGCTCGAACCCGGACATCATCAGCAGCTGCTTGAACAGCTGCGGCGACTGCGGCAGCGCGTAGAAGGAGCCGTGCTGTTGGCGGCTGGGGACGAGGAAGTCGCGCGCGCCCTCGGGGGTGGAGCGGGTGAGGACCGGCGTTTCGATGTCGAGGAAGCCCTCGCCGTCGAGGAACTCGCGCATCGCGGCGACAACCCGGTGGCGCAGCGCCAGCGCCTGCTGCATCTGCTCCCGGCGCAGGTCGAGGTAGCGGTAGCGCAACCGCGTGTCCTCCCCCACCTCGCCGCTGAAGCCCTCGACCTGGAACGGCGGCGTCTCCGCCCCGGCCAGCAGCTCGGCTCCGGCCACCAGCAGCTCGACCTCGCCGGTGGCGAGCTCGGAGTTGACGGTCTCCTCGGAGCGACGCACCACTTTCCCGGTCGCGCTCAGCACGTCCTCGGCCCGCAGCTTGTGGGCGAGCTCGAAGGACTCCCCGGAGCTGTCGGGGTTGAAGACGAGCTGGACGATCCCGGTGCGGTCGCGCAGGTCGATGAAGATCAGGCCGCCGTGGTCGCGGCGGCGGTGGACCCAGCCGGCGACCCGCGCCTGCGAGTCGACGCGGTCGGGCAGCACCTGGCCGCACCAGGCGTCGCGGTAGCCGTTGGCGCGCAGCGGCGGCGCCTCGCTCATGGTCGCTCTCCCCCCATCTCCTGGACAAGGTTGCCGGGATCGGCCGGGCGCTGCTCTCCGGTCTGCATGTCGCGCAGCTGGGCGCTGCCGTCGGCCTCGAGGATGACGACGCGGCGGGCGCCGATCCGGTCGGCGTGCTTGAGCTGGCCCTTGAGGCCGCGGCCGCCGAGGTCAGCCTCGGCCGAGATGCCGGCCCGGCGCAGCCCCACGACGAGCGCCATCGCCTCCTGCCGTTGCGAGTCGTCGGCGATCGCGACGAAGGCGTCGCGGCCGGCCGCCGGCTCCTCCTCGTCCAGCGCCAGCAGGATCCGCTCGATCCCGGCGGCGAAGCCGACCGCCGGCGTCGCCGGACCGCCGAGCTGCTCGATCAGGCCGTCGTAGCGGCCGCCGCCGCCGATCTCCGACTGCGCCCCGAGCGCGTCGCAGACGAAGGAGAAGATCGTCCGCGTGTAGTAGTCGAGGCCGCGGACCAGGGTCGGATCGACGACGTAGTCGACGCCGGCGGCGTCGAGCAGGCCCCGCACCTCCTCGAAGTGGGCGGCGTCCTCCCCCTCCAGCTGCCCGACGATCGTCGGCGCGCTCGCCATCACCCCGCGGGTGCCCTCGTCGTCGGCGTCGAAGGCGCGCAGCGGGTTGATGTCGATCCGCTCGCGCACGTCTTTGGAGAGCTGCCCCTCGTGCGCGTGCAGGTGCGCTTTCAGGTCCTCCAGGTAGGCGCGGCGCGTGTCGAGCGAGCCGAGGCTGCCGATCCGCAGCTCGACCCCGGGCACCTGCAGCTCGGCCAGTAGGTCGGCGAGGAGCATGATCACCTCGGCGTCGGCCAGCGGCGAGTCGGTGCCGATGCACTCGATCCCGAGCTGGTGGAACTGGCGGTAGCGGCCGGCCTGCGGGCGCTCGTGGCGGAAGAACGGTCCGAGGTAGGAGAGCTTCACCGGCTGCGCCTGTTTGTGCATGCCGTGCTCGAGGTAGGCGCGGCAGATCGAGGCGGTCCCCTCCGGCCGCAGAGTGAGGCTGCGGCCGCCCTTGTCCTCGAAGGTGAACATCTCCTTGCGGACGATGTCGGTCGAGCGGCCGACGCCGCGCTCGAAGAGGTCGGTGTCCTCGAAGGCCGGCGTCGCGATCGGCTCGTAGCCGGCGCGGGCGAAGATCGCAGCGGCCGCCCGCTCCAGCCGCGCCCGCGAGCGCGCCTGCGCGGGGAGCACGTCGAAGGTGCCGCGGGGTGCCTGGAACTTGCTCGCCATTTGCGGCGACCTTAGTGACTGAGCGAGCCGAGGAACGGGTTGGTCGCGCGCTCGGCCCCGAGCGTGGTCAGCCCCATGTGGCCGGGATGGACGACGGTCTCGTCAGGATAGGCCTCGAGCAGCTGGGCGATCGAGGCGAGCAGCGTCGGCCCGTCGCCGCCGGGGAGGTCGACGCGGCCGACCGAGCCCTGGAAGAGGACGTCGCCGGAGAAGAGCGCGTTCTCGTCGCGGACGGCGTAGGTGACGTGGCCGGGGCTGTGCCCGGGGGTGAAGACGACGCCGAGCTCCAGGCCGGCGAGCTCCAGGGTCTCGCCGCCGCGAACGCTGTGGTCGGCCTCATAGCTCTCGAACGGGCCGAAGCCCTCCCAGGGGACGAAGGCCATGATGTCGGCGAGGACCGGCAGCTCGATCTCCGGGCAGTAGACCGGCGCCCCGGTCGCTTCCGCCACCGGCGTCACCGCGCCGATGTGGTCGAAGTGGCAGTGGGTGATCAGGATCGCCTCGGCCTTGGCCCCGGTCGCCTCGATCGCCGCCAGGATCCGCTCCGCCTCCTCGCCGGGATCGACGACCAGCAGCCGGTCGGAGCCCTCGCGGCGCAGCAGGAAGCAGTTCTCGGCCACCGGGCCGACGGTCAGCATCTCGACGTCGAGCGCCATCGGAGCGGCTATTCCTGGCGGGCGCGGATACGGGCGCGCTCGCGCCGCCGCCAGAGGGTCATGTCGATGTAGTAGCCGGCGGGCACGTAGAAGGCGAGCATGAAGAGGCCGAAGATCAGCGAGGCGGGGACCGGCCGTTTGAAGAGGACGATCAGCAGGACGGCGAAGATGACCGCGGCGAAGATCCCGCGCATGAACGAGTTGCGCCAGGTCGGCGGCAGGTCCTCTTTCGGGCCGGCGGGCTTGCGGCCGCCGGAGCGCATCTGGGCTTTCGCCTCGGCGCGGCTGCGGGGTTTGCTGCGGCGGGGGTTCGGGTCGACGCGCCCGCCCTGGGTGCCGCGGCGCTTGCGCCGGCGCTTTTTGTTCGTCTGGGCCATACCAGGCGAAATCTAGTCGGTCGGCGCCGCCAGCCTCGCCTCGATCGTCTGGCGTCGCGGGTCGAAGCCGCGGATCGGCACGTCGGCCGGGTATCCCACGAGGGCGTCCCGCGGGATCAGGCCGACCAGCTCGGCTTCGACCGGCCGCGCGCCGAGCGGCGCTGCCAGCTGTCGCACCCGCTCGACGACCTCCCCCAGCGGCGTCGCCAGCGGGTCGTGGACGTTGGTCGAGACCTGGGCGCGCCCGCTGGCGAGCAGGAGGCCGATCGCCCGCACGCCCGCCGGCCCGCCCCCCGCCTCGCGCAGCCCGGCCGCGACCGCCTGCGCCACCTCGACGTCGCCGCTGTCGAGCTCGACGTTGAAGGCGGCCAATGGCGGCCGGGCCGTCACCAGCGTCGCGCCGCCGTTGCGGTGGGGCAGCGGGGGACCGAAGTCCGGCCGCAGCTCGCCCGACTCCATCCGCAGCCACAGCTCCGAGAGGCCGCCGTTGCGGAAGTAGGCGCGCTCGGCCCGGCCGGGGTCGTGCGCCAGCTCGCCGTAGAGGAAGACGGGGATGCCGAGGCCGCCGATCTGGGTCGCGACCGCGATTGCCTCGGCCCGGGCCACTTCGCGGTCGGCGCGGTGGAACCAGACCACCGGGCAGACGTCGAGGGCGCCGATCGCCGGGTGGGCGCCGCGGTAGGCGCGCATGTCGATCGTCTCCACCGCCTCCTCGGCCCCGGCCGCGAGCGACTCGGTCAGCGCCCCCGGCTGCCCGGCGAGGGTGAAGACGGTGCGGTCGTGGTCGGCGTCGGTGTGGCGGTCGAGCAGGGTGACGCCGGCGCTGAAGGCCCGCTCCAGGCGCGCCAGGCGCTCGGCATCGCTCCCCTCGGAGACGTTGGGAACCGCGAGCAGGGGCGGCACGCTCCGGCGTCCTCAGACCAGCAGGTCGCCGCCGCTGACGATCGCCTCGCCGTCGATCTCCACCGTCGGCTCCAGCACCACGCAGTCGAGGTGGACCGGGACCTGGACGGTGCCGCCGATCGCCGCCGAGGCGCCGAAGGCGACGTGGCAGGTGCCGAAGATCTTCTCGTCCTCGAGGATGTTGCCGGTGAGGATCGCCTCTTCGTTGGTCCCGATCCCGAGCTCGGCGACGTTGGTCCCGTCCTCGCCGTGGGCGGTGAGCAGTTCCATCAGGTGCTCGCCGTCGGGCCCGGTCGCGGCGACCAGGTGGCCCTCGCGGACGGTCAACTCGACCGGCGTGTCGAGCAGGCCGATTTCGGCGATCGAGCCGTCGACGACCAGCGTGCCCTCGGTCGTCCCCTCGACCGGGGCGATGAAGCCCTCGCCGCAGGGGAGGTTGCCGAAGGCGCCGCGATTGCCGAGTTCGCCGGCGTCGACGATCCCCATCCGCCCCTCGAGCCCGATCCGCAGGTCGCTGCCGTGGGGGCAGGCGATCCGCACCTCCGAGGCGCGGTTGAGCGCGGTGACGACGGCCCAGCCGCGGCGCCGGATCTCCTCCAGGTCGCCGGTCATCAGCCGGCTCAGCATCTCTTCGGTCACGCCCGGCAGGGTGCCGATGCGGACGCCAGCTTCGCTGGCGACTTTGCGCGCGGCGGTGTGGGAGAGCGACTGGATCGTCGGCGCCAGCACCACGTCGGCCGCGGCCATCGCCGCTGCCACGGGCGCCGGCGGCTCGGCGGCGGCCGACTCGCGCTCGGAGATCACCGCGAGGGTCGCGTCCGCGCCCTCGCCCTGTGCCTCGATCCGCATCAGCGCGCCGATCTCTTCGGTCACCGGGTTGCAGACGACCAGCACCTCCTCGCCGGGCTGGATGCCCATGCATTGCCGGACCACCGTCTTCACCGCCCTGTCCAGATCCGCAGACACGCGCCCACCCTAGATGATCAATCAGGATGCGAATCGTCGTCACGCCGGTGCCGGATCGTCCAGACCTGGAACCAGAGCAAGCCGACCAGAACGATCCCGAAGCCGACGAAGGGCCCCACCCACCCATGCGGCCGCGCGATCGCCAACGAAGCCACCGCAAAAGCATCCGCGACCAGCAAAAAGGCGACCAAAACCGGCCGCATCGCCGACCACCCAGTCTCCCCACCTCCGCCAACCCCTTGCACCGCTACCATCCCCTTCCCGCCGGAGTAGCTCAGCTGGTTAGAGCAGCGGAATCATAATCCGCGTGTCGGGGGTTCGAGTCCCTCCTCCGGCACTACTTATAGCGCCAAATGCGTCGCTCTCCCGGGCGGCGCTGCGCGTTGAGGGCAACGGATAGGGCAACACCGTGCCTTCAAGGGGACCGCCCGGAGGTGGCCGTGCAGCGGTACCCCGGTACTACGTTCGGAAAGAGCAGGAATGGTGCCCCGGTAGTACAGGGGTTCTAGGTAAAGGTCTGCCAAGGTCGGCGTATGGCACGCACCCTGACCGAGAGGTTCAGCGTCCGCCTCGAGCCGGATGTCCGCCGCCGCCTTGAGGCGCAGGCCGAGGCTGAGGACCGCAAGCCGGGGAACCTGGCTCGACGCCTGATCGCCGAGGGGCTGCATCGTCGCGAGCAGGAGGTCGCCGGTGCCCGCTGACGCGCTCCTCGACCTGCCCGTCGCCGAGAAGGACGCCCTGTTCGCCCTCCCCGAGCGGGCGCGGCGCGCGATCCTCGACAGCGGCGAAGCGGCGACCCACGCCGGGCACCTCGCCCGGTTCGGCGTCACGAAGCTCAGTCACCCCGAGGAGGGGCTGATCTTCATCGGCCCGCGGAAGCAGGATGTCGACGCCCGGACCGACCTGGCCGCCCGCGAGCGGGTCGAGCAGCGCCAGCGGGAACGGGAGCCGAGGCACCACGCCCACCGCGACGAAGTCGCCGCCGCTCTCCGGCGCCAGAACGAAGCCGCACCCGTGCAGGCCACCGCGGTCCGCCCGCCGGCCTCGCCTCCTCGAGCGCGCGCCCGCGAGCACCGGGCCACGTCCTCGCGCTGCGGTTCGGGTCGGGCCTCGCGCGGATCGCCCTCCGGCGACCCTGACGAACCCGAGCCTCCGCTAGGGGGCACCCCGTGAGCCGCGGCTTCGACGTCAGCCACCTCGGCGGCTACAGCCGCGCCGTATTCCGCCACATGCAACGCCGCGGCCCGCAGTCGGTCCAGGATCTGCACGACCACTTCGTCTTCGGTCGCCACGGGTGGCACCCCGAGACGCTGGACTCCGCGATCTCCGAGCTAGTCGCGACCGGGTACATGTGCCCTGCCGATCAGCAGGGCGTCCACCGCCTGACCTTGAGGAGCCCGCTGTGAGCCGGCGTCGCCGCATCCGCCGTCGCCTCCGCGATCTCTTCCACAGACCTCGCCGGGCCACTGACCCCGGCGCAGGACGCGCTCGTACGGGCGCGTGCCTCGTTTCGGCGCCGATCCCCCGCTGCCGTCGGACCCTCTCGGCCGATGGCAGCGGGGGCGGAGGCGTGGCGACGTGAAGGCCGCCGAGCTGCGCGAGCACCTGGCCGAAGCGCCGGCCGAGCTGGCGACGTTCGCCGAGCGGATCGCCGCGACCAACGGCAGCGGCCCGGACGAGGATCTCCGCCAGGACGCGCTCGACTACGCGGGCGAGGTGGTCGCCGACGCCGACCGGCTCGACCAGATCGAGCGCCGCGCCGACCCCGAGCGCCACCGCGTCCGCCAGCAGGCCGAGGAGCTGATCGCCTCACTCGAGGGCGGCGAGCGCTCCCACGAGGAGGCATGGGACGCCTTCCGCGCCGAGCACGGCGAGATGCCGATGGACTTCCTGCGCCGGCAGCTGCGCTCGCCGGATCTGCGCCGCGTCATCAAGCACGGGCGCAGCAACTCGCTGTGGGACCTCGAACTGCAGAACGGCGACCGGGTTCCGCTCGGCAATAGCGAGCAGATCCAGGAGCCGAAGAAGGTCCGCGGCGCGCTGCTGTCCGTGGGCCGCCCGATCAAGCGCTTCAGCCTCAAGGAGTTCGACCCCGTCACCGAAGCGCTGGCGCTGGTCGCCGAGGTCGAGGACACGATCGCCAGCGAGGACGAAGAGACCGCGGCCTGGGTCGCATCGTTCGTCGGCCATTGGGGCGGCGGCCAGGCACGGCGCCTCGAGGGCGACCACCTCGTCCACCTGCTCGAAAGCCCCGACGACATTCCCGTCTTCCGCGACGGCGAGGGGCGGATCTACCTACGCCTCGCCCGCCTCGCCCAGCACGTCACGAAGCACATCGGCCAGCGGACCACGGTCCGCGACCTCTCCGCCCGCCTCGACCGCGCCGGATTCGCCTCGCGCCAGCTGTCGGCACGCAGCGGCGAGCGGGTGCTGAAGGCGCGCTACTGGCACTCGCCTGCGGGCTACGACGCTGAGGGGGCGGCGTGATGCGTGTCCCCGCGTCCCCGCCTCTATACAACGATTCTCGTAGCCACGGTGCCGGGGACGGTGGGGACGCGGGGACATGCTGCAAACGAGCAGGTTCTACGCGCTCGGTTCGTGGGGACTGGCGGGGACACGTGGGGACCACGGTGGGGAGACCCAACCTGCGCAGCGGTATCTCGCGTTGTGTAAGGGGGCGGAGGCGATGAGTGGGGAGAGGGAGCGTCCGTCCGCCCGTGGAGACGCGGGGACGGCGGAACACACGAAACTCGCGCTCGAGCTTCCCGCCGACGTGCTCGACGCTGTAGCCGAGCGCGCCGCGGAGATCGTCCTCGAGCGGCTCGGCGAGCCCACCCCGTCCTCGCCGTGGCTCGACGTTGCCGGCGCGGCCGAGTACATCGCCGCCCCGGTCTCGCGGATCTACGCCCTGGTCAGCGCGAACCGCATTCCCCACCACCGCGACGGCTCGCGGCTGCTGTTCCACCGCGACGAGCTGGACGACCACATTCGCTCCGGCGGAGGGAAGCGACCGTGACGCGCGTTGCCCTCGCGTTGCCCTCGCCCTCGCAGACCGCGCTGCGCCGCCGTTTGCGAGCCGACACGCGGACTCAGTGTTCGGGGGTCAGCCCGTGCATATGAGCGCCGACGAGGCCAAGCGCGAGCGCCAGCTGGCGAACCTGACTCCGGCGCCCCCAGCCCCGGCCGGGAACACCCGCGCGGTCAAGCACGGCGCCGAAAGCGACCGCCTGATCGCGCCCCTGGCCGACCGCCTGGTGCCCGACGTGCTGGATGCGAACCCGCACCTCGACCCGCTGCGGGACGGTGCCGCCATCGTCCGCTACGCGCGCCTGGTCGCCCGCATCGAGCACGTGTGGGCCTGGCTCGACGAGCAGCCCGACCCCGTCTTCGACGACCGCGACGCCGGCACCACCCACCCGGTCTTCGGTCGCCTCGAGCGCTGGGAGCGGCAGGCGGGGATGATGGAGCGGGCGCTGGCGATCGCGCCGCTGACCCGCGCGCACCTGGGGCTCGCCTACGCCGCGGCGGCGGACCTGTCCACCGCCATGAGCGAGCGCGACCCCGAGCGCCGCCGCGAGCTGATGCGCCAGGCAGGCGTCGAGCTTGACGAGGGGGACGAGGGATGAGGGTCGAGACCTTCGCCGAGCGGGTGCTGCGCCGTCCCCTATGGCCGCACCAGCTTGAGGCCGCGAACACGGCCACCTTCATCACCATCATCGCCGCCGCGCGGCGGACGGGGAAGACCTCGCTCGCCGAAACGCTGGCCATCTGGACCGCGTTCAGCAACCGGGGCTGCCGCGTGCTGATCCTCTCCGCGACGGCGGAGGCCGCCCGCCGCCTCACCGAGTCCATCGGCGAGACGCTGGCGAGCCACGCCGAGACCCGCGGCGCCGTGGTCGACGACTTCGCCACCCGGATCCGCCTCGGCAACGGCTCGCAGATCATCAGCCTGCCCGCCTCGCAGAAGCAGGTCCGCGGCTACGGCAAGGGCGTGCTGCTGCTGATCCTCGACGAGGCGGGCTTCCAGGCGGATGAGATGTGGCAGGCCGCCCTCTACACGGCGATGGACGAGAAAGCGAACGGCAGCCGGATCGTCCTCTGCGGGACGCCGTGGGGCGACGGCTTCTTCCGCCGCGAGTTCGTCGCCGGTCTCGACGGCGACCCCGACCACGCCTCCTTCAACTGGACGCACCAGGTCAACCCCGAACTCGACCACGCCTACCTCGAGCGCCAGCGCGACCGGGTCAGCCCCATCGAGTACGCGGCGGAGATCGAAGGGAAGTGGTCCGACGTCTCCGGCTCGCTGTTCTCCACGGAACTCATCGAGGCGCAGACGGCGCCGGTCGAGGTGCCGACCCTTGCCGAACTCGCCGGGGCCGCTGCCCGCCCGAGCCTCGGCGTCGATTGGGGCGTCTCCTTCGACCGCTCCGCCGCCGTGGCGGTCTACCGCCTCCCCGGTGTGGACAGGCTGAACGCCGGCAGCGACGAGCGACCGGCGAAGTTCATCGCCCTGCCCTACGTGTGGCCGGTGGGCGCCCGCCTCTCCGGCGTGGTCGATGACATCGCGGGGCTGCCCGCCGCCTGGTGGAACCCGGAGACCTCCGGCGTCGGCGCGGGACCGGCGCAGCTGCTGCAGGAGCGCGTCCGCGCTCGAGGGCGGAAGGATCAGAAACGCTGGTGGAACTTCGTCGCCACCACCGCCGCGAAGAAGACGGCCGGCTACGGGCAGATCCTCTCCCTCGCCGAGCGGGGACAGTTGTTCTGGCCGAACGACCCGAGCCTGCTGCGCCAGCTTCGCGGGCTGCGCATCGAGCAGGGCAGCCGCGGGTTCGCGAAGATCGAAGCCGAGGACGCGGTGACGCACGACGACGTTGCCGACGCCCTGATGCTGGCGATGGCGCCGCGCGTGCTGAAACGCAAGCGGATCGTCTGCCAGGTCGGCACCGCCGCGAACCCGCGCAACGCAACGCCGGACGTCGAGCTTCCCGAGGACGGTGGCGAGGTCGTCGAGGCGGGGTCGGGTTTCCGGCTCTACCGTCGCCCGCCGCTGCAGAGCGTCGCCGGGCGGGGGCTGTGGATGCCGCCGACCGCGGCGACCGCGCAGACCGTCATCGCCGAGTCGCCGCAGGTGCGCGAAGCGCGCGAGTTGATCGCCGAACGAGGGGAGGCGTGATGGCGACGACCACCGCCTACGGGCCGTACTTCCACGGCGGCGTCCCGGGCCTGAAACCCGGCGACGAGCTACTGCCGCCGAGCGCGACCGGGAACGGCGAGCCGCGCGCGTGGGATGCGGACTTCATCTACGTCGCCCGCATGTTCGCCATCGCCTGTATGCACGCTGCCCGCTGGCCGGGGGGCGACGTGTACTCGGTCGCCATCGAACCGTGCGAGGGGCACGACCTCTCCGTCCCGTGGGAAACGCTCTGGGTGCCGCGCGCGGAAGTGCATCGCGTGATCAAACGCGGGCACCGCGGCCCCGCCCACTACTTCGCGAGCGAAGCGCAGCCCGGCGCGATCCCCGGATCGGGCGGAGGCGTGGGCGACGAGGTCCGCTGCTTCGAGCCGCCTCCGCCGCGCACCGACCTTCAAACCGTCCAACCGATCCAGAGGAGGAGCGATGGCTGAGGACGCCTTCGACCCCGGTCCCGACGGGACGTACCCGTTCTGGCCACGACGCCCCGACGGGCGCCCGGCCGGGATCGGCCTGCCCGTCACCAACCAGGCCGAGCGCGAAGCCGAGGAACGGATGCCGACCGGCACCCGAATGCACCGCGTCAAGGAGACCGGCGAGGTCGTCCTCGTCGACCTGACCCCGCGGCACCCCGATGGCTCGCCGATCGTGCCGCCCGACCTACCACCGACCCCGTAAGGAGGGGAACGCATTGCGCTACGACATGACGAAGTTCCACCTAGAGGCCCACCAGCACAAATCGGGCTGTCCCGCCGACCCCGTCCGCCAGGACGTCGAGGTCGTCCAGCTGATGATGAAAGGACCGCGGGGCGAGTCGATCCCCGGCAACAAGGCCGTGAAAAGTCGCTGCGTCGATTGCGGACGCCAGCGGGTCTTCGAGCCCGACGACGCGGAGTTGCGGGAGATCACGGGGCGCGTAAAGGAGGACGACGATGGCCTCGAATAAGCCGAAGCCGATCACCCGCAAGGAGCTCGAAGGGATGGGCCACAAGGAGCTCGCCAAGGTGGCGACCAAGAAGCGCATCCTCGCCTCGCTGCCGGCCGAAGACGACGGCGGCGCGGAAGACGAGACCACCGTCGCCGACGACGACGACGCGGTGCAGTCCACCAGCGAGCGGATGCGCCGCGCAATCGTGGAGGAGGAAGCCAGGCGAAATGGCGACTAAGACGAAAGCCAAGGGCGCTGTCGAGCGCCTCGCAGAACTAGACCAGGCCATCGTCGAGGCCGAAGCGCGCCGCGACGAGATCCGCACCGAACAGCGGCAGGCACTCCAAGCCGTCGAGCGGGCGAAAGGGCGGATTCTCGACGCCGAGGAACGCCGCGGTGCCGGCGAGGACATGGGCGAGGAGATCGCGGCGGCGGAACGGGAGTTGGCGGAGGCGCTCGAGGCCGCCGACGTGCGGACCCAGCACGGCGGCTCGGCGCTGGTCGGCGGCGAGTCCGACGATCCGGTCCAGCTCTACAGCCTCGGCGACCAGCAGGTGCCCGCCGTCGGCGTGTGGGGCGCGCGCATCGCCGGCGCGGAACGGGTCGTCGAGGACGCGATCCTCGCCCGCGACCAGTACGGGCGCCACCATTTCGCCGAGATCGCCGCCGAGGAGGCGGCGGCCGACGGTCCCGCCCGCGACGCCTTGGTCGAGGCGTGGGAGACGCTGCAGGCCGCGGGCAACGCCTACGCCCTCCGCATCCGCCGCTGGCACCAGCTGGCGCCCTTCGCGGAAATCGACCCGGCGTCGATCCCGGTCGCCCCGCTGACCGGCGACGTGCTCGAGGTCGCCGAGCGGTTCGAGCGGGGGATCGACGTGCCGACGCCACCGCTGCTGAGGGGGTAGGTGTGGGCGAGCGGATCGGGTTCTACGGGTGCTCAGTGGGTGGCGAGGGTCGCCTCGTCCGGGTCGCGTGGGAGGGCGAGCGGCACCCGCCGCGCCCGGCGGTGGTCTCCGGCTGCCCGGTGTGCGGTGGGTCGCACCAGGTGCCCGATCCGCTCTGGCGCGAACTGCGCGCCGTCGACGCCGGCCGCGAGGCCGAGGTGAGCGTCAGCGGCGAGGGAAGGCGCGTCGGACACGACGTGATGCGGCGATGACGCGCCCGACCGTAGGGCTCGCAATCGTCGCCCGAGACGAGGAGGCCACGCTGCCCCGCCTCCTCGCCTCGGTCGTCGGCGCCTTCGACCAGGTCGCGCTGCTGGACACCGGCAGCGAGGACCGGACGGTGGAGGTCTTCGAGGCGTGGGCGGTCGAAGCCGAACTCCCGCTCGGCCACCGCGTCGGCAGCTTCGCCTGGCGCGACGACTTCGCCGCCGCCCGCAACGCCGCCGTCGCCCTGCTCGAGACCGACTGGTTCAGCTGGGCCGACGCGGACAACGTGATCGAGGGGAGCGAGCGGCTGCGGACCATCGCCGAGTGCGCCCGACCCGAGGTCGCCGCCCTCGCCTTCCCCTACGACTACTGGCCGGGCGGGCTGTACGTGCGAACCGAGCCGCGCCTGGTGCGCCGGGGCCGTGGCCGCTGGGAGGGTCGCCTGCACGAGACCCTGGTCGTCGACGGCGAGGTCGAGGACCGCGGCGGGGATTGGGCGCTGTGGATTCACACCGGGCGCCCGCCGTCGGACGGCTCGCCGCGCAACCTCGCCATCGCTCGCCGCTGGGCGCGAGAGGAACCCGAGAACGAGCAGGCGCGGGCGACGCTGGATCGGGAGGAGGCGCTGGCGGTAGGCTGTGCCAACTCAACGAAAGCGCCCCCGCGCTGCGCAAACAGCCGGGGGCTTGGCACAGGAGGTGTGACTCCCATGCATGACGATCGTATTCGGCAAGCGCTGGATCGAGAGGCGCGCTACGCCGAGAGACTGACCGCGGAGACCGGAGACAGCGGCGAGCGGCTGGTGAAGCTCGACGGCCAGGTGATCGGCCGGGCGAGGCACGTCGACACTCTCGATGGCGAGGGCGGCGGCGACTTCGGCTGGAAGGCGGAGTATTGGAGCGGCGAGCGGTTCGAGGAATGCGCCGCCACCCTGCTCGCGGAGGCGGACGACCTCGAGGAGGCCGACCGCTTCGCCGTCGGAGAGATCGCCGAAGCGCTGACCGACGACCTCGCGAAGCCGAGGATCTCCTGATGGCCGCGACGATGGAGAAGACGAAGACGCCCGGCGTCTACAAGCGAGGCAACCGCTACGTCGCCACCTGGCGGCACCGGGGCAAGCAGTGCAAGTCCTTCCACCGCACCTACGCCGAGGCCCGAGAGGCGAAGGCGCAGCGGGCGGCGGGCGACAAGCGCCCCGTCTCCAAGATCCGCTTCGGCACCTACTTCCCCGACTGGATCGAGACCTACGCCGGACGCACCTCGCGCGGCTTCTCAGAGTCCACGCGGCCGGAGTACCGCCGCCCCATCGAGAAGCACGCCCTGCCCCGGTGGGAGTCGTGGTGGCTCGGCGACGTGGAACCGATGGACGTGCGCGACCTGTTCGGCGCGATGCGCAAGGACGGCTGCACCACCTCCGAAATCCAGAAGACCAAAGCGGCCCTCTCGGCGCTGTTCGCGACCGCCGTGGATGACGGCTTGATCCGCTCCAACCCCGTCGCCGGGGTGCGGATTCCGGCCGCGCTCGAGGACGAAGATCCCGAGGAGGAGACGGCCAAGGCTCTGACGCGCGCGGCGCTGGCGATGCTGCTCGCAGAGACCCCCGAGGACTGGCGCCTCTTCTTCGAGTTCCTCACCCACACCGGGCTGAGGATCTCCGAGATGGTCGGCCTGCGGTGGGAGCACCTCGACCTCGGCGAGAAGCCGATGGTGCGAGTGCGCGAGCAGTTCTACAAGGGCAGGCGCAAGAAGCTGAAGAGCGAGAGCGGCAGGCGCGACGTGCCGCTGTCGCCGGGGATGGCGGCGAAGCTGCTCGCCCACCGGCGCGACAGCTACGGCGGGCCGAGGACGCCCGTTTTCGCCTCCAAGGCGGGCACCGAGCTGCAGCCCGCCAACGTCTACCGCCGCGTCCTCGCCCCCGCCGCGATCGCGGTCGGCCTCTACGTGGAGGTGGAGGACGAGAAGGGCCAGACGCGCAAGCGCTCCGCGGTCAGCTTCCACACCTTCCGCCACACCTGCGCGTCGCTGCTCTTCGCCCGCGGGCGCAACCCCAAGCAGGTGCAGAAGTGGCTCGGCCACGCGGACCCCGGTTTCACCCTTCGCACCTATGTCCACCTGCTGGACGAGGGCGTCGGCGACGCCGGGTTCATGGACGGGGAGGTCGGGGCGACGCCTTCCGGCTTGGCGGTAGCCGCCTAGTCGTAGGAGATCAGGTCAACGATGAAGCCCTTGCACCTGATCTTGAGGAAGGTGTTGTGACCCCGCGTTTCGTCGACCTCCTCGAAGCCGTCCTCGACTTCCCCCGTGAAATCCAACTCGGCGTCTAGGAACCGATCCCGCCAGAGCGTCACGGCGGGTTCGCAGGGGAGAGCGCCCTTCTCGTAGGCCCACTCGAGGTGGTAGCGCCCGTCTTCGCGTTCGTCGATCTTCGCCAGGATCCCCGAGAAGCGCATCACCGAGAACCCGCCCTCGTCCTGCGGAAGGAAGACGCTGGGCTCGACCATCCGGCCGACCAGCCCTCGGAGCAGCTGCAGAACCTCGTCGAAGTCAGCGATGTGCTGGGTCGCGGTCACCGGCGGGCGACTCTAGCGGGGCAACAGGAGGGCAACGCACCACCCGCAAATGGCCGAAATCGCGGATGCGACGGCCCCGGTCGAATCGGCGGCGTAGCGCGAAATCAGGGACTAGCCGCAAACAGCCGCAAGCGCAGGCGCGTCATCATAATCCGCGTGTCGGGGGTTCGAGTCCCTCCTCCGGCATCCACAGGGGGTGGCAACCAAGTGGCAAGGGTCTAGCGGCGAACAGCCGCAAGTCACTCGGGATAACGGCCGTGCAGACGCTTGTGAGCGCGCTCGTACACGGTGCGGGTGGCCGGGTTGTCGGGATGGCGCTCCCCGAAGGCAATGAAGTTCCAGACGAGGCTGCCATCCGGGTTTTGCGCCAACTGGAACACGAAGCCGAACGGCGCCTCGGAGGCTCCCTGCTTCCCAAGCGGCACGTACGACTTCACGCAGCCGACAAGTCTCGTCCCGCTCGCTTCGTCGTCAGCCTCGCACTTCTGCAGATCGAGGGCGGCTTTTCCGCCTTCGATTTCTCGGCGGGCGCGCAATGCCTGGATGCGCGCCTCCGAGCGCTCATCTAAGCGCTCAACCTCTTCTTCCCACTCCTCGCGGTCGAACCGGATCGAGACTGGCGGCAGATTTCTACGTTCTGGCGGGGGCACGCGCAGCGGGACGATAAGCGCTACCAAAAAGCCAAACCGCCGAACGGGACGAGACTAGCCCTCGCCGTCAGCCGGGAGATCGCCAGCGATTCGCTCAAAATCCTCCGCCGAGGCGGGTTTCATGCCCCGCTTCTCGTAAAGCTCTGAGATCGGGGTTATCGGCGGCTCAATCGTCAGCCCGCCGGTCTTGTCCGGCACCACCTCGTAGCGCCGCCCCTCGATTTCGACCAGCTCGCCGACGTGCAGATCGAGCTTCCTTACCGCAATTGCCATACGTCCATGGTAGCTGGACGCGACAAATGGGTTTCCGGTTTCAGGCTCGGAGTGACGCGACGACGGTGAGGACGCGCCCGAAGCCAGGTGCGCCGCAGCGCGCCCTCTGCCGCCCTCCGTCGCCGCCCCTACGCCAATCCGAAGCTGCAGGCGTAAGAGTCCCCAGGACGATTTTCACTAGGCGGTTCCTCTGGCGGAACGGGAAACCCCTCCGCCAGAAGGCCCGCCAGCTTTTGGGCGCTGGCGGGCCTCTCTTGGCGAGTCACTCCTGGTGCGAGCTGGCGCTCAGCAGAATGCGCCGAATTCCGCGGCAACGAACACTTCGTTGAAGTTGCCTGGACTGGGCCTGTTCCCGCCTGGGTTCATGCAGGCAATGGTGGTGCCGTTGAGCCGAAGCCAGTCCGTTTTGTTACCACAGCGGTTTGTGGCGGATCTCCAGGTCACGCCAATTCTCACCGCTTCTCCACTCACACTGCACGAAATGTCGAAACTGGGATTGTTGTATTCGACACTTTCGTACGTGCAGATGTAGTTTTCGTGACAACCCACAGCACTGGCGGCCGAGGGCGCCACAAGCACACCGACGGTGAGCGCGGCGCAGAAAACAGCAATCCAGAATCGTCTCATTTCCCCTCCTGGTTCATGACTCCAGCCCCTCAGAGAGTGCGCCGAAGGCAGGTTTGCATAGTACTTACTGTCTATTTCCCGGAGACTAAATACTCAGCAGGTTTGGTGCAGCCCTTGGCCGACGACTGTTCGAGGAAGAGGGGAGTTGGCGCCCTCTCCCCCCGCCCCCACCCCGATCGCATGCTCAACCGGCCGCGTTCAAAGCGCGTCGAAGAGAGGCAACTGACTGGGGGCCGCGCAACGTCGCCGCGATCTTCCCCTCGGGGTCGAGCACGATCGTGCTGGGCAGGCTGCTGAAGCCATAACGCGCTCCGTAAACGCCGTTGGGGTCGGAGAGCACAGGGAACTTCCAGCCGTAGCGGCGCAGGAAGGAGCGGGCGCTGTCTTCTCGGTCGGTGTAATCGATCCCGACCACGGTGGCGCGTCCGTGCAGGGAGCGGCTGAGCCGCGCCACTTCCGGCGCCTCTTCCCGACAGGGAGGGCACCAGCTGGCCCAGAAGTTGATCAGGGCCGGCTTCCCCTCGAGGTCCGCGAGCGTCACCTGCGGGCCCTGCAGGACCTTGGTTGGAAGCGGATAGGCCGACCGCCCGACTCTGCCACTGCCCGCGGTCGCGATCTCGATGACGATCAGAGCGATGACCCCGAGTCCTGCCGCGAGGTAGAGCCAACGGCGCACGTTATGACTTTTCCGTGAGGAGCTTTTTGATCTGGCCTTCGAGTTCGTTTTCATCACGGAATGCGCCCTGCTTGAGAAAAACGAGCTTGCCCCGTCGGTCGTAGAAGGCGGTATCGGGAAGGCCGATCACCTTGAGCCCGTCCGCCATCTCGTGGTGGGGGTCCGCATAGCTTGGATACGGGACCGGACTCTCCCTGAGCCAGGTGGTGGCGGCGTCGTCAGAATCCCCAGAATCGACTCCGAGGAAGGCGACCCGGGTGCCAAAGCGGGCAGAAAGCTTTTGCAGAAGCGGGAACTCGAAGCGGCAGTTGCCGCACCACGAAGCCCAGAGATTCACGACCACCGGATAGCCGCGCAACCGTCTCAGGCGCTGGTCAAGCCCATCCTTCCCCCCGGGCAGCACCTGGTTGGCCTGGGAGTAAAGGCTTGCGAGGGGCGCGGGCGCGCCTCGAAGCGCCTGGGCATAGTCAGGCGGCTTGCCGCCGGAAGAACCGCCGCTGCACCCTGCGAGAGCTACGGCGCAAGTCAGCGCCAAGAGCGCCACGGGTCGGGGACGGCGGAAGCTCATCTGCTCGTCAAATTTATCCAGGCGCTTGCGCGGGAACTTTTGGGGGCTTACGGTCGTATGCAGTCTCGTCAAGCGAAACTGGAGGTTTAGATGAAGCTGTATGGAATCCTGCGCCGCAACGGGTGGCGAACGGGAGAGGAGCTGGAGGCGGCTGCGAAACGGTCGGCGGAAGTCGGCGACGAACCGGACTCGGGGGTTCGCTGGATCCGCAGCTACGTGCTCGCGGAGGAGAGCGGCGGCCTTGGGACGTTCTGCGTCTACGAAGGCGACAGCCCGGAGACGGTGCGGGAGCACGCCGAGGCCTCGGGCCTGCCCTGCGACGAGGTCGTCGAGATCGCCGACACGGTGATCGTCCGCCCCGACCCGGTCGCCGCCGGCAGCTGAGGCTCGACGGGACGAAAACGGCCCTATATAGATCGTTTTCGTCCCGTCGGCGGGGGGCCGCCCGCCTAACCGAACGCGCGGGTTCGGAAGAGCGCCTGTATGGTCGAAGGATCTTGCTCGAAGACTGGGGACAGCTGATCGAGTTCCAGCCCGACGAGGTCCTGCGCCCGACCAGCGTCGAGGAGTTGAAGGAAACGCTGGAGCGGGTCCACCGGGGCGAGGTCGGCAACGGCCGCGTGCGGGTGCCGGGCAGCCTCCACTCCTGCGCGAAGATCGTCGTCGCCGAGACGCTGCTCGACGTCTCCGGCCTGCCGAAGAGCATCGAGTTCGAGGACGGCGACGGTGCGGTGACCGCGACCGCCAACGTCTCCCTGCACGAGTTCCTCGCCGAGCTCGGCCGGCGTGGCAAATCGGTCACCGCCACCGGCGGCACCGACCACCAGACCCTGGCCGGGCTGATCTCCACCGGCACCGCCCCGGCCACCTCCAAGCACGGGCTCTACGAGCTGCTCGAGTGGGTCGAGCTGGTGACGATCGACCCCGCCGGCGAAGCGGTCGAGCGGCGGATAACCCGCGACGAGGACGACTTCCACTCGGTGATCTGCTCGCTCGGCCTGCTCGGCGTCATCACCCGCGTCAACTTCCGCCTCGTCGAGGAGGTCTACTTCGACGTCGTCCAGAAGATCGTCCACCTTGACGACGTTCTCAAAGACCTCGACGCGACCTCGGCCAAGTACGACTTCTGGCGCGTCAACTGGATGCAGAAGAGCGAGAAGGCGCTGCTCTGGGCGGCGACCGCGGTCCCGAAGGACAAATCGAAGCCTGACGGCGACTACTCCGCCGACCACCCCGAGCAGATCCTCGACTTCGTCTTCCACGTGATCGACAAGCTCGGCGGCAGCGGGCCGCTGCTGAACGGGGCACTGGAGGCCGTCTACAACCTCCTCGCCCTCACCTACGGCGAAGACGAGTTCACCGGGCCGCTGCGCAACATGCTCCCGGTCGACCGCCGCGCGCCGCTGCACGTGGCGATGGCCGAGTGGAGCTTCCGCCCCCAGGACGTGCAGCAGGTGCTGACCGCCTGCCGCGAGTACTTCGACGCCCACGGCTGGCCCAACATCCCGACCGAGATCGAGCTGACCCGCGTCGACGGCGCCCGGATGTCGGCCTGGAACTGGCCCGGCCTCCCCTACATCGTCAAGTTCAACTTCATGTACCTGACCGAGGTCTGCACCGAGCCGGGCGAGAAGGACGAGATCTACGCCCACCTGCGCGGCCTCTGGGACTACCTCGAGGCGGCCCGCATCCCGTTCAAGGCGCACTGGGGGAAGGTCAACTTCATCGACCCGGCCTTCGTCCGCCACAACCACGAGCTCGACGCCTTCAAGCCGCTGATCTCGCCGCTCTTCGTCAACGAGTACATCGAGGAGCGGATCGGCCCGCTGACCTGACCCCGAGCCGGGTCGTGGTTCAAGATTCGGTCGATGAAGCCATCGGCCGTGCTCTGCCTCCTGGCGCTGGTCGCCGCCCTCGCCGGCTGCGGCTCCGGATCCGACTCGACCTCCTCCACTACCGCCGGAGCGGGCGGGAATCGCTTCTTCCGCGACTACCCGGGGCAGGAGGAAACGGCGCTGCACATCGGTGCGGACGACTGCCGGGCCCTGGCCGCGGCGGTCGAGGGGCAGGCGGGCCGGGCCGTGCGCCGCAGCTCCGACCCGACGCCGCCGAACTCGCGCTGCCGGCTGGAAGGGCGCGGCGTCCACATCACGATCTCGCTCGACTCGGCCCACGCCGCCCGGCAGCGCTACGAAAACCGGATGGTCGAGCAGGTGCAGTTCAACGCCGCCGACCCGGCCAAGGACCCCCACCACGTCGCCGGCGTCGGCGACCCCGCGGCGGGCGAACACTTCGCCAGCTGGATCCCCGCCTACAGCACCCTCTTCGCGGTCCGCGGCAACCGCTGGCTCACCGTCGCCTACCCGATCGCCGGCGAGACGCGGCCGCAGCGCCTGGCCGGCGCCGTCGCCACCGCCCGCTTCGCCTTCAAGCTGAGCGCTCGCTAGCCGACGGCGGGACCTCCAGCATCAGCGTCACCGGCCCGTCGTTGATCAGGGCGACGCCCATGCAAGCGCCGAAGACGCCCTTCTTCGCCCCCAGCCGCTCGCAGAAGCGGTCGTAGAGCGGCTCTGCCATCTCCGGTCGGGCGGCCTCGACGTAGCTGGGCCGGTTGCCGCGGCGGGCGTCGCCGTAGAGGGTGAACTGGCTGACGCAGAGGACCTCGCGCTCCCCCAGCGGCTCGTTCATCCGCCCCTCGGCGTCGTCGAAGATCCGCAGCTTGCGCACCTTCTCGGCCAGCCGGTCGGCCTCCTCCTCGCCGTCCCCCACCCCGACCCCGAGCAGGATCAGCATCCCGGGGCCGATCTGCGCGACCCTGTCGCCCTCGACGTCGACCGCCGCCTGGCTCACCCGCTGGACCAAGGCCTTCATCGCCGCGGGCCTGGACCTACGCCTGCCGCTCCAGCGCCTCGACCAGCGAGGAGGCGTCGTAGGCGCCGAAGTGCCGCACCCCGTTGACGAAGAAGGTGGGCGTGCCGGTGGCGCCGCTGGCCTGGGCCGAGGCGAGGTCGCGGTCGATCCGCTCGCGGTGGGCGCCGGCGTCGATCTCGGCGCTCATCCGCCCGACGTCGAGGCCGAGGTCGGCGGCCGCTTCCAACATCGTCTCGCGCGAGAGCTTCGGCTGGATCGCGTAGAGGGCGTCGTGGAGCTCCCAGAACCTGCCCTGCGCCGCGGCGGCCTCGCTGGCTTCGGCCGCCAGCATCGCCAGCGGGTGCTTCTCGGGGATCGGCAGGTGACGGAAGCCGAACAGCAGCCGCTCTCCGAGCCGCTCGCGGACGCGGCGGAGGATCGACTGCGCGCCGAGGCAGAAGGGGCACTGGAAGTCGCCGAACATCACCAGCTCCAGCGGCGCGCTGGGCGCGCCGCGGACGTGGTCGAGGTCCTCCAGCGGGGGTGAGAGCTTTTCGTCCACGCGCGCCTGATGTTATGTGCTCGTGCACAACGTCGAGTCGGTCTTCCTCCTCAGCCTCGCCGCCGCGCTGCTCGTCCGCTTCGCCGACTTCGGCAAGATCCCCGCCCCGATCGTGCTGGTCCTCGGCGGCCTCGCGATCGCCTTCATCCCGGGGCTGCCGTCGGTCGAACTCAACCCCGACACGATCTTCCTCGTCTTCCTGCCGCCGCTGGTCTACGCCGCCGGCTGGCGCACCTCGCCGCAGGAGCTGCGGGCGGTGATGCGGCCGCTGGCGCTGCTCGCCGTCGGCCTCGTCTTCGTCGCCGCCGCCGCGGTCGCGCTCGTCGCCCACGCGCTGGTGCCGGAGCTGAGCTGGGCCGAGGCGGCGATCCTCGGCGCCGTCCTCGCCCCCACCGACGCCGTCGCCGCGACCTCGATCTTCCGCCGCCTCGGCGCGCCGGAGCGGGTGCGGCTGCTGGTCGAAGGCGAGTCGATGATCAACGACGGCACCGCCCTCGTCCTCTACCGGATCGCCGTCGGGGTGGCGACCGGCGGCGCCTTCAGCCTCGGCGGCGCGGCGCTGGAATACATCGGCGTCTCGCTCGGCGGCATCGCGATCGGGCTCGCCGTCGGCGTCACCTCCGACCTCTTCGTCCGCCGCCAGACCGACGCCGCGCTCTCGATCGTGCTCTCGGTCCTCACCGCCTACGGCGCCTACATCGCGGCCGAGGAGCTGCACGTCTCCGGCATCCTCGCCGCCGTCGTCGCCGGCCTCTACGCCGGCTGGAAGTCCCCCCGCTCGCTCGACGCCGACATCCGCCTCAGCGCCGTCGCCTTCTGGAACGTCCTCGTCTTCGGGCTCGAGATCACCCTCTTCGTCCTCCTCGGCCTGCAGCTGCCCGACATCGTCGACACCCTCAACCAGACCTCCTCCGGGGTCGGCGACCTGCTCGGCCCGGCGGCCGCGATCGCCGCCGCCTCGATCGGCGTCCGCCTCGCCTTCGTCTTCGCGATGGGCTCGGATGCCGGCGAAACCGCCGGCCAGCGCTTCGCGATCGGCTGGAGCGGGATGCGCGGCGCCGTCTCGCTGGCGGCGGCGCTGGCGGTGCCGCTCAGTGTCAGCGCCCGGCCGCAGATCATCTTCCTCACCTTCGCCCTGATCCTCATCACCCTGGTCGGCCAGGGGCTCTCGCTGCCGTTCATCGTCCGCGCCCTGAAGCTGGAGGAGCCGCGGCGCTGGTCCGACGAAGAGGCGGTGGCGCGGATGGAGGCGGCGCAGTCGGCGCTCGACCGGATCGATGAGATGGAGGACGACGAGCGCGCCAGCGAGACGCAGCTGAAGCGGCTGCGCGACCTCTACCGCGCCCGCTTCCGCATGTGCCAGGCGGTGCTCGGCGGCGAGGACCCCGAGGTCGCCGCCCGCGAACAGCGGATCGCCGATTACGGCGAGTTGCGGCGGGAGCTGATCGGGGTCGAGCGGGAGGAGTTGCTCGAGCTGCGCGGGGCCGGACGGCTGCGCAACGCGACCCAGCGGCAGATCGAGCGGGACCTGGACCTGGAGGAGGCTCGGATTCGGGCTTGAGGGGGCGGGGATGGAGGGGGACCCTCCGTCGCGAATTGGGGAGGCTCCTCCGGGTCCCCCTCCATCCCCGCCTCAGGCGCCGAAGAAGTCTCTGGCTCGTTCAGTGACGAGAGCTGGCATCTCGTCGGCTATGAAGTGGCCGCAGTTGTCGACTTTCTCGATCTGCATGTCGTCGGCTTGGCGCTGGGTACCGGCGAGGATGTTGTGGTTGAGGGCGGTGTCGCCGGTGCCGAAGAGCATCCGGGTCGGGACCTTCAGGTGCGCGTGGGCGTAGCGGCCGCGGGCGATTGCCGGGGCCTCGCGCAGGTTGAAGACCCGGTACATCTGCACCGCCGCCCGCGCCCGCTCCGGCTCGGTGAAGGTGTCGGAGAAGGCGTGGATCGTCTCCTCGTCCCAGGCCTCGCGCCGCTCCGACCCGCCGACCAGCACTTTCGGGATGAAGCGGCCGCTGCGGTGCAGCCGGTAGCCGAGCCCCGGGCTGAGGATCAGCCACTGGTACCAGAAGCGCCAGAGGTGCGGCGCCATCGCCCGCATGCTGGTCCAGGGCGGCAGGATGTTGAGCGCGAGGTAGCGCTCGAAGCGCTGCGGCTCCCTTAGGCAGAGCAGGAAGCCGATCCAGGCGCCCCAGTCGTGGCCGACCAGCTTCACCCGCTCCAGCCCGAGCTCGTCGAGGACGGCGAGCACGTCGCTGGCCAGCTCCTCCTTCTCATAGCCCTGGCGCGGCGCCTCCGACCAGCCGAAGCCGCGCAGGTCCAGGGCCAGGACCCGATGGCGGTCGGCCAGCGCCGGCATCAGGTGACGCCACTCGTACCAGTGCTGCGGCCAGCCGTGCAGGCAGAGGACGACATCGTCGCCGCTGCCGGCTTCGGCGTAGTGGAACTCGACGCCGCGGGCGCGCAGCTGGTGGTGGCTGACGCCGTCGACGTGGGGAAGCCCGCTCACGAGTGACAGGCTATGCGAATCCCCCGCAGGGGAATGGCGACCGGCTGCGCGCCGGGTGTCGCGCCAGTCGCCCGCCCCCCTTTCCGCTCAGTGCAGCGCGGCCGCCGCTGCCTGACGGAAGTCGTTGAGGATCTCCTCCATCGGCCCGACCTCGCAGGTGACCATTTCCGGCCACGGCTTGTCGGGGTGCTCTTGAAGCGTCTTCAGGCCGTTGCCGCTGATGATCGCGACGACGACGTCGTCAGGGCCGATCTTCCCTTCCTGGGCCAGCCGCGCGGTCGAGGCGATCGTGGTGCCGCCGGCCGGCTCGGTGAGGATGCCCTCGGTCGTGCCGAGCAGGTCGATCGCGCTCCAGATCTCCTCGTCGGAGGCGGTCGCCGCCGAGCCCTGGCGCGAGCGGACCGCGTCGACGACGAGGTTGCCGTCGCCGGGGGCGCCGATCGCCAGCGAGTGCGCCGCCGTCTCCGGCGTCTGGGTGACGATCTCGCCGCCGCCGACGATCGCGGCCGCGATCGGCGAGCAGCCGCTCGCCTGGGCGATGTCGATCTTCGAGTGAGCAGTGTCGGCGAGGCCGACCTTCTCCAGCTCGACCAGGCCCTTGTGGACGCGCGAGGAGAGCGTGCCGCCGGCGGCCGGGATCACGAAGTGGTCCGGCGCCTTCCAGTCCAGCTCCTCGACGACCTCGAAGGCCATCGTCTTCGCCCCCTCGGCGTAGAACGGGCGCAGGGTGATGTTGGCGAACTCCATCCCGGTCGCCAGCGCCAACTCGCGGCAGGCGCGGTTGGCCTGGTCGTAGTTGGCGTCGAGCTGGATCACCTGGGCGCCCATCGCGCGACAGGCCTTCGCCTTGCCCTTCTCCATGTTGCCGGGGTAGAAGATGTAGGGCCTGGCGCCGGCCTGGGCCGCCAGCGAGGCGACCGCGGTGCCGACGTTGCCGGTCGAGACGCAGCCGACCTCGTCCTTGCCCAGCTCCAGCAGGCGGGCGATCGCCATCCCCACGACGCGGTCCTTGTAGGAGAGCGAGGGGCGGTTGGTCGAGTCGTCCTTGAGGTAGAGGTTGCTGAGGCCGAGCTCGGCGCCGAGCCGCTCGGCGTGGATCAGCGGCGTTTTCCCGGCGAACTGGGCGACGCGCTGCTGGGCGCGGCGGTTGAGGATCGGCAGCAGCTCCTCGAAGCGCCAGACGTTCCAGGGGCGCTCCTCGAGGGGGCGCTCGGCGATCCTCTCCTTGGCGAGCTCGTAGTCGTAGTCGACGTCCAGCCCTTCGCCGCAGGCCGGGCACTTGAAGGCGCGATCGAGCAGCGGCGTCCGGTAGCCGCACTCGCGGCAGGCGAGTTCGGTGGCACAGGAGCGGGTCCGGAGCCCGTAGGGCTCGGTGAGATGCGGATCTACCGCGTCACTCATGACTCCTCCTTTGCCGCCGATCCCTCGGCGCTCGTCCAATTGGTCGCACGGGTATAACACATGGGTAGCTGCTGCTCAACGGTTTCTGCGTAAAAAAGCGCTCATCGGCTCTCCTGTCCTTCGGGGGAAGGTAGCGAAACCACAAGCGGGCGCAACCTGCTGAAATCTGCCGTCTGTAGAGCTTCTGTCCGCAAACGAAAAGGATCTCAACCATGAACCCCCAGGAGCGTTTCGCCGTCAACCTTCGCCGTGCTCGGACCAAGGCCAAAATCAGCCAGGAAGAGCTCGGCTACATGTGCGATCTGCACCGCACCGAGGTCTCGCTGCTGGAGCGGGCGGGGCGCGAGCCGCGCCTGGCCACGATCGTGAAGCTCTGCGGCGCGCTCGGGACCAAGCCGAACGAGCTCTGCGAGGGCATCAGCTGGTTGCCCAAGGCGCGCCGCTTCGATGTGAAGCGTCCCCCGCGCGCCTGAGCGGGACGATCGATCCTGGACGATGAAGGGAGGCGGGGCCGACGCCGGCCGTGCCGACGTGACCAGGATCCGTCATGACGATTTAGATCCTGGCTCAGGACTGGTCCTCCTTTGCCACCCCAAGGCGGTTTCCCATGTCCGAGAGCCCCGCCTCCTTCACCGGTTGATCGCCCGGTAAGCGCATTCATAACACACGCTTCTACATCAATCAAGTCTATTTGCTCAATCCCACAACATTTCACGAATCGCGTGCGTGACAAGGCGCGAGGGACCAAGCGCTGCCGGTACAGGGGACGGGTATTCCCCTCTCTCCCTGGGTTACTCGCCTGGAACGCCGCCAGCTGACCGCAAGCGCCTGAGGTGCGAGTAACAGGACGCCGGTCGTTGCGGGGAATACCCGTCCCCTCAACGACAGAGCTCCGGTGGACGCCAGCTGAGGAAGCCGCTCCCAGTTCCGTGGTTCCTTTGTCGTCTATAGCCGGACAAAGGAACCACGGAAGCGCCGGGGGTCTCTCGCCAGCCAAAGTCGTGGTTCCTTTCGGACCTATATCGACCGCAAGGAACCACGGAACTGCTGGATGCCGATCCCTCCTCGACTCGCGGTTCCTTTCGGACTCATAGCGTCCGAAAGGAACCACGCGATGGAGCTCTGTCGCTGGAGGGACGGGTGCCCCTCTCACAAAGGCTCAAGGAACCACGTTGGCGCCTCCGGAGCTCGATCAGCTGCGCGACGGTCTTTGGGAGAGGGGCACCCGTCCCTCCCTACCGCCACCGCTCCGTCCTGCGGCCGCTTACGACGCGGCCGTGGGCTCGGAAGTGACCGGGATGTCCGCGGTCTCCGGCCAGACGCTGAGCGCCTCGGCGCTGTCCTCGACGCCGGCCGCCACCAGCAGCTCCTCGGCCGCGTGGGGGGCGAAGGGGACGAGGGTTCGTGCCAGGAGGACGAGGGCTGCGAGCTGGGCCTCGGCGTCGGCGCGGTCGAGCGCTCCGCGACGCTTGATCACCCGCTTCTCGAAGTCCTGGATCCGCTCGAAGAGGCGGGTGATGTTGCGGATCGACTTGTGCATCTGCAGCTCGCGGGTGTCCTCGGTGATCCGGGAGAGCCCGTTCTCGCACCATTTGCGCAGGCGGTCGCGCATGTGCTCGGTGTCGGCCGCCGCCTCGGGGTCGTGCTCGAGCCCGTCCAGCGCCGCCAGGCGCTCGTGGGTGTAGTTCCAGAGGTTGCGCAGGAAGCGGCTGGCGAAGCGCACCGCGCCCTCGCTCCAGTTCAGCGTCTTCGCCGGCCCGGCCGCGTAGAGGACCGCCAGGCGCACGGTGTCGGCGCCGTGCTCGGCGACCAGCTCGTCGGGGTTGACGACGTTGCCGAGGTGCTTGCTCATCTTGCGCCCGTCGGCGATCACCATCTCGTGGAAGAGGCAGCCGGCGAAGGGCTCCCCCTCCTCCATGAAGGCGAAGGGGCCGATGTCGCGCAGCGCCTTGGTCACGACCCGTTGGTCGAAGACGAAGCCGCCGCTGTCGTTGCCGGCGACCAGCCGCTCGGACGGCAGCCACTCGCGCAAATCGGCGTGCGTAAACATCTGTGCGTCGCGGTCCGCGGGCGGGACCGCCGCCGGCACCCAGAGCCAGAGCGCGTCGAAGTGGCAGTCGAGGGTGTCGGTCTCGCGCTTGGCGGCGCCGCCGCACCTGGGGCACTCGACGTCGACGAAGTCGGGGCGCTCGGCCAGCGGATTCCCTTCCCCGGTCGGCTTGATGTCGCGCGGCAGCACCACCGGCAGGTCCGCCTCGGGCACCGGCACCGGGCCGCACTGCTCGCAGAGGACGACCGGGATCGGCGTCCCCCAGGAGCGCTGGCGGGAGATCGAGAAGTCGTTGGCGCGGTAGCGCTTGGTCTCGCGGGCGCCGTCCACCGGCGCAGGCGCGGGCTCCTCCTCGCCCTCGGGCGCCGCCACCCGCTCCAGCCGCGCGGCGATGTCGCGATCGGCCTCGTCGACGGCGGGGATGCCGAGCGCCGCGGTCGGCCCGAAGCGGGCGTCGACCAGCGGCGAGACGATCACCGGCAGCTCAGCGCCGCCGGGCCCGGCGATCGAAGCGCCGGTATCGACCACAGGCACCGAGCGGGCGTCGCGGGCGCTGCGCTCCCAGCCCCCCGAGCGCATCCGCTCCAGCTCCTCGCGGACGGGCTCGTCGGCGATCCAGGCGTCGATGTCCGGGTGGCGCGGCGAGAGCAGGACGAAGCTCGCCAGCCCGGCGAACTCGAGGTGCGGGGTGAAGACGGTCAGCTCGCGCCCGTCGCCCGTCTCCAGATCGAGCTCCACCCCCTCGCTGCGGCCGAGGATGTAGTGCTGGGTCGCCAGCGAGAGGTCATCCCAGGTCCCCCCCGCCTCCAACCGCTCCATGTTGCGGTCGTTCTCCTCCAGGTAAGGGGTGATGCGCAGGAACCAGGTCGGGCGCCGGATCAGCCGCACCTCGTTGTGGCAGCGCCAGCAGCGCCCGTCCTCGACTTGGATCGAGGCGAGGGTGGTCTGGCAGGTGTCGCACCAGTCGACGGTGGCGTCGTCGCGGTAGATCAGGTCGCGCTCCAGCAGGGTGACGAAGAGCCACTGCGACCAGCGGTACTGGCTCTCGTCGGAGCTGTAGAAGACGCGGTCGTAGTCGAAGGAGAAGCCGAGCTGCCGCATCTGGCCGAGCATCCGCTCGCCGCACTGGGCGACCCAGTCGGCTGGCGGCTCCTGCCGCTCGATCGCCGCCAGCTCGGCCGGCAGCCCGAAGGCGTCGAAGCCGAAGCCGAAGAGGACGGCGTCGCCGCGGCCGCGGCGGAAGCGCGCGTAGGCGTCGCCGATCGAGTAGTCGCGGACGTGGCCCATGTGCAGGTTGCCCGACGTGAACGGGCTCGAGGGCTTGACGTAGACCCGCTCCTGCCCCTCGCGCGGCTGCGGCGCGTCGAAGTCCCCACGCTGCAGCCAGGCCGCCTGCCGCGCAGCCTCGATCTCCTTCGGGTCGTAATTCCGCCTGCCGTTGCTCATCTCAATCAATCATGCCTGAGAGGGCAAGCACGTCGCTTCAGAGCGCTAAGCAAACGTCCACAACTTGTTGCCCAGAAAGTTGAAGGGCATCGCCACCGCCACCGCGATCGCCTGGGCGGGCAGCTCGCCCATGTGGCCGGAGATCAGCAGCTGCAGGACGACCAGGTTGATCCCCAGCGAGGCGAGGCTGACGGCGAAGAAGCGGGCCGCCTGGAAGTGCGCCGGCCCCTCCCCCGGGCCGAAGGTCCAGTAGCGGTTCCAGAGGAAGTTGTTGGTGACGGCGACGCAGAAGGCGAGGACGGCGGCGATCAGGTGGTGGATGCCGAAGCTGCCGGCGAGGACGGCGAAGACGGCAAGGTTGATCAGGTAGCCGGAGACGCCGACCAGGCCGAACTTGACCAGCTGCCACCAGGCGTCGGGACGCCGGGCGGCGGCGCCGATCCGGTAGGCGAGCTCGGTCGCGGGGCTCACTGCGGCGCTCCCTTCGAGCCGGATCTGGTTCGCACCTCGGGGCCGGCATGCCAGCCGAAGGGTCCGTTGAGGACGACGGCATTGCTGCCGAAGCCGGTCGGGAGCCGCTGGAGTTGGGGGAAGCTCAATTCCATGGGTTTGGGGGAGACATAGCGGGTGAGCGTCAGCCGGTCGAGCCGAAATCGCTGCACCTCGCGGAAGGAAGGAGGAAGGTTAACGACCTTGTCGGCAGCCAGGGGCTTGCTGACGACATCGATTTCCCTGACCCGTTCCTGGCCCCCATACATCCTCGGCGCCCGCCCGCCCAGGTACCAGCGCACCGGATCGGCGGCGAGCTTCCAGCTGACGATCGCGCGCGGCACCCGAGCCGGCCCGATCTCCTGCGAGAGGGTGCGGAAGTCGGGACGCTGGAGGTTGGGGGTTTGCGTCACCTGGATCGAGAATGCGAGCCAGTAGCCGCAGAGGGCCAGCGCCAGCACCGCCCCGAGGCGGCGGGCGGAGGCGAGGGAGAAGCCGATCGCGGCGGCCGCGGCCAGCGGCAGCAGCGCCGGCAGCAGGTTGCGCTCGACCACGTAGTCCTTGCCGGCCAGGGCGGCGACCGCGGCGAGCCCGGCGACGCCGAGGCCGACGGTGAGGCCGATCGCCGCTCCCCGCTGCTCCCGCCAGTCGCCGCGGAAGGCGACGAGCAGCAGCGCCAGGCCGATCAGGGCGGCCGGGATCAGCGCGAAGTGGTCGCGGGGCGGCTCGGCGATCACGTGGCCCGTCTCGCCGATCAGGAAGCTGACCCCGGTCTCGAGCAGGCGGGTAGGCAGGGGGCTCTGTTCGATCCAGCCGATGTGGGTCGGGTTGGTCTGGGCGGCGATCAGCGGCAGCAGCGCCGCCCCGACCGCCCCGACCGCGGCCACGGCCGGCAGCACCCGGCGCCAGCTCCAGCGCAGCGCCAGCAGCAGCCAGGCGGCCTCGATGCCGACCGCGAAGAAGGCGAAGTAGTGGCTGCAGAGGGCGAGTGCGGAGGTCAGCGCCCAGAGCGCCAGGTCGCGCCCTCGCTCCTCCTCCAGCGCCCGCAGGAAGAAGTAGAAGGAGAGCGCGCAGAAGAGGACGAGGAGGGCGTAGGAGCGGGCCTCCTGCGAGTACCAGATCAGCATCGGGTTGAAGGCGGCGATCGCGGCCAGGACCAGGCCGGTGCGGCGGCCGGTCAGCTCGCGCCCGATCAAGTAGGCGACCGGGACCACGGCCACCCCGAGCAGGGCCGAGAGCGCGCGCAGCCCGACTTCCCCCAGCCCGAAGACCTGCGACCAGCCCCAGGCGAGGACGTAGTAGAGCGGCGGGTTCGACTCGCTGACCCGGACCTCGTGCAGCATGTGGTCGAAGCTGCCGGGCAGCACCCGCATCGCCGTGATCACCTCGTCGTGGTGGTAGCTCTGGATCCCGAGGCTGGCGAAGCGCAGGGCGGCCGCCGCGGCGATCAGCCCCGCCAGCGCCACGGGCACGGCGTAGCTGCGAGGTCGAACCTCGTTCGCTTCCGCAGGGCGGAGCGGCGGCGCCGCGATCGTGGGCGCGTAGGTGTCCACAGCACTGGAGATTGGAATCGGTGGCTCAGTCGTCCCTGAACGACTGCTAAGGGATCTCTAAAGAACGTCTCTGACAGGCTCTTGCTACCCGTTATGGGGCGCAGGCACCGCGCGGCATCGCTCGCCCCGGGCCGAAGGAGGGTGGCACAGCGGCGCGGCCGGCACCCCAGCGACGGTTCGGGTGGCGGCCGAGCTGGAAGCTGAGGTCGGCGCCGCGGGCCAGTTCGCAGTAGGTGGTCCAGGGCCGCGCGTGGCGGCGGCCGGCGAGGCGCAGCGACTGCACGTAGAAGCCGCGCCCGGCGGTCCTGATCACCGCCCGGCGGCGGTGCGGCAGCCGGATCTCGGCCCGGCGGAAGAGCGGGCTGCCGATCGCCAGGACGCCGCTGCCCGGCATCTCCGGATAGAGGCCGAGGGCGCCGAACACGTACCAGGCCGAGAGGGTGCCGAGGTCGTCGTTGCCGGGGTAGCCGTCGGGCGCCGGGCGGTAGAGGCTGAGCCCCCGCCGCACCGCTTCCTGGGTTCGGTACGGCTTCCCCAGCCAGTCGAAGAGCCAGGGGGTGTGCAGGGTCGGCTCGTTGCCGAGCAGGGCGTGGTCGGTGTGGGTGCCGCCGGGGCCGGCGTTGAGCTCGCGGAGGAAGCCACCGAGGCGCCGTGCCGCCCGCCGGCGCCCGCCCATCGCCGCGACCAGGCCAGCGGGGTCCTGCGGGACCATCCAGGTGTACTGGGCCGAGTTGCCCTCGACGAAGCCGCCGCCGCCGAGGTTGTCGTAGGGATGCGGGAAGGCGCCGCTGGCGTAGCGCGGCTCGATCATCCCGCTGGCGGGTTCGTAGAGGCGGCGCCAGTTGGCGGCGCGGCGGATGAAGGCGCGGTAGGTGGCCCGGTCGCCGGCGCGGGCGGCGAGGCGGGCGATCGCGAAGTCGTCGAGCGCGTACTCGAGCGTCGTCGCGGCCGAGCCCCAGACGGCGTCGGGATTGCCGTAGAGCGAGTTGGCGTTGCGGGTGTTGGTGTCGGAGTCGAAGGGGACGTAGCCGAGCCGGAGGTATTCCGGCAGCCCCTGGCGCTCGACGTATTCGCCGTTGGCGCTGCTGCAGACCTGGGTGGCGCCGCGCACCATCGCCGCCAGCGCCGCGCCGCGGTCGAAGCCGGCGCCGAAGGCTTCGGCGCCGGCGAGGATCGGATCCGCCGGGTCGCCGACCATCGTCATGCTCTGGCCGGCCGCGTAGGGCCAGCGCGGCAGGCAGCCGCCCTGGGCGGCGTCGGCTAGCAGCGAGCGCATCATGTCCCCCGCCCGCTGCGGCACCAGCAGCGCCAGCAGCGGCACCTCGGTCCGGTAGACGTCCCAGCCGGAGAAGTCTGCGTACTGGGTGCGGCCGTGGACGCGGTGGATCGCCCCGTCCATGCCGGGATAGGCGCCGCCTGCGTCGTTGAAGGTCCGCGGCGCCAAGAACGCGTGGTAGAGCGCGGTGTAGAAGGTCGCGAGGTGGCGGGGCGAGCCGCCGCTGACCCGCACCCGGCCGAGCGCCTGGTTCCAGCGCCGGGTCGCCCGGGCGGCGATCGCCCGGAAGCCGCCCCTGCTTTCCGCCGCGAGGTTGGCGCGGGCGTCCTCGACGCTGACGAAGGAGATGCCTACGCGGACGCCGACGAGCCGGTTGCGGGTGGTGTCGAAGCTGGCGTAGGCGCCGGCGGCCGCGGTCGTGCGCGGGTTCGAGGGCGGGCTGGAGACGTCTTCGGCGCTGGTGCCGCCGGGTTCGAGCTTGCCTTCGCGCCAGGTCCCGAAGGCGTTGAAGCGGCGGCTGAAGACCGCGGCGAAGTAGATGCGGTAGCGCGGCCGCTGGCCGCAGAAGAGGCCGCTGGAGGCGGCGCCGGAGATTTCCCGCCGCTGCGGGTCGACCGCGACGGCGGCGAGGTCGTCGGGCTGGGCGCTGCCGCCGGCGTTGACGAGGACGCTGGCGTGCGGGCTGGCCGGGAAGGAGAACCGCGCCATCCCGGTGCGGGTGGTGGCGGTGAGGGCGGCGCCGATCGCGCCGCCGTCGACCGGGTTGAGCTTGACCGAGTAGAAGCCGGGGCGGCCGTGCTCGCCCCGATGCGAGAAGCCGGGCTGGAAGCGGCCGTCGAGACCGCCGCCGGGGGCCGCCGGGGAGCTTTCCAGCGGCTCGGTCGTCGGCAGGAAGGGAAAGTCGCCGTAGAGGGCACAGCCGGCGCCGCTGAGGTGGGTGAGGCTGAAGCCGGAGAGGTGGTCGTCGCGGTAGTCGTAGCCGCCCGAGTGCGGCGCCGCGGGGGTCGTGTCGGGGCTCCACTGCACCATCCCGAAGGGGAGCGAGGCGCCGGGGAAGTTGTGGCCGCCGCCGAAGGTGTCGGGGCCGGGACGGGTGCCGGCGAAGACGTCGACGCGGCCGGCGAAGCCCCCCTTCGCGGATGCCATCGCGCAGGCCGGCGCCGGCAGCAGGGCCGCGAGCGCGCAGAGGGCGACGATGGGGATCTGACGGTTCCGCGTAATCTTCCCGCTCCGATGCGGGCAAGGACTGCAACCCTGGCGGCGGTGCTGCTGGCCGCCGTGGCCGTCGCCCTGGCCCTGGTCTTCGGCGGCTCCGAAGAATCGCAAACCGCCCAGGCCGAAACCCAGAAGGTCCCTGGCGAACCGACGGTAGCAATCATCTCCCCCCGCAACGGCGCCCGTCAGACCGGCCACGCGGTGGTGGTCAAGGTCGCGGTCGAAAACTTCCAGCTGGCGCCGCGGCAGCTCGGCGGCGAACCGCAACTGGGCGAGGGCAACCTCCGCTTCAGCCTCAAGCGCGTCCCCGACTGCGTCGACCCGAAGAAGCTGGAAGCGGCGATCAACAGCCCGGTCGGCAGCGGGCGCCTGGTCGGGCGCTCGTTCGACTACGCCGCCTACGCCGGACCCAACGGGGTCCTGGCGGAGCGGATCGGCAGCGCCGGCAGCTACTCCCCCGCCACCCGGCCGGAGATCTACTACCACGGCCTCCCCCCCGGCTTCTACCGCCTGGTCGTCAACCTCGCCCAGAACAGCGGCACCCCCACCCGCTTCCACGACGTCACCAACTTCCAGATCCTCCCCCGCCCCGGCCACGGCCCGAAACCGTGCTCCAAGGGCAAGGTCCCAAGCGCCAAGGCCGCCGCCAGGCTTGAATAGCGCCGCAGACAGCCAATACTTCACTTTGTATAGTAGGTAGGTGCGAACCTACCGCCGGCTGATGCGATTCCTGCGCCCCTATCGGGCGCAGCTGTGGGGTTCGCTCGTCTTCGCCTGGCTGGCGATGGGGATGACGGTGCTGATCCCGCTGCTGCTCGGCGACGCGATCAACGCGATCAAGGACGGCGAAAAGGCCGAACTGCTGCCGCTGGCGCTGGCGATCGTCGGCGCCGGGATCCTGCGGCTGGGCCTGACGGTGGTGCGGCGACTGGTCGCCGGCAAAGTCTCGCTGGCGGTCGAATTCGACCTGCGCCAAGCCTTCTACGAGCACCTGCAGCGGCTCGACCTCGGCTTCTTCGACTCGCAGCAGACGGGGCAGCTGATGTCGCGGGCGACCGTCGACCTGCAGTCGATCCGCTTCTTCCTCGGCTACGGGCTCGTCTTCATCACCCAGAGCATGCTGACGATCGTCCTCGCGACGATCGTGATGATCGCCCTCAACCCGCTGCTGGCGCTGCTGGCCCTGTTCCCGGCGCCATTCGTGATCCTCACCGCCACTCGCTACAGCCTGACCTCGCGGCCGGCGCAGCAGGAGGTGCAGCAGCGCGTCGCCGAGCTGACCGCGGAGGCCGAGGAGAACGTCTCCGGCATCCGCATCGTCAAGGCCTTCGCCCGCGAGGAGCACCAGCTCCACCGCTTCCAGCGCGCGGTCGCCCGCGTCTTCGACCAGAGCGTCTACGCAACCCGGCTGCAGGCCTTCTTCTCGCCGCTGATCGGGCTGCTGCCGCAGATCGGCGTGGCGCTGGTGCTGCTGGTCGGCGGCCGCGAGGTGATCGACGGCAACCTCAGCCTCGGCAGCTTCGTCGCCTTCTACACCTACGTGGTGATGCTGGCGGGGCCGACCCGCTCGCTGGGGATGGCGATGGGGATGGCCCAGCGCGCGGTCGCCTCCGGCAACCGGATGTTCGAAATCCTCGACCGCGAACCGGCGATCCAGAGCCCCCCCGGGGCACCGCCCCTACCCGAAGGCGGCGGCGCGGTTGCGCTGCGCGGGGTGACGCTGCGCTACGACGGCAACGCCCCGGCCCTGACCGACCTCGAGCTCGAGGTCGAGGCAGGGAAGACGGTGGCGCTGGTCGGGCCTTCGGGGGCGGGCAAGACCAGCCTGGTCGGCCTGGTCGCGCGGCTCTACGACCCGAGCGAGGGCTCGGTGCTGGTCGACGGCGCCGACGTGCGGGAGGTCGACCTCGGCTCGCTGCGCTCGCAGATCGCCTTCGTCGCCGACGACAGCTTCCTCTTCACCGACACGGTCGCCGCCAACATCGCCTACGCCAACCAGGGGGCGAGCATGGAGGCGATCGAAGCGGCGGCGCGGCGGGCGCAGGCCGACGCCTTCATCGGCGATCTGCCCGAGGGCTACGAGACCCGCGTCGGCGAGCGCGGCCTAACCCTCTCCGGCGGCCAGCGCCAGCGGGTGGCGATCGCCCGCGCCCTGCTCGCCGACCCGCGCATCCTCATCCTCGACGACGCCACCTCCTCGGTCGACGCGACCACCGAGGCGGCGATCAAAGCCGGCCTGCGCGAGGCGATGGCCGGGCGGACGACCCTGATCATCGCCCACCGCCTCTCGACGATCTCGCTCGCCGACGAAGTCGTGGTGATGGACGCGGGCCGGATCGTCGACCGCGGCACCCACGAGGAGCTGCTCGAAGGCTGCAGCTTCTACCGCGAGATCGCCGAGCACGGGCTCGCCGACTCGGTCTTCCTCCAGCGCGACCTCGAAGAGCGCGAGGAGATGGCGAAGCTGTGAGCAACGTGGGCAACATCGGCCGGCTCTTCAGGGATCTCTGGCGCCTGTTGCGCGGGGAGGACCAGCGGGCGCGCAAGGTGCGCTGGATGATCGGCCTGCTGCGTCCCTACCGGACCCGGCTGATCCTGATGTTCGCGGCACTGCTGCTCGAGACCGGCGCGGCGCTCGCTCCCCCCTACCTGGCAGGCAAGGCGATCGACAGCGGCATCAGGACCGGCGACCTCGCCGCCCTCGACCTGATCGTCGTCGCCTTCGTCGTCGTCTCCGTCATCTACGCGGTCGCCACCTACTGGGAGACCTACCTCGTCGGCTGGGTCGGCACGCGGGCGTTGCAGGACCTGCGCGAACGGATCTTCACCCACCTGCAGGCGATGTCGATCGGCTTCTTCACGCGGCGCAGCCCCGGGGTGCTGATCTCGCGGATGACCAACGACGTGGAAGCGCTCCAGCAGCTGGTCACCAACGGCGTGGTGACGATCTTCAACAGCAGCCTGACCCTGATCGGGGTGGTCGTGATCCTGCTCTTCCTCGACGTCAAGCTGGCGCTGATCACCTTCCTCACCTTCCCGCTGCTGGCGATCGCCAGCGTCATCTTCCGGATCGTCTCGGCGGGGGCCTACCGGGCGACGCGGGAGCGGATCGCCGCCGTCACCGCCTACCTGCAGGAAACGCTGAGCGGGGTGCGGGTGGTGCGGAGCTTCGGCCAGGAGCCGCGGCACATGACGACGATGACCGAGCTGAACGAAGCCAACCGCGACGTCAACATGCGGACCGTCTACCTCAACGCCTCCTACTTCCCGGCGGTCGAAGTGCTGGCGGCGCTGGGGACGGCGGTGATCCTGCTCTACGGCGGCAGCCAGGCGATCGACGGGGCGATCGAAGTCGGCGTCGTCGTCGCCTTCGTCGGCTACCTGACCCGCTTCTTCGAACCGATCCAGGAACTCTCCCAGCTCTACACGACCTACCAGGCCGGGATGGCGGCCCTGGACAAGATCTTCGACCTGCTCGACACCGACCCCGACATGGTCGACGCGCCGGGCGCGATCGACCCGGGGACGCTGCGCGGAGAGATCGAGCTCGACGGCGTCTGGTTCTCCTACTCCGAGGCGGGCGAGCCGGCGGAGGACGCCTGGGCGCTGCGTGACGTCGACCTGCACGTGCCGCCGGGACAGACGCTGGCCCTGGTCGGCGCCACCGGCGCCGGCAAGTCGACCTTCGCGAAGCTGGTCGCGCGCTTCTACGACCCGCAGCGGGGGACGGTGCGGGTCGACGGCCACGACCTGCGCGGAGTGCAGCAGCGGGCGCTGCGCCGACAGCTGGGGATCGTGCCCCAGGAGGGCTTCCTCTTCTCCGGCAGCGTCCGCGAAAACGTCGCCTTCGGGCGGCCCGAGGCGAGCACCGAGGAGATCGAGGCGGCGATCGCCGCCGTCGGCGCCACCGACTTCGTCGCCCACCTGCCGCAGGGCCTCGACACCGAAGTCGGCGAGCGCGGCGTCCAGCTCTCCGCCGGCCAACGCCAGCTCGTCGCCTTCGCCCGCGCCCTGCTCGCCGAGCCCCGCATCCTCATCCTCGACGAGGCGACCTCCAACGTCGACGTGCGGACCGAGAAGACGATCGAGCGCGGCCTCGAGCGCCTCCTCCACGGCCGCACCGCCATCGTCATCGCCCACCGCCTCTCCACCATCCGCCGCGCCGGCAAGATCGTCGTCCTCGAACACGGCCAAATCGCCGAGCAGGGCACCCACGACGAGCTGATCGCGGCCGGCGGCACCTACGCCAACCTCTACGGCGCCTGGTCCGAATCAGCCGCTTAAGGCGAGGTACGGGTCTTTGCCGGTACGGAGGGGTGGGTGTCACTCGCTCCGACAAAAGCCGAGCTAATTAGCTCGGCTTTTTGAGTATCCGTCGGCTCGAGTGACACCCACCCC
>DASULS010000029.1:0-24816 GCA_036278095.1 Solirubrobacterales bacterium | reverse complement strand
GCCGAATCGCCGCTTCACCGAGACCGAGTTCCTGCAACTGACCCCGTCCCACCACCCCGTACTGGCGATCCGCCAGTGCCGCGATCGACCTCTCCAGATCGCGAGTCCGCGAAACCTGACGCATATCGTCAGCTTTGGCGGTCTCGGCGGGCATGCGCCGAGGTTGCCGGGAGACCTCGCGCGTGTGGTGCGCGGTTTGTGTCAGGTGTCTCACGGAAGGCGCGCGAGAGGGAGGAGATGACCCTCACCCGACCCTCCCCGCTGTTGTCGGGGGGAGGGTCATCTCCTCCCTCCCCCACCGCTACGGCCCCGGAGTCCGCTCCACCGCCGCCTCAGCAGTCGCCGCCTCGGCCTCGCGCGTCGCGGCACCTTCGAGCGCGTTCGACAGCGCTCGCACGTAGGCCCTGGCGCTCGCCTCGAGGATGTCGGTCGCCACTCCCTGGCCGGTCGCCAGGCGGCCGGCGGCTCGCAGCTGGACGGTCACTTCGCCGAGGGCGTCCTCTCCCCCGGTCACCGCCTCGACCTTGTACTCGACCAGCTCGCAGTCGGTCTGCACCGCATCCTGGATCGCGTGGAAGATCGCGTCGACGGGGCCGTCGCCGCTGGCTTCGCCGACCGACTCCTCGCCGGACGGGCGCGTCACCGCCACTTTCGCCACCGGCGGCTTGCGGGAGCCCGCCTCGACCTCGAACCAGGCCAGCTCGTGGGCGTCGGAGCGCTCGCGCATCTCGTCGGAGACGATCGCCTCCAGGTCGAGCGCGGTCACCTGCTTCTTGCGGTCAGCGACCTCCTTGAAGGCCTTGAAGGCGTTGTTCAGCGCCTGCCCCTCGACCACGAACCCCAGCTGCTCCAGGGCGTCTTTCAGCGCGTGGCGCCCGGAGTGCTTGCCCAGCACGATCGAGTTCGACTCCAGGCCGACTTCGGTCGCGTCCATGATCTCGTAGGTGCTGCGCTCCTTCAGCACGCCGTCCTGGTGGATGCCGGACTCGTGGGCGAAGGCGTTGCGCCCGACCACGGCCTTGTTCGGCTGCACCGAGTAGCCGGTGAGGCGGCTGACCATGCGGCTGGTGCGAACGATCTCGCGCGTGTTGATCCCGGTGTGCAGGCCGTGGACGTCCTCGCGGACGCCGACCAGCATCGCGATCTCCTCCAGCGAGCAGTTGCCGGCGCGCTCGCCGATCCCGTTGACCGCGCACTCGACCTGCCGCGCCCCGGCCAGGACCCCGGCGTAGGAGTTGGCGACCGCCAGGCCCAGATCGTCGTGGCAGTGGACCGACATCTCCACCCCGCGCAGCGCCGGCACCAGCTCGTAGAGGCGGCGGAAGTAGTCGGCGTACTCCTCGGGCGTCGTGTAGCCGACGGTGTCGGGGATGTTGACGACGGTCGCGCCCTCCTCGACCGCGATCGCGCAGACTTCGGCGGTGAACTCGATGTCGGCGCGGGTCGCGTCCATCGGCGAAAACTCGACGTCCTCACAGTAGGACTTGGCCAGCGACACCGCCGCCCGCGCCTGGCCCTTGACGTCCTCGCGGTCGGTCTGCAGCTGGTGCTCGATGTGGATGTCGGAGGTCGAGATGAAGGTGTGGATGCGCGGGCGCGCGGCCTCCTTGATCGCCCCCCAGGCGGCGTCGATGTCGGCCTTGTGGGTGCGGGCGAGACCGCAGATAACCGGGCCCTCGACCACCCGCGAGATCTTCTGGACCGCCTCGAAGTCGCCGGGCGAGGTGATCGGGAAGCCGGCCTCGATCACGTCGACCCCCAGGCGCGCGAGCTGCTGGGCGATCTCGACCTTCTCGGCCGTGTTCAGCGAGATGCCGGGCGACTGCTCGCCGTCCCGCAGCGTCGTGTCGAAGATGTGGACGCGGTTGGCGTCGTTCGTACTGTCAGTGCTTGGTCCCATGGGACCTCTCCTTCTCTCTCTGATTCGAATGGCCTTTGTCTCTCGCGGCTATCGCGCCGCCCAGCGCTATTCCCCCCGAGGGGGGAGGAGAAGGAGTAGCGCGAGGCTGTCGGGCCGGCGGTCCATTCGCCTCCGAACCTTAGCGTAGGCTGCCGAAATCGCAACCTCGCAGCGCACCAGTTGGCTCGCCCTCCTCGCGATGGGAGTGGCCGTCGTCGTCATCGCCAACGACTTCTCCGCGATCAACGTCGCCCTGCCGACGATGGAGAAGGACTTCCACACCAACGTCAACACCATCCAGTGGGTGGTCAACGCCTACGCGCTCACCTTCGGGGTGCTGATCGTCACCGGCGGCCGCCTCGCCGACCTCTTCGGCCGCCGCAACGCCTTCTTCCTCGGCACCGCGATCTTCGCCTCGATGTCGGCCCTCGGCGGGGCGGCGCAGACGGAGACCTGGCTGATCTTCAGCCGGGTGCTGATGGGGGTCGGCGGGGCGATGATGTGGCCGGCGATCCTGGGGATGACCTACGAGCTGCTGCCGGAAGAGAAAGCCGGCCTCGCGGGCGGGATCATCATCGGCGCCGCCGGGCTCGGCAACGCGATGGGCCCGCTGATCGGCGGCGTCCTCACCGAGGAGCTGAGCTGGCGCTGGATCTTCTTCCTCAACGTCCCGATCGCGCTCTTCGCCATCGCCGTCACCTGGTTCCTCGTCCACGTCAAGGAGCCCGAGAGCGAAGAGCGGCAGATCGACTACGCCGGGATCGCGGTCGTCTCGACCGGGCTGGTCTCGCTGCTGATCGCCCTCGACCAGGTCGACGACTGGGGTTGGAGCGACCCGAAAGTGATCGGGCTGCTCGTGCTCGCGGTGGCGATGCTGGCCGCCTTCGTGCCGATCGAGCGCCGCGCCGGCCGCCACGCGCTGGTGCCGCGGGAGGTGATGCGCAACGAGAGCTTCACCGCCTCCTGCGTGGCGATCCTCTTCATGTCGGCGACCTTCTTCGCCGCCCTCCTCTACCTGCCGCAGTTCATGGAGAAGCAGCTCGGCTACTCGGCCCTGGAAGCCGGGGTCGGGATGCTGCCCTTCCTCGCCACCTTCGCCCTCGTCTCCTTCGTCGCCGGACCGCTCTACAACCGGCTCGGGGCGAAGACCCTGGTGGTGGCGGGGGCGGCCTGCATCACCGTCGCCCCCTTCACCTTCTCGCTCGCCGACGCCGACTCGGGATACGGGGCGCTGGTGCCGGGGATGGTCGTGCTGGGGATCGGAATCGGCAGCTTCTACCCGACCGCGACCACCGCCGGCGTCACCTCGGTCGACGAATCGCAGACCAGCCTCGCCGGCGGGATCATCTACATGTTCCAGATCGCCGGCGGCTCGATCGGCCTCGGCCTCACCACCACCGTCTTCTCCGCCGCGATCCCGCCCTTCGTCGACGGCGTCACGGCGGGCTTCCGGCTCGACGCGGCGCTCTCGCTGGTCGGCCTGCTGATCGCGCTCGGGTTCGTCGGCGGCCGCCTCTTCGGCTCCTCCCAACCAGTCAGCGAGTCAACTTAGACAGCCCCGAAACAGCAGGCACCAGGCCTCACTGCACGAGATGGTTCTTACCGGGGCCGCCATTCAAGAAGTCGACTCCCGGACCCCCGCGAAGCTGATCGTTGCCGGGACCGCCGATCAGGCGGTCGTCGCCGGGGCCGCCGAAGAGCCAGTCGTCGCCGCGACGGCCGGAGACCACGTCTTCGCCGGTGCCGCCGAGGATCTTGTCGGAGGCGCCGCCGCCGATCAGCACGTCGTTGCCGGGGTCGCCGCGCAAGGTGGCCGGGATCGGGATGTCGGGGGAGAGGATGACCTTGTCGTTGCCGCCGCCGGCGTTGACTTCGAAGCCGGAGATCGCCGGCGCTTCGCAGAGCAGTTCGGTCTGCCGTTCTTCGGGGTGGTGGCAGACGTCGCCGCCGGCTTCCAGGACCACCCGCGACTGGATCACGTAGTCGCGCCCGTCGGAGCTGAGGGAGATGCGGATGAAGTTGTCTTCGTTGCCGCCGCTGAGGACGAGCGTCAGCGGGCCTTCGGCCTGCGCGGGCGCGGCGGTGAGGACCGCCAGCGCGGTCAGCATGGTGAGAATCGCCTTCTTCATCGGTCCCTGGCTCAGCGGGTTTGGTGTGACCCTCCCACAGGAACAACCCGTTTCGCCATACGTTGCGGCGCGCCGAGCCGGGACATAGCGGCTTTAGCTGAGCGCGCGGCTAGAGATCGACCGAGCGGCCGACCGAGAAGCCCTCGAGGCCGAGGATCTTCTCGATCGCCTCCGAGCGCACCGGCGCGTCGGTGGTCAGCGCCATCACGGCGCGCTCTCCCCCGCTTTCGGCGCCGACCGCGGCGGAGACGATGTTGACCCCCTCTTCGCCGAACAGGGTCCCGACCCGGCCGATCATCCCCGGCTGGTCGGCATAGCGGAAGACCGCGATGTGCTCGTCGAAGGGCAGGTAGAAGCTCTCGCCCCAGACCGAGACGAGGTAGGGCTCGTTGCGCGGGCCGACGCTGGTGCCGGCGACCTCGACCTCGCCCTCGGCGGTCGCGACCCGGACCTTGACCAGCTCGGTGAAGTCCTCGGCGCTGGTGTCGGTCGTCTCGGAGAGCTCGATCCCCCGCTCCTCGGCCATCTGCGGCGCGTTGACGAGGTTGACCGGCTCCTCGGTGTGGCCGGAGAGGATGCCGACGAGGACGGCGATCCCCAAGAGGCGGGTGTCGTGGGAGGCGATGCGGCCGCGGAACTCGGCGCTGACCCGCTCGACCGCGCCGTCCCCCAGCCCCTGCGCGAGGCGGCCGAGCTTTTCGCAGAGCGGGACGAAGGGCGCCAGCGCCTCCATCGCCTCCGGCCGCACGGCGGCGATGTTGACCGCGTTGGTGACGACGCCGCCGGTCAGCGCCGCGGTCACCTGCTCGGCGGTGACGACGCCGGCCCGGTCCTGCGCCTCGGCGGTCGAGGCGCCCAGGTGCGGGGTGACGACGACGTCCTCGCGGGCGAAGATCGGGTGCTCGGTGAAGGGCTCGGAGGGGAAGACGTCGAGCGCGGCGCCGGCCAGCTTGCCCGACTCGAGCCCGTCGGTCAGGGCGTCGAGGTCGACCAGCTCGCCGCGGGCGCAGTTGACGAGGCGGGCGCCGTCCTTCATCGCCGCGATCGTCCCGGCGTTGATCATCCCGGTCGTCTCCGGCGTCTTCGGGGTGTGCAGGGTGATCAGGTCGGCCCGCCCCAGCAGCTCCTCGATCGACTCGGCGCCCTCGACCCCGAGGTCGCGGAAGCGCTCGGCGGAGACGAACTTGTCGAAGGCGACGACCTCCATCTCGAAGCTCTGGGCGCGTTTGGCGACGAGCTGGCCGATGCGGCCGAAGCCGATCACCCCGAGCGTCTTGCCGTAGAGCTCGGCGCCCTTGAACTTGCTGCGGTCCCAGCGGCCTTCGACCAGCGAGCGGTGCGCCTGGGGCACGTTGCGGAAGAGGGCCAGCGCCAGGGCCAGCGTGTGCTCGGCGGCGGCGACCGAGTTCGATTCCGGTGCGTTGGCGACGATGATCCCGCGGCGGGTCGCGGCCGGGATGTCGACGTTGTCGACGCCGGTGCCGGCGCGGCCGATCACCTTCAGGTTGTCGGCCCGGTCGATCAGCTCCGGCGTCATCTTCGTCGCCGAGCGGATCAGGATCGCGTCGTAGGCGCCGATCCGCTCGCGCAGCTCCTCGTCGGACATCTCCAGCCCGAGGTCGACTTCGAACTGCGAGCGCAGCAGGTCGACGCCGGTGTCGGCGATCTTCTCCTTGACCAGGACCTTCACGAGGCGACGCCGTCCACGTTCTCGACGACCCAGTCGATGCAGGCGGTGAGCGCCTCGACGTCGTCGGGGTCGATTGCGGGGAACATCCCGATCCGCAGCTGGTTGCGGCCGAGCTTGCGGTAGGGCTCGGTGTCGACGATGCCGTTGGCGCGCAGGGCGGCGGCGAGGGCGGCGGCGTCGACCGACTCGTCGAAGTCGATCGTGCCGACGACCAGCGAGCGCTTGGCCGGATCGGCGACGAAGGGGTTGGCGAACTCGCTGCGCTCGGCCCAGCCGTAGAGGCGGCCGGAGGAGTCCGAGGTGCGCTCGACGCAGCCGGCGAGGCCGCCGAGCCCCAGCATCCACTGCACCTGGTCGTCCAGCAGCAGCAGGGTCGCCAGCGCCGGCGTGTTGTAGGTCTGCTCCTTGCGCGAGTTGTCGAGCGCGGTCTGCAGCGAGAGGAAGGCGGGCTGCCAGCGGTCGCCGGCGCCGTCGAGCTCCTCGATCCGGGCGATCGCAGCGGGGCTGAAGGCGGCGAGCCAGAGGCCGCCGTCAGAGGCGAAGCCCTTCTGCGGGGCGAAGTAGTAGGCGTCGGCCTGGAGCAGGTCGACGGGGAGGCCGCCGGCGCCGGAGGTGGCGTCGATCAGGACCAGCGCCTCGGCCGCGCCCTCGGGCCGCTGCACGTCGACCATGACCCCGGTCGAGGTCTCGTTGTGGGCCCAGGCGATCACGTCGGCGGCCGGGTCGGCGGTCGGTGCCGGGGCGTCGCCGGGGTCGGCCTCGACGACGATCGGGTCGCCGAGGAACGGCGCCGCGGCGGTCGACTTGGCGAACTTCTGCGAGAACTCGCCGTAGGTGAGGTGCAGCGCCCGCTCGCGCACGAGCCAGGCCGCCGCCGCCTCCCAGAAGGCGGTGGTGCCGCCGTTGCCGAGGGCGATCTCGTAGCCGTCGGGAAGCGAGAACAGCTCCCCCAGCCCCGTCCGCACCTCGCGCACGAGGTCGCGCACCGGCGCCTGGCGGTGCGAGGTACCCATCAGCTCGGAGCGCTCGGCCAGCCGCGCCAGCGCCTCCGGGCGCACCTTCGAGGGGCCGCAGCCGAAACGGCCGTCGGCGGGCTTGAGCTCGGTCGGAATCTGCACGGTCGTCTGGGGCGCCATCGGGCTCGACAGGTTATTGACCAAAGCGGGTGGACCGTCGTCACCAAGTAGCCTGGGCGAATGGGCGAGAGCGAGGGCAAGGTGAGCAAGGGCGACGGCTATGCCGTCTCCAGCCTCGACGACCTCGGCGAGGGCTGGGGCTTCCGCAAGATCCGCAAGGGCCTGGGAGTCACCGCCTTCGGCGTCAACGCGGTGGTGATGCCGCCCGGCTACGAATCGGGGCGGCACTACCACGACGAGCAGGAGGAGCTCTACTTCGTCCACCAGGGACGGCTGGAGATCGAGCTGGACGGGACCAAGCACGAGCTCGGCCCCGGCGGCCTGGCCTGGGTCGACGCCCACGTGGTCCGCGGCTTCAAGAACCTCAGCGACTCAGAAGACGCGATCTACGTCTGCGTCGGCGGCAAGGACGGCTACGTCGGCCGCGACGGCCGCCTGCCCGAGGGCGAGACCGACCCGCGCGGCCCGATTCAGCGAGATTCGTAGGCGATGCTGGTAGGGAGGGGCAACGACAGTGCTCCGGTAGACGCCGAGGACCAGCAGCTTTTACGGAAGAGCTTCCGGGGCCTGGGCGTCAACCGGAGCTCTGTTGGAAGTGGGGCCGGGTGCCCCTCCGATGGAGGCTTTGGGTCAAGCTGATGGAGGTCGTCGGTCCCTGCTGGGACATACGGTCTCCAGCGGAGGGGCACCCGGCCCCACCAACCAGCAGCCTTATTTGGTGTCTTTGAACCCCTGATCGATCCAGGGCATCATGTCGCGAAGGTCGTGGCCTACGTCCTCGATTTCGTGGCCCGCCGCTTCCTTGCGCATGCGGTCGAAGGACTCGCCGCCGGCGCGGTTCTCGGCGATCCACTCCTTGGCGAACTCGCCCGACTGGATCTCGGAGAGGATCTGCTTCATCGCCGCCCGGGACTCCTCGCCGATCACGCGTTTACCGCGGGTCATGTCGCCGTACTCGGCGGTGTTGGAGATCGAGTAGCGCATCCCCTGAATCCCCTTTTCGTACATCAGGTCGGCGATCAGCTTCAGCTCGTGCAGGCACTCGAAGTAGGCGAGGCGGGGGTCGTAGCCGGCCTCGACCAGGGTCTCGTAGCCGGCGCGGACCAGCTCCGAGGCGCCGCCGCAGAGCACCGCCTGCTCGCCGAAGAGGTCGGTCTCGCACTCGTCCTTGAAGGTCGTCTCGATCACCGCGGCGCGGCCGCCGCCGATCCCGGACGCGTAGGCGAGGACGAGGTCGTGAGCTTCTCCCGAGGCGTCCTGGTGGACCGCCATCAGGCAGGGGACGCCGCTGCCTTCCTCGTACTGGCGGCGGACCAGGTGGCCCGGGCCCTTCGGCGCGACCATGCCGACGTCGACGCCAGGGGGCGGCTCGATCTCGCCGAAGTGGATGGCGAAGCCGTGGGCGAAGAGCAGCAGGTTGCCGTGGGCGATCCCGTCGGCGATCTCCTCGCGCCAGACCTCGGCCTGTTTCTCGTCCGGCAGCAGGATCATCACCAGGTCGCCGCGGCTGGCGGCTTCGGCGACGTCGAGCACCTCGAGGCCGGCCGCTTCGGCTTTGGCGCGGCTGGAGGAGTCGGGGCGCAGGCCGACGACCACCTCGACGCCGGAGTCCTTGAGGTTGAGCGCGTGGGCGTGACCCTGGGAGCCGTAGCCGAGGATGGCGACGGTCTTGCCGTCGAGCTTGCCCAGGTCAGCGTCTTTGTCGGAGAAGATGTCGTCGGTTCGCATGAGGCGGCAGGCTACCCGAGTCGCTCTCAGCGGAGCGCCCTGCGCATCAGCTTCCCCGAGGGGGTCCGCGGCAGAGCCGAGGCGAGCTCGACCCGCTTCGGCACTTTGAACCCGGCCAGCGACTCGGCGCAGTGGCGGCGCAGGTCATCCGGCGTCACCTCGGAGCCGCTCTCGAGCACGACCACAGCGGTCACCGCCTGCTGCCACTCGGGGTCCTCGCGGCCGATCACCGCCGCGTCGGCGACCTCCGGGTGGCGCAGCAGCACTTCCTCGACCTCGGCCGGGACCACGTTCTCGCCGCCGCTGACGATCATGTCGTCGATCCGGTCCTGGACGTAGAGGAAGCCTTCCTCGTCGATGTGGCCGAGGTCGCCGGTGTGGAGCCAGCCGTCGGCGTCGGCGCGGCCGGGGGCGACGGTCGGGCCCTGGATCAGGATCTCGCCGTCGCGAATCCGCAGGTGCGTGGTCAGCAGCGGCCGCCCGGCGGAGCCGAGCTTGCGCTTGGCGTCGGCCGGGGCCAGCGTCGTCACCTGCGAGCAGGTCTCGGTCAGGCCGTAGGTCTGGACCACGGTGGCGCCCTTGGCGATCGCCTCTTCCAGCGGCTCCTCCGGCACCGGGCCGCCGCCGACGAGGATCGCCCGCGGCCCGGAGAGGTCGACGCCGGCCTCGAGCAGCCTCGTCAGCATCGTCGCCACCAGCGAGACGACGGTGATCCCGTCGCGCTCCAGCGCCTCCCCCACCCGGTCGACGTCGAAGCCGTCGTGGACGACCGCGGTCGTCCCGTAGATGACGCTGCGCATGACGATCCCAAGCCCGGCGATGTGGCTGAGCGGGACGCAGCAGAGCCAGCGGTCCTCGGGCAGGACGCCGAGGTTGAAGCCGGAGGCGACCGCGTTCCAGAGGAAGTTGCCGTAGCTGAGCGCGACCGGGCGCGGGGTGCCGGTACTGCCGCTGGTGAGGACGCGGCAGCAGATGTCGTCCATGTCGTGCTCTCCCAGCAGCGGCAGGTCGGCCTCGGTCTGGGTCAGCTGGCCGGGGTCGTCGAGGTCGATGATCGGCTCCTCGGCGGCGACGACCGCCGCCCGCTCGACCGGCGTCAGTCTCGGCCCCAGCGGCAGCAGCGCCGCGCCGACCTTGAGCAGCGCGTGCAGGAGGACGACCTGCTCGCGCCGCGGGTGCATCGTCAGCGCCGCGGTCGAGCCGCGGCGGACGCCGTGGGCGGCGAGCCGGCGGGCGACCCAGGTCGCCTCGGCCTCGAGCTCGGCGTAGCTCATCTCGGCCCCGTCGGCGAGCAGCGCCGTGCGGTCGGGGCAGCTGAGGGACCTCTGTGCGAGCCAGTCGTCGAGCTTCATCGGAGGGATATCGTGCCGATCATGCCCAAACGCCACAAGCAAGCCCCCGCCGAGGAGACGCTCTACGCGCCGATTGAGTGGACCCCGGCCGGTGAATTCGAAGACATCCGCTACGAGACCGGCGGCGGCGGCGGGATCGCCAAGGTGACGATCGACCGCCCCGACGTCTTGAACGCCTTCCGGCCACAGACGCTGATCGACGTCGCCGCCGCGCTGGAGCTGGCGCGCGAGGATCCCGAGGTCGGCATCATCGTCCTCACCGGCGCCGGTGAGCGCGCCTTCTGCTCGGGCGGCGACCAGACCGTCCGCGGCGACACCGGCTACATGGCCGAGGGCGCCTCGGTCGGCCGCTTCCACGTCACCGACCTACAGGTGCAGATGCGGCGGCTGCCGAAGCCGGTGGTGGCGATGGTCGCCGGCTATGCGATCGGCGGCGGCCACATCCTCCACCTCTGCTGCGACCTGACGATCGCCGCCGACAACGGGGTCTTCGGGCAGGTGGGACCGCGGGTCGGCTCCTGGGACGGCGGCTACGGCGCCTCGCTGCTGCGCGACCTGGTCGGGACCAAGAAGGCGAAGGAGATCTGGATGCTCTGCCGCCAGTACGACGCCGAGGAGGCGCTGGAGATGGGCCTGGTCAACACGGTCGTGCCGCTGGCCGACCTCGAGCGCGAGACCGTCGCCTGGTGCCGCGAGATGCTGGCGATGTCCCCCTTCGCGCTGCGCCTGGTCAAGGCCAGCTTCAACGCCCACGAGGACGGCTACGCCGGGATCCAGCAGCTCGCCCACGACGCCAACCTGCTCTTCTACGGCAGCGAGGAGGCGGCCGAGGGACGCGAGGCGTTCAAGGAACGGCGGGCGCCGGAGTTCGACAAGTTCCCGAGGCGCGCATGAGGATCTGGCTGATGGCGGCGCGACCGCGGACGCTGCCGGCGGCGATCGCGCCGGTGCTGGTCGGGACCGCGGCGGCGGTGCAGTGGCTGGGGCACCTGCCGCGCTGGGGGGCCTTCGTGGCCGCCCTGGTCGGCTCGATCTTCATCCAGATCGGGACCAACCTCGCCAACGACTACTCCGACGCCAAGCGCGGCGCCGACACCGCCGACCGCCTGGGGCCGGTGCGGGTGACGGCGAGCGGGCTGGTCACCCCGCAGCGGGTGATGCGGGCGACCTGGGTCGCCTTCGGGGTCGCGGTCCTCTGCGGCATCTACCTGACGGCGGTGGCCGGTCCGGTGATCCTCGTGATCGGCGTCCTCTCGATCGCCGCGGGCGTGCTGTACACCGGCGGTCCCCGACCCTACGGCTACGCCGGCTTCGGCGAGGTCTTCGTCTTCCTCTTCTTCGGCCTCGTCGCCGTCAACGGCTCCTACTACGTCCAGCTCGAGCACCTCGACGCGCTGCCGCTGGGGCTCTCGATCTCGGTCGGCTTCCTCGCCACCGCGATCCTCGTCGTCAACAACGTCCGCGACCTGGAGACCGACCGCCGGGCCGGCAAGAACACCCTGGCGGTGCGGATCGGCCGCGAGGCGGCGGTGAACCTCTACCGGACGCTGATCCTGGGGGCGTTCCTCGTCCTGCCGATCGCGCTGCTGGCCGGGGAAGCGAGCGCCCTGCCGCTGATCGGGCTGCTGGCGGCGCCGCTGGCGATCCGCCCCACTCGCACCCTGGCCGAGCACCGCGACGGCCCGGCGCTGAACGGGGTGCTGGCGGCGACCGGCGCGGTGCTCGGCGTCTACAGCCTGCTGGTCACCGCCGGGCTTCTGATCTCGGCCTGAACAGGTGAGAAGGTGAGACATGCGCCTCAGCTCCGTTGAGGTCATCCCCTACGCGCTGCCGTTCAAGGAGCCCTACGTGACCGCGCGCGGGGTGCTGCGGCAGCGGGAGATCGTGCTGCTGCGAGTGCGGGACGAGGACGGGGTCGTCGGGCTGGGCGAAGCGGTGCCGCTGTCGTTGCGCGGCGGCGCGGGGTTGGCGCAGGTGGTGCGGGAGCTGGAGGGGTGGGCGGAGCGGTTGGAGGCCGGAGAGGGTCAGAAGGCCGAGGGACTAAGCGCGCCGGCACGGTGTGCGGTGGCGATAGCGAAGGCGGATTTGCTGGGTAGGAGGGCGGGGAGCGAGGCGGGTGCGGCCGAGGGTGAAGCCGTGACGTGCAATGCGACGTTGGTCGCGGGCGAGTCCTCGGCGGTCGCAGCCGATGCGGAACGTTGGGCGGCCGACGGATTCACCACGTTCAAGCTGAAGCTCGGTGCCGAGTCCGCGAAAACTGACGATATGGGTCAGGTTTCGCGGACTCGCGATGTGGACGTCGCGCAGGTGCGGGCGGTGCGGGGGGCGGTTGGGGACTCGGCGCGGATTCGGGTGGATGTGAACGCGGCTTGGGATCTGGAGACGGCGAAGCGGACGTTGGTGGAGCTGGAGCCGTTTGGGATCGAGTTGGCGGAGCAACCCGTGGCAACGCTCGAGGAGATGGCGGAGCTCGCGGCGAGCACCTCGATCCCGCTTGCTGCAGACGAGAGCGTGGCCAACACGGACGAGGCTGAGCAAGCCGTGGCGCTGGGCGCCTGCGCCTACACCGGGATCAAGCTCTCCAAGGTCGGGGGGCCCGAGGAGGCGCTGGCGGTCGCCGACGTCCTTCCCGCCTACGTCTCCAGCGCCCTCGACGGTCCGGTGGGGATCGCGGCGGGGGCGCAGGTGGCGCTCAGCCTGGGCGCGCATCCCGAGCGGCTGGAGCTGGCGCACGGCCTCGCCACCCAGCGGCTCTTCGCCGAGACGATCGCCGCGATCGAGTGCGAGCTGCGCAATGGGATGCTGCACCTCCCCCCTGGTCCCGGCCTCGGGGTCGAGATCGACGAGGAGGCGCTGCAAGCTCACCGCCTCTAGTGTCGATTCATGCGTCCATACGGGCGCAAAAAGCGACACTGCCACCTGTGGACCCCACCAACGCCAACACCGCCCTCGCCTCGGCCTTCGCCGAGGAGCTGGCGCGCGGAGGGTTGCGACTGGCGGTGATCTCTCCCGGCTCGCGCTCGACGCCGCTGGCGGTGGCGCTGTGGCGGCAGCCGGAGATCGAGACGAGCGTGATCGTCGACGAGCGCTCGGCGGCCTTCTTCGCGCTGGGGGCGGCGCAGGCGAGCGGCGAGCCGGTGGCGCTGCTCTGCACCTCGGGGACGGCGTTGGTCAACTACCACCCCGCCGTGGTCGAGGCCGACGAATCGGGGATCCCGCTGCTGGTGCTGAGCGCCGACCGGGCGCCGGAGCTGCGCGGGATCGGGGCCGGGCAGACGATCGACCAGATCAAGACCTTCGGCAGCTCGGTGCGCTGGTTCTGCGAAGTGGGGACGCACGCGGCCGACGACGACGGGCTCCTCCACTACCGCTCAACCGCCTGCCGGGCACTGGCCTCGGCGCGCGGCGAGGTCCGCCCCGGCCCCGTCCACCTCAACCTGCCCTGGCGCGAGCCGCTGGCGCCGATCCCGGTGCAGAGCGCGGTGACGGCGACCGACCCGCTGGCGCTGGAGGGGCGCGAAGGACGGCCGCTGACGGCGGTGACCCGGGTCGACCTCGAGCCCTCGGTCTTCCTCCTCGACGAGATGGCCGGCCACATCGGCGACGCGATCTCCGGCGTGATCGTCGCCGGCCGCCAGCTCGACCCCGAGCTGCGCGAGCCGCTCGCCCACCTCGCCCGCGTCGCCGGCTTCCCGGTCCTCGTCGACCCCACCTCGCAGCTGCGCTGCGGCCCGCACGACCGCTCGCACGTGGTCGCCGGCTACGACCTGCTGCTGCGCGACGAGCACTTCGCCCGCTCGGTCGTCCCCGACTTCGTCCTGCGCTTCGGCGAGATGCCGACCAGCAAGCCGCTGCGGGCCTGGCTGGCGGCGAGCGGCGCCGACGAAGTGGTCGTCGACCCCTCCGGCGGCTGGAACGAGCCGAGCCGGCGGGCAGCGGCGATCCTCCGCGCCGACCCGACCGAGCTCGCCTCGGGCTGGGCGACGCGGCTGGAAGGGCTGGAGGGACGCGAACGCCCGCTGCCGGATCGCTGGCTCGAAGCCGAGACAGCAGCACAGGCGGCGCTCAACGAGGCATTCGCCGCCGACGCGGCGATCTCCGAGCCCGCCCTCCACCGCGCCCTCGGCGCCGCCCACCGCGACGGCGACCTCGTCTACACCAGCTCCAGCATGCCGATCCGCGACCAGGAGTCGTTCCTGGCGCCGGGCGACGCCGACGCCCTCTTCCTCTCCAACCGCGGCGCCAACGGCATCGACGGCCTCGTCTCCTCCGGCATCGGCGCCGCCCGCGCCAGCGGCCGCCCGACCACGATCCTCACCGGCGACCTCGGCCTCCTCCACGACCTCGGCGGCCTTGCCGCCCTGCGCGAGGTCAATACCCCCGTCCGGATCGTCGTCATCGACAACGACGGCGGCGGCATCTTCCACTTCCTCCCTCAGGAGAAGGCGCTGGACAGCGAGGCGTTCGAGTCCCTCCTCGGCACCCCCCGCGGCATCGACGCCGCCAAGGCGGCGGCGCTCTTCGACTTCCCCCACCGCCGGCTGGAGTCGCTCGCCGAACTACCAGAGGCGCTGGCCGCGGGCACCGGCCTGATCGAGGTGAAAACCGATCGCAGCACGAACGTCGAGGCCCACCGCGAGCTGACCCGCCGGGTCCACGACGCACTGCCGGGTTAGCAGGAGATCGGACCCGCTTCGCGCCCGGGCCCGGGCTGCCATGCAGCGCTGTAGAGCGTCGTTTCCGGATCGGTGTAGACCTTCTTCAGGCAGGTGCCGTCGGCGTTGATCGCCATCAGCGCATCGCCTTTTTTCGGGTCCGTGTAGCCGTTTTCGACGACGCGGGTGCGGGTGAACGCGAGACGCTGCCCGGAGGGATCCCAGCTGGGCCAGGCGAGCAACTTGTGACTGCGCCGCAGGAGCCGAGACCGAGGGAAAGTGCCAACCCGGGTGACCCGCAGCTCATCGATCGGTGGCGAGCCGTCGTCGACCCCGCTTGCCCTCCAGTTCTTCCAGCGGATGAAGGCCACTTCCGACCCGTCGGGCGAATAGACGGGTTCCGACGCTTCCCACGCCAGCAGCGAGACATGGCCGGTATGGAGATCAACCGCGACCGCCTCGAGGCCCCGCTGGCCGTAAGTCGTCCCGGCGAGCTTCGAGCCATCTGGGGAAAACGAACTCGGTTCGAAGTCCGTCTGCAGTCGCCATGGAGTCGCGCGGCGCACCGAGCCCGACATGACGTTGAGGAGCCAGATGGAGCCCTTGTGCAGATAAGCGACCGTATGTCCATCCGGCGCCATCACCGGATTGTCGCCTTCGAATGAAGCACGCCTATAAAAGCGGAGCCCAGAGCTGTGGACTTCATCGACCGCAACCACTTCCCCGTCCCAATCTCCAAAGGACCCGAACGCCAGCAGGCTTCCGTCGGCCGACCACGAGAGCCGACTCCAGCCGGCTTCCTTGATCACGGCCTGGGGAGATTTCCCGTTAGCGCCCATCGTGATGATGTCTCGCCCGAACCCAGTGCCGAAACCGTCGGCCAAGACCGTGATCTGCGGACCTTCAGGGGCTGCTGCCTGCACAGGCAAGGCCATGCCCGCGAGGACAACGACGCATATCGCTGGCAGCAGGGCGAGAGCGCGAATCATGCAGCGACCCTACTCAGCGAGGAACGGCAGCAGCGCCCCGAGCTTGACCTCGGTCTCCTCGAGCTCCGCGGCGGGGTCGGAGCCGGCGACTACGCCGACGCCGGCGAAGAGGTGGGCCTCGCGGTCGCGGAGGAGGGCGCTGCGGAGGGCGACGCAGAATTCGCCGTCCTCGGTGGCGTCCATCCAGCCGACCGGGGCGGCGTACCAGCCGCGGTCCATGCCCTCGAGCTCGGCGATCGCGGTCGCCGCCGCAGGCCAGGGCTCGCCGCCGACCGCGGGGGTCGGATGGAGCAGGCCCGCCATCTCGATTGCCGAGTGCGGTTCGGCGAGCTGGGCGATCACCGGCGTCGCCAGGTGCTGGATGTTCGCCACCTTGACGATCTCCGGCTCGGCCGCGGCCTCCACCCAGACCGCGTGCGGGCGCAGGGCGCGGACGATCCGCTCGGCGACGATCCGCTGCTCGCGGCGGTTCTTGTCGCTGCGCAGCAGCTGCTCGCCGAGGTGGTCGTCGACGGCGGGGTCGGAGCTGCGGCGGGTCGAGCCGGCGAGGGCGACGGTGGAGACGCCGGCGCCGGCGCGGCGGACGAGGAGCTCGGGGCTGGCGCCGAGGAAGGCGGCCTCCGGCGTGCCACAGCAGAAGCAGAAGCAAGCCGGGAACTGCTCGCGCATCGCTCCGAAGAGGGCAGCGGGGTCGTGCGCCGAGGCGGCGCTGACGATCACCTCGCGGGCCAGCACGACCTTGCTCATCTCCCCCGCCTCGATCCGGGACGTGGCGGCGGCGACGGCGGCCTCGAACTCGCGCGGCGGCCGGGCGCTGCGGATCTCGGCGTGGGCGGTCGGATGCGGGTCGAGAAGGGGCAGGGGCGTCTCCAGGCGCAGGCCGGCGAGGCGCGCGCCGAGCTTCTCCTCCAGGCGCTCGAGGTCCTCGTCGGGCCCGGCGAAGGCGTTGACGGTGAGGAAGGAGCGCTCGCCGCTGCGGCAGATCGAGACCTCGGGCAGGACCAGCGAGGCCGGCGCCAGCGAGGACCAGGCCGGGGTCGAGCCGCCGTCGGGGTCGAAGGCGAAGCCGCCGAGCCAGGCCGGCCCGGCCCCCGCCGGGAGGCCGCGCGGCTCCTCCAGCACCGCCCCGCGCCCCAGCCGCAGGCACTCCTCGGCGACCTCGGCGAACCGCCGCTCCCCTCGCGAGGTCGCCTCGTGCGCGACCCCGATCCCGGCGAGGGCGAATGTCCGGTCGGGCTGCTCCCAGCAGAACCAGCGATCGGAGGCCAGCCGCGAGGCGAACACCGCCGCGCAGGGATCGGCCACCTCGACCTCGCGGGTGATGCTGACGAGGGTGCGCCGCCGGCGCCCGGCGCCCTTTTCGAGCGCGGACCGGAGGTCGCTACTCGTGACCACGACCGATGGCGATCTCCCCGGTCCTGACCATTTCTACGAGGCCGTGGGGGCGGACCATCCGCTCGAAGGCCTCAATCTTGTCGGCGGAGCCGGTCACCTCGATCGTCATCGTCCGCCGCGCCACGTCGACGATCTTCGCCCGGAAGATCTCGGCGAACTGGATGATCTCGGCCCGGTTCTCGACCGCCGAGGAGACCTTGAACAGCGCCATCTCCCGCGCCACCGTCTCCTCCGGCTCCATGTCGCGGATTTTCAGCACGTTGACGAGCTTGTGAAGCTGCTTGGTCACCTGGTCGATCGGGTGGACGGCGCCGTCGAGCGTCAGGGTGATTCTGGAGACGCTGGGGTCGTCGGTCGGGCCGACCGCGAGGGTGTCGATGTTGAAGCCGCGGCGGGAGAAGAGCCCGGCGACGCGCGCCAGCACGCCCGGCTTGTTCTCGACCAGAATTGAGAGGATGTGCTTGCGGCCGCTGAGCTGGCCGGGCACGTGCAGGTCCTCCAATTTGACCGCCTGGGGAGTCCCGGCCTCCATCAGCGCACCGCCCCCCGTGGCGCCTCGACCATGTCGCGGGCGGCGTTGCCCGGCGGGATCATCGGGTAGCAGTTCTCTTCTTTGGCGACGCGGACGTCGAGCAGGACCGGGCCGTCGTGCTCCAGCGCCGCGACCATCTGCTCCTCGAGGTCGGCGCTGTTGTCGCAGCGCATGCCTTTGGCACCAAAGGCCTCGGCCAGCTTCACCCAGTCCGGGCTGGCGCCCATCTCGACCGAGCTGTAGCGGCGGTCCCAGAACAGCTCCTGCCACTGGCGGACCATGCCCATGTAGCCGTTGTTCATCAGGAAGACCTTGACCGGGATCTGCTCCGTGACGCAGGTGGCGAGCTCCTGGACGTTCATGATCAGGCTGCCGTCGCCGGCGACGCAGACGACCTGCTCGTCGGGGCAGGCGACTTTGGCGCCAACCGCGCTCGGCAGGCCGAAGCCCATCGTCCCGAGGCCGCCGGAGTTGATCCAGCGCCGCGGCTTGTCGAAGCCGTAGTACTGCGCCGTCCACATCTGGTGCTGGCCGACGTCGGAGGTGACGATCGCGTCGCCCTGGGTGGCGCGGTGCATCGCCTCGATCATGAACTGCGGCTTGATCTCGCCACCCTCACCGGGCTCGTAGTAGAGCGGGTGCTCCTGCTGCCAGCCGCGCAGCGTGCTCCACCACTCGTCGAGCCGGGCGGAGTCGGTCTGCAGCGCCCGGTACTCGCGGGTCAGCTTCGGCAGCACCTGCTTGACGTCGCCGACGATCGGGATGTGGGCGCCGACGTTCTTCGAGATCTCGGCCGGGTCGATGTCGATGTGGATGACCTTCGCGTGGGGTGCGAACTCGTCGAGCTTGCCGGTGATGCGGTCGTCGAAGCGGGCGCCGATGCAGACGATCAGGTCGGCTTTGTCCATCGCGTGGTTGGCGGTCCAGGTGCCGTGCATGCCGAGCATGCCGAGGAAGCTCTCGTGCGAGGCCGGGAAGCCGCCGAGCCCCATCAGGGTCGAGGTGACCGGGAAGCGGTCGGAGGCGGCGAGCTCGCGCAACTCCTCGGAGGCATTGCCGTTGATCACGCCGCCGCCGGTGTAGAAGATCGGCCGGCGCGCGTTGGCCAGCGCTTTGGCGGCGATCCGGATCTGCTTGATGTTGCCGTCGGTCGAGGGCTTGTAGCCGGGTAGTTCGACCGGCTCGGTGCGCGGCTCGTAGTCGATGTCGGCGCGCGAGAGGTCCTGCGGCACGTCGAGCAGAACCGGCCCCGGGCGCCCGGTCGAGGCGATGTGGAAGGCGTCGTGGACGTACTCGGGGATCTGCCGCGCGTCGGTGACGGCGAAGGAGTGCTTGACGAAGGGCAGGGTGGCGCCGAGGATGTCGGCCTCCTGGAAGCCGTCGGTGCCGATCAGCTCGGTCCGCACCTGGCCGGTGATGAAGACGGTCGGGACCGAGTCCATCATCGCGTCGGCGATCGCGGTGACGAGGTTGGTGGCGCCGGGCCCGGAGGTGGCGAAGGCGACGCCGACCCGACCGGAGGCCTTGGCGTATCCCTCGGCGGCGTGACCGCCGCCCTGCTCATGGCGGACTTGGACGTGGCGGAAGTCGGCGTCGACCAGGGCGTCGTAGGTCGGCAGGTTCGCCCCGCCGGGGATCCCGAAGACGTTCTTGACGCCCTCGGCCTTGAGGGATTCGATCAGGGTGTCGGCGGCTCGCATCGGAACTGGCGATGGTACCAGCGACGCTATGCCTGGCTGGCAGCGGATTTGGCCGGGTTCCAGCGGGTTCGCGGCTCGATCGCGGTGTTGATCACGCGGCCTTTGTGGCGCTCGATCGCGTGGACGATCGACTCCACCAGCTCCTCGCCGAGCAGGGTCGGCTCGAGACCGAGGTCGAGCAGCTTGGTGTGGATCGCGTTGTAGTAGTGCTCTTCCTTCTCCACCCGCGGGTTGTCGACGTGGTCGATCTCGACCTTGTAGCCGAGGTGCTCGCCCGCCTCCTTGACCAGTTCGGCCAGCTCCAGGACCGAGAACTGCTCGGTGAACTGGTTGTAGACGCGCATCTCCCCCGCCTCGGCCGGGTTCAGCACCGCCAGCTCGACGCACTGCAGGGTGTCGCGGATGTTGAGGAAGCCGCGGGTCTGGTGGCCGGTACCGTAGACGGTCAGCGGGTGGCCGATCACCGCCTGCACGCAGAAGCGGTTGAGGACGGTGCCGAACAGCTCGTCGTAGTCGAAGCGGGTGATCAGGCGCTCGTCCTGGGCGGTCTCGTCGGTCTCGATCCCGTAGACGACGCCCTGGTTGAGGTCGGTGGCGCGCAGGCCCCAGGTGCGGCAGGCGAAGTGGATGTTGGTCGAGTCGTGGACCTTGGAGCAGTGGTAGAGCGAGCCCGGCAGCTTCGGGAAGGGCAGGGTGTCTTCGCGACCCTTGTGCTGGATCGTGATGTAGCCCTCCTCGATGTCGATGTTGGGCTGGCCGTACTCGCCCATCGTCCCGAGCTTGACCAGGTGCGCCTCGGGGACGTGTTCGCGCATCGAGAAGAGCAGGTTGAGGTTGCCGATCACGTTGGTGTGCTGGGTCTCGACCGCGCGCTCGCGGGAGAGCATCGAGTAGGGCGCCGAGGGCTGCTCGCCATAGTGGACGACCGCGTCGGGCTTGGTCTCGGCGACCACCTCGTCGAGGAAGTCGCCGTCCTCGACGGCGCCGACGTAGCTGCGGATCTGCTCGCCGGAGACCTCGCGCCAGGCGGCGATCCGCTCGTCGAGGTCGGCGATCGGCGTCAGCGAGGCGGTGCCGTGTTCGGTATGCCAGCGGCGCCGCGAGAAGTTGTCGACGACGGAGACTTCGTGGCCGCGGGCCGAGAAGCGGAGTGCGGTGGGCCAGCCCAGGTAGCCGTCCCCCCCGAGAATGAGGATTCGCATGAGGGCGGCAGCGTACCGGAGTCCGACCCAGGCCACGGCTTACACTGCCGCCGTGACGGAGCGCCTCCAGAGGCGCCTTGGCGGGCGCGCCAGGGCGCTCTGCTTTCTCGCGATCGTCGTTCTCGGCCTCGGCCTGCGCCTCGACTACGCGATCCGCGCCCCCAACCACCCGGTCGACGACGCCCGCGCCTACGCGCGCATCTCCGGCGCCCTCTACCGCGGCGAGGGGTTCACGCAGGGCCAAGGGCCCGGCTACCGCCACCTCCTGCCCGCCTCCAGCTACTCGCCCGGCCTGCCGCTGCTGACCGCCGGCCTCTACGAGGTCTTCGGCTCCGCCGACGAAGAGGCGGCGCGGATCGTCTTCGCGCTGATCGGCGCGCTGGCGGTGCCGCTGGCCTTCTGCCTCGGCCGGCGGCTCGGCGGCCCCACCGCGGACTTGATCGCGATGGCGCCGATCGCGATCTACCCGGCGCTGCTCGAGTACGGCGGCATGCTGATGACCGAGCCGCTGGCCACGGCCGTCCTCGCCGGCGCCCTGCTCTGCCTGCTGCGGGCCTGCGAGCTGCGACGGCCGCTGCCGTGGGTCGGCGCCGGCCTGCTGCTCGGGGCGTTGGCGATGCTGCGGCCCGAGTACTCGGTCCTGATCCCCCTCCTGCCGGCGCTGGCGCTGCTCCGCCTCTACCGCGGCGAGGGTCGCTTTCGCCGCGGCCTGCTGCTCGGGCCGGCGCTGGCGCTCGGCCTCGCCTGCCTGGTGGTGCTGCCCTGGACGGTGCGCAACTTCATTGTCTTCGACCGCGTGGTGCCGATCTCGACCGGCGGCGGACAGGTCCTCTACGAGGGCAGCTACATCCCGGCCGGGCCGAACCCGGAACGGATCGTCCCGGTCCTGCTCGAACGCTACCCCTGGATCGGGCGCGAGCTCGGGCCCCGGCCGGGGCCGATCTACCGCGGCCAGGCGGTGGCGCTGCTGGCCGCCCGCGAACACCCCGGCGAGGAAGCGGACGTCGCCCTGCGCGGGATGGCAGTCGACGCCTACGCGCACGCCCTCGTCCACGAACCGCTGCGGCTGACGGGCTTCCTCGCCGGCAAGGTCTGGCTCGCCTGGACGGCTCCGGCCCGCGACGTGATGCGGCTGCCCTACTGGCGCGCGATGCAGATCGCGCTCCTGCTCGCCGCCGCGCTCGGGCTCGTCGTCGGGCTGGTCCGGCGCCGCTTCGAGGCGGTGCTCTTCGCGGTCGTCTTTGCAGCCTTCACGCTGGTCCAGATGACCTTCATCGCCTCGCCGCGGCGGACGCTGGTGCTGGTTCCCGAGCTGGGGGCGCTCGCCGGGCTCGGAATCGTCTGGGCGGCCGCCCGGCTGCGCGGGGATAGCCTGGCGCCGTGACCGCGATCGCCTCCTACTTCCGCTCGCTCCCCGAGCGCTACGGGCGGAGGACGCTGATCCTGCTGGCGGCGATCGCCGTCCTCGGCCTCGGCCTGCGCGCCTACGCGGTCGTCCACCCGGTCGCCGACCCCGCCGACGACTCGCACGCCTACTACGCGCTCTCGAAGGCGCTGTACGAAGAAGGCAGCTTCGGCGGCCCCGCATTCCACGACTCCAGCGACTGGTCGCCGGGGGCGCCGTTCCTCTACGCCGCCTCCTACGTCGTCACCGGCGGCGCCCGCGAAGGGACCGCGCGGATCGTCGAGGCGCTGCTGGGAGTGGCGACGATCCTCGTCGTCTTCGCCCTCGGCTGGCGGCTGGGCGGGCGACGCCTCGGTCGCTGGACGGGCCTCTTCGCCGCCTTCGCGGTCGCGGTCTACCCCCCCTTCCTCCACACCACCGGCGAGCTGATGAGCGAGCCGCCGGCGATGCTGACCCTGCCGGCGGCGATCCTCGCCTTCCTCTGGGCGGGCGAGCGGGAATCCGCCTGGGCGTGGCTGGTGCCGGGCCTCCTCTTCGGCCTGACGGCAATGTTCCGGCCCGAGTACCTGCTGGTCGCCGCCGCCTTCGTCGTACTCGCGGCGATCCGCGCCGGGCTCGGGGGCGAATGGCGAGGCGGCTTCGCCGGCGCCGCGGTCCTGCTCCTCGCGATCGTCCTGCCGATCCTGCCCTGGACGATCCGCAACCTCGTCGTCCTCGAACGGGTGGTGCCGATCTCGACCGGCGGCGGCAAGGCGCTCTACGTCGGCACCTTCTACCCGGCCGACGGCGAATACCAAAAGGTGAAGGCGACCCTCTACCAACGCCAGACCGGCCGCAGCCTGCCGCCCTTCTCGCAGGCGCTGAACGAAGTCAACCCGACCCCGCTCTTCAACCGCGTCGCCGGCCGCTACCCCGAACTGCCCCGCGACTCCGCCCTCGGCAAGCTCGGCAGGCGCAACCTCTCCCAGTACTTCGGCGAAGACCCGATCGGCTACCTGGGGATGACCGCGCGCAAGGTCGGCCGGATCTGGAGCAGCGGCGTCGGCGAAGCGATGAACACGACCGCCGGGCGCATCGTCCAGCTCCTGCTCGTCTTCGCCGGGCTCGCCGGGCTGGTGGCGCTGGGGCTGTGGCGGCGCTGGTGGGAGTTGCTCGCCCTGGCGACGCCGATCGTCCTCGTCACCCTCGTCGGCGCCGTCTCCCTCGCGACCCCGCGCCGCAACGAGGTGCTGATGACGCTGATCTTTCCGCTCGCCGGTCTCGCCCTCTCATCGGCGCTGACGGCCATATCCTCTGGCCGCGAATGGTCCCCGCAGCAGGCATCTTCCCGGCCGAACTGACGGCCCTGCGCGGCGCCGGGCTGCTGCTCGCGGCGCTGCTGGTCGTCTACGCGGTGGCGCGGCGGCACTCGCTGCGCAACGCCGACGTGCTGATCCTGACCCTCGCCGGGCTCGGCCTGGCGCTGGTGTCCGGGACCGAAATCGTCAACGGCCTGCTCTCCCGCTTCTCCTTCGAAAAGGGCAACGGCGGCCGCATCCTCGGCCTCTCCGTCTTCGCGATCTTCATCCTCTTCCTGCTGGTCCTGCGGGCGCTCTCGCAGGGCGCCCGCAACGCGCGCCAGCTCTCCGCCGCGCTCGAGGGGCTCGCCTGGGAGGAGTTCCGCCAAGCCCACCTGCCCGATCATTTCCGCGACAAGATCGCGATCCTGATCCCCGCCTACAACGAGGCGGAGAACATCGGCGTCGTCCTCGACCAGATGCCGACCAAGGTCTGCGGCGTGCGGACCGAACTGCTGGTGGTCGACGACGGCTCCCGCGACGGCACCGGCGACGTCGCCGTCAAGCACGGGGCGCTGGTGTCGCGGCACGTCACCAACCGCGGCGGCGGCGCGGCGCTGCGGACGGGATACCGGCTGATGGTCGAATCGGGGGCCAAGATCGTCGTCACCCTCGACGCCGACGGCCAGCACCGCCCGGACGAGATGGAGCGGCTGGTCAAACCGGTCCTCGACGGCGAGGTCGACGTCGCCCACGGCTCCCGCGTCCTCGGCCACGCCGACCGCAACCACTTCGCCCGCGAGCTCGGGATCGTCTTCTTCAACCGCCTCGTCTCCTTCATCACCCGCACCCACGTGACCGACTGCTCCAACGGCTACCGCGCCGTCCGCACCACCGTCCTCCCCCAGCTGGTCCTGCGCCAGGAGCAGTTCCACACCTCCGAGTTCATGATCGAGGCGATCAAGCGCGGCATCCCCGCCAAGGAGGTGCCGATCACGGTCGAGCAGCGGCTGCACGGCCACTCGAAGAAGCCGGCGGTCTTCCGCTACGGGGTCGGCTTCGCCAACGCGATTGTCAGGACCTGGTTGCGGTAGGTGAGGGTCGGGGGACCCTCTCCTTCGCGAATTGGGGAGGCTCAGTCGAGGGTCCCCCGACCCTCACCGAACGCCTGGGTGCCTCACAGTTGCGGGGTCCGGGAGGTATAGGTCGGTGCCGCAGCGGGGGCAGACTTGGACGTAGAGCTTCAGGGGTTTGCCGCAGGTGGGGCACTGGCGTTCGGGTTCGTCCTTGTCGACCCGGTAGAAGATCACCGCGGCGAGGCCGAAGATGAGCAGGACGCCGCCGACCAGGAACCAGACGAAGAAGGAGCTGCCCTTGGCGCGGCCGATGATGCCGGTCGCGAGGGCGAAGGAGAGGGCGATGATCAGGTACGGCACGCCTTCCATTCTTACGCCGAGGAGGGATTGGCGGAACCCGCGTGCGCGATCTGGCGAGCGCCGGACCAAGCGGGGCAAGGACGCAGGGAGGCCGAATAGCAGCGCTCATGACTATCCGGTTCGCTCAGGCTGCGGCCCAGATCGCGCTTGGGTGGCGTCGGCAGAACGCGCATCCGACTTTGTCCCCACTCCAGTGTGGTCAAAGTCGGATTCGGTGCCACCCGCGCGGACGCTGCTCGGTTCCTCGGCGGCCGGATCCACGCTCAACCTGACGGAACCGGATAGTCATG
>DASULS010000028.1:0-99654 GCA_036278095.1 Solirubrobacterales bacterium | reverse complement strand
TGGCGTCGGCAGAACGCGCATCCGACTTTGTCCCCACTCCAGTGTGGTCAAAGTCGGATTCGGTGCCACCCGCGCGGACGCTGCTCGGTTCCTCGGCGGCCGGATCCACGCTCAACCTGACGGAACCGGATAGTCATGAGCGCTGCTATTCGGCCTCCCTGCGTCCTTGCCCCGCTTGGTCCGGCGCTCGCCAGGTCGCATACGCGGGTTTTGCCAATCCCTCCTAGGAGTGGTGTTTGTGGTGGTGCCGGTGGTGCTTGCGGTGGTGCTTCTTGTGCCGGTGATGGTGTTTGTGATGCCGGTGGCGTTTCAGGCTGATCGCGGGCGGAGGCGGCGCTGAGGGGCCCGCCTGGCTCGGCGAACAGCCGGCCGGTTCCCCGGCCCCGGTGTGGAAGGTCCTTTCCGCTCCATGGACGGTGCCGGCCGCGTTCATGGCGGCGAAGCGATAGGTGTATTCGCTGTTCGGCTGCAGGCACGGGAGCGTCACTCCCGGTTCGTATTCCCTGCCGAGGGCGCTGAGCCAGCCGATGCCGGTTTTCTGGCCAAGGCCGCCGATCCCGTATTCGACCCAGTAGGCGGCTTCGCCGCTGTACTGCTTGTAGATCGAACCGTGGACGGTGGCTTCGCTCGCCCCCACCGGGGAGGCGCCGCTCGTGCCGACCAGGACCGGGCCGATCAGGGCCGCTTCGGAGTACCACTGGTCTTCGTATTCGTTCGCCCCCACCAGGCGGACCTCGAACGGTTCTGCCGCGAAGCCGGCGATCGCGGCGTGAACGGGCACGGGCACGCTGCCGGCGCCGATTTCTTCAGGCGTCTCCACGCAGGGAATCAGGTGGCCGTCCAGTCCGGGTTCGATCAGGTCGAAGAGGAGCCAGCCTTTGTACTGGAGGTTGATCTCGGAGACGACCTGGAACTTGCATTCGGTCACCGGCGCGCCTTCCGGGTCGATGGAACCGTGCAGGACGGAGGAGTGGAGCGTCTGTTCGGTCGCCGCTTCCGTGAACGTCGTCGGCGGCACCCCTTCGGTCGTGGTGAAGGTTTCGTCGGGACCGGTGGTCGTCCCGGCCGAGTTCTTCGCCACCACCCGCCAGTGGTATTCGGTGCCTGCTTTCAGCTCACCCTCAAAATAGGCGGGGAACTTGGCTTCCCCCGCTACCGGTTCTTCACCCGCCGGCAGTTCCCGCGTCCACAGGTAGTTGTTGGGCTTGTATTCGCCGGCTTTGAGCCCGTATTCGACTTCGTAGGTCGTTTCGAGCCCTTCCGGGTCGACCGTGAAGTGGACCGTCGCTTCGTGGTTGCGCAGCGGATGCGGCGCGAGGTATTCGATCGCAGGTGGCCCCGAAGCGGCCGCGACCGCCGGCAGGCAGGCCATCCCGACCAGGACGAGGAGGATCGCGGCGGCACGTCGCATCCTCTGCAGGGTACTTGCAGACAACAAAAGCCGCTAGTAAGCGGCTTGATGCTGGGCACAGCCCGCGAGCGGCAGCCCGCAGGCCACCGCGCCGACCAGGCGGAACCCGTAGAGCCCCACCGGCACCGGTACGTCGGAGCCGACGCCGGGCTGGACGACCGAGACCCTGTAGACGCGCCGACCGCGGCGCAGGTAGACGTCCTGCTGGGCGTAGGAGAAGGGGTTGCTCCACTCCAGGTTGCGACTGCCGGCCGGGACGGAAGCGGACTGACCCACCGCCTTCGTCCTGCACTCGCTGCTGGTCGCGAGGTCGAAGAACTTCTGCGCCTGGGCCTCGCTTTCGAAGAGGAAGACGTCCCCCACCAGATCGTCCCGCCCCGCCGTCCACCAGCGCATCTCGAAGCCGGCCGGCTGCGGGCCGCGCGCCGGCACTCCGCCATTGCCGGGTTCCTCGTCGGTCCAGGCAGCCTCGGAGCCGATCACGCCCTGTTCGTAGGGCACCAGCCCCCGTTCCTGCGGCACCAGCGCTTCGCGCACCCCGATCATCCGCACCAGCTCGCGCTGCAAGCCGGCGATCCGAGCCGGGCCGACGGAGGCGACCTGAGGCGCTTCGTCGATCGGGCACCTCCGCGCCGCGGCCGCACCCCCACCCCCGTCGAACACCCCCAACCTCCAGACGCCGACGACGATCGCCAGCGCCATCAGCAACAGGGCCAGGCGGAGCCGGTCGTTTTCGAACAGGGCGGAGATGCAACTTCAATCGGCCCCTCCGGCGGAAGGCTTGAGGGACGCGAAGAGATAGCCCTCGCCGGACTATTCCGCTGACTTCGCGGCGCTCTTTTGCAGGCGCTTCCACCATTTGCGAGCGCTGCGTCCTGTGGGCTCGACCGACTCTTCCCTCTCCTTCAACAAATCCTCGGGCACCCGACTCGCCACTTCCAGCGCCAACTCATCGGCCTTGGCATCCCGAATTGCGCCGAGGACCGTGAGCAGCTTGGGATTGGCGGACACCCGGCTGCGGGCGATCCAGACGAGGATCTCGACCCCACTGAAACCTCGGCACCTCTGGGCGGCGAGGGACAGCAACCTCCGCAAAGCCGCTTCATCGTCCTGCGACTCCGACGTGTTGATCGCCATCCATGCAGAGGCAACGTCGGACGGACCTTCAACCGCTGCCACGGCTCGCCCGATCGCCAACTCGGCGATCGCAACCCCCAAGGCCGAGGCTCCGAGCTCGGCCTCGGCTTCGATCGCCACGGCGGCAGAGGTCGAGGATCCGTGGCCCATGTCCTGGACCAAGCGCACGGCTCGACGAGCATCGACCGTGTCGCTCGCCCGCAGCAAGCGCAGCGCCAGAGCGACACCATCCGAGGCGAGGAGATCGACGGCGAGGCTCTCGCAGATCTCGGCAAGCACGGGTGGCATCGCGCCCTCCTCCCCGCGCAGGGAATCGAGGACACAGCACGCAGCGACGTCGCCTGGCAGGGACCGGACGATCGAGCACAGCTGACCCCCCCACTGCTCCTCTGCAAGCTGACCGAGGAAAGCCGGCAGAAGAACCTGCCTGCCCATCGAATCGAGCCGCTGCAACAACTGCAGGCAGCGCTCTTTCTCGGCTCCGTCGAGTTGGACCTCCTGCAGCAGCTCCGGCCGAGCGCGGGCCGCCGCGACCAGCCGCGGCGCAGCAGCGAGGTCTTCAAGCCCGAACCCGAACATCGCAGCCAGGTAGAAGACGGGGACACGCGGGTCGGACGCGCAGCTGTCGATGCGATGGCGGGCGCCGCGCAACAGAGGGTGCGCCTCCGCCGTCTTGATCCCGCGCTCCGACGCCCGGGCCAAGATCAGCACAGCGTCCTCGTCGCCGAGGCTTGCGCCTACCTCCTCGTCTTCGAGCGCAAGGTCGAGGACGGTGTCGAGAACCACCCCTCCCGCCTCACCCAGGGCGGCGGATACCGCCGCGCACCTCGCAACTTCACGCGTGGAGCGGCAGCGCTCGGCTATCGCCGCGGCGAGGAGGCCGGCTTCGGACTCGTCCATCGCCGCGACGCTCGATGCCACGGCGGCCAGGACGGAGGCGTTCCCGCGGTGGGCGGCGGCTGCCACGGCCGCTCGACCCTCCGCAGTGCCGCAGATGAAGCCCACGACGCCCGAGTCGGCGAGCAGGCCTTCAGCGCCCTTTGCCTCCTCCCCCCTGCTGAGGCCGAAGATCTCTCGCGCGGTCTTCCAGATCGCCGCCGCCCGGGTCCCTTCCCGATCGCGGGAGACGTGACTGGCCACGCGCCCGAGCCGGCTGCCATCGGCAAGCTGGTGCAGGGTCAGCAGCGCCTCCTCGTCGAGATCCCCCGGCATGGCCAGAGAGCACTGGTGCGTGCCCGGCGCGGGCGCTTCGGCTCCGATCAGGTCGAAGGGGAAAACCGGATGCCCCTCATAAGTGGAGAGGCTCAGCCCGCTCAGGGCATCGGGGACGATCCTGGCCACGGCTTTGACCGCGCGCCCGAGCTCATCGGCGGAAGCGCTCACCCCCAGTCGAGCATCCTCCGGCTTGACGAAGATCTGGTAGGCGAGGGCCATTCCCGCCCGCAGCTCCTCTTCGGAGGATCCGTCCGCTTCCACCTCGATCTCCCCGAGCTCGAGCGCCGGCAGCTCGAGGCGGGGTTCCGCCTCCCCTTCCTCTCCTACAGCGGTCCCACCCCACCAAAAGGGCGCGCCGAACATCGCGGCAATCGCCGACTCGGGCAGGGCCCGCGAGGGCGCGACGAGGAAGTGAGCGGCGAAATTGCCCCGTTTTCCCATTTCCGCCGGCAACCCGACCCGGCGAAAGGCGATCCGCTGGTCTTCGTAGTCGAGCCAACCGAAGGAAACGGGAGGGTCTCCTTTCACTTCCCGAGGAAGGTCGTACCGGCACAACCGCCTGACCATCGGCAACGCGGCCGCCGCCGAACCCGTCCGAAACCCCTCCGACATCGCCGCGATCTGGAACTGGTTGACGCCCTCTACTCCCCGCGGCGCCCAGGTGTAGTGAAGCTGGTCGATCCTCGTGGTCACCGAGCGCTCATCTGAACCTGAGCCAGCACGGTGGCGAGGGGGTCGATGCAGTTGAGGGGCTTGACTTCCTCGCTCAGGTTGTCCTCGCTGTCGGGGGCCGAACCGAGAGCGCTGAACGCGTGAAAGGTGACCTGCCCGTTCCCGTTCCGCGCCGAGGAGCGGGCCGTTTGTCCATAGGCCCTGGCGGGGTCGAGGATGTCGTAGGCCTGCTGCTCTTCGAGGAAGTCGGCTACCTGTCTGCTGGTCGCCCTGATCCGCTCCACGAACGACGGCGGGTCCTCCTGCGCGGGTGCGGGCGAGAGGAAGGGCAGGCTCTTGCCCGTTGCCTGCGGCAGCAGGTCCGCCTTGCCGATGGCGATCGCGATCGGGATCACCTCGTCGCGATCGACGATCCCGTCGGGCCGCAGGCAAGCCGAAAGCAGAGCCCCCTGGTCGAATCCCACCTGGTTGCTCTGGAGAATCCATTGCGGAAGCGACCCCCGCAGAGAATCGATCTCACGAGGGTCGATGACGAAGATGATGCCTTCCGCCCCGCGAAGGTAAGAAGCGCCGATCGCCCTGCGCCGAGGGTCGGCCATGATCTCGCCGGCGACGTCGTGGAGGATCAGGCTGACCCGACCCAGGTTGGGCAGGGTGGCGTTGAAGACGAGGGGGCGGAAGCGGACTTTCTCCGCTTCCGCATCCGCCAGGCTCATTTCCAGGACCTCCCCCTGCCTGAACAGCGGTTCGTAGTACTTCTCCCGAAACCGCTGCGCCGTGCTCTCGTCCAAGGAGAAGTCCCGGCACCCGATGCGGGCGAGCCCGCGCTGCTTGCTGGCTTCGGTGAGGCAGGAGGCCAGCAGGTGGGTCTTGCCGACGCGGTTGACCCCGACCACGCCGATCACCAGCGCGGGCCGCTCGTCGATCGATTGCGGCAGGGGCAATTCGCAGCTCGGACAGGAACGCGCCGGCAGGTCCTCCCGGGCGGCGTCCTCGAATAACGGGGGCAGGCTCGAGCTTCCCCCAAAGCTGCTGAATCCCCAGCTCCTCTTCTTGTTCCCCTCCTTGGACCGTTTTGCCGGGGCCTCCGCCACGATCGGCCAGCCGGTCTTCAGCGTTTTGTCCGGCCGAGTGCGCGAGGGCAGCTTGACCTGACTCGCCTTGAAGTTCTCGTCCGGGAGGAATTCCGCCTCGGGGAAGTTGGTGGCGACGATCGGGCAATCGCCCAGCTTGATCTCCTCGGCGCAGTAGGGACAGCGCCGTGTGGTCGAGAGCAGCGCCATCTCAGTCCTCGGCGAAGGGGTTGCGCGACTTCGGCCGGAACCGGCCGAAAACGCCCCTGAACAAGCCGCCTTCGCCGCTTTCGTCTTCCGCCTTGCCGAAAGCGATGACGCTGAAGATGAGACCGAGGACGAAGCTGGCATTGGGAATCGCCGCCTCGCCGAGGAAGACCCCCTTGGCATTGGTCGCTTCGGCCAGGAGCACCGCGAAGGAGACGAGGGTCAGCATCCCCAGCAACACCACCCAGCGAATCGCCTTATAGGTGCTTCGTTCCTGGGCATAGGAGAAGTACCAGCCGAAGGCGACCGCGGCGCCGCCGGGAACGACCGCGGCGAGCAGCTTCACACCGGCCCCCGCCGGGCTCGATCCGGCCAGTGATTCGACTATCTGGTCCGCGAACCCGGTTCCGCTGACCTCGGCCAGGAGGGCCACCATTCCACCGCCGATCATCGCCGTGGCCCGGGGGAAGCGCTCGCTCTCGGGCGGCGCCCCGACGACCTTCAGCAACTGCCAGAAGAAGTACACGAGGCTGGCCGCCAGGACCACGTAGAGGAGGACGTTGAGGACGGTCGTGAAGGTGCTGCTGACGGCAGACTCCGGGATGTCGACAATCGTGCGGCTGGTCGAGCGGACGCCGCTATAGCCGCACGTCGCTTTCAGCTGGTTGTCTCCCGTCGAGGTGTCCGAGGGGATGTCCCATTCGAGCTGGCCCCGGCCCTGAGCGCCGAGGTAGAGCCCTGGAAGGCGGACGCGGTCCTTGCCGCTGCCGAGCCACTCCGAGCACTTCGAGCCCCCCTTGCCCCGCAGGTTCACGGTCAGGGTCGATCCCGATACCGAGCCCGAGACCTTGACCCCCTGATGCCCACGATGCCGAGGCTGGGCAGCTGCCCCGCCCGCGACCAACCCAAAGAGAACTGCCGCTACCGCGATAACGCTGAAAACCCGTAGGGATTTTCCCTCTCCCAACACAAACGCCTCCTGTTTTGCCTGCAACGGCGGGCGATCCTATGGACGTTTGGACGGAAAAAGAGGGATTGGCTAAAGAAAGTTCAATTTTTGGGTACCGCTGAAGTTTTTAGGAACTGTGGTGTAGACGGTGTGATTATCGGGCCTCACACCCACCTATCCTTGAAGCTATGCAGCGCATCGAAGCAGCGAGAGGTGACGCGGCCTGACGCTGGAGACGCCGGTCGCGCCCGAGCCGCCGACGGCTGAGGAGTTGGACGAAGAGCGCGGGCGATCGCGGCTCAAGAAGCTCGGCCGTCCCTTGATCCCGCTCGCCGTCCTGGCCGGCAAGGCCAAGGTCCTTCTCCTGGCGCTGATCAAGATCAAGGCGGTGACGACGCTGGGGACGATGTTCGTCTCGGTCGCCGCCTACTCCCTGGTCTTCGGCTGGCCCTTTGCCGTCGGCTTCGTCCTCCTGCTCCTCATCCACGAGACGGGGCACGTCATCCAGTTGCGCCGTGAGGGAGTCGACGCCTCGGCCCCGGTCTTCATCCCCTTCCTCGGCGCCTTGATCACGGCCAAGTCCCTGGGCAAGGACTCCGCGGCAGAGGCCCGCGTCGGGTTGGCCGGTCCCGTCCTCGGCACCATCGGGACCTTGATTCCGCTCGCCATATGGCTGGCGACCGGTAGCGACCTCTGGCGCGCCCTGGCCTACGTCGGCTTCTTCATCAACCTGATCAACCTGATGCCGGTACTGCCACTCGACGGTGGACGGGCGATGGCCGTCCTCGGCCCAAAGGTCTGGATCGTCGGAATCCTCATCGTCGTCGCCGCCACCGTCCTCTTCCTGGGCCCGTTCATGCTCCTGTTCGTCCTCTTGCTCGGCGGCCCTGAGCTCTACCGCCGCTTCAAGAATCGGCACTCGGAGCAAAGCCGCGCGTATCACTCAGTCCTGACGAAGACCAAGATCGGCGTCGCCGCCGTGTACCTGAGCCTCACCCTCCTGCTCATCGTCGGCGCCGCTGAGACCTACGCCCCTCGCCACCTGTAGCCCATACCGCTACGGGGATTCGAACCCCGGTTTCCGGACTGAGGATTGCCTCTGCGAGGCCGTTTGCGGCCGATCTGTGCCTGTGGCGTCCAAGGAGATCAGTCCAGTTCAGTCGAGTTCGGTGGAGTCGGGGACATATTTCGGGACACGGATCGGGAAGCGCACCGCGACCCACTTCTGCGCCGTCGGGGGCCTGAACGACCCGCTTGTTCAATGCTAAGCCCTAAGCCCGAAGAGCAAGCCCGCCGCGCATACGAGTCGGAATATCGGTCCTGAGTCACCCGACAGCCTTCGTCCATTCGTCCAAGGTATCGGCAGTGCTCCTCGTCCCGAAATATGAATAGACAACTAACCACCTACCAGTCAAGGAAGGGCGCGTTTTCGTGACGATCATCCGGTTTGGAAAGTTTGCACTCCATCTCCACAAGCTCTTTCAAGCTGCTTGCCTCCTGGCGGGGCTGGCCATCGTTCTGGCCTTCGCCGCACAACCGGCGGTCGCGCAGTCTCCGGTCCGGATCTTCGACCAGAGCGGCCAGGGAATCCAGCCCTCAGAGGTCAGCCGCTGCACGGGGGAGGCGGTGGAACCGTCGATCTCTCAATCCGAGTCCTTCCCAACCGCGCCTCCAACCGCGCCTTGCTCGCATTTGCCCAATCATCTCCCTCCTGCGACTGGGGCAGCAGCCTCACACTCGCAATCTGGGGGTGACAGCCACTCGACCAAGGTCTCCCCGCTCGTCACGAACAAAAAGGGCGACATCGTCGAACTCAAAACGCTCAAACCGACCCAGCTCTACAAAGACTCAACGGGCTTCTTCGGCTTCTGCGAAGCCAAGGTCCCCTACGTAGGCTCGATCTACGATCCCTGTGCCGAAATCTACCTTTACGACGCGAAACGCAAATCGTCAACCGAAGTTCCCACCACGAACAGCGCGGAAGACGCAGAGTACGACGCCTGCGGGACCAAAGTCGGGAGCGAGACCACTTACAACTGGCATAACGTCGGCGCCGAATACCTCAGCTCGGGACTGGTCGGCGGCTACCTTGAGGAAGTTCCCGCTACCGAGCCAGAGGCCTGTCTCGGGACCTGGAAACTACGCTACGCATTCACCGAGACGTTCAGCGACAAAGAAACCCTCACGGACGTAATCGAAGTCCCCTTCACCGTCACCGCGGTCCCGATCAAGCCGAGCGAAACCGCAGGCGGCGGCAATCCGGCCGAACTCTCCTGCTCCCAGCTCTGCGCTGGCGATCCGGTCAACACGGCTACCGGCGAATACTTCGAATCGACCACCGACTTGGCGATACCGGGCCGCGGTCCGGCCCTCCAGATGACGCGCACCTATGGCTCGGGCGGTGGAATCGAATCCGCACTCGGGCGAGGCTGGACCTTCTCCTATGCGATGTCCCTGAAAGCGAATGCCAAAAGGGAAACGGCGACGATTACCAACCCAAATGGCAGCCAGGTCAACTTCGAGCCTGGCTCTAAAGGCTACGTCGCTCCACCCCGCATCCTGGCGACGCTGACGCACAACGAAGATGGCACCTGGACCTATGTCGTCAAGGCCCGGACCATCTACACCTTCAACAGCGCGGGGAAGCTCACGAAGATCTCCGACCTCAACGGCGATTCGATTACGCTCACCTATAACGCCTCGGGTCGGGTGGAAAGCGCCACCGATGGAGCAGGGCGCTACCTGGACTTCATCTATGAAGGCTCAGGACCGCTTGTCAAAGTGAGGGACTCAGGCGAACGCTCGGTCAGCTATAGCTACGACAGCCACGGCCGCCTCGATGAAGTGACCAACGTGCGCGGCGGACACGAACGCTTCACCTACACCGAAGAAGGTCGCCTGAAAACCCGGGAAGATGCGCGAGGTCATGTCGTCCTGACCAACGCATACGACTTCTCCGGTCGCCTTGAAAGCCAGACGGACGGCCTCGAACACAAAACCACCTACACCTACGAAGAACGGGAAGGGGGTATCGAGGTCACGGACGAAACCAACCCGCGCGGCTACGTCACCGAGTACGAATACAAGGGCGGGGCGCTGGCGAAACGGACCGAGGCAAAGGGCACCGCATCGAGCGCCACCTGGACCTATGAACGGGACCCGAATACGGAGGGAATCACCGCCGTCACCGATCCGAACGGCCACACCAGCCATGCGACCTACGACGCGCGCGGCAACCAAACTTCGACCGAAGACGCGCTCGGCCACACGACCAAATCGGTCTACGACTCGCTCGACGACCTGACCGAATACACGGATGCCAACGCCGTGACGACGACCTACGAATACGACAAACGCGGCAACCTGCTGAAATCCTCCACCCCCCTCCTCGGCTCCGAACCCGCGCAGACGCGCACCATCTCCTACGCTCACGAAGACGAAGCGCACCCAGGCGACGTCACCGCGATCACCGATCCAAGAGGCAAAACGACCCATTTCAAATACGACTCGGCGGGAGACCTCACGAGCCTCACCGATCCCGCCGGGGACCAAACGAGCTATACCTACGACGAACTGGGCCGCCGGCTGACCCGGGTCAGCCCTCGCGGCAACATCGAAGGCGCCAATCCTGCCGAATACACGACCACCTACACCTACGATGCGGCAGGCGATCGACTAACGGCCACCGACCCGCTCGGCCACGAACGCAAATGGAGCTACGACGCCGACGGGAACCTCGAAACCGAAACCGACGCCAACAGCCACACGACGACCTATACCTACGATGCCGCCAACCAGCAGACCAAGGTCGAAAAGCCAAACGGCAACACCACCGAAACCACCTACGACCCCGATGGCAACGTCTCCTCTCAGACCAACGGCCTGAAACACGCCACCACCTACTCCTACGATCCGCTGGACCAGGTCCTCTCGAGGACCGATCCGCTGGAACGGACCACTTCCTACGCTTATGACGGCGTGGGCAACCTGAAGAGCGTCAAAGATCCTGAAGGTCGTACGACCAGCTTCGCCTACAACGCCGGCAACGAGCTGACCGAAACCAGCTACTCGGACGGGGTGACGCCGACGGCGAAATATGGCTACGACAAAGATGGCCGTCGCACCTCGATGATCGACGGCACCGGTGAAACCATCTCCAAATACGACTCGCTGGGCCGCCTAACCTCCACCACCGACGGGCATGGTGACAAAACCTCATACGGCTACGACCTCGCCGGCAACGAGACCGAAGTCGTCTATCCGAACGGCAAAACCCTGACGCGCAGCTTCGACGAAGCCGGCCGCCTAAGCGGGATAACCGACTGGCTCGGCAACACGATCGGCTCCTCCTATGACGCGAATTCCAACCTGACCACGGTGACCTTCCCTAAAGCAACCTCCAATGTCGACGAATATGCCTTCAACCGGGCCGACCAAATGAGCGAAGCCACGATGAAGCATGGCGCCGAAACGCTCGCCTCTCTCGGCTACTCCCGCGACAAAGTTGGCCAAGTCGAAGGCCTAGCCATGAAAGGCCTGCCGGGCAGCGAAGCAGAGCTCTTCGGCTACGACGAAAACAACCGCCTCACGAAAGCGGGCGAAGCCAGCTACGAATACGACGCAGCCAACAACCTGACGAAAGCGCCGGGCACCACGAATACCTATGACGCCGCCGATCAGCTCGAATCCAGCACTGGCGCAACCTACAGCTACGACAAACAAGGCGATCGCGTCGAAACGGTGCCCAGCAGCGGGCCGAACACGAAATACCGGTACGACCAGGCGGGAGACCTTCTCTCGGTCGAACGCGTAGCGGAAGGGGAAACCCCTGCCATTGCAGAAAGCTATGCCTACGACGGGGCAGGTCTGCGTGCATCAGAGACCGTTTCTGGAACCACGCGCCACCTGACCTGGGACTCTTCTTCCGGCCTTCCCCTGCTGTTAAGCGACGAACGGAACAGCTACATCTACGGCCCCGACGGCCTGCCGATCGAGCAGGTCTCGCCAGAAGGAGTCGCAACCTTCTACCACCACGACCAGCTTGGATCGACCCGGATGCTGACCAACTCAAGTGGCGAAGTCACCGCGACCTTCAGCTTTGACGCCTACGGGCAGCAAAATGGCCGCACCGGTACCCAGACCACCCCATTTGGCTTCGCGGGCCAATACACGGACGAACAGAGCGGCCTGCAATATCTGAGAGCGCGGACCTACGATCCGGCGACGGGGCAGTTTTTAAGTAGGGATCCGCTCCAGTCATTGACTCGGCAGCCGTACCTTTACGCCGCTGATAACCCACTTAATGGCGTTGATCCTTCAGGACTCTGCAATGCCGAATTCTGGACCGGAGGTTTCTGGACCGAAGGCAACTGTCTATCCGAAAGCCCCCTCAACCCCATCCCCTACTACCAAAGAGAGATCGAAAGGATCGAAGCCGGGTGCAGCTATTGGGACTCGGTATCTGAGGGCATCAAGGGAGCGTTCGTTGCAACGGCAGATGTGGCAGGCGCAGCTGAGGGCGGGGGCCTATTAACCGATGCAACCGAGGAGGCCGGTGCAGGAGATGTAGTCTTTGGTCATGGTGCCAGGCATCTAGTTGGAACTGGCCTTGATCAAGCTGAGGTCGAGTCAGCGATACAGTCGCAGATCGAGCAGCAGATTGGCGGAGCAGGCTCAACCGGTTCCTTTTGGGGCACCGTCGAGGTTAATGGACAGACCATCCTGTATAAGGCTTACACGCTGCCCGACGGAACGATTAACGTTGGTACCTATTATGTCGTCTAATCAAGATCATGAGAAGGGAAGTAAGTTTCGAACCCTTTCGAAGGATGAGAGAGCGGTCCTGCAGAAACTGCTCAGTAAATCATTTCCAGGACGTGACACCCTCTTGGAGCAACTCCCCAAGCTCACGGCTTGTCAGATCGACGAGCAGGGAAGCTTGAAATTCGGACCTCTTCTCGACGTTCCTAAAGCGGAGGTTGCCTATCGTGTTCCAGTCGAAGCCGAACTCGACGACTCTGATGGCATACCCATTCATGTGTCCCTGCACGTTGTCAATGGGCTCATAGACGAGTTGGAGATATACCGAGAGGATTCAGGCTCAATTCAACGAGATCTGTCACCAGATGAATTCCGTCTGGTCGTTCTGTGATCGCTGAGCTGGTCAACGCCGATCCCGAGCGCATTTAGCAGCATCAAGGACTTGGTTGATGCGGGAGGAGCGAGAACCGCTGCTCTCTCCGCTAAGGCCATACCGCTACGGGGATTCGAACCCCGGTTTCCGGACTGAGAATCCGGCGTCCTAGTCCCCTAGACGATAGCGGCGAGCAGAAGGCATTCTAGCGAGCCAGTAGACGCGGATGCGAGACGTCGATCACAGGAAAGCTCCGCAAGGCGGGGGGAGGCGCACGACGCGCAACCGGTAAATTGCCTGCTCCGCGCGGCTGTGGCGGAACTGGTAGACGCGCACGGTTCAGGTCCGTGTGGGCGAAAGCTCGTGGAGGTTCGACTCCTCTCAGCCGCATCCGCCGCCTGGCGTGTCTAGGCGGCGGCCGGAGTCACCTCGGGAGCCCGGGCCGCGGTGGCGGCGATTTCCTCGGCGAAGCTGGGCCAGAGCGCCCGCGGCAGGTCGTGGCCCATGCCCTCGACCATCTTCAGGCGGGCGCCGGGGATCGCCTTGGCGGTGGCGCGACCGCCGGAGGGGTTGACGAGGATGTCGCTCGTGCCGTGGATGACGAGGGCGGGCAGGTCGAGCCGGCGCAGGCGCGGGGTGCGGTCGCCGGAGGCGGTGATCGCGTGCAGCTGGCGCATGATCCCGGCCGAGCTGTGGCCGCGGTCGAAGGAGCGGCCGGCGATCTCCCGCACCCGCTCCTCCTCGAACGGGTAGCCAGGCGAGCCGATGACCTTGAAGGTCTTGATCACGCGCTCGATCGCCGCGTCGCGCTCGCGCGGCGGTTTGCCGAGCAGCAGGCCGTAGGTCCTGAAGCTGGGGTGGCCGACGCGGCGGTTGCCGGTGGTCGACATGATCGAGGTGATCGAGCGGACGCGCTCGGGACGCTCGATCGCCGCGGTCTGGACGATCATCCCGCCCATCGAGGCGCCGACCAGGTGCGCCGACTCGATCCCGAGGTGGTCCATCAGACCGAAGGTGTCGGCGGCCATGTCGCGCAGCAGGTAGGGCGCGGTGGCGCGGCGGCCGACGAACATGTCGACGCGGCTGGGGACGCCGGCGGCTTTGATCTTGGTCGAGCGGCCGATGTCGCGGTTGTCGAAGCGGACGACGCGGAAGCCGCGCTCGGCCAGCATGCCGCAGAACTCCTCATCCCAGGCGATCATCTGGGTCGCCAGCCCCATCACCAGCAGCAGCGGCTCACCCGCCGGGTCGCCCATCTCCTGGTAGCAGAGCTCGACGCCGTTGGCGGGCGCCATCAGTTCGTCACCAAAGCGATGCATCCGCAGATCCTACCCATCCTGGCTGCCCAGCCAAACTTGGGGACTGTCGCTTTTTAGGCCCATATGGGCGCAAAAGTCGACATGAGGTAGAAACGAGCGGATGCGGACGGCGATCGTCTCCGACCTCCATCTCGGCGTCGCCAGCGACGAGGACGTGCTGCGCGACCCCGCGGTGCGGCGGGTCCTGCTCGAGGAGATCGCCGGCGCCGAGCGCCTCGTCCTCCTCGGCGACGTGGTCGAGCTGCGCAACCTGCCGGTCGGGCCCTCGCTGGAGCGCAGCCGCCCGTTCTTCGAAGAGCTCGGCGAAGCGCTGGGCGCGGCCGAGGTGACGCTGGTCCCGGGCAACCACGACGCCCGCCTCGCCGAGCCGCTGCTCGACGAGCTCTCGATCGCCGGCGACCCGACCCTGGGGCTGGAGCACCGCCACGCCCCCTCCCCCGGTCCCGCGGCCCTCATCGACGAGTGGCTCGGCGCCGCCCGGCTGCAGATCGCCTACCCCGGCCTCTGGCTGCGCGAGGACGTCTACGCCACCCACGGCCACTACATCGACGTCCACCTCACCCTGCCGCGAGCCGAGTGCGTCGCGGCGGCGACGATGGTCCGCCTCTCCAAGCCGCTGCCGTCGCGGGCGACCCCGAACGACTACGAGCGGGTGCTGCGCCCCTTATACGGGTTCGCCTACGGGCTCGCGCAGGTGCTGCCGATCCGCCGCCGCCGCAACGGCCCCTTCGAGAAAGCCTGGGAGGTACTCGCGGGCGAGCGCCGCGGCGGCTTCAAAGCCAGGGCCGCCCGGACTGGCTTCCCCTGGGCGATCCGCGGCCTCAACCGGCTGCTGCGGGCCGAGTTCGAGCCCGACGTCACCGCGCGGGCGATCTTCCACAGCGGTGTCGCGGCGGGGATCGAGATGACGCGCCGGCTCGGCATCGACGACGTCCACGTGATCACCGGCCACACCCACCGCGCCGGCCCCCTGCCCGACGAACCGACCTGGACCCTCCCCCGCGGCGGCACCCTCCACAACACCGGCAGCTGGGTCTTCTCCTCCGCCTTCCACCAACCCGGAACGCCCCCGAACTCCTACTGGCCCGGCACCGTCACCTGGCTGGAAGACGACGCTCCACCCCGCCGAGTCCAGCTCCTACACAACTACTCCCACGCCGATATGACCGACCTGATCAACGGAAAGCGTTGATCGGCGGGTTGGGGAGGACCCGGAGGAGCCTCCCCAATTTGCGACGGAGGGTCCTCCCCCACCCGCCGCCCCGCCCCCTCAGCCCAACCAATCGGCGATGACGGACCCGATTTCGGGCCCGGCGTCCTCCTGCAGGAAGTGTGCAGCGTCTTTGATCGGCCGCGGCGGCGGGAAGTTCAGCTCGCTCGAGACCCGCTCCCCCACCGAGAACGGCAGGATCGGATCCGAGTCCGCCCAGAGAACGAGCGCCGGCCGGTCGTCCTCGCGCAGCGCGTTCGCCACCGCTTTGCCCTCCGCCGCGCCGACCGCCTCAGGCGTCGTCGGCAGGATCAGCGGGAAGGCCCGCGCCCCCGCCTTCGCCCGCGGCTCCGGGTAGGGCGCGTCGTAGGCGGCGATCACGTCGTCGCCAGGGTCGTTCTTGCAGCCGCCTTTGATCAAAAAGCCCACCGGCACGTCCTCGTTGTCGCGGACGAAGTCGCGGAAGGCAAACCAGGCGTCGCTCATCTTCTGGTGGCCGGTGAAGGGGCCGGTCTCCATGATCACGATGCGGTCGAAGCGGTCGGCATGCTCGACCGCGAGCCGCAGCCCGATCGGCCCGCCCCAGTCGTGGACGACCGCCGTCGCTTCGCGCAGGTCGAGTTCCTCCAACAGCGCCGCGATCAGCTCGACGTGGCGGTCGTAGGTGTACCAGCCGAGGTCGGTGGGCTTGTCGGAGCGGCCGAAGCCGGCGTAGTCGGGGGCGATGCAGCGGTAGCCGGCGTCGCGCACCGGCGGGATCACCTTGCGCCAGAGGAACGACCAGGTCGGCTCGCCGTGGAAGAACACAACCGGCTTGCCCTCCCCCTCGTCGAGGTGGGCCAGCCGCAGCCCGTCGATTTCCCGGTAGCGGGACTCGAACGGGTAGTCCGGCAACCCCTCCAGCAGCTCCTCCGGCGTGCGCACCGCGTCGACTGGCATGGAAGGACCCTAATCCAGATCGAGATTCTCTACTTTGCTGATCAACTTTGTGCTAGGGTGCCGCCTCTCTTCACAAGTAAGTTACTCAAGAAAGAAAGGAATGAAGATGCGGATTGCTCTCGACACCCGGCGGCGCGGAGCGATGGCAGGTGCCCTCGCCCTCTTTGCCCTGACGGCGGTGATCGTTGCCGGCTGTGGGGGCAGCGACAGCAGCGCCACCGGCGCGGAATCCTCCGGCGGCGCCAAGCTCGACGTGGTCGGCTACTCCACCCCGGAATCCGTCTACGCCGAAACCCTTGAGCCCGCCTTCGCAAAGACCTCGCAGGGCAAGGGAGTCAGCTTCAGCAACTCCTTCGGCGCCTCCGGCGACCAGAGTCGCGCGGTGGTCGCGGGGCAGCCCGCATCGGTCGTCCACTTCTCCCAGGCCGGCGACATGGAACGCCTGGTCGAAGAAGGCGAACTCGTCGCCAAGGACTGGGAAAGCGGGCCCTACCACGGGATCGCGACCGACTCGGTCGTGGTGATCATGGTCCGCAAGGGCAACCCGGACGGGATCGAGTCCTTCAAAGACGTCGAGGACAAGGGCGTCGACGTGGTCACCCCGAACCCGTTCAGCTCCGGCTCGGCCCGCTGGAACATCATGGCCGTCTACGGCTCGGCGCTGGAAGAAGGGGACTCCCCCACCCAGGCGCTGGCGGCGGTCAGGCAGATCCTCGAACAGACCGTGGCCCAGCCGGGCAGCGGCCGCGACGCCTTCTCCGCCTTCTCGCAGGGCGAGGGCGACGTGCTCCTCACCTACGAGAACGAAGCGATCAAGGCCGAAAAGGAAGGCGAAGACGTCGAATACGTGATCCCGCCTTCGACGATCCAGATCGAAACCCCGATCGCGGTCACCAAGGAAGCGCCGGAGCCGGCGGCCGAAGACTTCCTCGAGTTCCTCTGGTCCGACCAGGGCCAGGAACTGTGGGCTGAAAACGGCTACCGCCCGGTCAACCCGAAGTTGGTCGACCCGAAGCAGTTCCCGACCCCGAAGGATCTCTTCCAGATCGGCAAGTTCGGCGGCTGGGGCAAGGTCAACGACGATTTCTTCGACGAAGAAACCGGCTCGGTGGCCAAGATCGAGGGCGAACTCGGAGTCTCGACCTCGGGCTGATCGATGGAGGCCGGGACTCTCACCCACTCACGCGCCCCCCGGACAGGCCTGCGCCTGCCCGGGATCGGCGCCGGCCTCGGCCGCGGCATGGTCGTGCTCTACCTGAGCATCGTCGTGCTGCTGCCGCTGGCGGCGTTGACCAACCAGTCGCTGAGCCAGGGTCTCGGCCACTTCTGGGAACAGGTGACCCAGCCGCAGGCGGTGAAGGCGCTGGAGCTGACCTTGGTCGCCTCAACCATCGTCGTCCTAATCAACGCCTTCTTCGGGACGATCCTCGCCTGGCTCCTGGTCCGGGACGAATTCCCAGGCAAGGCGGTGGTCAACGCCGTCATCGACCTCCCCTTCGCGCTGCCGACGATCGTCGCCAGCCTGATCCTGATCGAGCTTTGGGGCGACAAAAGCCCCTTTGGGGTACATATTGCGGGCACCCGTGCGGCGGTCGTCGTCGCGCTCTGCTTCGTCACCCTGCCCTTCGTCGTCCGCGCCGTGCAGCCGCTGCTGATGGAGATGGACCGCGAGATGGAGGAGGCGGCGACCTCGCTCGGCGCCGGCGGCTTCACCGTCTTCCGCCGCATCATCTTCCCCAACCTGCTGCCGGGCCTCGGCGCCGGCGTCGCCCTGGCCTTTGCTCGCGCGCTCGGCGAGTTCGGCTCGGTCCTGCTCTTCGCCGGCGGCTTGCCGGAAACGCAGGTCTCCTCCGTCTACATCAAGCAGCTGATCGAGAATGGCAACAACACCGGTGCCGCCGCGACCTCGGTGGTGCTGCTGGCCGCCTCGCTTGCCTGCCTCGTGGTCGTCAGCCTGATCCAGCGCTGGGCGGTCCGCCACGATCGCGCCTCGAGCGAGTTCATCCCAACGCTGGCCAAAGACGCTGGGGGGAGTGCCGGAGCATGAGCGCCAGTCCGACCAGCCGCTGGGGCCTGCGCGTGCTCGGCCTCGGCTACGTCCTGCTCCTGCTGCTCCTGCCGCTGGGGTTCATCTTCTACAAAACCTTCGAACACGGGATCGCGCCCCCGCTCGACGCGATCACTTCCCCCGACGGCCTGCACGCGCTGAAGCTGACCCTGATCACGGTCGCGATCGCGGTGCCGCTGAACACGGTCTTCGGGATCGCCTGCGCGATCCTCCTCGTCCGCCATAAATGGCGGGGCAACTTCCTGGTCGACGCGGTGATCAACCTCCCGTTCGCGATCTCGCCGGTGGTGATCGGGCTCTCGCTCTTCCTCCTCTACGGCACCACCGGCTGGTTCGAACCCGGCCTGGCCGAAGCCGGGATCAAGATCCTCTTCTCGGTCCCAGGGATGGTGATCGCCTGCATCTTCGTCTCGCTGCCATTCGTGGTGCGCGAGACGGTGCCGGTGCTGCAGGAGATCGGCACCGAGCAGGAGCAAGCCGCCTCGACCCTCGGGGCCAACGCCTGGCAGACCTTCTGGCGGGTGACCCTGCCGGCGATCCGCTGGGGTGTCGCCTACGGCGTCGTCCTCACCACCGCCCGCGTGCTCGGCGAGTTCGGCGCCGTCTCGGTCGTCTCCGGCTCGATCTCCGGCCAGACCCAGACGCTGCCGCTGTTCGTCGTCAAGCAGTACGACAACTTCAACCTTCCCGGCGCCTTCGGCGCCTCCGTCCTGCTGGCGCTACTGGCGCTGGCGACGCTGCTCGCAATGAACCTGATGAAACGAAAGGAGGCCGCCTGATGGGAATCTCAGTCGAGGGAGCGGACAAGCGCTTCGGTGACTTTCAGGCGCTGAAAGACGTATCGATCGAGGTCCCCGACGGGTCCCTGACCGCCCTGCTCGGGCCCAGCGGCTCGGGCAAGTCGACGCTGCTGCGGGCGATCGCCGGGCTGGAGACGCTCGATTCCGGCCGGGTGCTGATCGAGGGCGACGACGTCTCGAAGACGCCGCCGCAGAAGCGCGAAGTCGGCTTCGTCTTCCAGCACTACGCCGCCTTCAAGCACATGACCGTGTTCGAGAACGTCGGCTTCGGGCTGAAGATCCGCAAGTGGGACAAGCGCAAGATCGCCGCCCGCGTGCACGAGCTGCTGGACCTGGTCCAGCTCGAGGGCCTGGCCGACCGCTATCCCTCCCAGCTCTCCGGCGGCCAGCGGCAGCGGATGGCGCTGGCGCGGGCGCTGGCGGTGGAGCCGCAGGTGCTGCTGCTCGACGAGCCCTTCGGGGCACTCGACGCGAAGGTGCGCAAGGACCTGCGGACCTGGCTGCGGCGGCTCCACGAGGAGATGCACGTGACGACGATCTTCGTCACCCACGACCAGGAGGAGGCGATGGACGTCGCCGGCCAGCTGGTGGTGATGAACGCGGGGCGGGTCGAGCAGTCGGGAAACGCGGACGAGCTCTACGAGCACCCGGCCAACGAGTTCGTGATGAGCTTCGTCGGCGAGGTCAACCGGCTCGGCGACCACTTCGTGCGCCCGCACGACATGGAGGTCGTGCTCGACCCCGACGAGCGCACGCAGGAGGGCTGGGTGCAGCGGATCGTCTCGCTCGGGTTCGAGATCCGGGTCGAGTTCACGCTTGCCGACGGGACCGAGATCTGGGCCCAGCTGACCCGGTCCGAGCTGCAGCGACTGGAGCTGCGCGAGGGCCAGATCGCCTACCTGCGCCCGGTCCAGGCGAAAAGCTTCAACGGTTCGGCGCCGTCAACCCCCAACGGGGCCTCGACTCCCCTGGGGACCCACGACGGCGGCGACGCAGAGGTATCTGCAGCCGTCTGAAGGGGCGACGGGGTGGGGCGCCTTCTTGCCGGGTGGCGCCCCGCCCCAACTCGCCACTCCCGAGTTGCGTGGTTCCCAAGGCACCCATTTGGTGCATAAGGAACCATGGAACTGGCAGAAGCGCTGATTCGCTCACCGCGGTCGAACGTCCCCGCTGAGGCGCTCGTAGCTCCGTCCAGATGACGGAGCTCTTCGCGACCCGCCCTGGAGGCGGTGTTCGTTCCTGCTATTCTTGAGTTAGTTGGTAAAGAAAGAGAGAAAGGAGACGGGATGTCCAAAGGCGTTGCCACCACGAGGTTCCGCTCGCGGGGTCGGCTGGCCGGCCTGGTGCGGGACGAGAGTCCGGCTGGGATCGGGCAGAACCGGACCACGCAGACCGACAACCGGGAGTCGGAGCTGCGGGGGGCCGACGAGGCGCTCTTCTACCGCGCCCGCCTGATCCTCGGCGACTCCCTCCCCCGCCCCCAGCGCTGAGCATGAGCGGCGAAATGGAGGTCCGCCGGACCTTTGTTCCGCATAGCGGTTCAAAGGTCCGGCGGACCCTTGGTTAGCCCTTCTTGGAACTGCTCCCCTTGCCCGAGCCGCCGGGGCTCGAGCCCTCGGTCTGCAGCGGTTCGTCCGGCTGTGGGTAGGCCTGCACCGCGAGGTTCCAGCCTTTCAGCGTGAACGTCACGTTTTTGGCACCCGCGTACTGGACCGCCACGGTATGGCCGCCTTTCCCGAGCACGGTCGTCTGCATCACCGTCTGGACGATCGGCGCCGGCGTCTGCGAAGCAAGCGTCGCCGGAGCGAAGTTCACTTTGCCGGTCGACTGGCCGTCGACCAGGATCTGGATCGGGCAGGCGTCGGCCGAGCTGGCTTTTTCCGAGGTGCAGGTCGCGTTCCCCGAGAAGGTGATGACGACGCTGCTGACTTCGGCCTTGGTCGCGAACGAGCTGAATGCGGTCGGGATGTAGCCCGCCGTGGTCGCCCCGGCCGAAAACGGGGCGGTGCCCGCCGCGATCCCCACCACCGGCGACTTCGGCGCGCTCGCCTTCGCCACGTACAGGTTCGACGCCGCTTTTTTCTTCAGGTACAGCTGCGACGCCTTCTTGTTGGTGACGAAGACCTTGGCCGCCTTTTGGCTGGTCAGGAACGACTGGGCGACCGAAGGCACCACCGACACCGAGACGGCTACCGCGGCCGCGAGCACGACGACGGTCGCGGCTCGTGGCGTGGACAGTCTTCTCTTCAGCAATTGGTCCTCCATTTCTCTGGCCTCGAGATGGCCTCCCCCGCTTTGCTCCGGCGGGTTCCGGCTGCCCTTCGACGCTTTTCTTTACTAAGTAAGTCAATAAAGTACAGAAGCTGCTACTGTTTCGCCATCAAGTTGGTCAACAAAGTCTTGTTAAGACCTTCAAACCCACCCGGCAGAAAGGACTCACACCGCATGAGAAGCAAGACCCTCGCCATCGCCGCGATCTCCCTCCTGGGGCTCGCCGCGCCGGCGTCGGCCGGTGCCGTGACCCTGATCGGGTCGGGCTCGGTAGCAGCGCAGCCCGTGCTGCAGGCCCTCTTCGCGACCTACACGAAGAAGGTCAACCACAAGGTCCATTTCACCTACCTCGCCGACGGCGGCAACGCCGGCGTCAAAGACGTCCAGAACGGGACCAGCCAGTTCGCGGGCCAGGCCCGCACCCCGCTCCCCTCGGACGCGGGGACGACCTACGTCAAGTTCTACCTCGACGGCCTCTGCATGGACGTCAACCCGAAGAACAGCCTCACCAACATCTCGATCCAGCAGACCCACGACATCTACCGCGGCCTGCTGACCAACTGGAGCCAGGTCGGCGGCTCGAACCTGACGACGACGATCGACCCGGTCGGCCGCGACACCAACGGAGGCACCTACAACTTCTTCCTCCAGGCGGTGCTGAACAACGAACCGCCGGCGTCCAACGTCAACGCCCTCACCGCCGACGGCCTGGTCGTCAACGCGGTCAAGCAGGACCCCAACGCGATCGGCTACGCCGGGCTCGCCTGGCAGAAGAAGGGGCTGAAGACGCTGAAGGTGAACGGCGTCCCCTGCCGGGCGAACAAGATCAGCGTCGAACCGCTGAAGTACCCGCTCTCCCGGTACATCTTCCTCGTCCTTCCGGGAGACGGCAGCTCCAGCCCGAAAGCCCTGCTCAAGTTCATCGACTGGGCGCGGCGCAGCCCGCTCGCCGGGGAAACCATCCTCAAGGCCGGCGGCGTGCCCGCCTTCAACAAGAAGTAGGCCTTGGAGGATCTGACTCCAGAGTACGGGCCGAAGTGGTCCGACCAGCGCGTCGAGCGGATGCTCGGCGCGCTGGTCTGCGGCGTCGTCGCCCTGCTGCTGGCGCTGATCGCGACCGTCTTCGTCCACGCCTGGCCCTCGTTCGCCCACAACGGGCTGGCCTGGTTCGGTCCCGGCGGCAACGTCGACGACCAGATGGAAGCGATCTCGCTCTCGGCCCAGACGGGAGCCGGCTACGTCTACACCTTCCACGCCTGGCCGCTGATCTGGAGCACGATCCTGATCACCGGGGGGGCGGTCGCGATCGCCCTCGTCTCGGCCCTCTTCATCGCGGTGTTCATCGTCGAGTTCGCCCCCACCTGGATGAGCAACATCCTCCAGCCGGTGGTGCGCTTCCTGGCCAGCGTGCCGTCGGTGATCTACGGCCTGATCGGCGTCGTCGTGATCGTCCCCTTCATCGGCAACCACCTGATCAGCGAGCCCCAGAAGGCCTCGGTCGCGGGCGTCATCTCGCTCACCGGTTACAGCCTGCTGGCGGCGGTGACGGTGCTGACGGTGATGATCGCGCCGCTGATGGTCTCGATCTTCAGCGACGGCCTGCGGGCGGTTAAACCCGGCTGGCTGGAAGGCTCGCTGGCGCTCGGCGTCAACCGCTGGCGCACGACCTGGAAGATCGGCGTCCGCAGCGCCCGCCCGGCGATCGTCGCCGGCACCGTGCTGGCGGTCGCCCGCGCCACCGGCGAGGCGGTGATGCTGGCGATGATCTCCGGCTCGGTCGGCTTCGCCCCCAACCCCGCCGACGGCCTGATCTTCGTCTACGAGCCCTCGCGCCCGCTGGCGCCGACGATCGTCAAGAACATCGACCAGCTGAGCTCGAAGCCGGCCAACGCGACCCTGTTCGCGATCGCCGCCGTGCTCCTCTTCTCCGGCGCGATGGTCTCGCTCGCCGGCCATATCGCCCGCCGCGCGATGCGCAAGTACGGGAGCCCGTGATGGAGTCCTCGCTGCAGACCCCGATGCCGACCGCCCCCTCGACGCCGCCGACGCCCGGGCGTAACCCGCTGCGCCCGGGCCGCGGCCACACCGAGGCGGTCGAGGGCAGCGCCACCTGGCGCCTCGCCGACCGCATCGGCCTGGCGATCTGCTGGTTCCTCGGCCTGCTCTTCTGCGCAATCGCGGTCGCGATCGTCGTCTACCTGATGGTGCAGGGGATCAAGTTCCTGCGCCTGGAAATGCTCTGGACCCCGGCCGCCGCCGGCTTCACCGAGGGCGAATCGGGCGGCTTCTCCGACGCCTTCATCGGCACCATGATCGTCGCCACGATGGGGATCGCCCTGGCGCTGCCGACCGGGGTGGCGATCGCGGTCTGGCTGGTCGAGTACGGCCGGCCGGCGGCGCTGGCGCGGATCGCCGAGTCGACGATCGAGGCGATCGCCGCGATCCCCTCGATCGTCCTCGCCCTCTTCGGCACGGTGATCTTCTCCAGCACCGCGCTCGGCTTCCTCAGCCGTACCACCGAAGGCGTCGTCTTCGGCCGCTCCTTCTTCGCCGCCTCGGCGATGCTCTCCCTGGTGGCGCTGCCGCTGGTCGTCGCCAGCGTCCGCGAGGGGCTGAACTCGATCCCGCGCCACGTCCGCGAGGCCTCCTACGCGGTCGGCAAGACGAAGGCGGCGACCACGCGGCGGATCCTGCTGCCGACCTGCCGCCCCCAGGTAGCCACCGGCGCCATCCTCGGCCTCGGCCGGATCATCGGCGACACCGCGATCATCCTCGTCCTCCTCGGCGCTACCCAGAACTTCTCCCCAGTCGAAGGGGTCGGCTTCCCGCTCAACTTCTTGCGCGGCGCCGGCACCACCCTGACCAACTTCGTCTACGAGGCCTCCCCGACCGGGAACCTCAACCAGCCGCAGAAAGCCTACGCGGCGGCTTTCGTGCTCCTGCTGATGGTGCTCGCCCTGAATGCGGCCGCCGACGTCGTCCACCGCCGCGCCCGAAAGGTAGGAACGTGGAGCCACTGACCCCCGTTTCTGAGGTTGTCCCCCACCTGCGTGGGGAAAGCTCAGACACCCCTGGGCCGCCGCCGATCCGGCGGCTGAAGCTGGAGGACCCGGAGCCGGCGACGGAGGTGAAGGCGCCGGTGCCCTCGAGCAACGGCCAGCAGCGCAGCGGCTTCACCTCCGCGCGCCGCTCGATCGGGGCGCCGCAGTTCTCGATCCGGCGGATGGAGATCGACGACGTCTCCGTCTTCTACGGCGAGAAAGAGGCTGTCAAAAGCGTCTCGCTGCCGGTGCGCCAGGGCGAGGTGCTGTCCCTGATCGGCCCCTCGGGCTGCGGCAAGACGACGCTCCTGCGCTCGCTCAACCGCCTCACCGAGCTGACCGCGAGCGCGCGCCTCAGCGGCCGCATCCTGCTCGACGACATCGACATAACGGCGATCGAGCCGACCCTGCTGCGGCGCCGGGTGACGATGGTCTTCCAGCAGCCGAACCCGTTCCCGATGAGCGTCTTCGACAACATCGCCTACGTACTGCGGGAGCAGGGCTCGCGACGGGCGCGCAAGAAGCAGCTGGAGCCGGCGGTCCACAGCGCACTCGACCGCGCCGGCCTCTTCGAGGAGGTCAAGGACAACCTCGACCATCCGGCGCTGAAGCTCTCCGGCGGCCAGCAGCAGCGGCTCTGCATCGCCCGGGCGCTGGCGGCGCAGCCGGAGGTGCTGCTGCTCGACGAGCCCTGCTCGGCGCTGGACCCGAAATCGACCCAGGTGATCGAGGACCTGATCGTCAAGCTGCGCGACGACGTCGCGGTCGTCATCGTCACCCACAACCTGCAGCAGGCCTACCGGATCGCCGACCACGTCGCCTTCATGTACCTGGGCGACCTGGTCGAGTACAACAGCGCGACCTCGCTCTTCGGCTCGCCCCGCGAGCAACGCACCCAGGAGTACGTGAGCGGTGCCTTCGGCTAGGCGACAGATGCAGCTCGCCGTGCTGGCCCTTTGCGCCGCCCTCGCAGCCGGCAGCCTCGCCGGCTGCGAGACGACCCAGGAAAAGGCCGCCGCCAAGCAGGCCGAATCCGAACAGATCCTCAAGGCGCGCGCGAAGCGCCAGAACAACCACAAACACAAGGCCGGCGGGACGAAAAGGGGCCTATATAGATCGAAATCGTCCCGTCGGCGGGAAGGGGATGGATGACCACCCGGACCTACCGGCCCTGCGAGGAGTGCGGGGCGCCGATGGACCCGCAGCAGCGCTACTGCGTCGAGTGCGCGGCGCGGCGCGGCAACGGCGCCAACCCCTCCTCCCGCTACTTCGCGGCGATGAGCAAAAGGGCGCGGCGGCCGCTGAGCGGCCCGGCACCGAAGCCGAGCCCGACCAGCCGCGCCGCGGCGGTCGGCTTCTTCGCGCTGCTGCCGCTCGCGGTCGCGCTCGGGGTGATGATCGGCCGCAGCAACTCCGGCGGCGGCAACGACAACGAAGCCCTGCTGCAGGCGCTGCGCGAACGGCAGGCGACCGCGGCCTCGACCACCGCGACGCCGTCGACCGCAGCGACCGCCGCGAAAGCGAAGAAAGGCTCGAAACCGGGCAAGGCGAACGGCAAGGGCGAAGAAAAGGTCGTCGCCCACACCAAGAACGGGGACGTCCACTCGGTCGCCGACTTCCACGCCTCCAAGCAAAAGGAAGAAGAAGACACGCAGACCGTCGCGGAAGCCCCCGAACAGACGGGCGAAAACTACGTCAAGGCGCAGCAGGGCCTGCCCGACGTGATCGTCGTCGGCGGCAGCGGCGGCAGCGCCCCTGCCCCGACCGGGGCGGAACCGTGAGCGACCTGGAGAAACAGCGCGACCGGCTGCTGGAGAAGTTCACGGTGATGCAGGCCGACCTCGGCGGAGCCTTCTACGAGATGGCGATCCGCGACCACGTCCGCCTCGACGTGCTGACCCGCAAGGCGGCCGAGCTGCAGCGGGTCGACGCCGAGCTGCTCGCAGTGGAGCGCCTGCTTGAGCTCGAGCGCTCCGACGCGGCCGGGCTCTGCGCCGGCTGCGGCTCCCCCTACGGGCCGGCCGACCGCTTCTGCCCCCAGTGCGGCTCCTCGCTGGCGCCGAAGACGGAGGCGGCGGCGTGAGTGCGCTGCTGGCGAAAGCGATCGCCGCCGCCGCGACCCTGACCGGGAAACGGTTCGCGCTGCTCGTCACCTCCTCCCTGGTCGCCACCACGGGCATCGTCGCCGCCGGCAGCAGTGGCAACGGCGGGTCGCTGGGCGCCGCGGCTGCCCAGGCGCTGCTGGAACAGGAACCGGCCTCCGTCGCCGCCGCGCCAGCGCCGGCCCCCGCAGCGAGCTCGGTGCCCACGCCTTCTCCAGCCCCTCAGCCGGCGGGTCCTGTCTCCGATTCTGGGCTCTCCCTACCGGGAGAGTCCTCAGAATCGTCGCCACCCGCCGGAAGCGGGCAGCCGGAAGCTCCGGTTACCCCGCCCACGGAACCGGAACTGCCCGAAGCCGGCCCGGTCAAGCACATCTTTCTGATCTCGCTGGCGAGTCCCGGCTACGACGCCGCCTTCGGCACGACCTCCCAGATGCCCTACCTCTCAGCCACCCTGCGGCCGCAGGGCGTGTTGCTGACCAACTACTCGCTGCTGAGCGAAGCCTCGCTGCCCAACGGGATCGCCACGGTAAGCGGCCAGAAGCCGACCGCGGCGACCGGCGCCGACTGTCCCGACTACGAAAAGTGCGTCCTCCCGGTCGAAACGCTGACCCTCGCCGACCAGCTCGGCAGCGCCCGCTTCACCTGGCGCGCCTACCTGGAAGGGATGACCGACCCCACCACCGGCCAGCCCGCCAACTGCGTCCACCCCGAACCGGGCGCCGAAGAAGCACCGGTCATCGGCGGCTACGCGCCGCGGCTGAACCCGTTCGTCTACTTCCACTCGCTGCTCGACCTCGGCGACTGCGCCACCAACGACGTGCCGGCGACCGAACTGGCGAAGGACCTGAAGACGGTTGACGCGACCGCCAACTTCTCCTACCTCTCCCCCAACCTCTGCGACGCCGGCTTCCCCGGCCAGTGCCCGGAAGGCGCCCCCGACGGCGCCGCCGCGGCCGACGCCTACCTGGCCAAGGTCGTGCCGGAAGTCCTCGCCTCCCCCGCCTACAAGCGCGACGGCCTGCTGATCGTCGCCTTCGGCGCCGCCGCCCCCGCCCCGGCCGAACCCGGCGCGGCGCCCGCGGCCGACCCGCTCAAAACCGGCGCCCTGCTGGTCTCGCCGCTGCTGACCCCGGACTCGACCGACGGCGCCCGTTACAGCCCCTATTCGCTGCTGCGCTCGACCGACGAGCTGTTCGGCCTGGAACCGCTCGGCGCCGCCGCCGGAGCCAAGGTCCACTCCTTCGCTTCGGCCTTCGCCACGGGGAACGCCGGCGACTGATTTCTGCGACGCTCCACGGCATGAGCCCGCAGGAGCAGACCGGTGAGCCGATCACGCAGGCCGGGATCGAAGAGCTGAAAGCCGAACTCGCCGAGCTGGAAGGGCCGGCGCGGAAAGCGATGGCGGCGCGGATCAAGGTCGCGCGCGAGGAGGGCGACCTGAAGGAGAACGCCGAGTATCACGTCGCCAAAGAGGACCAGGCCCACATGGAGACGCGGATCAAGCGGCTGCAGGAACGGCTGCGCAACGCGGTCGTGGTCGAGGTCTCCGACATCGACAGCAGCGTCTTCAGCTTCGGCCGCAGCGCCGAAGTGCTCGACGAGTCCAAAGGCGAGACCGTCGTCTGGACCCTGGTCGGCTCGACCGAGGCCAACCTCGCCGAGGGGCGACTCTCGGCCGAGTCGCCGATCGGGCGGGCGCTGATGGACGCCAAGGTCGGCTCGACGGTGACCGTCGAGACGCCGAAAGGCAACCGCGCCTTCAAAGTCCTCAAGCTCGTCTCCTAGGCCTCGTAGGCTGGGCGCCGATGCTGCGCCTGCGCTCCTCGATCGCCCACCACCGGGCCGACGAGTTCGCCGTCCTCCTGCGCGAGCTCGAAGGGGTGCGGCGGATCGTCCAGCAACCGGACGCCTCCGCCCCCGAGGGCGCCTACGTCTTCGTCGCCGACGTCGAGCCCGCCGCCGCCGACCCGCTGGTCGCGGCGATCGCCGAGCTGGGGATCGACGTCGACGACTACGTGCTGACCCGCGTCGACGTGGTCGCCCCCCAGCACCGCCACCGCGGCGACGGCGGCATCGAGGGCCTGGCCTGGGTCGAGGTCATGGGTCAGGCGCGCGCCAACTCGCGACCCCTGGCGCGCTACCTGGCGATGATCAACGTCGCCGCGGTGATCGCCGCCCTCGGCGTCATCACCAACAGCTCGATCCTGATCGTCGGCGCGATGGCGGTCAGCCCCGACCTGCTGCCGATCTGCGCCACCTCGGTCGGCCTCGTCGGCGGCAACCGCAGCCTCACCCGCCGCGCCTTCACCACCCTCACTCTCGGCCTCGGCCTGGTGATCGCCACCGCCGCCACCCTCAGCGCCCTGCTGAAATGGGCCGGCCTGCTCCCCGAGGGCTTCAACGTCGAGCAGAGCAGCCTCAGCAATCTCGCCCACACCGACTACTCGACCGTGCTGATCGCGCTCGCGGCCGGGATCGCCGCGATGCTCTCCTTCGAGACCCGCGCCAGCGCCGCCGTCGGGGTCGCGATCTCGGTGACGACGATCCCGGCCTCCGCCTATCTCGGCGTCGCGATCGGCGGCGGCGGCATCGACAACGCCCTCAGCGCCCTCGTCGTCCTCGTCATCAACGTCTCCCTGCTGATCGCCTCCGGAACCCTGACCCTGCTGATTCAGCGGCTGTTCCCCAACCGCTCCGGCGCCCCGGTCTAGGGCAGGGCGCCCGAGGCGGACCGGCCCGACCACGGCGCCGGCTGCGGCCGGCGATCGTCGTAGAGGACGTCGGTCGAGGCGAGCCGGTCGGCCCATCCCCGCCGTTGCGGTCCGAAGACGATCCCGAGCAGCCCCAGCCCGAACGCGACGATGGAGAGGCCGAGGCCGAGCAATCGCTTGATGCTGCGCCTCGGGGGAAGGCGCTCGGCGTCGAGCCTGATCCCGACGAAGCGCATCCCGGGCGTCTGCCCGGCCAACGACCAGAAGGCGACGAGGTAGATCGCCCCGAGGGCGAGCCAGGCGGTCGAGCCGATCGCGATCGCGAAGCTCGAGCCCCCCTGGCCGCTGCCGCCGAAGGCATTCGCGACCAGCGTCACCAGGGCGGCGAAAGCGGTGAAGGAGAGGTTGACGAAGACCCCGTCGATCGCCATCGCCAAGCCGCGGCTGACCGCGCCGGCGTGATTGCTCGCCACCAGCCTCGGCTTGCGGAAGAGCAGCCGGCGCGCGATGCGCTCGAAGCTGTCGTCGAGCCGCCGCGCCAGCCGGCCGATCGTGCGGCCGATGTCCTCGAGCAGGCCCATCCCCTGGGCGCTGATCGCCGCCCGGACCTCCGGCGCCTCGGCGATGCGCTCGACCAGCTGCTGGACCTCGTCGCTGGCGAGCAGCCGGCGCCAGACCTCGTCCACCAGCTCGCTGTCCATCGCCTCCAGCAGCGCGCGCTTGACCGCATCGCTCTGCAGGGCCCCCTGGACCGCGTCTTCGATGACCGGCCCTTCGAGCACCCGCGCCATCGCCCGCTCGACCGCTTGGCTCTCGACCGCGGCGACGATCGCCTCCTCGGCGGCGATCTCCACGGCTTTGTCGATTCCGGTGGCGCGGGTGACCGTGCGCGCCCCCCGCACCCCGACTCCGAGCAACCGGGCCGGAATCGGAGTCCTACCGTTCTGGGACGCTCCGTTCTCCATCTGACGACTCTAACCGCTTCAGCAAGCGATCCAGAAGCTCTGCCTGAGCGGGGAGGATCTTCTCCCGCGCTGTCGCGAGGTCGAACCACTCGGCCCGGTCGACCTCGGGGAACTCGCGCTGGTTGCCGCTGCGCGGCGGCCACTCCATCGTGAAGGTGTTGCTGGCGAGCGCCGCCGGGTCAAACTCCGCCTCTGCCGCCCAGGCCTCGACCACTTTGCCGGCCCGCTGGCGGATCGACCCCAGCTCGATCAGCTGGTCGGGATCGAGCGCCGGCGCGGCCCCTAACTCCTCTTCCAGCTCGCGCACCGCGCAGGCGCGTGGCTCCTCGTCGGTCTCGATCTGCCCCTTCGGGATCGACCAGGCGCCCTCGTCTTTCTTCGCCCAGAAGGGACCGCCGGGATGGACGAGCAGGAACTCGGGCTCGCCCCCATTGCGGCGGAAGAGGAGGATCCCGGCGCTGTGCTTGGTCGCCACCGACCCAAGTCATACCGACTCGGGCCGGCGGCGCAACGCGTACCCCTGATTTAGCTTCCGAGGCTGTAGGCGATCAGTTCCGGTTTCTGCCCTTCGGCGGCCGGGATCCCGGCCGGGACGATCAGCGTCTTGCCGCTGACCGCGACCGGCGAGTTGGAGCCGGACGGCAGGCTTTCGGTCCAGACTTCGCCGCCGGTTTCGGCGTCGAGGGCATGGACGGTGCCGTCGAAGGTGGTGAAGAAGACGAGGTCGTTCACCGCCACCGGCGAGCCGAAGGCGCCGCCTTCGAATTCCTGGTTCCACTTGACCTTGCCGGTCTTGATGTCGAGGGCGACCATTTCCCCGGTCAGCGAGCCGCTTTCGCCGATTTCGGTGCCGCCCGCGGCGGTCAGCGCGTGGTTGACGACCGGGACGAAGACCGTCGTCGCGTTGGCCGCGGCCGGCGTGATCACGCCGCCGAGGGTGCCCGGGAAGACTTCGCCTTCCTTGATCTTCGAGGTTTCGCCGCGCATCGCCAGCAGCCCGTCGTCGTCGTGGCCATTGTGCTGGCCGACCGGCGTGCTCCAGACCGGCTTGCCGGTCTTGACGTCGACAGCGGTGACGATCCCGGACTTGCCGGAGCCGATCGCGACTTCGCGCCCGCCCGCCTTGGCCAGGATCGGCGAGTTCTGGAAGTCCCAGTCGTAGACGTCGTGCGGCGTCTGCTGGTAGTGCCACTCCATCTTCCCCGTCTTCGCGTCCATCTTGATCAGCGAGTCGGTGTAGAGGTTCGGGCCAGGACGGCTCGCGCCCCACGGCTTGCCGGGAGCGCCCGGGTACGGGACCGGGTTGCCGGTGCCGAAGTACATCGAGCCTTTGCCGTCGAAGGAGGGCGGGTACCAGAGGCCGCCGCCGGAGTTGAGGCTCTTGTCGCCCCAGAGGTCCTTCGGCACGGTGTCGAACTGCCAGGCCTTCTTGCCGGTCTTGGCGTCGAGCGCGTAGAGGGTGCCGACTCCCCCGGGCGGGTATTCGGAGTTGACCGTGACCGGGACCGAGGAGACGTAGACGAGGCCTTCGTCGTAGCCGGGCGCCATGTCGATCGCCAGCGGCGGCTGGGCGATCGAGGCCGACCACAGTTCCTTGCCGGTTTCCTGGTCGAGGGCGAAGACTTCGCTGCTGGTCGCGCCGAAGACCTTGCCTTCGGCGACGACGACGCCGTTCGGGCCCTGGGTCGGCGAGCCGGCTTCGTAGTTCCAGATCACTTCGCCGTTTTCGAGGTTGATCGCCTGCACGTTGGATTCGAGGTCCTGCATGTAGATGACGCCGTTGCTGATCACCGGCGGCGCCGCATAGGCCCCGTAGGTGCTCTGCGCTTTGGCCGGAATGCTCCACGCCTCTTTCAGGCCGGTGACGTTGCTGCGCTGCAGTTCGCCCTTGGCTTCGCGCGTGCTGGCCAGATCGCCGTTGGGATAGGCGTCGCCGGTCAGTTTCACGTCGGACGACGAGCCACCCCCGCCACCCCCGCAACCCGCCATCAACAACAGCAGGCTGACGAGAAGCAGCAATGCCACCCCCGCCTTCCTCGAAAGCACCCCGTACGCCATCCCGTACTCCTCCCTAGTCGAATAGTAAGGATTTGTCCTGCGTTTTATCGGAATTTGCTGCATCAAGAAGGCCGATCTCCTGGAGGAGCGGCTGAAGAACGCGGTTCGCGAGCAAGCCGAGGCTGCCGAGGTTGGCGAAGCCGGGGCCCTGGCTGAGGCCGCCGAGGCCGGGGATGTGCATGCGCGGGTGCACGTCTTTGAGCTCCAGCGCGCGCCCGATCGGAACTTCGGTTTTCGGCGGCCGGTCCCAGAGCGGCCCGCACTGTTCTTCGACCTCGTCGCGGACCGCGTCGGGGAAGAGCCCACGCAGTTGCCGCAGCAGGTCGAAGCCGGTGCAGTTGATGACGAAGTCGTAGCGCTGGGACTGCATCCCCTCGGAGGGGCTCTCGAATTCGAGCAGCGCCCCCTCGCCGTCGTCGGTGAGGGAGACGTGGACGGCGCGCCCGGTGACGAACGAGAGGTGATCGTCGTCGGCGATCCGGGCGAGCACGGTCTGGTCGAAGACGCCGCGGTCGCAGTGCTTGACGAAGTCGCGGCGGGTTTCGATGTCGAGGTGTTCCCAGTTGACGTTGTCGGGGTCGGCGAAGACCCGGTTCTCGAGGAAGCTCTCGCCGCGGCTCAGCGGCAGCGTCGGCGTGTAGATCGTCAGCCGCGCCTGCGGCTTCAGGTCGCGGAGGAAGACGAGGGCGCTGAGGGCACTCTCCCCTCCCCCGACGATCGCGATCTCCACCGGCTCGTCCGGGACCCGGGCGAACTCCTCGCGGCGGCTGTCGCAGTGGAAGACGCGCGACTCGACGTCGGGGTCGTGGGGGAAGTGGCGGTGGACGCCGGGGCCGGTGAGGACCAGCGCCCGGCCGCGGTGGTGCTCGGGGTCCTCGGGGCGACCGCGCTCGGCGACCTCGACCTGCCAGCTGTCGCGCTCCTCGGCGAGCGAGACCTCGGTCACCCGGCCGTCGTAGACGGTGACGCCCGCGGTCGCCCGCTCCAGCACCCAGCCGAGGTAGGTGCCGTAGTCGCGGTGCAGGACCGAGGGCGAGCCGGAGTTGACCCAGGCGGCGTATTCGTGTCTCTCCATCGCGAAGCGCTGCCAGGTGAACGGCAGCAGCGCCGCGTCGATCTCGTCGCCGAGCGGGCCGAACAGGCGCGAGCTCTGGTACGGGAAGCCGACGTCCTTGATCGGCGGGATCGCCAGCGGCTCCTCGCCGGAGGTCATCCCGTTGCGCCCCAGCCAGGAGGCGGCCGGCTCGGTTTTCTCGATCACCGTCATCGAGATCTCGCCGAGGCCGAGGGTGTTGATCGTGTGCACCTTGGCGGCGAGCGCGGCGGCCTTCGCGCCCGCGCCGACGATGAGGATGTCGCTCTCGCTCATAAAAGGCCTCCGCTCAGACCGGCGCCAGGGTCGGGGACTCGGATTCGCTCGGGCCGGCGGCGCGCGGTTCGGCGATCACCTTGCCCTTCTGGTCGGGGGCGAAGGAGATCGCGCTTTTGCGCGCCCGCTCGGCGCTGCTCTCGACCGCCCGCAGGTCGGTCGTCTCGAGCACGACCCGCAGCACCCGCTTCATCTCCATTTCCGCGTAGCTGGCGGCAAGGCAGCGGCGGACGCCACCGCCGAAGGGGATCCAGATGTAGGTGCCGGGCTGCTTGCCGACGAAGCGCTCGGGCAGGAAGCGGTGCGCTTCCTCATACCAGCGCTCGTCGCGGTGGATCAGGTGGATGCAAGGCGCCACCGTCGTCCCCGCCGGCAGGTCGTAGCCGCCCAGCCGCATCGGCTCCAGCAGGTTGCGGACGACGACCGGGACCGGCGGCCGCAGCCGCAGCGTCTCCTTCACCACCGCGTCGAGGTAGGACCCGTCGCCGCCGAGGATGTCCGCGCGCAGCTTTTCGAGTTTGTCGGGGTGGCGCAGCAGCCGCTCGAAGGTCCAGGAGAGGGTGCTCGAGGTCGGCCCGTCGGAGAGCAGCGTCACCAGTTCGTCGCGCAGGTCCTGGTCGGAGAGCGGCTCGCCGTCCTCGTAGCGGGCGCCGACCAGCATCGAGACGACGCCGATCTCGCCGCCCTCGGGGTCGGCCTTGCGCCGCCGCACCTCCTCCATCACCGCCTCCTCGACCGCGCCCATCGCCTCGCGATAGCCGCTGCTTCTGGTCACCCAGCCGGGGCCGAAGAAGGCGAGCATCGCCAGGTTGCGCGGCTCGTTCATCCAGCCGGTGAGGGTGCGCAGCCGTTCGCGCAGCGGCTGCAGGCGCGGGCCCTGCGAGTCGGGGCCGAAGACCGCGCGCATGACCACGTCGAGGGTGATGTCCTGCATCCGCGGCCAGAGCGCGAACGGCTCGCCGACCGGCCAGCGGGCGATCTCCTGCCGCGCCACCCCGGCCATCATCTCGCTGTCGGCCTGCACCGCCTGCCCGTGGAAGGAGGGCAGCATCAGCTTGCGCCGGGTCATGTGCTCGGGTTCTTCCAGCAGCATCACCGAGCGCGGTCCCAGCAGCGGCCCGAGCAGCGGGTTGGCGACGTCGACGCCGACCGCGCGGCCGGCGGTGAAGACCTTTTTCACGTCGTCGGGGTCGGCGAGCAGCACCCAGTCGCCGTAGTGGCGGATGCGCAGGGTGAAGGTGTCGCCGTAGCGGCGCTGGCAGCGCTCGAGCCAGGGCAGCGGCCGCTGCGTCCAGCCGACCGCCTGCAGGGCGCGCGGCATCCGCGGTCCGGGAGGCAACTGGCTCATGCGGCCTCGTTCCCGTTCTTTGCCGCGAGCTCGTCCATCAGCTCGTCCTCGAGCTTGCAGGTGGTCGCGATCAGCAGGTCGAAGAGGTCGGCGGTGAACTCCTCCGGCAGGTCGACCTCGGCGCCGCGGGCGAGGTAGCGCTCGCGGACCAGCTTCACCCGGTCGGGCTGCATCATCGGGATCTCGTGCTCGCTCTTGTAGACGGCGACTTCGCGGCAGATCTGCAGGCGCTCGCCGAGCAGTCTCGCGACCGAGTCGTCGATCTCATCGAGGCGGCGGCGAAAGGGCTCGAGGCCCTCCGTGCTCATCGGTCCTCCTCCCCCAGCAGGCCGGTGGCGAAGGCGTGGCTGCAGGCGGCGAGGTCGCCGAGCGAGTAGCCGCCCTCCTGGATCACGCAGACCGGCAGTTCGGAGCGGGCGAGCAGGCGGCCGACCTCGGCGAAGATCTCCGGCTTGAAGCTCCAGCCGCCGTGCGGGTCGCCGGCGACGGTGTCGTAGCCGAGCGAGACGACCAGGGCCGAGGCGATCTCGGAGAGGTCGTGGACGGAGGCCGCGACCTCCTGCAGGTAGGTCCGTTCGTCGGGGCTCTCGGCGAAGGCGACGGCGCGTTCGCCAGCGAGCCGCGGCAGCAGCGTCCCCGGCGGCAGGTTGGTGACCGGCGATGCATGCAGCGAGTGCAGGGCGACGTGGGGGGCCATCCGCTCCAGCAGGGCCGAGGTCCCGTTCGGGTAGTGGAGGTCGAGGTCGACGATGCCGACCGGTTTGAGGCCGCCGTCGCAGAGGCGCCGCACCGCCGCGGCGGCGTTGTTGAGGTAGCAGTAGCCGGCGTGGAAGGCGGGGCCGGCGTGGTGGCCCGGCGGCCGGCAGACGGCGTAGGTGAAGCGGGCGCCTTCGAGCAGCCGCTCGGCGGCGGTGATCGAGGTGCGGATCCCCTCGCGGGCGGCGGCGACGAGGTTGGCGTTGACGGGGATGTCGGGCTCGAGCCCGGGGGGCGCGAACTCGGGCATCACCACCGGCTCGGCGGTCTCCAGTTCGGCCAAGGCCTGCAGGTAGGTGGCCTCGTGCAGCGCCGCCAGGGTCCGCTCGACCTCCTCGTCGGCGGCGTCGGCGAGGACCGCCCGCACCCGCGAGTGGCGGACCAGGCCGGCGCGCAGCTCGACCAGCCGCCGGTTGGAGTCCTGCCCCTCGATGCGGCGGTCGCCTTCGCGTACCCAGAAGGCCGCGTCGTCGCTCCCCTGCCGCTGCTCGACCATCAGCAGTTCGGGCGTCACAGCAGCCTCCGCATCCGCGGGCCGAGGTGCTCGAACCCGTTGCGCTCATAGAAGGACTGGGTCGAGACGATCGCCGCGAAGGTCTCGCGGGGCAGGCCGACCTCGAGCCGGCCTACGCCGCGACTTCGCGCCTGGGACGCGATCGCCTCGACCAGTTCCGCCCCGACACCGTGGCTGCGCCACGCCGCATCGACCCAGAGGTCCTGGATCGTCGCGTAGATGCCGGGCACGTGGATCGCCCGCTGCCAGCTCGCGGTGAGCACACCGACGATCTCGCCGTCGGCCTCCGCGACCAGCACCGACCCGCCCTGCGGGTCGTCGAGCAAAGCTCGTACCTCCGCCTCCATCGCCGCCGTCTCGGGCTTTCTCCCGCCCAGCTCGGCGAGCAGGCTCCCGACCGCAGCCGTGACCGCCTGCACGTCCTCCGCCCCCGCCTCGCGCACGGTGGCCTGCGTCGCCACCGGATCGCTCATGCGGCCTCCACGTGTCGGGCCGCCAGCTCGAGCTCGACGCTCCAGGCCTCGCCTTTGACGTCGCTGCCGGTCACGGTCCGGGCGATCGCCGCCATCGGCGCCCGCGCCTTGAGCAGGATCTCGTCGAACTCCTCCTCGGGGTCGGACTGCATCACGATCGCGCCGCCGGCGCCGATCGTCGTCCTCCCGGGCCGCATCACGATCGTGCGGATGACGATGTTGAGGTCGGTGTGGCCGTCGGCGCCGAAGTAGCCGATCGAGCCGGAGTAGACGCCGCGCGCCTCGGCCTCGAGGTCGTCGATGATCTCCATCGTCCGCTCCTTCGGGGCGCCGGTCATCGAGCCGCCGGGGAAGGTCGCGCGCACGCATTCGACCGGGCTGCGCTCCTGCTCGAGCCGGCCGACGATCGTCGAGACCATCTGGTGGACGGTCGCGTAGGGCTCGACCACCATCAGGTCCGGCACCTTGACGCTCTCGACGTCGCAGACGACGCCGAGGTCGTTGCGCAGCAGGTCGACGATCATCAGGTGCTCGGCGTAGGTCTTTTCGTCTTCTTCAAGGCCGCGTTTGCGCGCTGCGTCCTCGACCGGGTCCTCGACCCGCGAGATCGTCCCCTTGATCGGCCGCGCCATCACCTCGCGCTCGCGGTCGACCGAGATGAAGCGCTCCGGAGAGGAGCTGACGACGGTGAAGTCGCGGAAGCTGAGGAAGGCGGAGAACGGCGAGGCGTTGCTGCGCCGCAGCTGCCGGTAGAGGTCGAACGGGTCCGGTTCGGCGGTGGTCGAGAACTGGTCGGTGAGGCAGACCTCGTAGGACTCGCCGGCCAGCAGTTCGGCCTGGGATTTGGCGATGTCGGCGAGGTAGCGCTCGCGGCCACGGCCGGACTGGAAGGAGACGTGGGCCTCGGGATCGCTGGGCGGCGCCAGCGGGCGCTCGGCCGGCGGCTCGGCGATCGCCCTCGCGATCAGCTCCTCGGCGGCGTCGAGCCAGAGCTCGGCCTCCGGGTCCTCGCCGCGGCAGAGGGCGAAGACGTAGGTCTGCTTCTTGGTGTGGTCGACGGCGACGACGCGGTTGGCGAGCATCAGCGCCGCGTCGGGCATGTCGGAGCTGTGGACGTTGGGCGAGCCGCAGTCGGCCTTCAGCTCGTAGCCGAGGTAGCCGACGTAGCCGCCGACCAGGCCGCGCTCGACCTCGGCCGGCGGATCGATGGCGATCCGCTTCAGCTCGCGGTCGAGGTAGTCGAAGATCGACTTGTGCTCGACGCTCCGGGTGTCGCCGCGGGCGACCTGGATCTCGCCGCTGTCGACGTCGTATTCGACCACGCAGCGATCGGCGCCGGCGGTGGTCCCCATGTAGGAGCACTGCGCCAGCCAGGTCGGCGCGTCGGCGCTGTCGAGCCAGAACGAGGGCTCGGAGTCGGCGAAGAGCTGTTCGTAGACGTGCTCGGTCGGCGCTTCCCCCTCCAGCGTCCGCACCCGCAGCTCGAACCCCTCCTTCTCCTCGTCGGGGGCGGGCGGGGCGACCGGTTTGCCGCTGCGCGGGGCGATCGTGGCGCGGCCGGCGGGGCGGCTCTCGGAGCGGTGGTGATCGGCCGCCAGCTCGAAGAAGTTTTCGGCGATCTTCAGCCCGTACTCGGTCGAGATCGACTCGGGGTGGAACTGGACGCCCCAGATCGGCCGCTTGGTGTGTTCGACCCCCATCACGACGCCGTCGTCGGCCCAGGCGACGATGTGCCCTTCCGGGCCCGGCGGGGTGGTGATCGCGAGCGAGTGGTAGCGGACCACCGAGAAGCCCTGCGGCACGTCCTTGAACAGGCCCTTGCCTTCGTGCATGACCCGGCTGAGGCGGCCGTGCATCGCCATCGGCGCCCGGTTGACCGTGCCCTCGAGCAGGTTGCCGATCCCCTGGTGGCCGAGGCAGATCCCGAAGACCGGGACTTCGCTGTGGCGGAGGATGTCGCGGCAGACGCCGAAGTCGTGCCAGCGGGACGGGTGGCCCGGGCCCGGCGAGAGCACGATCGCGTCGAAGTCCATCCTTGTCAGGACCCGCCAGCTCACCGCGTCGTTGTTGACCACCATCGGCTCCTCGCCCGAGGCCGCGGCCAGCAGGTGGAAGACGTTGAAGGTGTAGGAATCGTGGTTGTCGACCAACAGCGTTTTCACGTCATCAGGCTCCCTCTAGTCCCAGGCCGCGCAGGCCCTGCTCGAGCACCGGCTGGACGACCCCCTCGACCTCCGGCGCCCGCTCGTCTTCCCTGTACCAGCGCGCGAAATGGGAGAGGTACTTGGAGAGCGGCGCGACGTCGAACTCGTCGACGGCGCTGCGCAGGTGCACCCGGTAGTGCTCCGACTGGACCACGGCGAAGCGGTAGTCGGGGTCCTCGGCCGGCCGCTCGCCCTGCAGCGAGCCCGTGCCGTGGTGGGCCTGGGCGCGCGCCAGGTCCCAGCCGAGGCTGCCTTTCCCCTCCCGGAGGAGCTTCTCTTTGCCGAACTTGACCTGCTTGGTCGTCGGCTGCAGGAGGAAGTAGCCGAGGGCGACCTGCGCCGGCACCGTCTCGGGGTGCGGGTGGCCCGCCATCGCCTCGGCCAGCTCGGGGTCGGAGGCGAGCGCCTCCTCCAGCCACTCGACCAGGTCGTCGATCAGCAGCGCCCCTTTCTTGCTGGAGCTGATCGATTCGTTCTCCCGGGCGACCATGCCGTGGAAGATGTCGTAGGTCGGCGGGCCGCCGCCGCGGGCGCTGCCGTTGCCGTTGCCGTTCTCGATGCCGAGCTCGTCGATCAGCTTGCGGCGGCAGGTGACGTGGGCGACCCACTCGTTGCCGCAGACCTGCATCGAGATCACGTCGTCGAGTTCGTCGGCCGCGGCCCAGTAGGCGAGCGCCCGCATGTGCTGGGTCGGGAGCCCGTCGGAGCGGACGAGGGGCATCTCTTCCAGCTCCTCGCGTTCGGTCTCGTACATGACCATGTCGTCGCCCCAGCGCTTGGTCAGGGTGCCGGCGGCGAGGCCCTGGTTGGTGAACTCGCGCACCTCGGGCAGGAAGTCGGACTCGTAGATGACCTTGTCGAAGGCGATGCCGAGGCTGGCGAGCGTCTTGCGCTGGCCGGAGACCACCCAGGAGCGCGTCCGCGACCACAGTTCGAGCGCCTTCTGGTCGCCCTCGAGGACCCGCATCATCATCTCGTCGGCCTTGTCTTCGTACTGCGTGGACTCGCGGGCGACGGAGTCCTCGGCGCCGTCGTCGCCGGCGCCGCCGTTGCGGCTGGCGGTGACGTAGTCGGCGTAGCAGAAGCCGACGAAGTGGTCGCTCTTCTGGCTCGAGTCGGGGCCGGCCTCCTCGCCGGCGCGGGTGGCGACCCCGGCCATCGCCTCGCCCATGCTGCGGCCGACGTCGCAGATCAGGCTGCGGTTCTCGACCCTGGCCCCGGCCTGCTTCAGCGCGCCGGCGATCGCCGCCCCGACGGCGAGGTTGCGGAGGTGGCCGATGTGCAGCGCCTTGGTCGTGTTGGCGCCCCAGAAGTAGACGGCGTACTTGTTGTCCGCCGCCATGTCGGCGAACTGGCCGGCGCCGAACTCGCCACCGCGGATCGCCTCGCCGGCGCCTTCGATCCACTCGTCGGCGAGCCGCACCGTCACCTGCTTGCCGTCGCGGTCGAGCTTGGCGACCCAGGGCTCGGCTTCGATCCGGTCGAGCGCGGCCAGCGCCTCGCCGTCTTCCTCCCAGTCGCTCACCCGCGGCACCAGCATCAGGTCGAAGTCGGGCTCGGGCCGGTAGGGCGCCCGTGCCGCCCACAGCGCCTTGCCGCTCTCCCCCGCTGCGACTTCGTCGAATCTGATGAAGATGTTCTCGCCCATAGCCTTGCTTTCGAACTTGCTTGCCTTCGAATTTCGGTTGTTCGAAATGCACCCGCCGGGGCTCGAACCCGGATCTTCGGCTTACAACGCCGACCCTTTAACCGATTAAGGCACAGGTGCTAGCTATGTGCGCCCCACGATCAGTAACCCTGGATTGATCGGGAGCGGCGCGAGCATAACGTCGATCTCTGCGCACGTCAAATCTTTTGATCAATTTTCTGGAATTTTCGCTCCAGCTCCTCGGCGCGGGCCGCCAGCATAGACAGCGGCACCTCGAGGCCGGCGGCGATCCGCCGCATGTTGGCCCAGGTCGGATTGACGCGCCCGGACTCCAGGTGCGAGATCCAGGTCGGGTGCAGCCCGGCTGTCAGCGCCAGCGATTCCTGGCTGAGATGGCGTTCCTTGCGGAACTGGCGGATCGCCTTGCTGAGGCCGATTTGAGGGTCTGCACCGTGAGGCATGACACGAACGTATGTTCGTATAGATCGAACACGGTGTAAAGGGGCAAATCTGCCTCAGCCACTCTCTCCTTCGGCTCCGGCGCCTCCGGTTTCGCCGCCTCCTGCTTCGGCGCGGGCAGCTTCGAGCTCGCGCTGGACCGTCGCGGTCTGGTTGGGGATCTGCAGCCGCTGTTCGAGGACCGGGATCGCGTCTTCAGGCCGGCCGCTGAGCCGCAGCGCGTTGCCGAGGTTGAACAGCGCGTAGGCGTAGTCGAGGTCTTCGCTGCCTTCCCCGAAAGCGCCGACGGCTTCTTCGAGCACCGGCACCGCCGCCGCGTATTCGCCCGCCTGGATCAGCGCGTAGCCCTGTTCGTTGAGCGAGCTGCCGCGTTCGGGGTCGGCTTCCGTTTCCGGCGCCGACGCCGCGGCCGGCGTCGTTTCGGTCGTTGCCGCGGATTGCTTCTGCTTGCTCTGCTTCGGCTTCGCCTGGGCGGCGGCCCCGCCCCTCCCCTTCTGGTCGCTGCCACCACCGAACACGACTACGGCGACCACCGCGGCCGCCGCCAGCAGGGCGAGGATCGCCGCCAGCCTGAGGCGGGCGCCTTCGGGTCGCGGCGGCGGTGCGGGCGGCGCCGGCTTCGCCGGGCGCTCGACCGGCCGCGCAGCAACGGGCTCGAAGACCTGCGTCGTGCCGCCGTCGAGTTGCTCGGGCCGTTCGAGCCGCGCCAGCGCCTGGTTGGCGGACGCGGGACGAGCGTCGGGTTCGGGCCTGGTCAGCCAGACGATCAAGGACCTGAGGGCATCGGAGCAGCGTCCCTCGCAGCCGCGCAGGAGGACGCCGCAGGAGTAGAGGTCCGAGCGCTCGGTCGCCGGCCGCCCCGCCATCACCTCCGGCGCCGCGAAGCGCTCGGTGCCGAGGATCAGGCCGGTGCTGGTCAGCGCGGTGGCGTCCTGGGGCAGGGCGATGCCGAAGTCGATCAGCTTCGCGGTGCCGTCCGGTTCGACGATCACGTTGCCCGGCTTGACGTCGCGGTGGAGGATGCCCGCCGCGTGGATGTGGGCGAGCGCCTCGAGCAGCTCGCGCGCCAGCCTCTCGCGGTCGACCGCCTCTCCCCGCGCCTGCCGGGCGGCGAGGGTCTCCCCCGGCACGAACTGCATCACCAGGTAGGGCCGTTCGCCCTCTTCGGAGTAGTCGTAGACGTCGACCAGGTTGGGGTGCGAGAGCGCCGCCGCCGTCCGCGCCTCGCGCCGGAAGCGGGCGACGAACTCGGGGTCGCCGGCGATCGTGTCCGAGAGCACCTTCACCGCCACCGGCCGGTCGAGCACCTCGTCGTGGCCGAGCCACACCGCGGCCATGCCGCCATGCCCGAGCAGCCGCTCGAGGCGAAAGCGGTTCTTCAGCAACTCCCCAGCAGCGATCCCGGGCATCCCTGTTCCCTACCCGGTTCGCACCTCATTCCTTCCAGCCGCTGGTACCCGAGCGTCCCTGGGCCTCGCCGAGCCGCTCGCGGACCTCGCCGCGGATGCGGGCGACCAGTTCGACCGTGGCGTCGCGGAGGCCGTCGATGTCCTCGGCCAGGGTCAGGCGGCCGACCTGGCTGACGCAGAGGGTGCCTTCGACGTACTCGAAGGCGAACCCCTTCGGCGCCTTTTCGATCAGGAAGACGATGAAGCTCGGCGAGAAGAGCTCGCGCAGCCAGACCTCGTCGCGCTCGGGCGAGGCGTAGATGCGGTAGCAGCGGTCGAGCTCGGCACTCTCGAGATCGAGGCGGTCGTTGCCGTGGATCAGCTCCTCGGCGGCGCGGCCGAGCAGGTGCTCGTCCTCGGCCCGGTGGCAGAGCAACCAGGGGACGAAGCGCTTGGCCTTCGGCACGTGGGCGACCGCGACGGTGAAGTGGGCCTCCCCCCTGGTCTCGGTGCCGTCGGCGGCAGCGGTCGTCTCCTCGCGGCTGACGATCGCGATCTGCGCTTCCAGGTAGGTCCCGAGCCAGCCCCGCATCAGCGCCTCGACGCTGCGCGGCTCCCCCTCGGCGAGCAGCGGCGTCTTGCGCGGCAGACTGCCTTCCGGTTCGAGGGTGAGGCCGTGGGCGGCGGCGTAGGCGGCGAAGTCGTCGAGCCCGGGAGCGTCCGGCGGCATGCCCTCGTATACACGATCGGGCTCGACTCCGACCACCGCGGGGCCGATAATGCGCGCGAGCGCGATGAACGCCGGGCACCACGTCAAGAACGCCCACCGCGAGATGATGGCGGTCGTCCAGGGCCAGACCAGGACCCACACCCACCTGCGGCGGCGGCTGGCGACGATCCTCATCTTCACCGCGATCGCCTCGCTGATCTGCACCCTGATCGTCTACCTCACCGAGCGCCACGCCAGGGGCACCGAAATCCACAACCTCTTCGACGCCTTCCTCTTCTCCACCTCGCAGCTCCTCACCGCCTCCTCCGTCGCCGCCCCGAAGACGAACTTCGGCAAAGTCCTCGAGCTCTTCTTCGACATCTGGGCGATCACCGTCGTCGCCACCGTCGCCGGCTCCTTCGGCGCCTTCTTCCACGCCCGCAGCAAAGAGATGGACGGCGAGATGGACCGCGTCGAGCGCCAGCTGGAGCACGAGGTCGAGGCGCTACGCGAGAAGCTGTGACTACTTAGGGATATTTCGGTACGCTTCGTTACCGGTGCGCACGATTTTCGTCAGCGGTCTCGCCATCGCCCTCGCGGTCCTCGCCATCGCCTCCCTGCCGGGCCAGGCCGTGGCCGGCGACAAGGACTGCGCCGACTTCGCCACCCAGCGGGCGGCCCAGATCTTCTTCCTCAAGCACGGCGGCCCCCGCCACGACCCCGACAGACTCGACGGAGACAACGACGGCGTCGCCTGCGAGGACAACCCCTGTCCTTGCTACCGCGGGAGACACCTGCCGCGGCGGGCGAAGCGCGAGGCGCTGAGCGTGGACCGGTCACGGCTCACCGCTATTCCTCATACGGGCGTTTAGCTGGCTTCCCAGCGCTCTCCCTGGAGCCGCTTGCGGCCGATGAGGCAGCATGACGGCCAGCGTCGAGATCCTCGCCAAGCTCGGCCAGTTCCATGGCGACGTCGCCACCACGATCGGCGGGATGGTGGCGGTGATGGCGCTCCTCGCCTACTGGATCCTCAAGACCTGAGAACCTCTGCCGGGCATGTGGCTCCAGCGGACGATCCGCCTGTCGCCGCGACCGCGTGGCTTCCACCTCGTCACCAGCGAGGTGCTGGAAGCGCTGCCTGAACTGGATGAGGTCGGGGTCGGGATCCTCCACCTGCTGATCCAGCACACCTCCGCCTCGCTGGCGCTGAGCGAGAACGCCTCGCCGGAGGTTCGGCGCGACTTCGAGGCCTGGTTCGACCGCGCAGTGCCCGAAGGCGCCTCGTACTGGACCCACACCCTGGAGGGCGAGGACGACATGCCCGCCCACGTCAAGGCGGCGTTGCTAGGACCGTCGCTGACCCTGCCGCTGAGCGGCGGCCGCCCCGCGCTCGGGACCTGGCAGGGCATCTACCTCTGCGAGCACCGCGACCGCGGCGGCCCGCGCTCGCTGGTGGCCACCGCCTGGGGCGAAGGCTAGGGTGGAGAGATGAGGGTTGCCACCGGCCTCGTGTGCGGACTGTTGATCGCCGTCCTCGCGGTCGTCGCCGTCCAACCCGCCTTGGGCGCCCCGGTCGGCCTGATCAGGGAGATCCCGATCCATGGCAACGCCGGCGGCATCGCGGCCGGTCCCGAAGGCAACCTCTGGTTCACCCAGAACACGTTGTTCAAGGGGCAACCGGCGATCGGCCGGATCACCCGGGCGGGCAAGGTGACCAAGTTCAAGCAGGGACTGACGCGCGCCACCCAGCCGCTCGAGATCACCGCCGGCCCCGACGGCAACCTGTGGTTCACCTACGACCCCGGGATCGGCTCCACGGGCGGCGGCGGGGTCGGCCGGATCACCCCGGCGGGAAAGATCGCCCTCTTCCCCGAGGAAGCAGGCCTGCACGGCTCGCCGTTTGAGATCGTCGTCGGTCCCGACGGCAACATGTGGTTCAGCCACGCCGCGATCCTCACGCCGGTCGGGCAGGCGATCGGGCGGATCACCCCCGGCGGCGAAATCACCGAGTTCTTCGCTGGCCTGCGCGAAAAAGCCGACGTCTCCCAGCTGACGCCGGGCCCCGGCGGCGTCTGGTTCACCGACGAATCCTCGACGCCGGCGATCGGGCGGATCACGCCGGCCGGGGAAATCACCGAGTTCCCGGGGCTGCGTGCGCACGAATTCCCGATCATCTACGGGCCGACTCCAGGTCCCGAAGGGAACCTCTGGTTCGGCGCCAACGACCGCAGCCCGCCCGCGGCCGAACGGATCACGCCGGCGGGCACGATCGAACGCTTCGTCGCCGGCCTCGACCGCCACGCCGAATACATCGGGCCCTTCGCCGCCGGCGCCGACGGGAACACCTGGTTCCGGATCGAAAAGGAAGACCTGCGACGAGGCGACGCCGGGTCGACCGCGATCGGCCGCATCACCCCGAGCGGGCAGATCACCGAATTCAGCCGCTGCCTGCGGCCGCTGCCCCTGTTCGCCGGGCCGGACTCCCTCACCCTCGGCCCCGACCACAATGTCTGGTTCACGACCAGGTCCTCCGCCGACCCGGCGCGCCCCAACCGCGCCTCGACCGCGTCGATCGGCCGCATCACCCCGAGCGGCGCGATCACCGAACTCCGCCTCGGCCTCCACCCGCGCAGCGAACCCGAAGAACTGGTCGTCGCCGGGGGGCGCCTCTGGTTCATCGACCGCGAAACCGAAGCGATCGGCAGCATCGTCCCGCCCCGCAGGCCGCCGAACACCTTCCTCTTTCTATCGGCCAAGCAGCTGCCCGGAAGGCCCGGATCCCAGCTGCGGGTGGCGCTCCCCGGCCCAGGCAGGCTGACCGTGAAGGGGCGCGAAGTGCTCACCACGCACCGGGCCGCGTCGGCTTGCGGAACGGCGAAGATCGCGCCGATCGCGAAGCCGCGGCTGTACAGGAAGCTCCTGCGCGGTGGAGCGCGGCGCGTGAGCGTCCGCCTCACCTACACCCCGCGCGGTGGCTCCCCGTTCAGCCAGAGCGAGAAGCTGACGCTGCGGGCCGGGTAGCTACGCCTCGGCTTGACCGAGGCTCTCGAGGACGAGCCGGCGGAACTCCTCGGGCGCTTCGAGTGGCGCGAGGTGGCCGCAATCGGGGATCAGGGCCGTCGTCGCGCGCGGCAGGTTGGCCGCGAGTTCAGGGACGGCGCTCTTGAAGTCCACCATGTCCTCCTCGCCGGCAGCCAGCAACACCGGGCAGGTGATAGCGCCCAGCAGGCCCGGGTCCTCCTCCAGCGGGTCGGGCGCGTGCTCGGCGTGCTCGCCCGCGTGGCGCTCGTAGTTCCGGCGCTGCATCGCGCCAATCCGGTCGCGCACTTGGTCGGGGGCCTGCGAGCGGACCCAGGCGGAGAGGACTGCCGCGACCGCCTTCTCGTGGTCTCCCGCCTCGAGCGCACCCTCCTCGGCCTCCCAGACGGCGAGCAACTCGGGGGAAGGGTCCGGTTCCGGCACGGCGCCGGCTGAGAAGAGCGCCATCGAGACGATCCGCTCCGGGGCGACAGCCGCCGCGCGCAGGGCGACCGCGCCCCCGAACGAGTTGCCGACCAGCGCGGCCCGCTCGATTCCCAGCCCGTCCATCGTCTCCAGCACGTCCTCCCAGTGGGCCACCGGCTCGGGCGCGGCGGCCTCGCCGAAGCCGGGAAGGTCGGGGGCGACCACGCGGTAGCCGGCCGCCGCCAGCGGCTCCAGGTGCTCGTCCCACATCGTGCGATCGGCGATCCCGGCGTGCAGCAGCAGGACCGCGGGCCCCTCGCCGGCTTCGCTGCGCGGGAGCTTCATCGTCGAGAAACTAGTGCTTTTCTCACAGTCGATCTGCGGTTTTCCACGGATGGCCGGGCGGGACGGTATGGTCGAAGCTCACTGCGATGAATCGCAACGGCGGGAAAAGCTGGTGGACCGAAGTGTGGGCCTTCGTGGCGATCGCGGCGATCGCCTTCGTCGGCGGGCTGCTGATCGGCGACCTCGGCGGCTCCCCGGAAACCAAGACCGTCTACCTATCCGCCAGCGAAAGCGAAGAAGCGGCTGCCACGGAAACGGCCGAAGCGGAAGAACCCGCCCCCAGCGGCGAAGGCGGCGCCCAGCTCTTCACCAGCATCGGCTGCGGGGGTTGCCACACCCTGGCCGCGGCGGGCACGACGGGCGAAACCGGCCCCAACCTCGGCGAATCGCTTGCGCCAGACGACAACACGGCGGGCATCGAAGAAATGATCCTCCACCCGGACGAGGAGGTCGTCGAAGGCTATCCCCCGAACGTGATGCCGCAGAACTACGGCGAATCCCTCTCGCCGACCGAAGTCAAAGAACTCTCCGAATTCCTCGTCGCGAGCACGCCGGCCAAGCCCTGACGGGCTGAACCCGGCCGCAAGCGCTCCCGTACATCCGGTCACACCAACCGCGTCGGCCCGCCTCGGGCAGCGTCGCGATCGAACAGGAGCCGGAAATGTCCCCATCCCGTATCACCACTGCGCTCTTCTCCCTGGCCGCGTTGGCGCTGATCGTCGCCGGCTGCGGCGGCGGTGGTTCCAGCAGCACCTCGACCAGCAGCGAAGCCTCGGCTTCCAGCGGCGGCGGGATGACCGTGAGCACCGCCGAAGTCTCCGGGCTGGGAACCGTCCTGGTCGATTCGGAAGGCTTCACCGTCTACGAGTTCGCCAAAGACAACGGGAGCACTTCCTCCTGTTACGGCGCCTGCGAAGAAGGCTGGCCGCCGGTGACCGTCAAGGGCCAACCGAGCGGCGAAGGCGCAATCGCCTCGCAGCTGGGCACGACCAAGCGCAAAGACGGCAGCCTCCAGGTGACCTACGCGGGCCATCCGCTCTACACCTTCGCCCTAGACTCCAAACCAGGCGAAGCAACCGGCAACGGCTCGACTGCCTTCGGCGGCAAATGGTCGGTGATGGACGAAGCCGGCGAAGCCGTCTCCGGCACGGCCGGCGGCGAACCGGAAGCGGCACCCGAAGAAACCGAAAGCTCCGAAAGCTCGGGCGGCGGCTACGGGTATTGAGCCGCAGGGTCCTCGCCGATCAGGTTGCGGGTCAACCGCCTCCTCGACCGCGCCGACCCGACCCTCTCCGCCCTCGGCGACCATCGCCTCCCCGCCCCGGCCGCCCAGCGCCGCCTGGTTCGGCTGGAGCGGCGCTTCGCCGCCGATGCGGTGAGGATCGCCGCCGTCACTTCCCCGGCACCTCCCCTACCCGCCGACCTCCAAGCCGCCGGCCGCGGCGAGATCGCGCCTTCGCCGAGCGGAAGCTGAGCCGACTTGCCCTGCCGGTGTTTCTGTAGATGCTGAAGGGGCCGCCGGAGCGGCCCCCACGACCTACTCGAGATCAGTGCGGTCCCGGGCAGTTGGGCTGATCGCTCGACCCTTGGCAGGGATTGCTGTTCGGTTGGAAATGCCCGGAGTTCCCAGCCGAATTCGGACCGCCGAATGCGTAGGCGGGACCAACCGCCATCAGCATGATCGCCGTGACGAGGGCCGCCACCTTGCTGATACGTCGTTTCATGGTTCGATCTCCTCTCAGCGCGTTCACACACGCCTTCAAGGGGCTCCTTGCAACATCCGAGGCGAACCACCCCTCCTCGCCGCTACTGCTCGAACGAATCGGCCCAGCAAATGTCAGGCCCTTTTGCATTCCGAGACCGAACTCGTCGCGACCCGTCGAGGAACGAATCACGCGAGGAAGGGTGTTATCGGGGCCACAGGATCAACTTGGCTCCAGAAGAGCGGAGACCAGGACCGTCGTCTGGCCCGGGCGGCGCCGACTTCGCCCCCAACACGCTTTACGAGCGGGTCCAGTCTGGGGCCTGGCCCGAGGGTCGCGCGACCGTCAGATCAAAAGCGACTTCACGCGGGAGCAGTTGTGTCAAGATCGCTGCATGGCAGATAAAACGGTCGCGGACCAACTCCGCGAGCTCGGCGTGAAAAATGCAAATGTCCTCGTGCGGATGGCCGAGCGCGGCCAGCTCCTCGCCCTGAGGTGCGAGATGCCGCAGTGCTACCACCACCAGGGGCGCGGCGCTTTCGATCCGGTCGGGACCCCGGGCAACAAGTGGACGCCCTCGCGCGACCACTACCCGAGGCTCAAATCGGATGGCGGTAGGTTCGTCGCCGAGAACGTTCGACTCTCCCACTCTTGGTGCAACAAGCGGGACTGGGGCTGGCGGGCGCAAGTACGGACGCAGCTCGCGAAGGGAAAGTCCCTCGCCGACATCGCCGAGTTCCTGAACCGCAAGGGTGTTCCCCCCGCACACGGCACGAACCGATGGACGGCCGCCATGGTGCGCAAGGCCTACGTCTCCTAGTCCGGGTTCGGCGCTGGGTGCTGCTTCGCGCAAGATGCGGGAGCGCGTCTACGGGAATTGTCACCATCGCTTCGTGCTGATCGTGGCGGTCGACTGGTCCGGCAAGGCAAAAGGGGCCGCAGAGTCCCTCTGGCGAGCCGAGGTTCGCGACGGCAGGCTGACGGAGCTGAGAAACGGGCTCAGCCGTGGTGAGCTCATTGCAAGGCTGATCGAGCTTGCCGATGAGGAGCCCGACGTGGTCATCGGGATCGATTTCGCCTTCTCTTTCCCTGCGTGGTGGTGTGAGGAGAAAGGCTGGTCCAGCGGCGAGGACGTCTGGACGGCGATGGGAGAGCAGGGCGAGAGCCTGCTGGCGACATGCGAAGACCCGTTCTGGGGGCGCCCAGGCAAGCAGAACCCCCATTCGAAAGCACGGCTCTACAGGCACACCGAGAGGAACGAAGACGTGGTGCGCCCGAAGTCCGTCTTTCAGGTCGGTGGAGCCGGCGCCGTGGGCACGGGATCGATTCGGGGGATGCCGTACCTGCTCACACTTGCCGAGAGCGGCTTCGGCATCTGGCCGTTTTCCGAGAGATGGCCGCGGGTGGTGGAGATCTATCCGCGGGCGCTGACCGGCCCGGTCAACAAGAGCAGGTGGTCGACGCGACACGCCTATCTGCTTCAGCGCTTTCCCGAACAGCCGATGGACCTCCTTGAGCGGGCCGCTGGCTCCGAAGACGCCTTCGACGCGGCAGTCTCCGCCCTGGCCATGAGCGAACACGAAGCAGAGTTGCGAACCCTCGACCCGCCGGCCGATCCTGTGTATGCGATCGAGGGAAAGATCTGGCAACCCGAACGCCTTGGTGATGATCCGGGCATCGCCGCTTCGCGCGAATAGCAGCTGCTCATAGGTCCGAAGCCAGCGACGGCTCATATCACTCACGCCGAGTCCCGTATCACTCTCGTATCACGGAGTCTGCATCGGGGAGACAGGATTTGAACCTGCGACCGCTCGGCCCCCAGCCGAGTGCGCTACCAGACTGCGCCACTCCCCGTGGGGCCTTCATTCTGACGAATCGGCGGGATGGCGGCTACTCTGCCTTGGCCCGCGGCGGTAGCTCAATGGTAGAGCCTTAGCCTTCCAAGCTAATGATGCGAGTTCAATTCTCGTCCGCCGCTCTCTTTTGATTAGGACTCGGAGCTTTGGACGTGGCGCTTTTTTCTCGCTATGCGAGAGGAAAGCGCCACTCGCGGTGGCGCTCGTGCTGGCGGCGGCGCTGCTCATCGGCTGCGGGGGCTCGGACAGCTCCACGGGCGGCGGCGGGGGCTCCTCGTCCTCTGCAGCCGGCTACGTCGACTGGCCGCTGTTCGGGCGGGTGCCGCAGCGGACGCATTACCTGCCGGACCACAATCGGGCCTTGGATCCGCCGCTGAAGGAAGCCTGGTCGGTCAGCACGCATGCGCTGATCGAGTTCCCGCCTGCGATCCATGACGGAGTCGCCTACGTGATCAACAAGTACGGCAACGGGAAAGCGGTGCGGCTGCGCGACCGCAAGGTGCTGTGGGAACTCAACGTCCGGCCCAGCAACAAGGGCAAGCCGAACTTCGTCACCGCCCCCGTCTACTACCGCGGCCGCGTCTACGGCGCCTTCCTCGACGGCCACGTCGCCGCCGGCGACGCCGCGACCGGGAAGAAAGTCTGGGTGCGGAAGCTGAACGCGCACCTCGAATCCTCGCCGCTCGCCGTCAACGGCATGCTCTACCTCGGCACCGACACGACCAACCTGGTGGCGCTGCGGGCCTCCGACGGCAAGACGGTTTGGAGCTTCAACTCACCCGGCGCGATCAAAGCCAGCCCCAGCTACGACGACGGTCGCGTCTTCGACGCCGACTACCAGAGCGGGGTCTTCGCCCTCGACGCGAAGACGGGCAAGCCGATCTGGCGCACCAACACCAGCAAGCAGCCGCCCTTCGGCCGAGGCGGCTTCTTCTCCTCCCCCGCCGTCGCCTTCGGCCGCGTCTACGTCGCCCGCGACGACGGCACCGTCTTCGCCCTCGACGAGAAGACCGGCAAGGTCGACTGGTCCTTCGACCTCGGCGACTCGGTCTACGGCTCCCCCGCCGTCGCCGCCGTCCCCGGCACGCCGCCGAGCGTCTACATCGGCGCCGAAAACGGCAAGTTCTTCGCCCTCGACGCCCGCACCGGCAAGCCGCGCTGGCATTACGCCGTCGGCGGCCCGGTCCCCGGCACCGCCACCGTTATCGGCCACACCGTGTACACCTCCAGCTTCAAGACCCGGGAAACGACCGGCCTCGACGCCCGCGACGGCCACCGCACCTTCCACCTGAAGCAGGCCGGCTACACGCCGATGGTCTCCGACGGCAAACGGCTCTACCTGGTCGCCTACTACGCGCTGATCGGGCTCGAACCGGCCAAGCGCTGAGCGCCCGGCGCCGGGAGCGCGCTTTCGCGCCTACGGGATCGGGCTGTGGGCGCGGCCGGCGTCGAGCTCGAAGATGCGGAAGTCCCGCCCCAGCACCGGCTGGGAGACGTTGTGGACGGGGGTCTCGCCGATCGTCCCGTCGGGCGAGCCGGCGTGGGCGTGGCCGTGGACGACGAGGTCGGGACCGTGCTCGAGGATCGGCGCCGCCAGCCGGTCGCTGCCGAGGAAGACCCAGATCTCCCGCGGCTCCCCCTCCAGCGTCGCTTCGATCGGCGCGTAGTGGAGGATGACGAGCCGCAGCGGGCAGGTGGCGACCGCGCGCAGCCCCTCCTCCAGCGCCTGCACTTCCGCCGTCGCCTCGGCGTAGACGGCGCGCAGCGAGGGCTCGCCGAAGTCGGGCAGGTGGCGCGGCGCGAAGCCGCCGACGAACCCCTTGACGCCGACGATCCCGACCTCGACCCCGTCGACCTCGCAGGTGGCGGCGTCGCGGTCGAGCATGTGGACGCCGCCGTCCTCCAGCCGCTCGAGGATCGCCCCGCCTTCGTCGTTGTGCCAGTCGTGGTTGCCGAGCACGGCGTAGACGGGCGCCGCGGTCGCGGCCGCCGCCTCGCAGAGGACTTCCGCCTCGGCGAGGGTGCCGTGGCTGGTCAGGTCGCCGGCGACGAGGACCAGGTCGACGTCCTCGCCGAGCGCGGCGAAGGAGGCGACGACCGCCTCCCGGTTGGAGTCGCGGCAGTGGATGTCGCCGGTGGCCGCGACCCGCAGCTTGTGCTCGCTCGTCTCAGACCCCATCGCCCCAACCCCTACCCGCCTACGCGGGCGGCGAAAAGATCGCCGACGGGACGAAAACGGGCCTATATAGATCGAAATCGGCCCATCGGCAGAGCGTTTACCAACGAGTCACCCGGGGCAGCGAAGGGCATGGCCGAGAGCCTGGGCAAGAACGAGGTCGCCGGCGAGCTGGTCGAGGCGATGAAACGCGCGGTGGCGACCCTGGACGCCGCCGAGATCCCCTACCTGCTCGGCGGCGGGCTCGGCTGCTGGGCGCGCGGCGGGCCGCCGTCCAGCAACGACATCGACCTGATGGTCAAGCCCGAGGACGCCGAGCGCGCCCAGGCGGCGCTGGCCGAGACGGGACTGCGACCGGAGACGCCGCCGGAGCAGTGGCTGCTGAAGGCCTGGGACGGCGAGATCCTCGTCGACCTGATCTTCGAACCGGCGGGGATGCGGATCGACGACGCGGCGATCGCCCGCGGCGAGCTGATCAGCGTCGAGGCGATGGGGGTCCGGGTGATGGACCTCGGGGACATCCTCACCACCAAGCTCTTCGCCCTCGACGAGCACAGCGCCGACTACCGCGACCTGCTCCTCATCACCCGCTCGCTGCGCGAGCAGATCGACTGGGACGCCCTGCGCGAGCGCACCGCCTCGAGTCCCTTCGCCGCCGCCTTCTTCACCCTCGCCGAGGGGCTGGGGATCGTGCCGGTGCCGGTCGCCGAGGGCGGCGAATAGGCTCAAGCGAGAGCGAAGGCGGCGCTCTCCTGGGCAAGGAGCGCCAGGGTGTCTTCGCGCGCCATCTTCGCGCAGGCAAGCAACCTCTCGCGATCGGTGGTGGTGCGCTTGACGAGCCGCCTGAGATCGCTTGGGCAGAGGGTCCACGTCTGCCGTGGCGTTCGCTCGTCCTCGCGCTCGAGTTCCTTCATTACCTGGTTGTAGAGACCGTCACCGCGGCACACCTTCTCTCGCACCGGCCTTGACTGGCTCCACCACCAAAGAAGGTGGACGATCCCCCGAACCAAGCGACCCCGTTCGGCCTTTTCGTGCCCCCAGCCTCGCGTCAACAGTACGACCGCCTCGTCGGGCTGTCCCTCTTCCCCCGCCCGGCCCTGGCCAAGAGCGCGGTCGAGAGCGCGATCGAGGGGCAGCAGGTCAGAGACCCCTCCGTCGACGTAGCGAGCGGCGCCGGGCTCGATCTCGATCTTTTTGTTGTAGAGCCCGGGCAGCGCCGCGGTCGCACGAAAGACCTCGTAGACGTCGAGGCCGGGCTCACGGCTCGAGACGATCCGGGTCTCAGCGGTCTTGGCGTCGGTCAGAACCGTGTAGAGGGTGGCCGGCGCTTTTCTCATCGCCTCCTCGTCGAGGTGGTGCTTCTCCCGCAGGACGTCGATCATGTAGTCGACGTCGACGATCTTCCAGAACCGCCATGGGTTGACGAACCGCTTGTTGCTGAGGTCCTCGGTGTAGATCGAGAGGCTCTCACCGGCCTGGCCCGCAAGAAAGTAAGCGCCGTTGATCGCGCCAGCGCTGCTTCCGATCACCCGCGAGAAGGCATCGCGCAGCCCCTGCTCCTCGAGCACGGCCAAGGCGCTCAGCGAGTAGATGCCGCGAAGACCGCCTCCTTGCACCACCAGCGCCGGCCGCAACGGATTGCCGGGGTCGCTCGCCAGTCTGCGCAGGTAGCCGCCGAGCGTCTCATCCACCGGATGCACGAGGGAAGCGTCAATCCTCAAGGTAGGCATTTGCTTTCGAGCCAGGCCGCCCGATCAGACCGAGCATCTGCGCGACGCTCTCGCGCGTGACATGGCGGGGCGCTAGAACTAGGCATGAATACGTAACCATGAGCGAAGCAACAAGGTTAGCTCCGATCCACCAGCCGACATCGCTGCTGATACCCGGATCAACGTACATCACACTAAATACGATGTCGAGGATGCCAAGTCCTCCCACGATGAGCAGGTTGGCCAACGTTGGGAAGCCGTAGTGCCTCAGTCGTTTCTGCGCCGAGCGATTGAGGTCCGGGTGGCGGGAGAGCCAGAGCATCTTCACCGCGAAGAAGATTCCGCCGGTGGCGACGCCTAGCAACCAGGCAACCGGGATGAAGGTGCCAATCAGGACCGAGATGATCAGGTTGAGGACGATGAAGATCGAGAAAAGGCGCTGGAACCGCGACTCGCGCAGATGGACCAAGAGGCGATCGTAGAACAGCCCGCAATAACAGATCCAGGCGGCGTAGGGCACGAGAATGAGCAGGAACGAAGCGTCGAACATGTCGCCAACGAGCGGCCGTGAGACGTCGGGGCCGAGCAGGACCCAGTCCAGCCCGAAGTAGAAGAAGCGGACCGTCATCAGGAGCAATAGGCAGGCGACGACGATCGCTCCGAACGGCCGTCGCTGGTGCACCTCGCTGCGATTCCGCGAGCTCACCACCGAACTGTGTTCCCCTTGTGCGGCGGCGTAGATCTGGATGTTGTCGCGCACGGTCGGCTCCAGCTCCGAGCCGCTCTTTGCGTTGAAAAATTCGCCGAGGAAGTCATGGGCGAGAGCGTAGGATCCACTCGACGGCTGGGTGACGAGCCGCTGGTTCATCAGGTACTCCAGCTCGGCCTTCACCGCGTCGGTGTTTTCGTAGAGGCTGTCGACCAGCATGCTCAGCTTCGCCCTGGTGCGATAGCGAGTCTTCACCGATAGGGCGAAGAGGATCTTCAGGCAGAGGTCGGGCCGCGTCGAGCCGTCCATGACTTCCCTGAAGTAGGCATCGACTGCGCCCGCCACCCCGCCCAGCTCGTTGTCGAAGTAGTCGATGTCGATGTCGACGCCGGACTCAACCTTGCGCTCGAGCACGGCGCCGACGATCTGCGCCTGCAGGGGCGAGAGCCGGCCGGTGGGGCTGATCCGCTTGAGGATCTTGTCGGCCACACCCTCGTCGTCGAGGACGTCGACGAAGGAACGCCTGATCCCCGCCCGCATCGGGTCCTTGGAGTCGCCGACAGCAGGGGCCTCGACTTGATTCACCTGGTTCGGCGCCGGAACCAGGTCCCCGAGGAAACCGGTCTCGAAATACCACTCGCGGCGAACGCTGATCACGATCGTGAAGTCGGGGCGCTTCTGCGCTGTCTCGAGGAGTTCGTGCAACGCCTCGTGAGCCTTGCGCCGCTTCTTCCAGCTCTTCGGCCCGATCAAGGCCAGCCATTGCTCGAACTGATCGACCACGACCACCTTGGGTCGTTTCGGATCGCAGTCGGCCATAGCCACCCTGAGCTGTTCAACCAGGGTCGAGTAGCGAGCCGAGAGAACCGTGTAGGAGATGTCCGGGTGTTCGCGTTCGATCCTCTCCCTGACCATCACATTGAGCAGCGTCGACTTGCCGACCCCGCTGGCCCCAACGACGAACGGGATCCTGTCGTTCGGACTGAGGATCTCAGCAACGAGGTCGTCCACATCCGAGCGCGGCCACGTCTGGTCCGGCCGCAGAGACGCGAAGGGACGGAAGACGGTGGTCTCGGAGATCTCGGCGGCCCGATGCCGGCGTATCAGGCGCCAGAGGACCACCACCGAAGTCGCGAGACCGAACAGAACGGAGGCGAACGCCGCCCATTCCTTTTCGACGATCGAGACGACGACGAGGACGATCAGGCCGGGGACCCCGATCAGGAGGCTGCCCCAGGCGACGATCGGCATCGCCGCGGCCGCAGTCAATCGGTCGCGCATGAACACCTACCGGTTCCTCGGCACTCGGATCTTTTTCATTCGGTACGCAGCGGTGTCCATGAGCGGCGGAATAATTCCACAATTATGAGATCACTGCGGTTTTCTCTATCACTGGGATTCGTATAAGCGGTAACCGCACACCGGGCCTCCGTCCCGGCAGACACCGATGGAAGGAGCGAAAGCTGTGCTGCGGCCTGTTATTTCAGCGCCGCGACGATCTCGCCGGCGGCCCGTTCGCCCGATTCGACGGCGCCATTGAGGTAGCCCTGGAAGTCGATCGAGGTGTGCTCGCCGGCGAAGTGGCAATTGCCCTCCGCTTCGCGTTCGGCGCCGGCGAACTTGGTGTACTGGCCGACCTTCCAGTAGGAGTAGGAGCCCTTGGTCCATGGGTAGCCGGCCCAGTAGTCGACCGTCGCTCTGCCGTTCCAGCGCGAGGAGATGCCGGGCAGGACCGGCTCTATCTGGGACAGGAACTGGGCCGCGCGTTCGCTCGGGGTGCCGGTGCCGAAGCTGGCGCCGATCGTGCCGCCGGTGTAGTCGACGAGGATGCCCGCGGGGCCGGCCTGGGCGCGGGTCACCTCCCAGGTGTTCTGGTAGCCGGTGTCGGCGTAGGTCTCGCCGGTGCAGCCGAGCGTGCTCCAGAGCCGGTCTTTGAACTGGACGTGCAGCTTCGAGTTGGTCCCCATCCCCATCTCCTGGATCGCCGTCACCTTGCGCGAGGAGAAGCCGGCTTTGGCGTAGTCGAGCGTGCGCAGGATCGAGAACGGCAAGGCGAGGACGACCTGGTCGGCGGTCACCGTGCTGGTCGAGCCGGCGGACTGGAAGCCGAGGCGGTAGGTGCCGTCGGCGTTGCGGCGGATCGAGGTCAAGGCCGAGCCGGCCGTGATCTGCCCCTGCAGGGCGGCGGCGAGCCGGGCCGGGATCTGGTCGTTGCCTCCCCGCACGTGGTACTTCTCGTTCGAGGGGCCGAAGATGCGCAGCTGACCCTGGCCGGAGAAGCCGAGCAGGTAGAGCATGTTGAGCGAGCTCTGGACGGTGGTCTCGGCGCCGTACTCGATGTTGTAGGCGACGTCGAGCAGCTGCCCGAGCTTCGATTTCAGCCCGCCCGGCACATAGGCCTGGATCCAGTCGGCGATCGACATCGCGTCGAGTTCGCGGCCCCGCTGGGTCGAGCTGTTCCACAGCGTCGGGTAGCTGGCGGCCGAGACGTCCTTGTGGATCTGCTGCCAGATTTCCTTCAGGTCGTCCGTCGCTTCTTCGAACGAGTAGGGCTGGCCGTCGAAGTACTGGAAGGGGTCGGTCCCGTTGACCTCGGCCGCGTGCAGGTTGTCGAGGTCGAGCCCCAGCTCCTGCGCGAGCTGGCGGATTTCGGTGTGGCCCTGGTCGATCAACTCGCCGCCGTGCTCGGCGATCTGGCCTTCGGCGAAGTCGCCGCGCCGGGTCCAGCAGCGGCCGCCGAGGCGATCGGAGGCCTCGTAGAGCTGCGCCCGGACGCCGGCCTGCTTGAGCCGGTAGGCGCAGGTCAGCCCGGCGAGCCCGCCGCCGACCACGACCACCCGCGGCGCGCTCGCCGCCAGCGCCCGCGAAACCGGCCCGCTCAGCATCGCCGCGGTGGCGAGGCCAGCCCCGCCGGCCAGCAGCTCGCGCCGGCGCAGGGTCGGGTTGGATTCCGCCCCCACGACCGCGGCTGCCTCTCCCAATTTCCTAGCTAACGGCGTTCTCCCCATCCGGGCCAATGTCGCAGGAGCTGCCACAGCGCACAAGTGACAAGACGTACAACTCGCAGCGGCCAGACCGGCCGTCCGGGGGCGCGAGACCAGCCCGACAGGAGGCATGCGTCCCCCGATCGGCTTCTCCTTCCGCCCGTTCCGGTGCATTTGTGGATAGAAATGCGTTTGTGACCAATTTGGAATGGTCCAGGTTCCTACGGCTGGCTGGGGACCCGCGGAACAACTGGGAGCTTCTCTGCCGGGAGGTTGTCCGCCGTCACTACGGGCGGTTCGGGCCGCTGCGCACGCGGAAGCAGCACCCGGGTGTCGAGTTCCACCTGGCGATGCAACGCGATGGCTGCGACCTCGGAGCCGTCGGACGCCATTGGGGATGGCAGTGCCGATGGTACGACCCGTCCGCTTTTACGAAGGAGGGCCAGTTACGAAGCGATCAACGCCGTTCGATCCAGATAGCCCTGGCGAAAAGCGCCGAATACGTTCCCGGCCTGACCGATTGGGTCCTCTGGACGAAAGACAAGCTAGGGGCGGCCGACGCCCGCTGGTTCGACTCCCTCGACGCCCCCTTCACGCTGCACCATTGGGACGAAGAGACGCTGGTGGGATTGCTGGGCGGCCCCGCCGAGATGCTCCGTCAAACTTGGTTCGGGGAGCTCGTCCTCGACCAGGCGACCTTGACCGAGCGACGCCGGGAAGCATTGGCGCCGATCGAACAGCGCTATGTCGAGGAACTGCACGTACGAACGCCTGCTGAGCTCGAAACCGAGGAGCTCCTGCTCGGGCATCACCTCGAGCACCGATTGCTGAGCATCGAACAGATACTCGACCGCGCCTATGAGAGTGCAGGGACGATCCTCGCGGCGCAGGAAAAGGGGGCGGAGTCCCAGCGCCAGCAACTGCTGCTGAGCCTTTCGGGGCTAGTCGAGAGACTTGGAGCCCTCCGCACCTCGCTCGAAGAGGGACAGCTCCCCTCCGCCGAGGAGATCGAAGAGGTCGCCGGCGACCCCGAGGAGCTGGAGGGCATCGAGAACCTACTCCGCCAAACCAACTTGCTCAGCCCCCCGAGCCTGCCCCTGCTGGAAGTCAAGGCCGCTTTGAGCAAAGCCCGGGAGACCTTGACGCGCCTCGCGACGGGGCTAAGGGCACCGATGCTGGCGATCGTGGGCGGGGCAGGCGTCGGCAAGACGCATCTGGCGGCATCCCTGACCGGACCCGATGAGAAGGCAGGAGGCGTGCTGATCCTCGGCCGTCAATTCGGAGCGCGAATCGAGGGCGATGACCTGGCCCGCTTCGCCGGACTTGGCTCGACGCGCGAGGAGCTCCTCGAGGCCCTCGATGCACTCGGAGTGCGTGAGCGCCGCCGCGTACCCCTCGTCATCGACGGGATCAACGAGTCGGAGGACCCCAGCGCCTGGCAACTGACCTTGTCCCGCCTGCGCATCGCCGTTGCCAGATTCGAGCACGTCTTCATCGTCGTCACCGTGAGGCCGACCTATCGCAGGCTTGCGCTTCCCCAGGAGGTCCCCACCGTGGAGCTGAGCGGACTGAGCGGACTCGAAGAGGCAGCCATCCGCCGTTACTTCTCCTATTACAAGATCGATGCACAGCCGGAGACCGTGCAGTGGTGGCGCCCCTCCCCGCTGTTGCTGAGCGTCTTTTGCCGGACTGTCAATCCGGAACGAAGGAACAGGGTGCAGGCAGACCAGCTACCCGCATCTCTGACCGAAGTGTTCGAGGCCTACCTGGACACCGTCTATCACCGCATCGCCGCAACGATGAAAGTCCCCGCGGTAGACGTTGCCGCAGCGATGGTACGGCTGGGGGAGCACTGCTTTTGGGCCGGTGAGCAGAACTTCGATCGCGAGGAGGTAGCCGAGGCGCTCGGGGACCATGGGCGAGCGAGGTGGAGCGAGTCCCTGCGCTTCCAGTTCGAGGCGGAGGAGCTCCTGATCCGGGACGTCATCGAGGGCAGAGAACGGATCGCGTGGAGTTACGACCTACTGGCTGGACACGTCTTTGCGAAAAGCCTTCTCGATCGCCTCGAGCCGAACAAGCTCGCAACGGAGAGGGTCGCCTCGGCATTGGAGGCCCATCCGCTCAGCGAAGACATCCTCACTGGATTGGCGGGGATCCTCGGCGCCCGGGGCCTGGAGCTCACGGCCATCCTGAAACCCCTCCCATCCCTCGCTGCCAAGGCCGCCTTAGCGAGCCTGCGCCTACCAGGCCCACAGGTGAGCATGGTGACGGTCGCTGCGCTCGACAAGCTCTTCTCCGAATGCCCCGCCGACGTCTTGGAGGCAATCACGGAGACGACCCTGCGCAGGGATCATCCGCTCAATGCCCGCCTCCTCGATACCTTGCTCGGCGAGCTCGAGGTCTGGCGGCGGGATCTGACTTGGACCGAGTGGATGCAGGACCACTCCAGCACGATTCAGCAGGTGGGTCGCCTCTCGGAACGGTGGCGCACCGGCAGGGATTCCGATGACGACGAAGCCGCCCTTGCCTGGTTGAGCTGGGTCTTGACGGCCACCGACAGGTCCCTCCGCGACGCCGCGATCCAGGGTCTCTATCGGCTCGGAAAGAGAAAGCCGGAGATGCTCTTCGCGCGCACCTTGAAAATGCTCCAGGCCAACGATCCGACGATCGCCGAGGGCCTGCTCGCCGCTTCCTACGGAGTAGTCATGGCCTCCCAAGACCCAGCGTTGGAAGCAACTTCGGCGGTGCTCGATCTTGCCTCTGCGCTACGGGACCGCCTGCTAAGGGAGTCAGCCTCGCAACCCACCTTCCATTGGCTGATCCGCGAGTACGCGTACCGCACGGTCCAGTTTGCCGCCTGGATCTCCGACGGCGAGTTCGCCGCGCCTGCTCGTGCTGTCCAGCCACCGCTTCCTCAGCCGGAGGGGAAGGTGCCGTTCTGCAAGCCCGGCGATGCGGCATGGACCGAAACCTCCAGCGCGTCGTGGCTGGGGGCGATCGAGGCAGCGGTCAGGGCTCTGCCAGCGCGAGATTCCGGCCCGGCGCTCGAGCATCGATTGCAGGAGATACTCGGCGAGATCCGAGCTCGGGTGGTGGCGCTGGGGTGGAATAGGGATCGCTTTCGGCAACCGGAGCCGTTCCCGGAACCGGACGAGAACGGGGATATTCCCTTCGACGGTGATCCTGGAGACGTGGGGCGAGAGAAGCGCTTCGGCGATAAGTACGGCTCAATCGCATTCCACGAGGCAATTGGCCGGCTCTCGGACCGCGAGGAACTCGGCACGAGGGGCAAGGGACGCTTTCCCGCCCTGCAGCTGGATCCCTCGTTCCCCGAGTCGGCGATCTTCGCGCGTCTCGACCTCGGGAACTGGGTTGACTCGGAGGCCAGCGACGAGTTCTGGGTGACGGGCAGGCCCAGTTTTACGAGCAGTCTGATCTACCGGCCGAGCTTCGGACAGGATGTGCGCTGGGTAGCGGTAAACGGCTTCCTTTGGCAGGAGGGCGGCGCCTCACCCCGGCATGCCATCTGTGAAGTCCGCGGTCTTCTCGCATTCGGAGGATGGAGCTCGCTGTCGGAGCTCCTGAAAACCAAGGGCATCGGAATACTCCCCGAGAATCCGGTCGAGTCCCACTGCTTCGCCGGTGAGGCGCCGTGGTCTCCGACCTTCGATACCACCGCTACCGAGGCTGACGGCAGCTTTCATCCGCAAGTGCACGAACTGGGGAGCTTCGCTGGCGAAGGCCCGGCGATCGAGCTCCTCGGAGTGGACATGACGTGGGACAGCAGGCGCTCCGCCCTCAACAGTGCCCAGATTGGCGCCGTGCCCAGCAAGGCCTTTTCGCATCAATGTGGCCTCCGCAAAGTCGCCGACCGACCGGAATTCATCGACCAGGATGGCCGTCCCGCTGCGATCTCGGTCTCGCCGCGTGGAATCGGTGGCTGGCATGGAACGCTCCTCTTCGTTCGCGAGAACCTACTGCGGCGCTACTGCACGGAGCGAGGTGGCGAGTGGGGATGGGCTCTGCGGGGCGAGCATCACCTTCTTCCGCTCGACGGGCAGATGCAGTCCGATATAGCCACCCGCGGCGGAGCGATCGTTGTAGTAGGCCTCGACGAGGTCGCCGCAATGCAAAGGCAAGCGAAACGACGGGGCACCTAGGACTCGAACCTAGAATCGCCGGTTTTGGAGACCGGTGCCTTAGCCAGTTTGGCCAGTGCCCCAGGCCCCTGATCGTAGACGAGGGCGGGGCGCTCCGGAAGTGCGGGCGGAGGGACTTGAACCCCCACGGGCCGAAGCCCACCAGGACCTAAACCTGGCCAAGCTTGGCTTGCTAGAGCGGAGCCCGCATTCCAGAGCCAAACCGAATCCGGCTATCTCCGGTTGTCTCCGGTCTTGCCGGGGGCGGACTGGCGCATAACTGGCGCACGAGCGCTACCGGATCAGCTTGACCGCGACGTCGATCCTGGGCAGGTTCTGCCAGGCCCGATCTCCGGTTACGACTGACAGCCCGAGACGGGCCGCGAGAGCCAAGCAGGAGCGGTCGGCTAAAGACAACCCCCGCTCCTTGGTGAGGGGCCGCAAGCGGGCAGCCTCAATCGAGTCCTGTTCTGTCACGGCCTCGACGCTGACGACTCCGCCGATCAGGCCAGCGCCCTTCATCTCCGCGGCGGCGAGTTCGGGGTCTTCGCCCCGCTCGGCGATTTTGGACAGGACCTCCATCCAGTTCACGACGCTGATTACTGCCCCATCGGCCATAGCCTGCCGGACAGCAGAAGCGCCCTCCTCCTCATTGAGATGAGCAAGCAGCGCCGAGGCATCGAGAACCGATGCCGCCGCCTCGCTACCCGCCACGGAGACGCCGAGCTTCTTCGGCGGCCTCGCGATCTTCCGCGCGGGCTTCCGCGCGCCGATCCGCGATCAGCTCGTCAGCCAAGCTTTCGCCAGGGGCCAAGTGAGCGAACATGCCTCGGGTCCGCTCTATCGCCGCTCGACGCTCAACAGCGGCTTTATCGGCTTTGGTGGCGTGTGCCATGACTCAAAGGATAGCGACGCTTTGGCGTTTGCATGCACCTCAGATCCGCCGGATTCGAGACCCGTCAAGCCCACTAGCAATGCCTTATTGCGATGACTGAAAGTGCCTCAGAAGCTGGGGCCCTGAAGGATCGGTAGTGTCTCGAAGGCATGGCGCAGGCGGACAGCGTGCGATATCTGCGCATCGGCCTGGCCCAGGCATTGCGAAAAGAGCACTTCGGGCGGCTCTGCAAAGACGAGCCTGCTGACTGGACCCACCTTGGCTCGGTTCTGAGCCAGGGCATGACTTGGTCGATGGTCCTTGCTCTAGCAGTCTGGCTGCTAGTTCGTATCGAGCTAACGCTCCTGCAAGCGGTCGGCATGGTGGGAGCTTTTATCCTGCTTCTTGCCTTGTTCGCAGGGACCACCAAGCGTTTCGGCGTTGCAGCGAGCTTCATCGTGGTTCTTTGGGTCGCAACTGGAGTACAGAGCTTCGTCGTTGCAGGACTCGCCGGTGTGGTGGTTACGAACATTCTGCCCTTTGCCTTGCTGGCTCTGGCGGTATGGACTTGGCGAGTTCTCATACTCGCAAGTGAAGTACCGCTCCTACTGCCGGTTGCATTGGTCGTGGTGTTCCTGCCCCTCCTAACGCAGGATCTTTGGGTGCTGGGAGATGAAATTGGAGATCAGTTGGCCTCCATTGCGGCAGTAGCGCTTGTACCGCCTCTGTTCTTTCTCGCTCTCAGGTACCGACGAACCGACGTAGAAGCCCAATTTTCAGGAGCACTGGAACGACTGAGAGCCTCCACAACCACCAAAGGAGAGCTACTCGAAGCGATCAAATCCGCACCGCGGGAGCATGCCGAAGAGCCGCCGTCTGACGACTGGATGTGGAGCCGACTTAGCGATGCCTACGAAGGTTTGGACGTGCCCGAGGAGCTGGCTCATATAGCCGAGCGGATGAGGGGGTCATTTCGTCGCCAATGCATCTACCGACTCTTCCGACTGGCAGCAGGAGCGGCGACCCTTTCCGGTGTATTTGTGTACTTGTTGGCGTGGGCGGCAATCCCGGAGTCCACGAGCGCTCGATGGATCGGGCATTCAGTGGGGATGACCGAAATTTCATTCGCTGGGATTTCTTTCGAAATGCCTATTGCGCCCTACATTTCTGTCGCGGCCCTTCTTGCAGTTGTTGCAACTTCTGCTCTCGTTGCGTTCGCCCTCACCGAGGACCAATACTCAGACGCACTAGGAGAAGTGCTCGTGTCTCGTCCCGCGGAGCGCTGCGTTTTGCTCGGGTTGGCCTTCCGCTCCTTATAGCTTGCTTGACCCGATTCCAAACTCGGACACCGAGGTGCGGCATGAAGCGACCAAGCGCCGGACGGGCTCGGCTTGGAGCTTCTCTTTGGTCGTAAGAGCGGAAAACCCTTCGCCCCCAGAGCATCAGCGAGCGGGCCGAGCGAGCATGGGACGAGGCGAATCAGCGGGAGCGTGAGGCAGCGGAGCGGGATGGCCGGGAGCCGGTCCTGCTTCGACGGATCACGCTCCACGAGTGCCGCCACACCTTCGCCTCGCTGCTGATCGACGCGGGAGTCAACGCCAAGGCGATTCAGGAGTTCATGGGCCACGCGACCATCGAGGAAACCTTCTCCCGCTACGGGCACCTGATGCCGGGCGCTCGCGACCAGGCGCGCCAGCTAGTCGATGCCTACCTCGACGCGGCTACGGGCGAGCCCGCCGCTGTCGCGCTCGCCGCGTAGCGGTCCTGTCCCTACGGGTGCCCGAAATGCTCCCGGTGGTTGCGTTCAAGCTCAGGCAGCAGCACTTCGAGCATCTCATCCCGGTCGTTGAACGGCATCGTTTCGCCGTTGTGATCTTGGAGGAAATAAGCCTCTCCATCGTTGACGCGGATCGTGATGTCGAGGGCGTAGCCGCTCAACTTCTTGTTGCTGCCCTTGCGCACGGTCCGTCGCTCGACGCGATATCTCGTTCCTGACATGGATCTACCTCCATCTTCAGCCGGGCTCTAGCTCCCAGGCTGGTTGAACTGTGGTCCTTCCCGTAGAGAGTAACTCGGGGCCTTGGTCTCCTGTCGGACTGGCGCACGAACTGGCGCATGAGCCCTCCCGGTCCAGCCGATTTGCGAGAGGCGGAATCCCGCATTCGGCTCTGGGTTGGGAAGTGCGGGCGGAGGGACTTGAACCCCCACGGGCCGAAGCCCACCAGGACCTAAACCTGACGCGTCTGCCAATTCCGCCACGCCCGCGTGGCCGGCCCGCTCGGGCCTTAACGCGCGGCCAACGCCGCTGCGTCGCTGACAGATTCTATGATCGGAGCGTGGCAGTAGGAGAGGTGAGGCCCGGCTACGAACTGTGGCGGCCCAATCGGGAGAAGCCCGGATCGATCACGACCAAGTTCGTGGTCGTCCTGCTGCTGGCCGCGACCGCGGTGATCGCGGCCCTGATCACGATCGGCGGCTGGTCGGTCCTGAAGGGCGGCAGCGGGATGGGAATCATCTGCGCGATCTACGCGATCCTCTACGCCTTCTTCGCGATCATCGTCGCCCGCTGGAACCGCGGCGTGCTCCCGGTGGCGGCGGCGCTCTCGATGATCCTGGCGATCTTCTGCGCGGTCGGCGCCGAAAGCTGGTTCAACCGCGACCGGAGCGGCTTCGACGAACCCCTCCTCAACTCGTCCTTCGTCGGCCTGCTGGTCGTGATCCTCGGCCTGCTGCAGATCGTCCTCATCGCCGCGGCGCTCTACGCCTTCAACCAGGAGTGGCACGTCGAGGAGGAGCGGCCGATCGGCTCCGGTGAGGAATACGGCGCCGGCTCCTCCGGCGGCTCCCCGCAGCCGGCTTGACATTCCGCGGTTCCTTTGTCGTGTATAGCCGGACAAAGGAACCACGGAACATGCCGGAGGTGGGATTCGAACCCACAAGCCCGCAAGGGCAATCGATTTTGAGTCGATCGCGTATGCCAGTTCCGCCACTCCGGCCCTCCCGGAAAGATAGAGCCGGCGGATAGGCTGGCGCGGTGAACGTCGCTTCGGGGGAGCTGCTGTGGGAGCCGTCGGCCGAGCTGGTCGAGCGCTCGCGGATGACCGAGTTCATGCGCTGGCTGGAGCGCGAGCGCGGCCTGCGCTTCGCCGGCTACGCGGAGCTGTGGCGCTGGTCGGTCGATGACCTCGACGGATTCTGGTCGGCGATCTGGGAGTTCTTCGAGGTGCAGGCTGACGGCGAGCCGGCGCCGGTGCTCGCCTCGCGGGAGATGCCGGGCGCGCGCTGGTTCCCGAACGCACGGCTGAACTACGCCGAGCACGTCTTTGCCGGAAAAGACGACGAGCAGACGGCGATCCTCCACGCCTCCGAGCTGCGCGAGCTCGGCGAGCTGAGCTGGGGCGAGCTGCGCCGGCAGGTGGCGGCGGTGGCGGCGGGGCTGCGCGAGCTCGGGGTGGAGCGGGGCGACCGCGTCGTCGCTTACATGCCGAACATCCCCGAGGCGATCGTCGCCTTCCTCGCCACCGCCTCGATCGGCGCCGTCTGGTCGAGCTGCTCGCCCGACTTCGGCCCCGCCAGCGTGATCGACCGCTTCGCCCAGATCGAGCCCAAGGTCCTCTTCGCGGTCGACGGCTACAGCTACGGCGGCAAGGGCTTCGACCGCCGCGAGGTCCTCACCAAGCTGCAGGAGGCGATGCCGAGCCTGCAGCGGACCGTCGTCCTCCCCTACCTCGACGCCGAGCCCGACCTCTCCCCCCTGCGCGACGCGCTGCGCTGGGACGAGCTGCTCGCCGCGGGCGCCGAGGCGCCGCTGCGCTTCGAGCGCGTCCCCTTCGACCACCCGCTCTGGGTCCTCTACTCCTCCGGCACCACCGGGCTGCCGAAGGCGATCGTCCAGGGCCAGGGCGGGATCCTGCTCGAGCACCTGAAGAAGCTCCACCTCCACGTCGACGCCCACCCCGGCGACCGCCTCTTCTGGTTCACGACGACCGGCTGGATGATGTGGAACTTCATCGTCTCCGGCCTGCTGACCGAGGCGGCGATCGTCCTCTACGACGGCAACCCGGGCTACCCCGACATGGGAGCGCTCTGGGACCTGGCCGAGCGGGCGCGGATCACCATGTTCGGCACCAGCGCCGCCTTCATCGCCGCCTGCATGAAGGCCGGGGTCGAGCCGGGCGCAGGCCGCGACCTCAGCGCCCTGAAGGCGGTCGGCTCGACCGGCTCCCCCCTCTCCCCCGAGGGCTTCGACTGGATCTACCAGCACGTCGGCGCCGACACCTGGCTGTTCTCGACCAGCGGCGGCACCGACCTCTGCACCGCCTTCGTCGGCGGCGTCGCGACGCTCCCCGTCTACCGCGGCGAGCTGCAGGCGCGGGCGCTGGGGGCCGCGGTCGAGGCCTGGAACGAAGCCGGCGAGCCGGTGGTCGAGGAGGTCGGCGAGCTGGTCGTGACCGAGCCGATGCCCTCGATGCCGGTCTACTTCTGGGGCGACGAGGACGGCAGCCGCTACCGCGAGAGCTACTTCGAGATGTTCCCCGGAGTCTGGCGCCACGGCGACTGGCTGGAACTGACGCGGCGCGGGACGGCGGTCATCTACGGCCGCTCCGACTCGACGATCAACCGCGGCGGCATCCGCATGGGGACGAGCGAGATCTACCGCGCCGTGCTCGGGATCGACGACGTCGTCGACGCGCTGGTGGTCGACGTGCCGCGCCCCGGCACCGATGGCTGGATGCCGCTGTTCGTCGTCCTGCGCGAGGGGGCGGAGCTGGACGAGGAGCTGCCGCGGGAGATCGCCCGGCGGGTGCGCGAGCAGTGCTCCCCGCGCCACGTCCCCGACGAGGTCTTCCAGATCGACGAGGTGCCGCGCACGCTGAGCGGCAAGGTGCTGGAGGTGCCGGTGAAGCGGATCCTGATGGGGACGCCGCCCGAGAAGGCCGCCAGCCGCGACTCGCTGGCGAACCCCGCGGCGCTCGACTACTTCGTCGCGATGGCCAGCCGGCTCGCCACCTGAGCGAGGATCCTCCGCACGTACTCGGGCTCGTAGCGCACCTGCTCGTGGGTGAAGCGCAGCTGCGTGAGGCCGGCGGCGGTGTGGGCCTGGTCGCGGAGCCGGTCGCGCGCCTGCTCAGCCGGGGTGCGGTGGAAGCGCAGCCCGTCGGTCTCGACCACCAGGCCGAGGTCCGGCCAGTAGAAGTCGACTTCGAACTCGTTCACCCACTGTCCGGTGAGCGGGACGGGCAGCCCGGCGTCGCGGGCGAGCGGCAGGAAGCGTCGTTCGAGCTCCTCTTTGGTGAGGCGGAAGGTGCGCCGGTCGAGGATCGCGCGGAGGCGGCCGACGCCGGGCTCGCCCTGGCGCGAGTCGAGCGCCTCGCGCAGCTGCGGCGGATGGACGAGGTCGTATTTGTCCGCCTCGTTGACCGCCCGCTCGAGCCCCTTGCGGTCGAGCCGGAGCGCAAGATCGACCAGAGTCTGGATCGGAGTGGTGACCGGGATGCCGTGGCGGGTGGTGAAGTCTCGCGGTCGGAGTGATGGCCGGCGGTGAATCCGTAGTCCGGGCACCTTTCGATGGGACTGGCTGGGTAGGGAAAGCTCGATGGCGGAGCGCATCTCATAACCGATCCGCCACAACGCAGCCGCGCTGGAGTGACTGAGCACAGCGCCATCGCCGCAGGCAAGAACAGCAGCCATCCAGCGACCATGCTCAGTCAGGGAGGGACGGCCAACCGCGTAGACCCCTCGGCGCACCGGATGCAGTCGCCCGATGGCGACCCGATGTTTGATCGCATGCGGAGTGAAACCAAGGTCGAGCAGTTGCCGCCGAGCCACCACGCCATGTTGCTTCCTGACGAGCGCCCACACCTCCGCCGAGGACGCTTGGCGAGTTTGGGCGGTCATAAGCGACTAAAGTCGCCAAGAGCTCTCGACTCTCCCCCTACCCAGCCTGTTTTTCGGGAGCTTGCGGGGGTTCAGACCATGCCTAGGCCGCCGCTTACGCCCAGGGTCTCGCCGGTGACGTAGCTGGCGTCGTCGCTCGCGAGGAAGGCGACGGCTGCCGCTACCTCCTCGGGCTGGCCCAGGCGGCCCATTTGGGTCGAGGAGCGCATCGTCTCGATCACTTTCTCGCCGATCTCGCCGAACTCTTTGGCGCCCATCAGGAGGGGGGTCTCGATCGGACCGGGGGCGATCGCATTGGCGGTTACGCCGTAGCGGGCGGCCTCGCGGGCGATCGCCTTGGTGAAGCCGATCACGCCGGCCTTGGCGGCCGAGTAGGCGGCCGAGCCCTTGGAGCCGACCCGGCCCGCCTCGGAGGCGATGTTGACGATGCGGCCGTAGCCGCGCTCCTGCATCCCGGCGAGGGCGGCGTGGGTGCAGTTCATGACCCCGCCGAGGTTGACGTCGAGCACCTGCCGCCACTGCTCCTGGGTGACGTAGACGAAGAAGCCGAAGTTGTCCATGCCGGCGTTGTTGACGAGGATGTGCGGCTCGCCGACCGCGGCGACGGCGGCGCGGGCCGCCTCGAGGTCGGTGACGTCGAGTTCGACCGCGTGGCCGGCGATCTCGGCGGCGACCTTCTCGGCCCCATCCAGGTTGACGTCGCCGACCCAGACCTCGGCGCCCTCGGCCGCGAGCCGCGCAGCGGTCGCGGCGCCGATGCCGCTCGCGCCGCCGGTGACCAGTGCCTTGCGTCCCTCCAACCTCATGCGAGCGGGAGCATAGACTGCCCAGCCTTGACCCCGGCGGAACCGATCCCGATCATCGGCGGCACCGGCGCCCTCGGCGCCGGGCTCGCGCGGCGCTGGGCCGCGGCCGGCGTGCCGATCGTGATCGGCTCGCGCTCGGCCGAGCGGGCCGAGGAAGCGGCGGCGAAGGTGCTCGACGACGTCCCCGGCGCCGAGGTCACCGGCCTCCCCAACGCCGAGGCCGCGACCCAGGCGGAGATCGTCTTCCTCACCGTCCCCTTCCGCGCCCAGTCGGAGAACCTCAACAACCTGCGCGAGGCGATGCGCCCCGGCCAGATCCTCGTCGACTGCACCGTCCCCCTCGCCGCCGCGGTCAGCGGCAAGGCGACCCGCTCGCTCGGCGTCTGGCAGGGCTCGGCCGCCCAGCAGGCGCAGGAGATGGTCCCCGACGGCGTCACCGTGATCGCCGCCCTGCACACGGTCGGCGCCCCGACCCTCGCCAACCTCGAAGCGGAGCTCGGCGAGGACATCCTCGTCTGCGGCGACAAGAAGGCCGACAAGGCGCGGGTGGCGCGGCTGATCGAGCTGATCCCCGGCCTGCGCGCGGTCAACGCCGGCGCCCTGGAGATGGCGCGGATCGTCGAGCAGCTGACCCCGATGCTGATCTCGGTCAACACCCGCTACAAGGCCCACGCCGGCATCCGCCTCACCAACCTCCCCGAGGGAGACCACTGGGCGTGAGAGCTCCGATGCGGGAGCCCTTTCGATGAGAGTCGCGCTCCTCGCCGGCGGCACCGGCGGCGCCAAACTCGCGGCCGGGATGCAGGAGGAGATCGGCTCCGACCTGGCGGTGATCGCCAACACCGGCGACGACGTCGAGGCGCTCGGGGTCCACGTCTCCCCCGACCCCGACCTCGTCACCTACTGGCTCAGCGGCGAAATCGACGAGCAGCGCGGCTGGGGGATCGAGGGCGACGACTTCGCCGTCTTCAACCGCCTCAAACAGCTCGGCGCCCCGAGCTGGTTCGGCCTCTCCGACCGCGACCTCGCCGCCTGCCTCTACCGGCGCCAGTTCCTCGACGACGGCGGCCGCCCGACCGACGCCCAGGCGCAGATCGCCCGCGGCCTCGGGGTCGAGGCGCGGGTGCTGCCGATGGCCGACACCCCGGTCCGAACCCAGATCCTCACCCCCGGCGGCACCCGCGGCCTGCAGGAGTACCTGATCCTCGACGGCGGCCAGCCCGACGTGCTCGGCGTGCAGCTGGAGGGGATCGAGGCGGCCGAGCCGACGGCCGAGGTTCTGGCCGTGATCCGCGACGCCGAGGCGATCGTGCTCGGGCCCTCGAACCCGGTGATCAGCATCGGCCCGATCCTCGCCGTGCCGGGGATGCGGGAGGCGATCGCCGCCTCCCCCGCCCCCGTCGTCGCGGTCAGTCCCTACGTCGCCGGCCAGGTGGTCAAGGGCCCGACCGACCGCTTCATGGAAGGCCTCGGCCGCCCGACCACCGCGGCCGGCGTCGCCTCCCTCTACGCCGGCCTGATCGACGCGATGGTCGTCGACGAGGGCGATCCCGACCCGCCGCCGGCCGAGATCCCGACCCTCGCCGCGCCGACCCTGATGGAGGGCGCCGCCGGCCGCGTGCGGCTGGCGCGGATCGTGCTCGACTACGCGGCTACGCTGGGTTCTTGAACGCGACCGCGGTACTCCCGGTGAAGCGCTTCGACGCGGCCAAGCAGCGGATGGCCGGTGGGATCGGGGGCGAGCGCCGCCGCGAGCTGGCGGCGGCGATGGTCGCCGACGTGCTGGAGGCGATCGGCCAGGCGCGCAGCGTCGAGCGGGTGATCGTCGTCAGCGGCGATCCCGTCGCCCAGGAACTCGCCGCCGAGACGGGCGCCGAGGTCGTCCCCGACCCCGAGGACGCGGGGCACGTCGAGGCGGCGCTGGCCGGCATCGCCCGGGCCGAAGTCGAGGGCGCCGAGCGGGTCGTGCTGCTCGCCGGCGACTGCCCGCTGCTCGACCCGCGCGAGCTCGACCGCCTGCTCACCGGCGTTCCCGGCAACTACGTCGGCATCGTCCCCGACCGCCACGGCACCGGCACCAACGCCCTCCTGCTCAGCCCGCCGAGCGCGATCGTCCCCGCCTTCGGCGAGGGCAGCCGCGAGCGCCACGTCGAGGCGGCGCGCGCGGCCGGAGTCCCGTTCGGGATCGAGGAGCTGCCCTCGATCGAACTCGACCTCGACACCCCCGCAGACGTGATCGCCCTCACCCGCGAGCTGGAGAAACAGCCGAAGCGGGCGCGCCGGACCGCCAAGGCCCTGGGGATATGAGCCGCGAGCTTCGGGTGCTCCCCGTCGAGGGACTGCCCGAGGTGCGCGAGGGCGACGCGGTCGGGGAGCTGATCGCCGCGCGGGTGGAGCTGGAAAACGGCGATGTGGTCGTTATCTCACAGAAGGTCGTCTCCAAGGCCGAGGGACAGGTGCGGCAGCTCTCCGAGATCGAGCCGTCCGAGCGTGCGCAAGAGCTCGCAAAACAGCTGGGTAAGGAGGCGGCGCTCGTAGAGCTGATCCTCTCCGAGAGCCGCGAGGTGCTGCGTGCCGAGCGCGACATCCTCATCACCGAAACCCACCATGGCTTCGTCTGCGCCAATAGCGGGATCGATGCCTCGAATCTTCCGGACGAGGACACCGTCTGCCTGTTGCCAAGAGACCCCGATGCATCGGCTCGTCGGATTCGAGAAGAACTGATGGCGGCAACTGAGGAGCCGGGGGTGAGACTCGCCGGACCCTCCCCGCTGTTGTCCGCCGAGTCTCACCCCCGGCTCCCCCCAGCGGTCGTAATCACCGACAGCTTCGGACGCGCCTGGCGCCTCGGTCAGAGCGAGATTGCGATCGGGTGCGCGGGGCTGGTGCCGATGGACGACTGGCGAGGCCGCGCCGACTCCCAGGGGCAAGAGCTGAAAGCGACCGTGATCGCAATCGCCGACGAGGTGGCTGCCGCGGCCGATCTGGTCCGGGGAAAGGACGAGGGCGTGCCGGCCGCGATCGTGCGTGGGCTGAGCCGCTACGTGCAAGAGGGCGACGGCCCCGGCGCCGTCGCCCTCCGCCGCCCCTCCGGGGAAGACCTCTTCCGTTAGTCGCGGTCCCTGTCCTTCCCGACCGCGTCCTTCACCTTGTCCGAGACCTTCTCGGCGCCGTCCTTGACGGCCCCGGTCGCCCGGTCGACCTTGCCTTCGCGCTTGAGGTCTCCATCGCCGGTCAGGTCGCCGGCGGCCTCCTTGATGCGTCCCTTGGCGTCGTCCTTGTTGCGAACGTCGTCAGTCATGGACATCCCTTCCTGGTGGCTTGAAAGCTTGCCTCTTCATCTACCCGGATCCCGATCGCTCAACCGGCGACCTGGAGCACGGCGGCGCCGCGGAAGCGACCGGCGCGGAGGTCGTCGAGCGCCTCGTTCGCCTCCTCCAGCGGATAGACCGATACCTCCGTCTCGACCGGGACCCGCGGCGCCAGGGTGATGAACTCCTCGCCGTCCTGGCGAGTCAGGTTGGCAACCGAGCCGAGCACTCGCTCCTCCCACAGCTCGGCGTATGGGAAGGACGGGATATCGCTCATGTGGATGCCGGCGCTGATGATTCGCGCGCCCTTGGCGCTGACGCGCAGCGCCGCCGTCATCAGCGCCCCGACCGGGGCGAAGACGATCGCGCCGTCGAGCTGCTCCGGCGGCGTCTCCTCCGAGCCGCCCGCCCACTCGACGCCGAGCTGGCGAGCGAAGGCCTGGGTCTCGGTGTCCCCCTCGCGCGTGAAGGCGAAGACGCGCCGCCCTTCGTGCACCGCGACCTGGCAAAGGATGTGGGCAGCCGCGCCGAAGCCGTAGAAGCCGATCCGCTCCGCCTCGCCGACCAGCCGCAGCGCCCGGTAGCCGATCAGCCCGGCGCAGAGCAGCGGCGCCGCTTGCAGATCCGGGTACCCCTCGGGGATCGGGAAGCAGAAGCGCTCGTCGGCGACCGCCGCCTCGGCGTAGCCGCCGTCGACGTCGTAGCCGGTGAACTTGGCGTGGTCGCAGAGGTTCTCGCGACCGCCGCGGCAGTAACGACAGCTGCCGTCGGTCCAGCCCAGCCAGGGGACGCCGACGCGCTCGCCCGGCGCGAAGCGCTCCGCCCCCTCCCCCGCCGCCCGGACGACGCCGACGATCTGGTGGCCGGGGACCAGCGGCAGCTTCGGCTCGGTCAGATCGCCGTCGAGGATGTGGAGGTCGGTGCGGCAGACGCCGCAGGCGCGGACGTCGAGCAGGACCTGGCCTGGGGCGGGCTCGGGCTCGGGCAGCTCAGCCGGCCGGAGTGGCTGCCGCTGCCTCTCGAGGACCATCGCTCGCATAGGTCTCGATGATCTCGTACAACGTCGTCCGCTGCGCGGGCTCGCGCCCGGCCACCCGCGCCGCGGCGATCAGCTGCCCGGGCTCCAGCCGCACCCCGTGCTGGGAGCCGGCCATGCGGGAGATGTTCTCCTCCATCAGGGTGCCGCCGAGGTCGTTGACCCCCCACCGCAGCGCCTCGGTCGCCCCCTCCAGCCCCATCTTCACCCAGCTCGCCTGCAGGTTCGGGATCGTCCGCCCCAGGGCCAGCCGGAAGGCCGCGGTGTGCTTGAGGTTCTCCCGCATCGAGATCTCCTCGATCCCGTGGGTGCGGCCGAGCATCGTGTTGAACGGGATGAAGCTGAGCGGGACGAACTCGGTGATGCCGCCGGTCCGCTCCTGCAGGGCGCGGACGACGCGCATGTGGCGGGCGAGCTCGCGGGGCTCCTCGATGTGGCCGAACATCACCGTCGAGGTCGAGCGCAGGCCGGCGCGGTGGGAGGCTTCGATGATCTCGACCCAGCGGTCGACCGGCAGCTTGTTCGGCGAGATCCGCTGGCGGACGCCGTCGTCGAGCACCTCGGCTGCGGTGCCGGGAGTCGAGCCGAGCCCGCACTCGAGCAGGTACTCGAAGACTTCGCCCGGCTGCTTGCCGGAGCGCTCGCAGGCCCAGTTGATCTCCATCGGCGAGTAGGCGTGCAGGTGCAGTTGCGGCGCCGTCTCCTTCGCCAGCCGCAGCCAGTGGCCGTACTCCTCCAGGGTCAGGTCGGGATGGATGCCGCCCTGCATGCAGAGCTCGGTAGCGCCGAACTCGACCGCCTCGGCGATCCGCGCCGCGAAGTCCCCCTCGGAGACTTCGTAGGCGTCGGGCGAGCGCCGCCCCTGGCCGAAGCCGCAGAAGGCACAGCCGACGACGCAGACGTTGGTGAAGTTGATGTTGCGGTTGACGACGAAGGTGACGGTGTCCCCGGCCAGCTCCGCCCGCAGCTCGTCGGCAGCAACCCGCATCTCCTCGATCGCCTCGGGGCGAGTCTCGGCGAAGAGAGCGGTCAGCTCGTCCTCGGAAAGCTCCTTGCCGTCGCGCCCCTTCTCAATTGCTCGCCCAGCTACATCGGGAGCAATCGACTCTTCGCTCCTACGGCCCGATCCTCGCCGCGGAATGAAGCTCCAATATTTGAGCTTGATGACATCGAGGACTCCCTGCTCCATCCATTCCGGGTGCATGTATTGCGGATAGACACAGAGGCGCTCAGTCAAGGCATAGCCCATAGGAGCGAGCTCCTTCCTCACTTGGTGCGGGGACGGGAACGGCTCCTCGGGCGAGATGTGGTCGCCGTTGGCACTAAGCCCACCAAGGTCCGTCGCCCCTGCCTCCACTAGCTCCGACCAGAACTCGGACAAGTTCGGTGGCACTTGGACCCCCACGTCAGGCATTAGGCGTTTGCACTCCTGGATCAAACGCTTGATCTCCCCAATGCCGACCGGATTTGCCCACTGCGGCACGAGCGGCGATCGGGGTGACCCCGGAGGAGCCTCCACGACTTTTGCGACGGAGGGGTCACCCCGATCGCCCCCCCAGCGCTTCTTAGAAGCCTCATCCGCGATCTCGGCTACCTCGGCGCCGTAGTAGCGCGGGTGCGGGACGAAGTTCTGGAGGATGATCTCTTGGAGGTGGCCGTGGCGGTTGTGGCTGGCCGCAAGGGCTTCCAAGGCTTCGATGCGCTCGTCCTCGGTCTCTCCAATGCCCACGAGAATCCCGGACGTGAACGGGATCTTCAGCTCTCCGGCTGCTTCGATCGTGGCCAGGCGGGCTGCTGGGTGCTTGGTGGGGGAGCCGGCGTGGACGGTGTCCATCAGGCGCTCGGAGGTGGACTCCAGCATCAAGCCTTGGGAAGCGGTCACCTCTCGCAGGCGCGCGAGATCGGTGTGGTCGAGCACGCCGATGTTCGTGTGGGGGAGCATGCCGCGCTCCAGGGCGCGTTCGCAGGACCAGACGACATAGCTGGTGAAGTCTTCGTGGCCCCAGGTCTTGAGGCGCTCAGCTACTAGGGGGTTGACCTCGGGGCGCTCTCCCGTCAGGACCAGGAGCTCCTTCGCGTTGCGTTTCAGCGCCTCGTCCAGCTGCCGTTCGACCTCCTCAGGCGCATGGACGTGGGCCTGGTGGGTGGCGAAGGCGCAGTACTTGCAGTAGCACTGGCAAGTGCGGGAGAGGGAGAGGGTGAAGTTGCGGGAGAAGGTGACCCGGCGCACGCCGCCCAAGCTACTGCAAGCGCCAGGTCGGCAAGGCGGCCGAGCCGGCCCCTGACAAAAGCGCCACCCGATCGGGTGGCGCTTTCGAAGCTGTGCTTGAGCCGTGCCTCAGGGGGCGGGCTTGTCGCTGGTCGGCGTCGCCCGTTTGGGAACCGGCGGCCGGACGTGCTCCGGCGGTTCGGTCGGCGGCAGGCCGCCCGGCTCGAGGATGAAGCGGTAGACGGCCGTCGCCAATAGCGAGCCGACGATCGGACCGACCAGGAAGGGCCAGACGCCGCCCCAGCTGTCGCCGACGAGCGCCGGGCCGAACCAGCGGGCCGGGTTGAAGCCGGCGCCGGTCAGTGGGCCGCCGACCATGACGATGAAGCCAAGCGTGGTGCCGATCGCCAGCGGCGCCCACTCCTTGAAGCTCTTCTCCGAGTAGACCGCGGTGAGGATGACGAGGACGAGGATGAAGGTCCCGATCGCCTCGACCACCGCACCCGCCGTCTTGTTGGCGAGAAGCGGGGAGACCGCGAGGGCCCCGTAGTGGGTCGCTCTTCCCTCGTCGAGCAGCAGGCTCTTGGTCAGCAGCGCCCCGAGGACGCCGCCGGAGAGCTGGGCAAGGATGTAGATGACCCCGTCGAGGGGGCGGATGCGGCGAATCACGATCGCCGCCAGCGTCACCGCGGGGTTGAAGTGCCCGCCGCTGACGACGCCGAACATGACGATCAGCCCGAACAGCAGGAAGGCGTGGACAAGTCCGACGACGGCGAAGTCCGAGCCGAAGCTCGCCTGCCCACCGGTGGACACGTACAGGACGACGACACTGGTGATGAAGAAGACCAGCAGCAGCGTGCCGATCAACTCCGCCAAATATGCGGCTAGACCTCGTTCCTGCACTCTTTCCTCCTCGATTCCCGTGATCAGGTAAGCGGCGCGCAGTGTACTCATATTCGCTGGATGGATTAGGTTCCCCGCCTACATGAGACGGGTTGTCGCGCTGCTGGCGACCGTCCTCGCGCTCGCCGGCGTTGCCGGCTGCGGCGGAGGCGGTGCTGAACCGGGCGCGCCGCAAGGCGCGACGCTCGTGCTCGATTTCACCCCCAACGCGGTCCACAGCGGCATCTACGCCGCCCAGGCCGAAGGCTTCTACCGCGGCGCCGGGGTCGACCTGAAGGTGCAGCCGCCGGGCGAATCGACCGACGCGCCGAAGCTGCTCGCCGCCGGCCGCGCCCAGTTCGCGATCCTCGACGTCCACGACCTCGGGATCGCCCGCGAGCGCGGCATCGACTTGGTCGGCCTGATGCCGATCGTGCAGGCGCCGCTGGCCTCGGTCATCGCCCGCGGCGACGGCCCAGTCCAACGCCCCCGTGAGATGGAAGGCCACCGGGTCGGCGTCACCGGCCTTCCCTCCGACGAAGCCGTGGTCGACTCCGAGGTCGAAGCCGACGGCGGCGATCCCGGCAAGGTCGAGGAGGTGACGATCGGCTTCAACGCGGTCGCCTCGCTGGCGGCAGGCAAGGTCGACGCGGCGACCGGCTTCTGGAACGCCGAGGCGGTGGCCCTGCGGCAGCAGGGGATCCCGATCCGCGTCTTCAAAGTCGACGAATTCGGCGCTCCCCCCTACCCCGAGCTGGTCCTGACGACCTCCGAAAAGGAGCTGGAGAGCGACCCGCAGCTGGTCGACGAGGTCGTCGCCGCGACCCGCAAGGGCTACGCGTTCGCCGAGCAGCACCCCGAAGAAGCGCTCGACGACCTGCTCGCCGCTGACAAGTCGCTGGAACGCGACGATCAGGAAGCGCAGCTGAAGGTGCTGCTGCCGGTCCTGCATCCGAAGCCGTTCGACAAGCAGGCCCTCGAAGATTGGGCGGCCTGGGACCTCCAGCACCACCTGCTGGAAAAGCCGCTCAGCGTCGAGGAAGCGTTCCGGTTGGGGTGATCGGGTGTACCTCGGCGGACGCCTTCGGCTGAGTGTCCGGCGAGGTACACCCGATCACCCCTTCAACAGCTTGTCGACTAACGGGGGTAGCTCGCGCGCCATTCGTGAGCGCGGCACCACCAGGTCGACGCCGGCTGCTTCGGCGGTTTCCTTCGTCGCTACGTCGACGTGGGAGTAGTAGCCGAGGACGGGCATGCCGAGGCCGACGAGGGCCTCGGGGTTCTCGACGTGGAGGTCGGCGACGATCAGGTCGACGCCTTCCCAGGTGCTCTCCTCGATCGAGGGTGAAGTCGTTACCTCGTGGCCGGCGGCGCTGAGCTGCGCCTCGACTTTGCTGCCGAGCATGAGGTCAGCCGAAATGCTGAGAACGTGAGCCACTAAAGCGAGCGCCGCTGGCGGAACTCTTCGCGAACGCTCTCGGGACGCCCCCACATCTGCACCACCTCGGACCGTCCCTCACGCACCTCGGCCGCCCGCAACTCGCCAGCAATGCCTTCAGCATCCAGCTTTTCGAGAATGCCCTTCACGGTCTCCGGTGCAGCCGCGTGACCGAAGCTGTGGGCGACGAGCAACCGCCACTGCCACTCGTTGTCGCGCGGGCGCTGGTAGACCTGCGCGTTGACCTGACTGAGGAAGGTCGCGGCATCGACGTACTGCGATTCCTCCTCGATCCGCATGTCCACCTCGAGGTCGGTCCAGTCGGGCGGCAAGGACTCGAGGATCTGCTGAAAGTCGGCGGCCAGGCTCACAGGGCTCAAGCCTAATGAAGGCGCTCGCGGAGGGGCGAGGGTGTCCCCGTACGGACACTCAGCCGAAGGCGTCCGGTAGGGGACACCCTCGCCCCTCCCCACCACCTACCCAAAGAACACCTGGAAGAGCAAGAAGACGTTGAGAGCGATGATCAGGCTCGCCAGGACTCCAGCCAGGGCGCTTAGCCACCGGGGGTTCGCCAGTGCTCCCATCACGTCCTTGTTAGCTGCGATGAGCAGGAGGGGGACCAAGGCGAAGGGGATGCCGAAGGAGAGGACCACCTGGCTGCCGACGAGGGCGTCGGTGGGGTCGAGGCCGATCGCGAGGACGAGCAGGGCCGGGGCGAGGGTGATCGCGCGGCGGACGAAGAGCGGGATCTGGCGGCGGATGAAGCCCTGCATCACCACCTGCCCCGCCATCGTCCCGACCGAGGAGGAGGCGAAGCCGGAGGCGAGCAGGGCGACGCCGAAGATCGTCGCCGCCCGGTCGGAGACCAGCTGCTGCAGCCCTTCGTAAGCGCCGTCGATCGTCTCGACGCCGCTGAGGCTGCCGCCGTGGAAGAGGGCGGCGGCGACGATCATCATCGCCAGGTTGACCAGCCCCGCCAGCGAGAGGGCGATCACCACGTCGACCTTCTCGAAGCCGAGGATCTTCTTGCGCTCTTCGACGTTGCGGCCGACGACCCGCCGCTGGGTCAGCGCCGAGTGCAGGTAGATGACGTGCGGCATCACCGTCGCGCCGATGATCCCGGTCGCCAGCAGCAGGCTCTCGCTGCCGGCAAAGCCCGGGAGCACGAGGTGCTTGGCGATTTCGCCGCCGTCGGGGCTGGAGTCGAAGAGCTCGTAGACGAAGGAGGCGACGACGATCCCGACCAGCACCGTGATCCCCGCCTCGAGCCGGCGGAAGCCCGCCTGCTGGAGGGCGAGGATCGTGAAGGCGCCGATCCCGGCGAGGATGCCGGCCGGGAAGAGGGGGATGCCGAAGAGGAGGTTGAGGCCGAGGGCGGCGCCGACGATCTCGGCGACGTCGCAAGCCATCGCCACCACCTCGGCCTGCAGCCAGAGGCCGATCGAGGCGCGGCGGGAGAAGCGCTCGCGGCAGAGCTCGGCGAGGTTCTTGCCGGTGGCGATGCCGAGCTTGGCCGACTGGGTCTGGACCAGCATCGCGACCAGGTTCGCCGCCAGCACCACCCAGAGCAGCAGGTAGCCGAACTTGGCCCCGCCGGAGATGTTGGTGGCGAAGTTGCCGGGGTCGATGTAAGCGACGGCGGCGATGAAGGCGGGGCCGAGGAAGGGCCAGATGCGGCGCAGGCCGCGGCGGTGGCCTTCGAGCGAGCGGTAGGCGGCTTCGGCGACCGCGGCCTCGCCGGGCAGGACGGTCTCCGGGCCGACGCCGCGGGCGCGCAGCTCCTCGGCCACCGCTTCGCCCGGCGGCGGGGGTGGCTTCACTGGCTCCCCCAGCTCGGCGGCACCAGGTCGGGGCCGGGGATCGGCGTGCCGTGCGGGTCGTGGCGCGGTTCGCCCAGTTTGGCGGCGATCAGCGCCTCCAGCTCCTCGGAGATGTAGTGCTCGAGCACCTCGGCCTCCTCGTGCACCCGGTCCTCGGGCATCCCCAGCGCCTCGGAGAGGTAGGCCTCGATCAGGCGGTGGTGGCGGATCACCTCAAGCGCGACCTTCTCCCCAGCCGGAGTCAGGCTGACGCCCTTGTAGGGCAGGTAGCTGACGAGGCCGAGCTCGGCGAGCTTCTGCAGCATCGAGGTCGCGGTCGCAGGGGTGACTCCGAGCCGGGCTGCTACCTCGCCGTTCAGGACCAGGCCGTCGCGCTCTTGGGAGATCGCGTAGATCGTCTTGGCGTAGTCCTCTATTGCTTGGGAGTTAGACACGTCTAAATTATTTTGGCATATCTAAAACTCGTAAATCCGGAGCGGTTGCGGGGGCGGTGTGGGTGACCCCTACCGGACGCCTTCGGCTGAGTGTCCGTACGGGGTCACCCACACCGCCCACGTGAGCCGACTCCTAAGATCAGGAGGATGAGCGCACCAACCGTTGAGCTTGACGCCCAGTATCGGCAGCTCCGCGAGGAATGTGGGCTTGTTGATCGCTCCGAGCGCGGGCAGTTGCTTGTCAGTGGGCCGGAGGCGGCGGAGTACTTGCAGGGGCAGTTGACGAATGACACGGAGGCGATCGAGGCGGGTGAGGGGGTCTATGCGGCGCTGTTGGATCGCAAGGGGCACATGCAGGCCGATATGCGGGTGCTGCGGCCGGGCGAGGGGGCGGACCTCTGGCTCGACCTCGAGCCGGAGGGGCTGGAGGCGGCGCGGCGGCACCTGGGCATGTACAAGATCGGCCGCGAGGTCGACGTCGTCGACGCCAGCGCCGAGCGGGCGATCCTCTCGCTGATCGGGCCGCGGGCGGTGGAGATCGCGGGCAGCGCGCCGCTGCCGGAGAACAGCTGCGAAGCGGTGACGATCGGCGGCGCCGAGTGCCTGGCCGTCGGCACCGCCGCCGGGATCGACGTCTTCGTCCCCGCCTCCGAACGCGACCGCGTCTGGGACGCCCTGCTCGCCGCCGGCGCCGTCGAGGTCTCCCCCGAGGCGGCGGAGATCCTGCGGATCGAGTCCGGCCGCCCCCGCTTCGGCGCCGAGATGGGGACCGAGACGATGCCCGCCGAGGCGGGGATCGTCGAGCAGGCGGTCAGCTTCACCAAGGGCTGCTACATCGGCCAGGAGACGGTCGCCCGCCTCCACTACAAGGGCAAGCCGAACCGCCACCTGCGGGGGCTGCGGCTGAGCGCGCCAGCGCAGCCAGGGACGAGCCTGAAGCTCGGCGAGAAGGAGGTGGGGACCCTCGGCGGCAGCGCCGTCTCCCCCGCCCTCGGCCCGATCGGGCTGGCGATCCTGCGCCGCGAGGCCGAGCCCGGCGCCACGTTGGCCGTAGGTGAAGATGGGGTTACGGCCGAGGTAGTCGCCCTCCCCTTCAGTTAGATTCAGCCGCGATGGGCTCCGGGAGAGTCAGAGCGGCGGCGGTGGCCGGGCTGGTCGGCGTGCTCGCGCTGCTGGCGGGCTGCGGCGAATCGCGCCACGCCAACGAACAGCGGCCCTCGCCCTCGACCCGGGTGAGCGTGGTGATCCACCCGAAACAGGTGCTGGTGCAACCGCTCTCGGTCGCCACCGGCCCCGAAAAGAGCCAGCAGATCCCGCAGAACCAGAACGACGCCCAGCCGTCGATCCACACCAGGGAACCGCTCAACGTCGTCCTCGTCGCCGCCAACCAGACCGCGACCGACACCAAGCTGCGGATCCGGGGCACCAAGGACGCCGAATCGGGGACGATCTACGCCAACAGCCCCGGCAACTTCCAGGTCAACCTCCCGACCGGCACCTACACGATCACCGCCGTGAACATGCCCGAGTCGCAGGCGGGCCACCTCAAGGTCGGCAGCTTCCGCGCCTCCTCGCAGAACGACGTCCTCCTGCCATAACCCCGCTGCAAGCGGCGTTTCATCCGGCGGTTTCCGTCTGAGCGGTTCGTCAGCCTGGCTGGCATGACCGTTGCCCTCGCCATCGCCGTCCTCATCCTCGCCGCCGGGCTGATCTACCTGCTGGTCACGCGCCAGGAGCAGCCGCCGGCCGAGCAGCCCGACCTCGCCCCTGCGATCCACGAGGCCGCCTCGCAGGCCACCGCCCGCGCCCTCTCGGAGGCGCTGCCGGGCCTGTTGCAGGCCAACAAGGAGGCGCGCGAAGTCGACGTCAAGACCGCCGAGGCGACGCTCGACAAAAGGCAGGCCGAGATCAGGAGCCTCGCCGAGCGGATCGCCGAAGGGCAGAAGAAGATCGAAGAGCAGGTCCAGCGCCGCGGCGAGACCGACCTGCGCACGCAGGCGATGCTCGAGCAGATGGGCCAGACGATCGGCAACCTCAACAGCGAGACCGCCGGGCTGAAGAAGGCGCTGCGCCAGCCGCAGACCCGCGGCCAGTGGGGCGAGCTGCAGCTGCGCCGCTGCATCGAGATCGCCGGCATGACCGAGCACGTCGACTTCGAGATGCAGGAGACGCTGCAGACCGAAGACGGCCGGCTGCGGCCCGACGCGCGCTTCCTGCTGCCCGAAGGGCGCAGCTTCGTCGCCGACTCGAAGGTGCCGCTCGACGCCTTCCTCGACGCCCAGGAGTCCGAGGTCGAATCGGAGCGGCGGCTGCACCTGGAGCGCCATGCGCGACAGGCGCGCGAGCACGTCCGCAGCCTCAGCTCGAAGGACTACCAGGGGCAGTTCAGCACCGGCTCGATGCCGGACCTGGTGATCTGCTTCATCCCCAACGAGCCGGCCCTGCACGCCGCCTTCGCCGCCGACCCGGGGCTGTTCGACTACGCCCTGGAGCGCAACGTCCTCCTCGTCAGCCCGACCTCGCTGATCGGGCTGCTGCGGACGATGGAGCTGGGCTGGCGCCAGGAGCGGATGGTCGAGCAGGCGGCCGAGATCGCCGAGGCGGCGGGGACGCTGCACGCGCGCTTCTCCAAGTTCCTCGGCGACTTCGACAAGGTCGGCCGCGGCCTGAAGACGGCGGCCGGTGCCTACGACGCCGCCGTCGGCTCGATGGAGCGACGCCTGCTGCCGCAGCTGCGCAAGGTCGAGGGACTGGGGATCGCCCCCGGCAAGGAGATCGAGCCGCCCGAGCCGGTCGAGCTGACGGTGCGCGAGATCGCTGCCCCGGAGCTGCGCGAAGCCGACTCAGAGGCCTCCAAGGCCGCCTGACGAGCGTTCCCGGCCTGAACTAGGATTCGGCTCCCCGTTACCGACGATCCGGAGGAGCCAAGTCTTGGCCGTTGACACGAGTGCAGTCTCGAAGTTGGACGTTGAGCCCGGCACGCTGCCGGAGACGATGGCGGCGTGGGTGATCCGCCAGGAGCGCGAGGGCGAACCGAAAGACGCCTTCCAGCTCGAGCAGATCGAGGTTCCCGAGCCCGGTGCCTTCGAGGTGATCGTGCGGGTGATGGCCGCGGGAGTCAACTTCAACAACGTCTGGGCCTCGCTGGGCGAGCCGGTCTCGATCTTCGGCTACGGCGACCACCCCGAGTTCGGCCACCACATCGGCGGCTCCGACGCCTCGGGGATCGTCTGGAAGGTCGGCGAGGGCGTCACCCGCTGGAAGGTCGGCGACGAGGTCGTGATCCACTGCAACCAGGCCTCCTACGAGGACGTCGAGGTGCACGGGCTCGACCCGATGGCGGCGCCGAGCCAGCGGATCTGGGGCTACGAGACCACCTGGGGCTCCTTCGCCCAGTTCACCAAGGTCCAGGCGCAGCAGCTGCTGCCGAAGCCGCGCAACCTCTCCTGGGTCGACTCCTCCTCCTACGGGCTCACCTACTTCACCGCCTACCGGATGCTGATGGACCAGTGCAAGCTGCAGGCCGGCCACAACGTCCTCATCTGGGGCGCCGCCGGCGGTCTCGGCGTCTTCGCCGTCCAGCTGTGCAAGGCGGCCGGGGCCAACGCAGTCGGCGTCGTCTCCTCCGACGAGAAGGGCGAGCTGATCAAGAAGCTCGGCGCCGTCGACTACGTCAACCGCAACGAGTTCGGCGAGATGATGCGGACCGACGCCAACCTCACCGACCCCGCCGCCGACAAGGAACGCTTCAAGGCCTCGCGCGCCTTCGCCAAGCGGGTCAAAGAGATCCTCGGCGACGCCCCCGACATCGTCTTCGAGCACGTCGGCCGGGCCACCTTCCCGACCTCGGTCTTCACCGTGAAGCCGTTCGGCAAGGTCGTCATCTGCGGCGCCACCTCGGGCTACCAGCTCGACTTCGACGTCCGCTACCTGTGGATGAAGCAGAAGCAGATCATCGGCTCCCACTTCGCCAACGCCTACGAGTGCATGCGCGCCAACCAGCTGATGGCGGAAGGCAGGGTGCGGCCGGTCCTCTCGGAGACGATGGGCTTCGACGGCGTCCCCACCGCCCACCAGCTGATGCACGAAAACAAGCACCTCGGCAAGATCTCGATCCTCGTCGGCGCCGAGAACGAGAAGGACGGACAGCACGAGGACGGCCCCGGCGCGATCCGCGCGGAGGTGGGCGCATGATGGAGGTCTGCACCCTCGACTGGCACATCGCCCCGCTGCGAGCTGATCGCTTCCTCGACCTCTGGGAACCGGCGGCGGCGAAGATGCCGGCCTACGGCGCCAAGAGCTGGTCGCTGATCCGCTCGATCGACGATCCCCTGGCGATCCGCCAGACCTCGACCTGGGAGAGCCGCGCGGACTTCGAACGCTATTGGTTCTCGGAGGAGATCGAGCAGGCCCGGGAGGCGATCATCGACCTCCACGGCATCCCGATCCTGCCCGCCTGGCACACCCTCCTCGCCGCCGAATAACGGCCGCGCGGTTCAGCAGCGCTCGAGCGGCGCCATCGTCAAGCCGGCGGCGTCGAGCTGCTCCCAGTAGTGCTCGGCCGGCTCGCGCGGGCCGGTCCAGACGATCGCCTGGCCGCCGTTGTGGATCTGGTCGGCGATCCGGTGCCCCTGCTCGAGGCTGACCCCCGGCAGCACCCGCGCCAGCGTCTGGGCGACGTGGTCGAAGGTGTTGTGGTTGTCGTTGCGAACGATCACGCGCCAGTTGCCGCCCAGGCCGGAGTCGGGTCCGGAGACGCGGGGGCGCTCCACGGTGCTCGTCGACATGGGGGAATTATGGGCTAGAAGGGACTGGGTACGCGGACGACGACGTCATCGACGCTGGCGACGATCCCGTTGCCGTTCTTGACCGTGCCGACGATCACTCCCGAGGCGCGGCCACCGAGTTCGCCGGCGCCCGCGTCAGTCGCTTCCACGACCTGGGTGCCACCGATGTAGGCGACGAGGTTAGCGGTGCCTTTTTCGGGCCCGCTGGTGACGTTGAGCGCACGCAGCCGCAGCTTGTTCGCTTCGTTCACTCCCAGCACCGCTTTCTGGTTCTTGGCGACCGCGAGGTATTTCGAGCCTTCCTTCGTCACCTTGATCAGCTGCGCCTTGCGCTGGCGCGGGAAGACCAGCAGCTCGTACTTGGCGCCGCCGCCGGCGCGCAGCACGAGGCCGAGGAAGGCCTTGCGCTGGAGGCTGGTCGGGGTGCTGCTGAGCAGGCGCTCGGTGGCCGCGACCTCGAGGTCGCGGCCGAGCACCGGCGTGCGGTAGGAGCATGAGCTGGTCGCCTTGCCGATCACGATCCGCATCGCGCCCCCGACGCCGGCGCGGTCGCAGCTGTGACCGGAGAGCTTGACCATCTGGCTGCGCTGGGCGAGCGAGCCCATGCTGTTGCGGTAGATGCCGATCATCGACGCGCCGGCGAGCGCGCAGGCGAGCAGGCCGACGAGGAGCGCGGCGAGGAAGGTGGCTGCAAATGAGCGTTTCATCGGCTGCCAGCCTAAACACGGCGGCCGCGGAAGGATGCGGGACCAGGGGGCTTGAATCCCAAATATCATTCAGTGCATGAGCGACCACCGACTTCCCCAGCCCGACCGCCCATGGGTGATGCGCACCTACGCCGGCCACTCCGACGCCCGCCGCTCCAACGAGCTCTACCGCAAGAACCTGGCCAAGGGCCAGACGGGGCTCTCGGTGGCCTTCGACCTGCCGACCCAGACCGGCTATGACCCCGACCACGTCCTCGCCCGCGGCGAGGTCGGCAAGGTCGGCGTCTCGATCGCCCACAAGGGCGACATGCACCAGCTGCTCGACGGGATCCCGCTCGACGAGATGAACACCTCGATGACGATCAACGCGACCGCCGCCTGGCTGCTCGGCCTCTACGTCACCGTCGCCGAGGAGAACGGGGTCGACCGCTCGCAGCTGAAGGGGACGACCCAGAACGACATCATCAAGGAGTACCTCTCGCGCGGGACCTATGCCTTCCCGCCGGAGCCCTCGATGCGGCTGATCGCCGACATGGTCGCCTTCTCCGTCAACGAGGTGCCGAGCTGGAACCCGACCAACATCTGCAGCTACCACCTGCAGGAGGCCGGGGCGACGCCGGTGCAGGAGATCGCCTACGCGCTCTCGACCGGGATCGCGGTCCTGGACGAGGTGAAAGCGCGCGGGCAGGTCGCCGACGAGGACTTCCCCAAGGTCTTCGGCCGCATCTCCTTCTTCGTCAACGCCGGCATCCGGCTGATCGAGGAGATCGCGAAGCTGCGGACGATGTCGGCGCTGTGGCAGGAGATCGGCCGCGAGCGCTACGGGGTGACCGACGAGAAGATGCTGCGCTTCCGCTACGGCGTCCAGGTCAACTCGCTGGGCCTGACCGAGGCGCAGCCGGAGAACAACATCCAGCGGATCGTGCTCGAGGCGCTGGCGGTGACGCTCAGCCGCGACGCCCGGGCGCGGGCGATCCAGCTGCCGGCCTGGAACGAGGCGATGGGCCTCCCCCGCCCCTGGGACCAGCAGTGGAGCCTGCGGATCCAGCAGGTGCTGGCCAACGAGACCGACCTGCTCGAGTACCCCGACGTCTTCGAGGGATCGCAGGTGATGGACGGCCTGGTCGCCGAGCTGACCGAGGGGGCGCGGGCGGAGATGGCCGTGGTCGAGGAGCACGGCGGCGCCGTCAACGCCGTCCCCTACATGAAGGCGCGCCTGGTCGAGAGCCACCGCGAGCGAGTGGCGCGGATCGAGGCCGGCGAGCAGAAGGTGATCGGCCAGAACAGCTTCACCGAGACCGAGGACTCGCCGCTGACGGCGGGCGCCGACGGCGGCATCCTCACCCCCGACCCCGAGGTCGAGCGCGAGCGGATCGAGGCGCTGGAGGAGTGGAAGGCCGAGCGCGACGAGGACGCGGTGCGCTCGGCGCTCGACGAGCTGGCCAAGGCCGCCGCGGACGAGAGCGTGAACATCATGCCGGCGACGATCGCCGCCGCCAAGGCGGGGGCGACGACCGGCGAGTGGGCACAGACGATGCGCGACGTCTTCGGCGCCTACCGGGCGCCGACCGGCGTCGACGGCGCCTCCCCCGCCACCGACCGCGAGCAGCTGGAGGAGATCCGGCGCAAGGTCGATGCGACCTCCGAGCAGATCGGCCACCGGATCAAGATCCTGGTCGGCAAGCCCGGCCTCGACGGGCACTCCAACGGGGCCGAGCAGGTGGCGCTGCGGGCGCGCGACGTCGGCATGGAGGTGATCTACCAGGGGATCCGCCTCACCCCCGAGGAGATCGCCGAGTCGGCCCTGCAGGAGGACGTCGACGTGGTCGGCCTCTCGATCCTCTCGGGCTCGCATCTGGAGCTGATCCCCGAGGTGGTGCGGCTGCTGCGGGAGGAGGGCGTCGAGGTGCCGGTGGTGGTCGGCGGCATCATCCCCGTCGCCGACGCCGAGCGCCTGCGCGAGGCCGGCGTCGCCGGCGTCTACACGCCGAAGGACTTCGACGTCAACCAGATCATGGGCGAAATCGTCGAGCTCGTCGGCCAGCGAGCCGGCAGCCCCAGTCCCGCCTGATCGCTTAAACGCACTTTTTCTTGCTTGTAGCCGCCTTACGCGCGGTTATTCTGGGTGATGGCTGATGACGGCACGCACTACGCGCACTTTTTCCTTGTCGGAGCTCCCAGAGGTCTTTCCTACCTCTACCGCGATCTCTGAAGCCCTTCAACGGGCCGTCCGAGCCGGCAAAGCGCGAAAACTCGCCGGTCGGCTGTATACCCGCAATCTCGAAGAGCCCTTGGAGGGCATCGCTCGTCGGAACTGGCAGGCGATCGTGGCCCATTACTTCCCGGAGGCGGTGGTCGCCGACCGCAGCGCCCTCGAAGCCAAACCCGCCCCGGACGGCTCCCTGTTTCTCGATGCCGGACCCAAATACGCGGGACGTAGACCTGCCGTTATCCCAGGCCTGAAGCTGCGCCCCCGCAAGGGGCCGGGACCCATCGAGGGCGACATGCCGTACATGGGCATTTACATCGCCAGCCAGCCCCGGGCAATACTGGAGAACACCCGGGCCTCTCGCGCCCGGGCCGGAGTCGCCCGCACTTACTCTCGGCCGGAACTGGAGGCCGAGCTATCCAGAGTCATCGAGCAGCGCGGCGAGGACGGGCTGAGCGAACTGCGCGATCAGGCCCGCAGCCTTGCCCCCAAGCTCGGCGCTCAACCCGAGATGAAGATGCTCGAGGACCTGATCGGCTCGGTCCTGGGAACCCGCAACTCCCCCCTGGAGACGGACGCAGCCCGGGCGCACCAAGCGGGAGTTGGCTTCGATACCCGCCGAGTCGACCTCTTCGCCACCTTGCAGGCGGAGTTACTGCGCCAAACCTTTGCCATCCGAGAGGAGCAGCCCCGCCCCTTTCCCGCGCTCTCGTTCTTCGAGGCCTATTTCTCCAACTGGATCGAGGGAACCGAGTTCGAGGTCGACCAGGCCGAGCAGATCGTCTTCGAGAAAAAAGTGCCGAAAGCGCGCGTAGAGGATGCGCATGACGTCCTCGGAACCTTCGCCGTCGTAAATCACCCAGAGAAGCGATCTGAGCGGGCTACCAACCCCCGCAGCTTTCTCGCGTTACTGCGCAAGCGTCATGCCGAGATGCTCGGCCGTCGGCCAGAGGTCAATCCCGGCTCATTCAAGGACGTTCCCAATCGCGCCGGCGGTACGAGCTTCGTCCCGCCTGAGCTCGTGCAGGGCACGCTGATCGAGGGGTGGCGTTATCTCGAACCGCTCCCAGAGGGGCTCAGCCGGGCCATCTTCATGATGTTCCTCATCTCCGAGGTGCATCCGTTCATAGACGGCAACGGGCGCGTGGGAAGGGTCTTCATGAATACCGAGCTCTCAGCCGCCGGCGAGCAGAGAATCGTGATTCCACTCTCGTACAGGGACGACTACTTGGGTGGCTTGCGAGCCCTTTCTCGCAGCGGCGACCCACGGCCCCTGATTCGTGTCCTCGATTTCGCGCAGCGGTACTCCGCGGCGATCGATTGGAGTGACCTGGGCCGCGCACGCCAGATGCTTGCGGAAAGCAATGGCTTCATCCCCCCTGACGAGGCCGAGGCGACCGGGCAGCGCCTCAGGTTCCCAAGCGCGAACTGACCTCGTAACTGCGCCCAGCCGCCGCTCTCGCAACAATGAATCCATGAGCGAGCTGAACGGGGACAGGGCGGCCTGGCTGCGGTGCTATCGCTGCTGGTCGCAGAATCTCGAGATCCAGATCCACTACGACGCGATCCGGCGGGTCGATCCGGAGTCGGGGGCGCTCGCCGACGGGGTCGACGAGGTGCAGGAATCGGTCGTCCAGTGCCTCGACTGCATGCACGACCAGCCCCACCTCAGCTTCGAAGGCGACCACGTGGTGCCGATCGAAGACCGCTGGGAACGGATGGTCGCCGGCACCCCCTGGGTCGCCTCCTGCACGGTCACGGTCGACCAGGACCGGGTCGAGAGTTGCTCCGGCCCGGAGGCGATCGAGTTCCTCACCTACGGCGCCTTCGGCGACCCCGGCGTGCGCGAGTTCTTCACCCACGTCCGCTTCCACAAGCACGACGAGGAGCAGATCGTCATCCACCTCCTGGTCGAGCTCTACGCCCGCTCCGCCCAGGAGGCGACCGAGGTCCTGGAAGACGCCGCCCAGGGCCAGCTCGAGCTCACCTCCCTGGCCGAGGAGTCACGCCCTCCGGCCCACGCCTCGGGCGAGGCGCACTGAGGGCTAGGGCGGCGAGATCCGCCAGCTGAACTTCGCGGGGCTTTCGTCGCTGAGCCCGCTAGGGGCGATCGCGTAGACGCGGAAGACGTGCTTGCCGGGCTTCAGGTTGGCGTAGGCCTTGGGCGAGCTGCAGGCGTGGAACCTGCCGTGGTCGAGCTTGCAGCGGAAGCGGGAGTGCGCCTCGCTCGAGGAGAAGGTGAACTTCGCCTTCCTGCTCTTCGAGCTCTTGGACGGATGCTTCTTCAGCTTCGTGTTCGGGTGCACCGCGACCGGCGGCGGTTCTCCCCCGTGCTTTTCTTCTTCCTTGGGGGGTTCTTTGTGTTCTTCTTCCGGCGGTTCTTCGCAGGGAGCTTCGGTCTGCGTGGTTTCGGATTCGTCGGGAATCGTCCCGACTTCGTAGAAGGCGGTGTAGGTGGCCGAGCAGCGGGCGAGCACGCTGTGGACCCGTTTGCCGGCGTCCGACCAGCTCTGGAAGGCATAGGTCGTCGCTTCCAGGGTGGTCGTTTTCGGCGCCGCCAAGGTGATGTTGGAATTGCGGACGGCCGTCAGCGTGAACGGGGTCAGTTCGGTCAGCGCCCCTGCGGTCAACGAGAGGCCGGTGGGTTTCGATTCGACCTTCAGGTTCACCGGGAAGGGCTGGATGTGGAGGGTCGTCGTCGCCGAGAGGCCACGGGCGTCGGTGGCGGTCAGGAGGAACTCGATCTGGGTCGGATAGTCGTGTTCGGGGGCGGTCAGTTCGCCTTCCGATTTCCCGAACGCTTCCCGCAGCGGATGGGTGTGGCAGGACAGTTCCGAGAAGGGGCAGTGGAACAGCAGCGACCTCCAGGACAACCCTTCTTCGGGAATCACTCCCCCCAGTTCCCCGGCGTCGGTGGCCGAGCCTTTGAAGTGGATCGTGTCGCCGACGCTCCATTTGAAGCTTTCCGAGGGGCTCGAGATGGTCGGTTTCGGCGGGCTGTCGCCTGGATACACGGTGACCCGCGCGATGCTGCTGGCGCCGTGGGGGTCGGTGACTTTCACCGAGACGGTGTGATCTTTGGCGTCGTTGAAGGCTTTGTGCGCCGTGGCTTCATCGGGCCAGTCTTCGAATTTGCCGTCGCCGTTCAGGTCCCATGAATAGACGAGGTTGGGCGCGTCTTCGGGGTCTTCGTCACTCGATTCGAGGGCGTTGAATTGGAAGTCTTCGCTCTGGGGACCCCAGACGTTGCCGGCGACTTTGAGGCGGGCGACGGGTGGCTGGTTGCCCGAGCTGTAGGCGATGCGATGGATCGAGCCGGCCCCACCGGCCCCGCCTTCCAGCTTGACGTAGTAGAGGTCGCCTTCCGGCCCTTCTTGGACGTCGATGCCCGGGTACGCGCCGCCGTTGGTCAGGAACGGGACGGTGGTCGAAGGGTCGGGTTCTCCGTCTTCGCCGGGGAACATCACGTAGATGCAGCGGCGCACGGGATCGGAGAAGAAGAGGGCGCCTTTGTATGCCGCCGGGAAGGCTTCGCCCTCGTAGAACTCCAGCCCCGAGATCGCGGACCCGTCTTCGGTCGGGCAGGTGTCTTCCGGCGTTACGCCTTCTCCGTGTTCGTAGGAGAAGAACGGAGGGGAGGTGGAGCCGGGCGTGTCGTAGAGCGCTTCGCAGGCGTTCAGCCCGAGCACGGCAAACCCGAAGTTCTCTTCGGTGCCTTCGTAGCAGGGCCAGCCCGAGTTGTAGAGCTGCCCCGGGATGCCTTCCGTCGGCGGCGTGAAGCGGTCGATCTCCTCGACTTCCCCCCAGCCGACGTTGCCGACGTAGACCTGGTCGGTCTTCGGGTCGATCGCGAAGCGGAACGGATTGCGGAATCCCTCGCCGACGAGGCGACGTTCGTTGGCGTTCGAGCTGGCGAACAGCGGGTTGCCCTCCAGGCCTTCGCCGGTCGCCGGATCCACCCGGATCACCTTGCCGCTGAGCAGCTTGGGGCTCTGCGAGCGCAGAGAGCCGCCCATCGCCGTCGGCGGTTCCTCTTTCCCGCCTTTGCCGGCGGGCGGGTCGCCACAGGGGTTGGGGGTTTTCGTCCCGAACTGGCCGTAGTCGGGCGAGACGAAGTTGGCACCCTCGCCGCCGCTCGCATAGAGAGCCCCTTCGGGGCCGAACTCGAGGTCGCCGATCGAGTGCGAGGAGAACTGCTGGCACCAACCTTCGACCAGGGCTTCTTCCGGGCCCGCTTTGCCGCCTTCGTCTTTGAACCGGGCGAGCCTGCCGCTGACCAGGCAATCGTCGGCCCCGTCCATCTCTTCTTTGCTGCATTCGTCCCCGGCGCGATTCGCTTCTCCCCATTTCGGCGGGGGCGCGGGGTCGCCGAGGATGTGGTCGTAGGTGTAGAGGACGTAGACGTAGGGCTGCCCTTCTTCGAACTTGGGATCGAGCGCCAGCCCGAGGATGCCGCGGTCCCCCAGGTCGAAGACGTTGGTGCGCAGGTCGGCGAAGGTGGTCGGGGTTTTGTCGTTGACGCTTTCGTAGCGCAGGACCTCGCCGGTCTTCTGGGCGACGAACAGTTCCCCGTCGGGAGCGAACCGCAGGGCGGTCGGGTATTCGAGCCCTTTGCCGGCGATGAACCCTTCGAGTTCCAGTTCGGTGTCCTGGAAGCCGGGAGGCAGGGCCGGTTCGGCCGCCGCCGAGGCTGCGTGGGCCACGGCAAAGGTCAGCAGCAGGGCACAGCCAACCGCGAGCTTGCGGGCCCGGGATCTCATTCCGCCCACATTATGGGCGGAATGAGGCCGCGCCGATGGCAAATCCTCAGTCGACGTTGTCGGTGGCGGCTTCGGGGGACTCGCCGGGGTTCTTCTTCGGGACCAAAACCAGGCGCTTGAACTCGGCGACGAGGACGCCGTCCTGGTTGAGGACGCGGGTGTGGACCTTGACGATGCCGCGGTCGGGCTTCGATTTCGACGGCTTGACGTCGAGCACCTCGGTCTCGCAGAAGAGGGTGTCGCCGTGGAAGACCGGGTTCGGGTGGCTCAGTTCTTCGGTCGCCAGGTTGGCGATCGCCTTGCCCGAGACGTCGGAGACCGACATCCCCAGCGCCAGCGAGTAGACCAGCGGCCCGACGACGACGTTGCGGCCCTGCTGCGAGCCCTTGGCGTAGACGTCGTTGATGTGCAGCGGGTGGTGGTTCATCGTGATCAGGCAGAAGAGGTGGTCGTCGGCCTCGGTCACGGTCTTCGCCGGCCAGTGCTTGTAGACGGCGCCGACCTCGAACTCCTCGAGGTAGCGGCCGTAGGTGTGCGCGCCGCTCGCCTCGCGCTCGGCCTGGTCGGTGGTCAGCTCGTAGGGCTGGTCGTTCATCGGTTGCTTCGATCTCCTGTCTGGTTGGCGGCGCGGATGCTATCTGGAGGGCGGCTGCGGCCGCCGCTAAAGGGGCACGGCCAAACCTGCCGAATACACTCGCGCGATGCGTATCGGAATCATCGGTCTCGGCTACGTCGGTCTCCCCCTCGCCGTCGCCTTCGCCGAGAACGGCGACGAGGTCGTCGGCCTCGACGTCGACTCGCGCAAGGTGGAGGCGCTGAACGCCGGCAACAGCTACATCGAGGACGTCCCCGACAGCGTCCTGGCGCCGCTCGGGGAGCGGCTGCGGGCGACCACGCGCTACGCCGACCTGGCCGCCTGCGAGGCAGTGATCATCTGCGTGCCGACGCCGCTGACCGACTCGCGCGAGCCCGACCTGACCTACCTGATCGACTCCGCCGAGCAGCTGGCGACGGTCGTGCAGGCCGGGCAGCTGGTCGTGCTCGAGTCGACCACCTACCCCGGCACCACCCGCGAGCGGCTGCAGCCGATCCTCGAGGAGTCGGGGCTGAAGGTCGGCACCGACCTCCACCTCGCCTTCTCCCCCGAGCGGATCGACCCGGGGCGGACCGACTACACCGTGCGCACCACGCCGAAGCTGGTCGGCGGCATCACGCCCGAGTGCACCGAGCGCGCCCGCGATCTCTACGCGCGGATCTGCGACCACGTCGTCGTCCTCTCCGCGCCGGAGGCGGCGGAGCTCTCGAAGCTCCTGGAGAACATCTTCCGCTCCGTCAACATCGCCCTGGTAAACGAGCTGGCGCAGCTCTGCGACCGGCTCGGGATCGACGTCTGGGAGGTGATCGACGCCGCCTCGACCAAGCCGTTCGGCTTCATGCGCTTCGAGCCGGGACCGGGGATGGGCGGCCATTGCCTCCCCGTCGACCCCTTCTACCTCGCTTACAAGGCGCGCCAGCACGACTTCTACCCGGAGTTCATCGAGCTCGCCGGCAAGGTCAACCAGGCGCAGCCGTGGTTCTGCGTCGAACGGATCGAGCGGGCCCTGAACCAGGCCGGCAAGCCGGTCAACGGCTCACGAATCCTCATCCTCGGCGTCAGCTACAAGGCCGGGATCGGCGACATCCGCGAGTCCCCTGCGCTGAAAATCATCGGCCGCCTCCAGGACCTCGGCGGCGACGTCGTCTACCACGACCCCTTCGTGCCGGAGCTGCGCGGCCACGGCCTCTCCTCGATTGACCTCGACGAGGGCCTTGCGAACGCCGACGTGGTCGCCATTGTCACCCCCCACCCCGAAGTGGACTACGAGGCAATCGTCGCCACCGCACCGTTGGTAGTCGACTTCCGCGGCGTCACCCGCGGGGTCGAGGCCGACAACCTGATCCGCCTCTAGCGCGCGAAACGGCTTGCTTTGTACTCCGGGGTTGCGAGCCATTTGGGTCGAACGACATCCTGCACTTCCTGGATCAAGCCGGTAACCCGGGAAACCGGCATTCGAAGGCGACTCGCCACCTCATCCAGCGTCATCACATATGGGCGCCCCCAAATCTTCCCCAAGTGCAGCTGCCAGGCCCTAAGAGTGTCTCCCCCGATCTCCTCGGCCTCCTTCTTGATCAGCTCATAGAGCTTCGCAACGGCTGGATCACCAGATAAGCGGTTGCCAAGTGATTCCATTTCTTCGGGGGTGATTTTTACAACCGTCATTCTCTTCCTCCATCTAGCTCAAGGCCAGCATCCGGCGCATGATCCGGAAGGGCAGGGTACAAGCATCTGGCAACTCCCATAGCAACTGATACAGCAGGACACGTCAACTGTCCCCTGCCCCTTCGTGACGCACCCATAGCAAAGGTCGAAGGCCCCTTCGCAGCTCATCGATTCGCCCCCTGCAAGAGCCGATTGAGCCCCGAAGAACACAGAGGCGACGATCACAGCGGCGAAGCCACCCAGCTGGCCGAGAAACCTCCGGCGCGTGGTTGCCCCAAGGGCGTCTTTGAGCTCAACAGCACCGTGCGCGTCACCATCCTTGCTCCTGCCGGTGAATGACGCGGAAAACGTCCTCTGAAAGACAGGCCACGCACCGATGACCAGCACTACTAGCGCGCTGGCAATAGCGGTCCCGTGAAAAGGCGTCTCAGACGCATCCGGAGCGAACGAGGCCCACACCGCGCAGCACACCAAGAACAGACTTCTCGCCATAGCGCCCATTCCACCCGAACTGGAGCTGGCGGCCCCGAAACAGCTGCAGCCTTCATTCGCATGGCGCGCTCTGAGACTCAGGACGAGAAAGCACAGAAACAAGGCCGCCACCCACGACATCAGAGCAGTGTCGCCTCGAAGTGGGCTCAGCAGGAGAGCTCCCGTCAAAAACTCAACCCCGATCACCGCCAGGCTCAACCAGTATGAGTTGATCCCATAACGCCAAAGGCCCCTGGGCAGCAAAGAGACGAGTGAACTCTCGAATGCCCGTTGCTGACCGAGCTTGAGGCTGCCGGCGAGGAGAAGGACCAGGGCCAATCCGGTCTCGATTCCCGGTCCAAATGCGCTACCCATTGCTGACAAGCTCCCTAACGACCATATCTTCACTCCTCCTACATCAACCGGGTAGTTGTTCTTCTATGAGTTCTTCACGGGGCAGTTCGTGCATGTTGGTTGCGTATTGAACGGGATAAAGAGAAGTTGGTGCGCCCGTGTGGTGATACTCAACCCAACTGCCATATCCATATTGCCCGCTAAGCGAATTTGCCGCGTCGATCGCAGCCGATGAATAGGTAGCTCCGGCGCCCAAGTCACTCCAAAACCTTCTTGCCCAGGCATCACCGTATTCACCGCTGTTGTCCGTATTGAGGGAGAAGAGGATGTCGTTGCGGAACCCTATGCTCGTCCCGGCCCCCCCAGTCGCTGAGAGCCTTGGCCATATCAGCGGCAGTCGAGCTGTTCGCGGTCGCGCAGGCCTGCAAGACCGCGAGATTGACTATGTAGGTCTCGGGTTCAGTGCCCCAGAAGTAGGACTTGACTCCATTTTGGGTTCGACAGACCCCCGACTCGGTGCACACCGTCCATGAACCAGTCGCAGGACGCGCCTCGATGTCCAAGGAGAGAACATCCACGTCTCCGGTGGGGCCTCCTTCCTCGAACAGTAGTCCCACTGCAGAGTGCTGTCCTTCTTCATAGCGGTCCAAGCTGTGGCCGGCAAAGTAGAACACCGCATCGTCTGGATAGTTGAGATGGGCAGTCAATGCGCTCGTATTGTGGTAGGTACGCACCGTGTATCCCGCGCGGGTCAAGGCCGTAGCGCACGCACTTGCCTCATACCTGCTCGTCAGCCCATCGAAGTACTTCGCGTCGTAGCAGCTTCCATAGACCGGTCCGACGGATGCGCTCGCGGTAGCTTCCGATCGAGCACGACGAGCTTCGCCAGATCGATGCTCCGTGGATTCACTAGGAAGATCCCTGGCGTCGATAGAACTCTTTCCGGTGATGGCGTCAACCTGCACAAGGGTGATCACCGGTATGGAAAGTCCCTGCTGCGGCGCAGTGGAAACGCGCACTTCCCAAACCAGCCGCTGATCCGGAAGAAGGTTGAGGACAGGGCGGCTGACATCGGGTGAGCGCGAAGTTCCCTCGATGGCGCGTATGGCCGCCTGCCTGGCTTGAAGTGCGTCTATGCGCGGCGTGACAGGACCGACCGCCGCCGAGCGCTGGCTCCAGTAGTAGGCAACTTCTCCGCTTGCGGCATTCAGCCCCACCTTCACCTCGCGCGGCAACCACGCCCTGCCCCTTCGTGCCTGCCAGACCATCCGGTACTCGAGGAAGCTCCCGTGGTTTACCAGCGACTTGCTGCGCAAGGTCAGCCGGCTGAGCCCACGGTAGTGCCTCACGGCAAAACTCTCCCCCTTTTCAATCGCGACCCGCCACGGAATTTGATTCCCCCTGCCCTTCTTCCACAGGCGTTGCGGAAAGATCGCCTCGCGAAGCTCATGGGTCCCTGCCGAAAACTGGAACAAGCCCCCATGCACCACCGCTTGGAGCCGCTTGCCATCAGGCGAGGAGACGCTCCGCCATGCCTCCCGCCTGGTTGGAGCTGCACCGAGAAGGTCGGCAACGCGCTTGTCCAGCTGCACACCTGGGCGCTGTCCCGCCAATGCTCCTGCGCTCGCTCCTAGGGAGAGGAACCCGAGACATCCGACCAGACAACCAAGCTGAACGGCCTTACCTACGCGCAACTCGCTGTCCTCTCCCTTGAGTTTTCATGCTCTCCCGAGAGAGGGATTCCCAAAAGGGAACCGCCGTAACCCCGATGAGAAATCAGGGGTATTTAAAAGCCGGTCGACGAACCGTCAGTGCACTTTCCTGAGGCGGTTGCGTTCCTCTTGTTTCTCAACCACCTGCGCGATCAGCTTGACCACGTTGGAGTCCCCGGTCGCCTTGATGTGGCCGGTCTCGACCGCGCGGCGGTAGCTTTTCAGCGTCCCTTTCTCGGCCAGCTCGTTGAACTGCGGGCGGTCGACTTCGACCAGCACTCGCTCGTCCTGGGCAAGGTCCTTGCTGATCTTCGGCCCGGGTAGCTCGACCCGATAGAACTGGATGTCGTGTTTGGCCCGCAGCTCGAGGCCGAAGACCAATTTCAGTTTCTGCAGGGCGGGGACTTCGGCCTGGAACCGCTCGACGGCGGTGCGGATCAGGTCCGAAGTCGAGGCCATCTCGCTAGGCGCGTCCCATCTAGATCTTGTGCCTCTGGAGGAGCTTCTTGCCGATCACCATGCGCTGGATCTCCGAGGTTCCCTCGCCGATCAGCAGCAGCGGCGCATCGCGGTAGAGGCGCTCGATCTCGTACTCCTTCGAGTAGCCGTAGCCGCCGTGGATGCGGAAGCTTTCCTCGACGCAGTACTTGCCGGTCTCCGAGGCGAGGAGCTTGGCCATCCCGGCCTCGAGGTCGGAGCGCTCGCCGGCGTCCTTCATCCGCGCCGCTTTGCGGGTGACGAGGCGGGCCGCCTCGATCTGCGTCGCCATGTCGGCGAGCTTGAACTGGATCGCCTGGTGGTTGGAGATCGTCTTGCCGAAGGTCTTCCGTTCCTGGCTGTAGCGGAGGGCGAGCTCGAGCGCGCGCTGGGCGATGCCGACGCCGCGGGCGGCGACGTTGACGCGACCGACCTCGAGCGCGTCCATCATCTGGATGAAGCCCTGGCCGACGCCGGCCTCCTCGCCGCCGAGCACGCGCTCGGGCGGGCAGCTGTAGCCGTCGTAGACGAGCTCGGTCGACTCGACGCCCTTGTAGCCCATCTTCTTGATCTTGGGCGGGACGTCGAGGCCCTTGAAGTCGCCCTCGTTGGTTTCCTTCCAGGCCTCCTTCTCGGTGATGAAGCAGGTCATCCCCTTGTAGGGCGGGTCGGCCTTCGTGTCGGTCTTCATCAGCACGAAGACGACGCTGGAGCCGAGGCCGTTGGTGACCCACATCTTCTGCCCGTTCAGCTCCCAGTTGCCGTCCTCGCCCTTCTTGGCGGTGGCCTTGATGCCCTGGACGTCGGAGCCGACCTCGGGCTCAGAGAGCGAGAAGGCGGCACGGATCTCCCCCGTCGCCATCTTCGGCAGGAAGTACTCCTTCTGCTCGTCGGTGCCGAACTTCATCAGCAGGTAGGAGCCGATGAAGTGGGTGTTGACGACGCCGGAGATCGAGATCCAGCCGCGCGAGAGCTCTTCGACGATCATCGCGTAG
>DASULS010000027.1:0-19907 GCA_036278095.1 Solirubrobacterales bacterium | reverse complement strand
ATCTCCATCGCGCGCGCCTACGCGACGATCGTCACCCTGCTCGCGGCCGAGAACGTCGGCGCCGCCCCGCGCGCGATGGAGATGGCCGTCACCTACGCCAAGGACCGCACCCAGTTCGAGCGGCCGATCGGCGCCTACCAGGCGGTCTCGCACCGTTGCGCGCAGATGCTGCTCGAGGTCGAGGGGTCACGGTCGCTCTGTTACTGGGCGGCCTGGGCGCTCGACAACGAGCCCGAGGCCGCCCCGCGCGCCGCCTCGATGGCCAAGGCGTACGCGGGCGACGCGGGTTTCCGGGTCACCGCCTCGGCGCTTCAGGTGCACGGCGGGATCGGCTTCACCTGGGAGCACGACCTCCACTTCTTCCTCAAGCGCGGCCGCGCCAACGCCGCCAGCTTCGGCGACGCCAAGTGGCACCGCGAGCGGGTCGCCGCGGCGGTCCTCTCCGGGGAGACCGCGCCGGCGGCCGCTTAGGCGCCGGGGCGGAGCTCGGTGGGCGCGCTCGATCGCATCTCCGTCGCCGCGATCGGGACCTCGGTCGCCGACCTCGAGGCGGAGACGCTGCGGGCCGAGGCGGCGGGGGTGGAGTGCGTGTGGGCGCCGGAGCTGTTCCGCAGCGCCGTCACCCAGGCCACCTACCTGGCGGCGAAGACCGAGCGGATCGGCGTCGCCACCGGGATCGTCTGGGCCTTCACCCGCAGCCCCTTCATCCACGCGATCAGCGCCCTCGACGTCGACGAGATGTCGGGCGGGCGCTTCCGGCTGGGGATGGGGGCGGGGGTCAAACGGCTGAACGAGACCTGGCACAACGCCGACTACGGGCGGCCGGCGCCGCACCTGCGCGAGGCGATCGAGGCGACGCGGCTGATCATGCGCCAGGCCGGCGCCGGCGAGCCGATCCGCTACGAGGGCGAGTACTACGACATCGACGTCAAGGGCTGGGTGCGGCCGCACCCGGCGCCGCGCGAGGCGGTGCCGATCTACACCGCCGCCGTGCAGGCGGGGATGGGGCGGATGGCCGGCGACGTCGCCGACGGGCTGATCGGCCACCCGATCCAGAGCCTGCGCTGGATCGACGAGGTGATCGTTCCCGCCTTCGAGGAGGGGCTGCGTCGCTCCGGGCGCGAGCGCTCCGAGTTCGACTACCTGCCGACGGTCTGCTGCGCGATCGACGAGGACGAGGGGCGGGCGATCGAGATGGCCCGGCGGACGATCTCCTTCTACGCGACCGTGAAGACCTACATGCCGCTGTGGGAGATGCACGGCTTCGCCGACAACGCCGTCGAGGCCGGCGAGGCCTTCCGCCGCGGCGACCTCGCCGCCGTGCCGGCGGCGATCAGCGACGAGATGGTCGAGGCCTACTGCGCCGCCGGCCCACTCGACAAGGTCCGCGCCCGGGTCGAAGCGACGGCAGAGCGCGCCGACGGCCTCTTCCTCACCCCGCCCACCTACTTCATCTCCCCCGAGGAGCTGAGCGAGTTCCAAAACCGCATCATCGACGCCTTCGGCCCGGAGGCGTGAGCGCCGAGACCGCGAAAAAGCACCCTCAAGGTGCTTTTTCGCGGTCTCGCGAGTTCGAAGTGCTGGAGCGGGTGCGGGCGATCCCGGCGGGGTTCGTGCGCACGTACGGGGATGTCTCGCCGGGGGCGCCGCGCTACGCGGGCAGCGTCCTCTTCGCTGTCGACGAGCCGAACCTGCCCTGGTGGCGCGTCGTCCGCGCCGACGGCTCGCTGGCCAAGGGCGACCGCCAGCGCACCCTGCTCGTCGCCGAGGGCGTCCCCTTCAGAGGCCCTCGCGTCGACATGGCAGCTGCGCGCGTGGTTCCTTAGGCACCTATTCCGTGCCCAAGGAACCACGGAACGGCTTTACCCGCGTTCCATCTCCCGCTGGACGTCGGCCTCGGTGATCCGGTTGCTGGGGCCGTAGGCTTTCCAGCCCTGGACGGTGAGGCCGATGGCGACGCCGAGGATGACCCAGATCGGCCAGTAGTAGCCGCCTTCGCCGAGCGCCCAGATGATCGTGGTGACGACGATGGCAAGGGCCCCGCCGCCGGCGAGGCCCTTGAAGTCCTGCTTCATCTTCAGGCGCTGGATCGCCAGCTCGCGCGCCTGTTCGGGCTTCTCGACTCCCGTCTCGACCGTGTGTCTTTCGACCATGGCCCCATGCTACGGGCAGACGACGATCAAATGGAAGTCGGCGTCTTCGTTTTTGCCTTCTTTGTCGCGGGTGTGGACTTCGATCGCGTTCTGGCTCGCGGCCGAGGAGTTGGTCTGGGCGTAGCCCGGCTGCGGCGGCGAGGTACCGGCGTTGTTGCGGGCGGCGACGTCGGCGCAGCCGGAGACGTTGAACGGGAAGGTGACGGTGATCGCGCCGCCTCCCTCGGTCGCCGTGATCCCGGGGCCGCTGGCGCGGGCGAGGACGGCGTTGCCGGGGTTGGCCGGGTTGTGGACGACCGCCCAGAAGGTGTGCGTCGCCACCTTCGCGAATGGCACCGTGCCGAGCTTGTTGGTGTTGATCTGGAACCCGGTCAGGGTCTTGTGCTTCAGCTTGCCGCCGCCGATCGTCTGCTTCTTGATCGAGCCACCGTTGATCGACTGCGCCGCATAGGCGGTCCCTGCCAGGGCGACGACGAGGGCGATGACCGCCACCACCATCGCCGGCGACGGACGCCACTTCCTCTGCGTGCTCATCTCTGGACTCCCTTCCAGTTGGTTGCGCTACCCGAAATCAAGTAACCCGCCAGCGGGCGGGTCGGTGCGGTCCGGGTGCGCGCTTTGTGGCGCCCCGCTACCCGGGGAGGGAGGAGACGAAGCGCTCGAAGGCGCCGACGTCGGTCACGGCGGGGCCGTGGCCGGGGAGGATCATGGTGGGATTGAGCGCAGCCAGCTTGCGGATCGAGCGCCGGTTCTCGGCCATGTCGTAGGTGAAGATCTCGGGCGGCTCCTTGATCCCGGGCAGGCCGGTGGCGTAGCTCATGTTGCGGATCACGTCGCCGCAGATCGCCACCCGGTCGCTCTCGCGGAAGAAGATCACCTCGCCGCGCGCGTGTCCGGGGGCGTGGACGACGCGGAAGCCGGCGACCCCATCGCCCTCCTGCAGCACCCGCTCGACCTTGTAGGGCGGGCCCTCCCAGATCGAGCGGATCAGTCTGTTGACGGGGTTGTTCGCGGAGGCCTCCTGCACCGGCCGTTTGCCTTCCATCGCTTCGACGTCGTCGGCGTGACAGGCGAGCGGGACGCCCCGCGCCTCGCAGACGGCCTTGGCGCAGCCCTGGTGGTCGGGGTGGACGTGGGTCAGCGCCAGCAGCGAGATCTCCCGCCCCTCGAGCTCGGCGAAGATCCGCCGCTTGTCCCAGCTGCGGCCGGCGTCGATCAGCACGTCCTCGGCGAGGTAGACGTTGATCGTCGGGGCCGGGAACTCCTTCAGCCGCCAGACCCCTGGTGCGAGGTACTTCAATGTGAGATCCCGAGCCCCTCGCGCGGCTCGCCGCTGTTCTGGGCGAGCGCTTCCAGCCGGGCGATCTGGCGCTCGCCTTCGGTCCGCGCCGGGTGTCCGGCCGGCAGCGGCTCGATCAGGCGGCGGATGCGGTTGCGCACCTGCAGCGAGAAGTGGGGGGTGACGGGACCGGCGAGGGCGCGGATGTCCTCGGCGGTGATCTCCGGTGCCCGGCCGAGCAGCTGTGGGTTCTCCGACTCGCTCATTCTCCGCCTCCGATCTTCGCAAGCTCGGCCAGTTCGTTGACTTCCGCCTGCTGGCCGACGCCGATCGCTTCTTGGTCGCCGACGACCCAGACGTGGTTGTAGAAGGCGCGGGTGGGGTCGGTGGTGTATCCGGGCTTGACGTCGAGGAAGTAGCCGCGGAGGTCGGCCGGCACCGCGTCGGCGTCGTCGGTGAGGAGCAGCGGCCCCCAGGTGCCCGAGGCCGAGAGCGGGGACGCCGCGGCGGCATTGGCGGCGTCGTCGCTGCGGGTGAGGACGAAGCCGTGGCCGGGGTCGTTGACGTTCCAGCCGAAGCCGCCGGCGCCGTAGCGGGCGAAGGCGATCGCGTTGGCGACCGGGTCCTTGCCGGCGACGCGCTTGACCTGCTTGGAGACTTTGGCGATTTCCTCGACCACGCCGGCGGAGATCGCCGAGCTCGGGCCGAGGACGAAGACGGGGACCTTCGGGTGTTCCTTCAGGACCGCGGCGGTCGGCGAGGGCAGCTTCTTCGCTTCCGCGTAGAGGATGGGATCGCCGGAGCGGGCGGCCCAGGCGGCGGCGGGCATCGCGAAGCTGGGCTGGGAGCTGGGAGCGATGACGATGTGGGCGGGCGGCGCGCCGAAGAGGCGGTCGCGCAGGGTGGCGATCTGGGCGGCGGTGCTGGCCGGGTCGCCGGAATCGACGCGGGTGACGTCCCCGGCGCCGCCGGGCAGGGCGACGGTGCCGATCGCGAACAGCGATGCGCCGCCGGTCGCCTTGCTCCCCTGCGGGTCGAGCGCGGCGAGCGCTTCTTCGCTCGCTTCCGGCAATTCGTCGGCGCTGGAGAAGAGGATCGGGGCGCGGACCGGGGGCGCCATCAGGACCGAGGCGGCGATCGCGCCGGCCCAGTCTTCTTCGCTGGCCAGGGTGACCGCGGCGGGACGCTGCTCGGCGGTGGTCGAGGGGAAGACGGCGAGGGCCGCGCCGGCGGCGTTGGCGGCCGGGTCGGAGCCGCCGATGCGGGTGGTGTTGCCGGTGGCGAAGCTCGGGTAGCCGAGCTGTTCGGCGGTCTGCGGGGACGGGGATGAGGATTCGCCGGCGCTTTCGCTTGCCGTCGGCGCTGGGGCGGGCGCCGCCGCGGTGTCGGTCTTCTCGCCGCCGCCGCTGCTGCCGACGATCGCGACGACGATGAAGACGAGGGCGAGGACGACCAGGCCGGCCAGCAACAGCGGCGCCGGCGACCTGGGCTGGCGCGGCGGTTTCGGTGGCAGGGCCTCCAGTTCCTCGGTGCTGGGCTCGGCCTGCGGCTCGGCGCTTTCCGCTGCGGGCGGCGGCTCCTGCTTCTCCTCTTTCTCGGACGCGGGAACGTCGGCGTTGATCGGCCGCTTCGGGATCACTGCGGGGAAACGTACCGAGCGCCCGGTCCCAGAAGAGGTACAGTGCCGTGGACTGGCTGACTGACCAGTCAATCAGTCCCAGCCCAGGCGCAGAGAGGAACGAGGATGGATTTCGCACTTACCGAGGAGCAGCAGGAGTTCAAGGCGCGCGTCCGCAAGTTCGCCCGCGAGGTGATCCGGCCCGCGGCCCGCAAGCACGACGAAGAGGAGAGCACCCCCTGGGAGGTGATCAAGGAGGCGCGCAAGCAGGGCTTCGGCGGCCTGGAGGCGATCCAGCGCAACGCCGAAGACCCGCAGGGCCAGCTGCAGGTGATCTCGGCCGAAGAGTTCCACTGGGGCTGCGCCGGCTGCGCGCTGGCGATCAGCGGCTCCGGCCTCGCCGCTGCCGGCATCGCCTCCTCGGGCACCCCTGAGCAGATCGCCCGCTGGGTGCCGGAGTGCTTCGGCGTCGGCGAGGAGATCAAGCTCGGCGCCTACGCGGTCACCGAGCCGCAGGCCGGCTCCGACGTCAAGAGCCTGAAGACGACCGCCAAGCGCGACGGCGACGAGTGGGTCCTCAATGGCACCAAGGTCTTCATCACCAACGGCGGCATCGCCGACGTCCACGTCGTCGTCGCCACCGTCGACCCGACCCTCGGCACCCGCGGCCAGGCCTCCTTCGTAGTCGGCAAGGGCACCCCCGGCCTCAGCCAGGGCAAGAAGGAGACCAAGCTCGGGATCCGCGCCTCCCACACCGCCGAGATCGTGCTCGAGGACTGCCGCATCCCAGCCGAGAACCTGCTCGGCGGCGAGGAGAAGCTGGAGCGCAAGCTGCAGCGCGGGCGCGAAGGCAAGAAATCGCGCGGCGCGGACGCGCTGGCGACCTTCGAGGTGACGCGGCCGCTGGTCGGCGCCTCGGCGCTCGGCATCGCCCAGGCCGCCTACGAGTGGACGCTGGAGTACCTCGACGGCCAGAGCGAAGGCGGGGTTCCGATGCTGCAGGCGCAGCGGGTCCAGCAGACGCTGGCCGACGTCGCCACCGAGATCGAATCGGCGCGGCTGCTCGTCCAGCGGGCGGCCTGGATGGGCCGCAACGGCGTGCCGATGACCGGCGGCCAGGGCTCGATGTCGAAGCTGAAGGCCGGTGACGTGACGATGTGGGCGACGACGACGCTGATGGACCTCGTCGGCCCCTACGCGCAGAGCACCGAGTGCCCGCTGGAGAAGTGGTTCCGCGACGCCAAGATCTACCAGCTGTTCGAGGGCACGGCCGAGATCCAGCGGATGGTCATCTCCCGCATGCAGGCCCGCGAATACGCCGAGCGCCTCGGCTACGCCGCCGAAGTCGCCGAGAAGGCCGCCGAACCCGTAGCCGCCTGACGCCGACGGGACGATTTCGATCTATATAGGCCCCTTTTCGTCCCGTCGGCCGATCTATCCTCGGAGGATGCATGGGCCGCATGGGCATAGCCACGGTCATTCGCTGGACGTGCGGCGGGAGGACAGCCGGCGGCGGATGTGGTGGGCGCTGGCGATCAACGCCGGCCTCGTCGTCGCCGAGGCGGTGGGGGGGATCCTCACCGGCTCGCTGGCGGTGCTGGCCGACGCCGGCCACCTCGTCTCCGACGTCGGCTCGATCGCCCTCGCCCTGTTCGCCGCCCGCCTGGCGGCGCTGCCGGCGGCCGGGCAGCGCACCTTCGGCTACCAGCGCTCGGAGGTCTTGGCGGCGCTGGTCAACGGGCTGCTGCTGGTCGCGGTCAGCATCGCGATCGGCGTCGCCGCGATCGGCCGCTTCTCCGACCCGCCGAGCATCGACGGCTGGGGCGTGCTCGCCCTCGGCGTCCTCGGCCTCGCCGGCAACCTCGCCGCCACCCTCGTCCTCGCCGGCGGCCAGCGCGAGGACCTCAACCTCGAGGGGGTGCTGCGCCACTCCGCCGCCGACGCCCTCGGCTCGCTCGGGGTCGTCGTCGCCGGCGCCTTCGTCCTGCTCGGCGGCTCGCCGGTCGTCGACCCGATCGTCGGCCTGCTGATCGCGCTGCTGGTCCTCGCCTCCTCCTGGCGCCTGATCAAGGAGCCGGTCGACGTGCTGATGGAGGCAGCTCCGGCGGGGACCGACGTCGACGCCGTCGGCGCCGCGATCTGCCGCGAGGATGGCGTCCGCTCCGTCCACGACCTCCACGTCTGGACCGTCACCTCCGGCTTCGGCGCCATCGCAGCTCACGTAGTTGTGGCCCAGGGAGTAGACCGCGATCTCATACGAAGGCGCCTGGAGCTCACCCTGCGCGAGAACTTCGGCATCGAGCACACGACTCTGCAAATGGAGGAAGAGGCCACGGGGGGCCTGCTGCACGTGGAAAACGCGCCTGGCGGTTAGGGGAGACGGGAGAGGGGTTCGGCGGACAACAGCGGGGAGGGTCCGGCGAACCCCTCTCCCGTCTCCTCACCGAGCGCCCGCAAGCTCAGTTGCAGGCACTTTTGGGTAGCCAGGCTGGAAAACCGCCTTGGTTAGCCTCGTCTTGATGTTCAGGAACCGTCCTGTTGCGTCGGCACTTTTTGCTGCCGTCGCGGCTTTCCTCATGCTTCTTCTCGTCGCCCCGGCGGCGCCTGCTGCTGATCTCCAGTCCGAACTGGAAACGAAGCAGTCGCAGCTGCAGAAGGTCGAAGAACGCGGTGGGGTGCTGACGACGACGATCTCGCACTTCGGCGAAAAGATCGATCGGCTCACCTCCGAGGTCGCCGGCATCCGCGACCGCGAGGCCGCTGTGCGCTCCCGCCTCGTCGCCAAGCAGGCCGAACTCGACCAGGCGGTGGCCCAGCTCGACGCCGCCCGCGAACGGCTGGCGCGCGTCCGCGCCCACCTCAAACGCGCCCTGGTCGCGCTGCGCGACCGGCTGGTGGCGATGTATGAGACCGGCAACCCCGACCTGCTCAGCGCCCTCGTCGGCTCCAGCGGGATCGAAGACCTCGCCGCCCGCACCGAATACCTCGACCGCCTGCACGGCATGGACGAGGCGGTGGTCGGCCGCGTGCGCGAACTCCGCGACCAGATCCAGGGCTTGGTGGCGAAGCTGCGCGACACCAAGGACCGGATCGAAGCGGCGCGCGACGCGATCGCCGCCGAAAAGCAGGCGCTTACCACGGCCCGGATGGCGCTGCAGAGCCACCAGCGGGAACTGCTCGCCGCCCGCGCCGACCGCGTCGCGGCGCTGAAGAAGATCCGCTCGCACGAAGAAGAGCTGGACGGCTCGGTCGCCTCGATCCAGAGCGAAATCGCCGCCCAGCTGGCGGCAACCGGCTCGGCGCCGCTGCCGGCGGGGCCGATCAAAGGCGGCGGCGGCAGCCTGATCTGGCCGGTCGACGGGCCGGTCGTCTCCGGCTTCGGCCCGCGCACGATCAACGGCAGCTACGAGTACCACCCCGGGATCGACATCGCCGTCCCCGAAGGGACGCCGATCCGCGCTGCCGCCAGCGGCACCGTCAGCCTGCAGCAGTCGGAGGCAGAAAGCGGCGGCTACGGCAACTACACCTGCCTCGACCACGGCGGCGGGCTCTCCACCTGCTACGCCCACCAGAGCTCCTTCGCGGTTTCCCTCGGCCAGTCGGTTAGCCAAGGGGACGTCATCGGGTACACGGGCTGCACCGGATACTGCTTCGGTCCGCACCTCCACTTCGAGGTTCGTATAAACGGCTCCGTGACCGACCCGATGGGATATCTCTGAGTAAAGTAGGCAACCGATGATTCGCCAGGCGCGCACCTACATGGTGGGAGCGATGTCCGGGGCGACGCTGATCGCCATCGCCATCGCCGTCTTCGCCGTGCTCGTCTCGACCCAGGTCTTCGGCGACTGGCCGGTCGGGGGCCTGATCGGCGGCAGCAGCGACGCCGCGGTCTCCGATGCGACGCCGGTTGACGCCGCGGTGGCGACGCCCGCGGGCGTCGAAGGCGTGACCGGCAAAGGGGCCGCCGGCGGCGGGGCCGCGACGGGCGGCGGCAAAGCCGGCGGCGGTCCCGGCTCCGGGCAGGCCGGCGGCACCGCAAAGGCGCCGGGAGGCAATGGCGCCAGCGGCGGCGGTGGCGGCGAAGGAACGAACCCGGGCGGCAGCGGCGGCGGCTCGGGCCCGTCCGGCTCGCCGGAAGGCGCTTCGGGCGGCGGCGGCTCGGCCTCGGGCGGTGGCGGAGGCAGCAGCGGCGGTGGCGGCGCCGAAGGCGGGAGCACGAAGCCCTCGACCTCGGCGCAGGTGACCGGCGCCGTCAACGAAACCGTCAACTCGGTCGACGAAGCGACCGGCGGCGCGGTCGGCGAAACCGGCGTCACCGAAACCACCGAAGAAGTCGTCAACGGCGTCGCCGGCCCCGAATCGACGGTGGGCCACGTGGTCGACGAAACCACGGGCGCGGTCGAAGGCATCGCCGGCGGGAAATAGTTCCCGCACGGGGTTTCCTCCCTGCTCAGGAACTAATCGTCACAATGCGGCTCCCATGGGCGAGCACGAACAGGCGGGGTCCGTAGCGAGCGGCGATCCGGTCGAGGGATCGGCGGTCTTCCCTGCCGGCAGCCGCGTCAACGCCGAGGGCCACCTGGAGATCGCCGGCTGCGACGTGGTCGAGCTGGCCGAAGAGCTCGGCACCCCCGCCTACTTCTACGCCGAGGACGACGTCCGCGCCCGCGCCCGCGCCTACCGCGAGGCCTTCGAGCGGCGCACCGAGGACTTCGAGGTCCTCTTCGCCAGCAAGTCGCTGCCCTGCACCGCCGCCTACCGCCTCTTCGCCGAGGAGGGGCTCTCGGTCGACGTCGCCTCCGGCGGCGAGCTGCACATGGCGCTGAAGGCCGGCTTCGACCCCGAGCGCATCCACATGCACGGCAACAACAAGTCCGACGAGGAGATCCTCTTCGCCGCCCGCACCGGCATCCGCCACCTGATCCTCGACTCCTTCGACGAGATCGAGCGCTGCGAGCGGCTGCTCGACGAACCGCAGCGGGTGCTGGTCCGCGTCACCCCCGGGATCAAGCCCTCGACCCACGACTACATCACCACCGGCCAGCTCGACTCCAAGTTCGGCTTCGGGCTCGAGGACGGGCTGGCGGCGGAGGCGATCGAGCGCGTGCTCGCCTCCGAGAAGCTGGAGCTGGTCGGGCTGCACGCCCACATCGGCTCGCAGATCTTCGAGCTCGAGCCCTACAAGCTGGCGATCCGGGCGCTCGGCGAGCTGGCCGGGGACTGGTGCCGGGTGGTCAACGTCGGCGGCGGGCTCGGCGTCGCCTACACCGCCGAGGACGAGCCGCCCTCGATCGACGCCTACGTCGAGGTCAAGGTCCAGGGCGTCCACGACGTCTTCGGGCCGGACGTGCGGATCCTGGTCGAGCCGGGGCGCTCGCTGGTCGCCAACGGCGGCGTCACCGCCTACCGCGTCGGGACCGTCAAGGAGATCCCTGGCGTCCGCACCTACGTCGCCGTCGACGGCGGCATGTCGGACAACCTGCGGCCGATGCTCTACGGCTCGCGCTACGAAGCGCTGATCGCCGACCGCGCCGCCGCCGCGCCCGAGACGCTGGTGACGATCGCCGGCATGCACTGCGAGTCCGGCGACGTGATCGTTCGCGACGCGATGCTGGCCGAGCCGGCCGTCGGCGATGTCCTCGTCACCCCCGCCACGGGCGCTTACGGCTATGCGATGGCGAACAACTACAACGGCGTGCCCCGTCCCCCCGTTGTCTTCTGCCGTGAGGGCGAGGCACGGGTCGTGGTCAGGCGCGAGACCTACGAGGACCTGACCGCGAGGGACGTCTAGGCGCCGATGTCTGTGGAGGCTTCCAAACCGGTCCGGATCGGGCTGCTCGGTCGCGGCACCGTCGGCGGCGCCTTCGCCGGGCTGCTGGCCGAGCGCGCCGACGCGGTCGAGGCGGCGACCGGGCGGCGGCCGGAGGTCTCCGGCGTCCTCACCCGCGGCGAGGGCGACTTCGCGCAGATCCTCGCCGGCTCGGACCTGATCGTCGAGCTGATGGGGGGGACCGACCCGGCGCGCGAGTACGTGCTGGCGGCGCTGCGCGCCGGCAAGCCGGTCGTCACCGCCAACAAGCAGCTGCTCGCCCAGCACGGCGACGAGCTCTTCGCCGTCGCCCGCGAGGCGGGGGTGCAACTGCGCTTCGAGGCGGCGGTGGCTGCGGTGATCCCGATCGTGCGGACGATCCAGGAGGGCTTCGGCGTCACCGAGATCTCGAAGGTGTTCGGGATCGTCAACGGCACCACCAACTTCATCCTCACCGAGATGGCGGCGACCGGGGCGAGCTACGACGACGCGCTGGCCCGCGCGCAGGAGCTCGGCTACGCCGAGGCCGACCCGACCGACGACGTCAGCGGCGCCGACGCGGCGGCGAAGATGGCGATCCTCGCCCGGCTCGCCTTCCACACCCCGGTCACCCTCTCCGAGGTCACCTATGAGGGGATCGAACGGGTCCTTCCCGATGACCTCGCCTACGCGAAGGAGCTTGGGCTCTCGCTGAAGTTGCTCGGGGTGGCCGAACGGCGCGACGGCGGCGTCAGCGTCCGCGTCTTCCCCTGCTTCCTCTACAAGGGCCACCCGCTGGCGCCGATCGAGGGGCCGTTCAACGCGGTGATGGTCGAGGCGCCGGCGATCAGCGAGGTGACGATGTCGGGACCGGGGGCCGGCGGCCTGCAGACCGCCTCGGCGGTGCTCGGCGACATCGTCTCGATCCTCGCCGGCGAGGCGCCGGTCCACGAGACGCGGGTCGAGCTGCCGATCGTCGAGGACATCGGCTCATCCTTCTACCTCTACCTGGAGGTGGCCGACCAGCCGGGCGTGCTGGCGCGGGTGGCGACCGTGCTCGGCGACCACGAGGTCTCGGTCAAGAGCGTGGTCCAGCGCGGGATCGGCGACGAAGCGCGGTTGGTGATGGTGATCCACGAGTGCCTCGAGTCCCGCTTTGCGGCGGCGGTCGAGGCACTGGGGGAGCTGGACGAGCTGCGCGGGCCGCCGCGCTCCATCCGCGTGATCGAGGAGGAGTACTAGTGCGGGGGAGGGGCTGATGGCGGCCGGCCTGATCGACCGCTACCGCGACCGGCTCTCGCTCGAGCCGGGCGATCCGGTGGTGACGCTGAACGAGGGCTCGACGCCGCTGATCGAGGCCTCTCGTCTTTCAGAGCGCATTGGGGCGCGTGTTTTCTTCAAGTTCGAGGGGCTGAACCCGACCGGGTCGTTCAAGGACCGGGGGATGACCGTCGCCGTCTCCCGGGCGAAGGGGCGCGGGGCAGAGGCGATCATCTGCGCCTCGACCGGCAACACCGCCGCCAGTTGCGCCGCCTACGCGGCGCGGGCGGGGATGCGGGGGGCGGTGATCGTCCCCGAGGGCAAGATCGCGATCGGCAAGCTCGCCCAGGCGCTGATGCACGGGGCGCGGGTGGTCGCGCTGCGGGGGAACTTCGACGACGCCCTGCGGATCGTCCGCGAGCTCTCGCAGAAGCACCCGATCGAGCTCGTCAACTCGGTCAACCCGCACCGGATCGAAGGCCAGAAGACGGCGGCCTTCGAGGTGGTCGAGGACCTGGGGGAGGCGCCGGGCGCGCTGGCGATCCCGGTCGGCAACGCCGGCAACGTGACCGCCTACTGGCGCGGCTTCCAGGAGGTCGACGCCTCACCCGTCCTCTACGGCTTCCAGGCCGAGGGTGCGGCGCCGCTGGTGCGCGGCGAGCCGGTCGCCCACCCGGAGACGATCGCCTCGGCGATCCGGATCGGCAATCCCGCCCGCTGGGAGGAGGCGATGGCCGCCTTCACCGCCTCCCGCGGCCGCGTCGCCGCCGTCTCCGACGAGCAGATCATCAACGCCTACCGCTGGCTCGCCGACAACGAAGGCGTCTTCTGCGAGCCCGCCAGCGCCGCCTCCGTCGCCGGCCTCCTCGCCCACGGCCTGCCGGTCGTCGAGGGGATGGAGACCCCGGAGACCGTCGTCTGCGTCCTCACCGGCCACGGCCTCAAGGACCCCGACACCGCCCTCGGCAAAGCCCCCGCGGTGATCAACTGCGACAACGACCTCAGCGCCGTCGAGCGAGCCGTGTTCGACTGATTGGGTATGTATTTCAGTCCTAGCTGGTATGTATTTCAATACCAACTGGTATCGTCATCCATACCGTGGAACTAAATCCCTTTGTCTTCAACAAGCCCCTCGAGCCCGATCAGCTGATCGATCGGGACGATGAGGCAAAGCATCTTCTGCAGTTGGCAGAGGGTGGGCACGCGAGCCGCCTTTCGGCGCCGCGGCGCTATGGCAAGACCAGCCTGCTGCGCCGGGTTGGCAGGGATGCCGAGCTGGCTGGCTTCAACTACGTCGAGGTGGATTTCTACGGTGCCCTGACGACCAGTGACGTGGTTGGGCGGATGGAAGAAGCCTATGGGCGCCTGCGTACGCCGCTGCGGCGGGCAGCTCTGGCGGCAATCGACACGCTGAGGCCCAAGCTCAGCATTGGGGCCGGACCGCTGCGGGTCGAGGCGCAGGCTCTTCCTCGATCAGAGGCCAACAGGGTTCTTGCCGGTCTGCTCGACCTGCCGCTGATGCTGTTTGAGCGAAATGGGACCAGGACGCTCATCGCGTTTGACGAGTTCCAGGAGTTGCTTGCCATCGGCGAGGGAATCGACGGCCTCTTCCGGAGCCACATCCAGCGTCATGGCGATGCCGCCAGCTACATATTCGCCGGCTCGCAGCCCGGCCTCATGCACCAGCTGTTCGGGCTGCACGAGCGACCCTTCTTCGGTCAGGCCAGGGTCTTTCGCCTTGGGCCTCTGTCTGATGCTGACCTGATCGAATACGTGGGGACACGATTCGAAGAAACTGGGCGGGAGGCGATGCCGGCGCTCTCGGCTTTGCTCGAGCGAGCCAAGGGGCATCCACAGCGGGCAATGCTGCTGGCTCACCATCTTTGGGAGCAGACGCCTCGAGGGGGGGACGCGACGCCAGAGGTCTGGTCGGAAACGTTGGACCTGGTGTTCGAGGAGCACAGCGAAGCTCTGGAGGCTGTGTGGGACGCCTTGGGCAGTAACGAGCAGGGAGTCATGGCGGCCCTGGCGTTTGGGGGCGAGTCCCTCTTCAACCAGCGGACGCTGAACCGCTTCAACCTCTCGAAGGGCGCCGCTCAGCACGCGCGTGACAAACTCGCGCAGATGGGCCACCTGCACCAGATCGGCGGGGAATGGCAGTTGGTAGATCCACTGCTCGCGGAGTGGATCGTTCGACTGGAGGTCCGTAATGGCCGAGGTGAGTTGGGATGACCGCGCGCCACCGGCTCGTCCGCGTCCCTGCCTCCTCGGCCAACCTCGGGCCCGGCTACGACGTGATGGCGGCGGCGATGGCGATGTTCTTGGAGCTGGAGGTGGAGGAGAGCGATGCGTTCTCCTTCGACCCGGGGGGACTGGAGGTCTCGACCGGGCGCGACAACCTGATCGTGCGGGCGTTCGAGAGCCTACGGCCGGCCGACGGGATCGCCTTCCGCCTGCGCAGCGAGATCCCGCTGGCGCGGGGGCTGGGCTCGAGCGCGGCGGCGATCGTCGCCGGGCTGGCCGCCGCGGACCACCTCTACGAGCTGGCGCTGAGCAAAGAGGAGCTGCTGGCGAAGGCGACCGAGATCGAGGGGCATCCCGACAACGTCGCCGCGGCGATCTACGGCGGCTTCGTCGTCTGCGGCGCGGGTGCCGACGGCCCGACCGCCGCCCGCTTCGACCCGCCAGAGGGCCTGGAGGGGATCGTCGTGATCCCGCCCGACGAGGTCTCGACCGAGCGCGCCCGCGAGGCGATCCCGGCCGAGGTGCCGCTCGCCGACGCCGTCGCCAACGTCGCCGCCGCGGCGACGTTGGTGCTGGGCCTGCGCAGCGCCGACCTCGACCTCGTCGCCGCGGGCCTTCATGACCGCATTCACCAGAACCGTCGCCGCGAGCTCTACCCGCGTTCGATGGAGATCGTCGACTCGGCGCGGGAGCTGGGCGCCCTGGGCGCGACGATCTCCGGCGCCGGCCCCACCGTGCTTGTGTGGACGACCTGGCAGGAGGCCGGCACCGTCGCCGCCGGCTTGGAAGAGCGCTGCGCCGGCTGGGCCGAGGTGAAGCGGTTGCCGTTCAGTCCCCTCGGCGCCGACGTTCCCGAGCTCTGATGGACTGGGTGGTGCGGATCGGGCTGGTCGAGCTGGCGCTCGGCGGCCTGCTCGGCTGGGCGATGGTGGTTCGCGACGAGCGACCCGAGTGGCTGCGGCGGATCGGCGTCGTCGCCCCGGCGCGGATCCGTCAAGTCCACCTCGACTACGTGATGATGGGCCTGATCCTGATCGGGGTCGGCCTCGCGGTCCCCGACTTACCGACTGCGGTGGCGATCTACCTCGTCTTCGGCACCTTCGTCAACCCCTTCCTCTTTGTCCCCCTCGCCTTCGACCCCGAGGTGGAGAAACGGCTCTGGTACCGAGCGCTGGCGGTCGTCTCGTTCATCGGTGTCAGCGGCGGTTTGGTGGTCGCGGCGGCTGTCGGCCCGGGATGAACCTAACGTCCTGGATGACGTGTATATCTCTGAGTACCTAAAAGATACTTGATCAATATCCAAGTATCGCTAGTCATCGGAGGAAAAGGAGATAACTATGAAATACGTCAAGGGGCTTGCCCTTGCAGCCTGCGCTAGCGTCGCGCTTCTGGCTCTTTTCGGCGCCAGTTCTGCTTCGGCGACCCAGCTGACATGCACAGAACCTGCCGGTACGAAGGTGTTTTGCCCAGTGGGGGCGGAAATCCACTCCGAAGCGGAGGGCAGCGTAGTGCTCGACCCCCCGTTCGGAAAAATTGAATGCGGAGAAGCAACAGGGTTTGGGTCGCTCACCGAAGCCGGTAGCTCCACTACTACACCGAGTGGAACCCCTGCCCTGACGACCCTCGGAAAATGCAACGCCACGGTGACCGTGCTGCAGAAAGGCACCCTTGAAGTTCACACAAGAAATGCCAGCGCCGACAACAACGGGTTGTTCACATCGACTGGGACAGAAGTAACAGTCGAATTCATTGGCACCCATTGCATTTTCAAGACCAATGGAACCACCGTCGGCACCCTCACAGGATCTTCGACCACGAAAAAAACAGCGACACTGGACATCGAAGCAACGATCCCGCGGACCGGCGGTAGAAGTGGTGCCTTCTGCGGTGCGACCGCTGCTCTGACAGGGTCCCTCATCGTCACCAAACCGGATTGGCTGGACATCGACTAGAAGGGTTTGAGCTTGGCCGTCCCTACTAGGGGCGGCCAAGTCTTTCCGGCTGACCTCTGGCGCCGCGGATAGCATCGGCGCCATGCCGACCTACTCGAAGCCGAAGCTGTTCCTTCCCATCCTCGTCCTCGCTGCGCTGCTCGCTTTCCCGGTCTCCGCCGGGGCGACGCTGAGCTTTACGCGCAACCCGCTCCACCCCGCGGTGTTCGGGGCGAACGACGACGGGTCGGGTGCCCACAAGGTCGCCAACGGGAACAACCCGCGCGTCTCCCCAGACGGGCTCTCGATCGCCTTCCTGCACGAAGGCGCCAAGCACGCGCAGGAACTGCAGGTGGTTTTGGCCGCGGGCGGGCCGGCGCGGACGCTCCTGGTTGGCTTCCGCGAGCCCTTCTACCTCGCCTGGTCGCCCGACTCGACGATGATCGCGGCGCTGAAAGGCCCCGAACTCGGCAAGCGCAAGCTGGTCGTGATCAATGCGCTGACGGGGGCGCAGCGGGTCGTCGCGCAGGGCTTCTTCAGCGGCTTCAGCTTCTCGCCGGACGGCAGCGAGCTCGTCTACTCGCGCGCCGGCAGCGAAAAGTACCCGCCGCGCAGCGACGTCTTCCGCGTCTCTACGAACGGGGGCAAGCCGGTCCAGCTGACTCATAGCCACAACGCGCTCGACCCGCTCTGGGGGCCGACCGACCAGATCGTCTTCGTCGAGCAGATCGAAGGCAAGAAGCGCAAGTACGGGCCGAAGAACGAGCTCTTCCTCATGAACCCGCAGGGCAAGAAGGTCAAGCGGCTCACCCACACCAAGGTCGACCCGCTGCTGCAGGGCCTCTTCCCGACTGACTGGTCGGCGAACGGCAAGCGCCTGCTGGCCGAGTTCGAGGGCCAGGACACGAGCTATGCGGTCACGATCAACCCGAAGACCGGCGCCCAGCGGCCGCTGCTGAAAGCCGAAGAGTCGGGCTTCGTCGGCACCGCCCTCTCCGCCGATGGCAAGACCGTGCTTGGCTTCGAAGGCGGCTTCGACCCCGCCAACAAGCACAACGTCGCCACCGTCCCCTACGCCGGCGGCAAGCCCACGGTCCTCGCCAAGAACGCCTTCGAACCGAGCTGGAGCCGTTGAGGGCTTGTCGACTTCCTCTCGGATAGCGAGAGGAAGTCGCCATTCAGTCCAGTAGCCCCACCTGGCGGAGGATCGTGACGCTGTCGGAGTAGACGTCCTTGCGCTTGACGAGGCCGTTCTCGAAGGGGATCGAGTCGATGCCCTCCCACTCGACCCGGCGGCCGGTCGGCTCGGCGACGAGGTCGCCGCGGCGCATCGTCTTGGTGTGGGTGGCGGTTGCGGTCCATTCCTGCACGACCAGCCCCTCGCGCACGTAGAGCCGGCGGGTGGTGAAGGCGATGTCGGGCCAGGTCTCGAAGATCGAGCCGATGTGGGCGCGGGCCTCCTCGCCCGTCGCCGACTCACCGGCGGTGTGGTTCTCGAAGACCATGTCCGGCGCGTGCATCGACATGATCGCGTCGAGGTCGTGGGCGTTCCAGGCGGCGTTGTAGCGGTCGATCGTCTCCCGCAGTGCCTCGGCTGAGTCCTTGCTTTGTTCGGTCATACGCGGTTAGGGTCGAACTTACATGCCAGCCAACTACACGATCAAGCACCGCGAGGAGTTCGAGCGGATGGAGGGGTCGGGCGAGTCGACCTGGTTGCTCGCCCGCAAGGCTTGCGGCACGACCGCCTTCGGCTACAACCTGGTCGAGATCGGCCCCGGGGGCCAGATCCCCGAGCACGACGAGGCCCGTAGCGGCCAGGTCGAGCTCTACGTGATCCTCGAGGGGGAGGCGGTGATGCGCCTCGACGGCGAGGACCATCCGGCGCCAGCCGGCACCTTCGCCTCGATCGAGCCCGCCGCGAGCCGCACGATCCTCAACCGCTCCGAGGGCAAGGTGACGGCGTTGCTGATCGGGGTCGAGCCCGACGGCGGCTACGAGCCGATGTCATGGGCTTGACGGCGGCCCTTATAATCCCGTAACTCGTCAACCCCGTCGCGCGCCCGCTCGAAGAAGGCGTGGAACCCGGGAGGTCAAATTGAAGACCCAGTCCGATCGCAGCGCTCAGGTGGAGCGCTATTCGCCAGAGCGCCCCTACCGGCCCCTCGTCTCGCCACCCAGCGTCGAGGACAAAGACGCGTGTGCCATCTACGCCTCGGTCCGCAAGGACGCGACGCCGAGCCACGAGCCGATCGAGCTGGCGATCCCCGCCCTGCAGAAGATGCTCCACCGCGCTGGCAACGTCGACGGCGAGGGGGACGGTTGTGGCCTCCTGCTCGACATCCCGCGCAAGATCTGGGCCGAGGAGGTCCGCACCGGCGGCCATGACCCGTCGCTGGCGACCGACGACGCCTTCGCCGTCGCCCACGTCTTCATCGAGCGCTCCCAGGACGTCGAGAAGGTCAAGCACGACGCCCGCGAGCTGCTCGCCGCCGGCGGCTTCCGCGTCCTCGCCGAGCGCGTCGGGGTCGTCAACTCGCCCGCCCTCGGCCCGACCGCGCGCGAGGAGGAGCCGATCTTCTGGCAGGTCGCCGGCCTCGTCGCCGACGCCAGTTGCCGCGACGCCGTCCTCTTCGACCTGATGATCGGCCTGGAGACCGAACTCGACGTCCACGTCCCCTCCTTCTCGGCGACGACCTGCGTCTACAAGGTGATGGGCGCGCCGAAGGTGCTCGGCGAGTACTACCCGGACCTGCGCGACCCCCGCTTCGAGACGATCGGCTGCTTCGGCCACAACCGCTACTCGACCAACACCTGGCCCTCGTTCAAGCGGGTGCAGCCGTTCTCCGTCCTCGGCCACAACGGCGAGATCAACACGATCCAGCAGCTGCGCCAGGAGGCGAAGATGCTGGCGGTGCCGATCCAGCCCGGCTCCTCGGACTCGCAGGACCTCAACCGCACGATCGACACCATGGTCAGCCGCGAGGGCTTCAGCCTCGCCGAGGCGATGGAGATGGTGGTGCCGCCGATCGTCGAGGAGATCCGCGGCCTCCCCGCCGACCTGCACGCCTTCTACATGTACCTGCACCAGACGATGGGCCCGTTCGCGCAGGGCCCGGTGGCGCTGATCGCCCGCCACACCGACGAGTGCGTCTTCTCCGCCGACGCGATGGGGCTGCGGCCGCTCTGGCAGGTGGAGACCGAAGACGACTTCGTCTTCAGCTCCGAGCCGGGCGTGGTCCCGGTCGGGAAGATGTGCTCCGAGCCAAAACCGCTCGCCCCGGGCGAGAAGGCGCTGGTGCTGATCGACCGCGCCGAGCGCGCCTCCTCGCTGCACCCGCACGACGAGATGCTGCGGATCGTCCGCGACCGCTGGCTGCAGCGCAACGGGGCCGAGGCGGTCGCCGGCTACGACCGCGCCCTGGAGACCGGCGGCCCGCTCGAGGGCCAGGACGTCCCCGGCTACTCCGACGCCGGCCCCGAGGAGCCGGTCAAGGTCTCCGACCGCGTCCTCGCCGGCTTCGGCTGGCAGCGCGACGACGTCAAACTCGTCCAGCAGATGGCCTCCAACGGGGCCGAGCCGGTCGGCTCGCTCGGCTACGACGGCCCGCTGGCGGCGCTCTCGCCCGAGCGCCAG
>DASULS010000026.1:0-55506 GCA_036278095.1 Solirubrobacterales bacterium | reverse complement strand
TTGAAGAAGGCAGGCAGCGCGATGGCGGCCAGGATTCCGAGGATGAGCATCACGACGAGGAGCTCGATCAGGGTGAACCCCGCCTCGCTGTCGCCGTTGAGCCGGGCACCGACCTTGGCCCGGAGATTCTGGATGAACATTCGTTTCTCCTAATTCCTAATCGTTCGAGCCAGACCCTCCGGGGCGCTGGCGGAATTGTCATCCGCTAGATCGGCCCACCCCCACCAGCCCTACATCCTCGAAATTGGGGTTACTTGGAGAATCTCGATGGACATCTGGACGCACGTCCAGACAAAGAGACGAAAAACGATGAGGTCAGCGGATCTTTTCGTAGATGCTGAACATCGGCAGGTACATCGAGATCACGATGAACCCGACCATGCCGCCGACGAAGACGATCATCAGCGGCTCCAGCAGCGCCGTCAGCGCTTTCACCTTGGCATCGACCTCGGCCTCGTAGAAGTCGGCGATCTTGCCCAACATCGTCTCCAATTGCCCGGTCTCCTCACCGACCGAGACCATGTGGCCGACCATCGGTGGGAAGATCGCGTTGGCCTCGATCGGGCCGGCGAGCGAGCCGCCGCGCTTGACCGAGTCGTAGACGTCCTCCATCGATCGCTCGATGACGACGTTGCCGGCCGTCTGGCCGGTCAGTTTGATCGCCTGCAGCATCGGCACGCCAGCCGAGACCGAGCCGGCGAAGGTGCGCGACCAGCGGGCCAGCGCCACCTTCTGGATCACGTCGCCGATTTTGAACGGGAGCCGGAGGATGAACTTCTCCCAGACGTCGCGGCCCCCTTCGGTTTTCTTCCAGCGGAAGAAGACGAAGAAGCCGATCGCGATCGCCGGGATGATCACGAACCAGTAGCCGGTCAGCGCTTCGGAGACGGTGACGCAGAGCTGGGTCGGCGGCGGCAGCGCCGCGCTTTCGCCCGGGTGTTCTTCGGCGAGGTTCTTGAAGATGCCGACGAAGACCGGGATCACGAAGCAGACGATCGCGACGAGGACGACGACCGCGAAGGTGAAGACGACCGCCGGGTACATCAGCGCCGATTTCACCTGCCGGCGCAGCGCGTCCTGTTTCTCCACCTGGTAGGCGATCCGGTCGAGCGCCTCGTCGAGCCGACCGGACTGCTCGCCCGAGCGGACCATCGCCCGGAAGAGGCGGTCGAAGACCTTGGGATGCCGCTCCATCGCCTGCTCGAGCGAGGAGCCGGCCTCGACGTCGGCGCGCAGGCCGGCCGTGGCCTCTTTGATCATCTCGTCCTTGGTCTGTTCTTCCAGCGTTTTCAGCGTCCGCAGCATCGGCATGCCGGAAGCGACGAGGGTGGCGAACTGGCGCGAGAAGACCGCCAGCTCGCGCATGTCGACCTTCTGCCAGCGCTTGAAGAAGTCCTCGATGTTGACCGGCGCGGCTTTTTCGGTGACGTCGAGGACGATCAGGCCGCGCTGGCGCAGCGCCTCGGCGACCTGCGACTTCGACTCCGCTTCGAGCTCGCCGCTGGTCGCGGCGCCGGCGGCGTCCATCGCCCGGAAGGAGAAGGTGGTCGCGGCGGCGGCCATCGCCTAGCCCCCCGTCGTGTAGCTGGGCGGCGCCGCCTGTGGCTGGGCGTAGCCGCCGTTGCCGTCCATGCCCATCGCCGCCGGCGCTTCCACCGGGGCGGCGCCGAGCAGTCGTTTCAGCTCCTCGGGGACCGAGGCGCGCTGCTGGGCGAGCGCGCGGGTGATCTTGCCGCCGCGCACCAGTCGCGCCAGGTCGGCGTCCATCGTCTGCATCCCGACCGCGCCCGAGGTCTGCACCGCGGAGTAGATCTGGTGCGTTTTCCCCTCGCGGATCAGGTTGCGGATCGCCGGCGTCGGCACCAGCACCTCGGTGGCGACGGCGCGGCCGGCGCCGTCGGCGGTCGGCAGCAGCTGCTGGGTGACGATGCCCTGCAGGGCGATCGAGAGCTGGGTCCGCACCTGGCCCTGCTGCTGGGGCGGGAAGACGTCGATGATCCGGTCGACCGTCTGCGCGGTCGACTGGGTGTGCAGGGTGGCGAAGACGAGGTGGCCGGTCTCCGCCGCGGTCAGCGCCGTGGCGATCGTCTCCAGGTCCCTCATCTCGCCGACCAGGATCACGTCGGGGTCCTCTCGCAGCGCGGCCTTGAGCCCGAGCGCGAAGTCCTCGGCGTCGGACCCCACCTCGCGCTGGTTGACGATCGACTTTTTGTGCTTGTGCAGGAACTCGATCGGATCCTCGATCGTGAGGATGTGGTCCTGGCGCTCGCAGTTGATCACGTCGATCATCGCCGCCAGGGTCGTGCTCTTGCCCGAGCCGGTCGGGCCGGTGACGAGGACGAAGCCGCGCGGTTTCTGGGTCATCTCGCGCAGGACCTGGGGCACGCCGAGCGAGTCGAGCGCCGGGATGTCCTGGGGGACGTAGCGGAAGGCGGCGCTGACGGCGCCGCGCTGGAAGAAGCAGTTGACGCGGAAGCGGGCGACGCCGGGGATCGCGTAGGCGAAGTCGAGCTGTTTTTGCACCTCGAAGCGTTTCCGCTGGTCGTCGTTGAGGACGCTGTAGACGACCTCGCGGGTGTCCTGGGCGCCGAGAACGGGGAAGCCGTCCATCGGCGTGATCTGGCCCTTGTCGCGGATCGCGGGCGGAAAGCCCGCGGTGAGGTGGACGTCCGAGGCCCGGGCCTCGACCATACGGCGCAGGACCTCCGAGAAATCGAAGCTCATGGGCTCTACATCGGCCGCAGCATCGGATTTCTCAATACCCGAAAGCGATTGCCCGGGCGATCAGGTGGTGACACGCAGCACCTCCTCGAGGCTGGTCAGCCCGGCCCGCACCTTCGCCAGGCCGTCCTCGCGCAGGGTCAGCATCCCCTCCTCGCAGGCGGCGCTGGCGATTTCGGCCTCGGCGGCGCCGGAGACGGCCAGCTCTTTGATCCGCTCGGTCATCGGCATCACCGAATAGAGCCCGACCCGGCCGCGATAGCCGCTGTTGTTGCAGCGGGCGCAGCCGGAGGGCTCGTAGGCCTCGACCTCGCCGCCCACCCGCAGTCCCGCGTCGGTCAGAGCCTGGACGGGGATGATCGCGCGCCGCTTGCAGTGGCTGCAGAGCTTGCGCGCCAGCCGCTGGGCAACCACGCAGTCGACGGAGGAGGCGATCAGGAAGGCCTCGATGCCCATCTTCGTCAGCCGGGTGATCGCGCCGGGGGCGTCGTTGGTGTGCAGGGTCGAGAGCATCATGTGCCCGGTCAGCGCCGCCTCGATCGCGATCCGCGCCGTCTCCCCGTCGCGGATCTCGCCCACCATCACGATGTCGGGGTCGGCGCGGAGGATCGAGCGCAGGCCGGTGGCGAAGTCGAGGCCGGCCTTGCGGTTGACGTTGATCTGGTTGATCCCCTCGATCTGGTACTCGACGGGGTCCTCGATCGTGATGATCTTCTTGTCGATCTGGTTGAGCGCCTGCAGGGCCGCGTAGAGGGTCGTGCTCTTACCGGAGCCGGTCGGCCCGGTGACGAGCACCGCTCCGTAGGCCTGGCCGAAGGAGAACTCGAAGCGCTCCCGCGCGGTGCCGTCCATGCCGAGGTCGTCGAGGCTGCGCTGGGCGTTGTCTTTGTCGAGGATGCGGATCGTCGCCCCCTCCCCACGCTGGGTCGGCAGGGTGGTGACGCGGAGGTCGACCCGGCGGTCCTCGACGGTGATGCTGACGCGGCCGTCCTGGGGCACGCGTTTCTCGGCGATGTTGAGCTCGCTCATGATCTTCACCCGCGAGATCACCGCGCTGATCATCCGCTTCGGCACGTTGGCGGCCTCGCGCAGGACGCCGTCGATGCGGAAGCGCACCCGCATGTCCTGCTCGCCGGGCTCGAAGTGGATGTCGGAGGCGCCCTCGCCGACCGCCTGGCCGAGGATGCTGTAGACGAGTTTGATCACGGGGGCGTCCTCGGCCCCGACCTCCATCTGCGAGACCTCGGCGAGATCCCCCTCTTCCTCCTCTTCGCCTTCGATCACCGCCTCGCTGACCGAGCTCTGCAGCGTGTTGAGGCGGGTGATCAGCGCTTCGATGTCGTCCTCGGCGGCGACCGCGACCCGGCAGTCGAGCCCGGTCGCGAGCCCGATGTCGTCGACCGCCAGCACGTTGGTCGGGTCCCCCATCGCGACCACCAGCGTCTGCTTGTCGACGAAGCCGACCGGCAGCGCTCTGTAGCGGCGGGCGGTGGTGACCGCGATCAGGTTGGCCGCGGCCATGTCGACCGGATAGGCGGAGAGGTCGATGTGGTCGAGCCCGTAGCGCTCGGCGACCGCCCGCGAGAGCTGGTCGCCGTTGATCGCGCCCTGCTGCAGCAGCAACGCCTCCGGCGGCATCCCGGCGGTGCGGGCCTCTTCGATCGCCTGCCGCGCCCGGTCGGCCGGTACGTAGCCGAGGTCGACGATGACGTCGGTGATGAAGCCGCTGGAGCGCCCCCGTTGCAGCGGCGGCGTCAGCCCCGGGGTGCCCTGCTCTTCAGGGGTCAGCGCCGGCGCGGTGGAGTCGCCGGAATCGGGAACCGGCCGCAGGTGCCCCGGGTATTCCCCGCTCTCCATGGCTTACGGGTGGTAGGAGAGCGTGTTGCCCTTGTAGCGGGCGTCGACGACCGCCTGGACGACGCTTTCGGCCCCCTGGTAGCCGTAGTCGACCGAGGCGGTGGGCGCGCCGTGGCTGAGGCTCTTCGGCCGCACCACCACGAGCGCCGGCACGCGGTTGACTCCCGCGCCCTCGGTGATCGCGGCGTAGCGGGCGATGTGCTTCGCCGGGACGACGAAGAGGGCGACGCCGGCGACGCCTTCCAGCGCCCCGGTGTCCTCGCGGACCATGCGGTCGTCGATGCCGCCTTCGCGGACGATCAGCAGGACCACCGTTTCCCCCGCCTTGTAGGCCGCGGTGACGGCGCTCGGCGGCGGCGGGACCGGCGGCGGGGTGGCCGAGCCGGTGACCGGGGTTTCGCCCGCGGGGGTGATCGCCGGGGCGCTGGTCACGGTGGTCGAGGATTCGGCTTCGGGCGCGGGTTCAGATTCCGATTCGCCGCCACCGCTCATCGACATCAGCATCACGATGCCGAGCACGAGCAGGACGGCGACCACGGCGACCTGGGCAAGCGGGTTTTCGTTCAGCTTCTCTCGCATAGAACGTCCGCTTACCAACTCGACATCTGCGGCGGCGACCTTGAGCCCCGGCCGCGATCGCTCAGGCGCTCAGCAGCTGGCGTTGGGCGGCGAGGCGGTGGCGCCGGTGCACTCGACGTAGGACTGGCGCGCGAAGATGGTCGAGCCGCCCAGCTGCGGCGGTTCGAAGCCTTTGTCCTGTTCGACCTTGGCGTTGTTGCTGAACTTGATCTTCTTGCCGGCGATCGCGCCTTTGTAGGTGGCGTTGTTTTCGAAATAGAGTTCTGAGTTCGGCGCGTAGAGGACGAACTGGTTGGAGCCGCTGTTGTTTTCGAACTTGATCACGCTTTTGATCGAGGTCGAGCCGGTCACGTAGAGGCCCGGGACCGAGAACTTGCCCGCCGAAGGCTGGTAGCCGCTGGAGGTGATGTCGGCGTTGTTCTGGACCACGATCGGTTCCCAGGTCGACCCCGCTTTGGCCCCGCAGTTCTCCGGCGTGTCGAAGAAGATCCGCACCGTCGCCGTGGCCCCCATGATCAGATGGGCGTTGTTGCCGAGGACCAGGCGGCAGATGAAGTAGTCGCCGCCGGTGAGGGTCAGGCTGGAGTTCTGCGCCGGTTCGATCGTCCTCGTGGTCGCGTTCCACGGCGTGGTCGAGGCCCAGCTTTTCGTGTAGGAGTCGAACTGGCATTCCGTGGGATTGTCGGTCGAGACGCACTTCACGAGCCGTCTGTCGCTGTTGTTGGTCGCGATGTCGGTCGGCATGAAGCTGCTCACCGGCGGCAGGGTTTCGTTGCCTTCGGTCTGTACGTAGCCGCTGCACTGCGAGGAGTTGTTGGTGAAGGTGACTTCTTTGCCGACGCCGTGGCGGATGCTGCCGCAGATGCTGGAGTTGTTGGTCAAGTGGATGCTGCCGTTGGTGCCGACGCCGACGCGGATGTTGGCGCTGTTTTCCAGCGTGATGTCTTCCTGCCCGAGAACTCCGGCTCCCGAGAAGGCGCCGCCGATGGTGCTGGTGCCGAGGGTCACCTCGATCCGGCGGCTGACTCCGTTCGAGGTCCCGACCGCGACGACGCAGGAGGTGGAGACGCTGCAAGCCGTGCTCGTCGGGCCGACCCGGTAGGAGTAGGTGGCGGTGCCGACCGTGCCGGTCAGCTGCGGGCACCAGCCGTCGGCTTCGGCTTTGGCGACGACGAGGGTGGTGCCGCTGATTCCCGTGCAGGGGGTGGCCGCGCTGACCGCCTTCGAGAACTGGTTCATCCGCATCAGTGCGACGTTGGCGCCGGCGTCGGCGGCGGCGATCGCTTCCTTGGCGTTGTGGTCGCGGACGGTGCCGTGCTGGGTGTTGACCGAGTAGACGACGGCGGCGCTGGCGAAGGTGAAGGCGACGGTCATCGCGACCAGCGCGGTCGCCACCGCCATCCCGCGCTCATTGCGGCGCAGATCCCGAACGAGCAGGATGAAGCGGTCGATTGCAACCATTACGCGACTGGATCGGCTACCAGAGCGTCAACCTTGAGTGGTGCAACGGCAGGGACGCCGACCCTGGACGCCCGTACTACTCGGTTGACTGACCCGCCATCTGCTCGATCCCGCTCGCCCGCTGGCCGCCGGCGGCCAGCATCAGTTTGAAGTCGTGCGGGCTCGAGGCGTAGTCCATCGCCACGCCCTCGGAGACCTTGCCCTCCATCACGTACTGGAGCAGGGACTGGTCGAAGGTGCGCATCCCGTAGTACTCGCCCTCGGCGATCACCTCGGTGATCTTGCCGGTCTCCTCCGGATTCATGATCAGGTCCTGGACGCGGCCGGTGACGACGAGGATCTCCGAGGCGGGGACGCGGCCGTCGCCGGTGATGTCGGGGACGAGGCGCTGGGCGATCGCCCCCTTGAGGGTCGCGGCGAGCATCACGCGGGCCTGGTGCTGCAGGTGCGGCGGGAAGAAGTCGACGATGCGGTTGATCGTCTCGGTCGCGTCGAGGGTGTGGACGGTGGAGAGGACGAGGTGGCCGGTCTCGGCCGCGGAGAGCGCCGTGCGCACGGTCTCCTCGTCGCGCATCTCGCCGATCAGGATCACGTCGGGGTCCTGGCGCAGGACCCGGCGCATCGCCCGGGCGAAGCTCTCGGTGTCGGAGCCGACTTCGCGCTGGTTGACGATCGAGCCCTTGTCTTCGTGCAGGTACTCGATCGGGTCCTCGAGGGTGATGATGTGGTCGGTCCGGGTGCGGTTGATGTGGTCGATCATCGCCGCCAGCGTCGTGCTCTTGCCCGAGCCGGTGGTGCCGGTGACGAGGATGATCCCGCGCTGCTCTTCGGCCAGCTTGGTCACCACCGGCGGCAGCCCGAGGTCCTCGACCGAGCGGATTTCGAAGGGGATCGCGCGGCAGACGATCGAGATCGAGTCGCGCTGCTTGAAGGTGTTGACGCGGAAGCGCGAGAGGCCGTTGATCGAATACGAGAAGTCCGCCTCGCCGCTTTCCTCGAACTCGGTCAGCGAGCGCACCTCGGCGATGTCCTGGAAGGCCTTTTCGGTGTCCTCCGGGGTCAGCGGCTGATACCCCTCCAGCGGCGCCAGCTCGCCATGCAGGCGCGCCGTAGGCGGCACCCCCACCTTCACGTGCAGATCCGACCCACCCCGCTCGATCAGGGTGCGCAAAGCTGAATCGATGTCAAACATCCCGACCAATATCGGCCAGTCAGCCAAATCACTTAATGGTGCAAGCGCCTGCAGTAGAGGGGTCCGGTCACTCTCCGCGTGAATTTGTCGCGGCCCTACGGGCTCGCTCCCCCAGATGCTGCCCTCCTATGGAGGGCAAAAATCAGATTGCATATCGCGCGCTTCGCGGACATTCCCGCGGAGAGCGACCGGACCCCTCTCCAACCCGCTCCAGGGGACAGCTGGGCAAAGGTTCAAATCGCGTGGTTCCTTCAGACGCCATAGGTCCGAAAGGAAACCACGACTTCGACTCGCGGGGCCCTCGAGCATTGCGTGGTTCCAAAGGCACGGGATAGGGGTCTTTGGAACCACGGAACTCAAAGCTGAGCCCGCCGCCCTCTTGCGTGGTTCCTTTGTCCGCTCATGCACGACAAAGGAACCACGGACTGGGAGCGCTTGTCAGCTGGCGTCTGCTGGAGCGCTGTCGTCGGAGGGGTCGGGTGCCCCTCTGGCGGAGGCTTTGGGTCAAGCTGATGACACGGATTCGTCCCTGGAGGGACGTACGGTCTCCGGCAGAGGGGCACCCGACCCCTCCTGCCGGAGACCTGCCGTTTAAGCGACCTCGCGGAGTTTTTGGGCCTCGCCGAGGGACTGGAGCTTTTTCAGGCTCTGGTTCTCGATCTGGCGGATCCGCTCGCGGGTGACGTTGAAGGTGCGGCCGACCTCGTCCAGGGTCCGTGGGTGCTCGCCGCCGAGCCCGTAACGGAGCTCGAGCACGCGGCGCTCGCGGTAGGAGAGGTTCTCGAGGGCCTCTTTCAGCGCCTCTTTGGTCAGCAGGTCAGCCGCCCGGTCGAACGGGGACTCGGCCTTCTCGTCGGCGATGAACTGGCCGAACTCCGACTCCTCCTCGTCGCCGACCGGCTTCTCCAGCGAGACCGGGGCCTGGGCGGAGCGCTTGATCGAGTCGACCTCCTCGGGATCGATCCCCGTCACCTCGGCGATCTCCTCCGGAGTGGGCTCGCGGCCCAGCTCGGTGACCAGCTTGCGCTCGGCGCGGCCGATCTTGTTCAGCTTCTCGACGACGTGGACCGGGATCCGGATCGTCCGCGCCTTGTCGGCGAGCGCACGGGCGATCGCCTGGCGGATCCACCAGGTCGCGTAGGTGGAGAACTTGAACCCCTTGCGGTAGTCGAACTTCTCCGCCGCGCGAACCAGGCCCAGCGTCCCCTCCTGGATCAAATCGAGGAAGGGCAGGCCCTGGTTCCGGTAATTTTTCGCGATCGAGACGACCAGGCGCAGGTTCGACTCGACCATTTTCTGCTTCGCGTCGAGGTCGCCGCGCTCGATCCGTTTGGCGAGTTCGACCTCCTCCTGGGCGGTCAGCAGCCGCACTTTGCCGATGTCCTTGAGGAACAGCTGCAAGGAATCGGTGGTCATGTCCGGTTTCAGGTCGAGCGCCTGTTTCTGGCGCCGGCGGCCTTTTTTCCCGGTGTCCGCGGGGAGCGCTTCGGCAGCGGCTTTCTGCGCCGGGTCCATGTCCTCGACGAGCTCGATCCCGCTCTTCTCGAGGTGGCCGTAGAGATCCTCGACGTCAGACTCGTCGAGATCGACCTCCGAGACCGCGGAGGCGATGTCGCCGAAGGTCAGCACGCCGAGCTGCTGCCCACGGTTGATGAGGTTTTTGACCTCGTCCAGTTCCTGAAGCTCTGCTACCAGCATCCGTTCTTACTCGTTTCCCTAGCGGTGGTTGTTTAGTCCTGGGGATGAAATACCGTCGCGAGCCGAAAGTCGCGCCGGAGCGACAAAAAGCGGACCGATGACGAGGTCCGCGAAAGTAGCTTCTACATCCGTCATTGTGCCCTGATGGGCGGCGTCTGAAAACGACAAACGCCTGTTCGCATAGTAGTCGCTTCAGTTTGTGAAGTCAAATGCCCAGCTCCCTTCGCCATCCCCGCCCCTGGCTCCGCGCCTTTTGGCAGCGCGCCTACCACGAGAACGTCACCGGGCTCTCGGCGATGGTCGCCTACAACCTGATGCTGGCCGTGTTCCCCTTTGCCCTGCTCGTCCTCTTCGTCTTCGGCCAGGTGCTGAAAATCGGCGGGGTCGAAACCAGCGTCCTCAACGACCTGCAGCGCCTCTTCCCCAACACCGAGCAGCAGACGCTGACCGACGTCCTCACCCGGATCCAGGACAACTCGACGACGATCGGGATCGCCGCCTTCGTCGGCTCGCTCTGGATCGGAGCTTCCTTCTGGGGAGCGATGGACACCGCCTTCTGCCGCATCTACCACGTCGAGTGCCGCGGTTGGGTCGAGCAGAAGCGCTTCTCCTTCGCGATGCTGGCCGTCGTCCTCCTCTTCATCGCCGCCAGCATCTTCGTCCCGACCTTCGAGAGCGCCGTCGTCAACAGCACCGACCGCCTCCCCTTCGGCCTCTCCCACATCAAGGCGATCGACACGATCCTGCTGCTGGGGGCGGCGCTGCTGATCACCTTCGTCATCTGCAGCGTGATCTTCTGGGCCGTCCCCAAAGGCCACATGCCCTGGCGCGCGGTCTGGCCTGGCGCCCTCTTCGTCACCATCGGCGCCGGCCTCGCCAACTGGCTCTTCCCGATCTACCTGGCCAACGTCTCCAGCCTCTCCCGCTTCGGCTCGACCCTGGGCTTCATCCTCATCGCCCTGCTCTGGTTCTACGTCCTCAGCCTGGCGCTGATGGTCGGGGCGGTGATCAACTCGCTGCGCTTCGAGCTCCACGACACCGGCGAGATGCCCTACCACCCCCGCGAGCCCTGCGGATGCGAGGAAGAGGCCGCAACTCCCGCGGCGAACCGCGCAACCTCTTCTGCCCGTAAATAAAAACTCGCGTATCCTTCGGCGGGGAATCAGCACCCGGCAAGCCAAAACCGGCCGCCGGTCCAGGGTGGAAAAATCGAAGACCTGATGCAAAAACATCGGAGTTCTGAAACGCCGGCCAGCGTTCTGCGGCCGACCACTCCGGTCAACATCGGCCAGCAGACACAGCGTCAACGGATCATCGACGCGATGATCGAGAGCTGCGCCGAGAAGACCTTCGCGGCGACGACGATCACCGACATCGTCGCTCACGCCCACATCTCCCGCACCACCTTCTACAAGCACTTCGAAGACAAGCGCGCCTGCTTCGACGCCGCCATCGCCTACTGCATCGAGCAACTGAGCGAGACAGCGGCCGCCGCCCATGACCCAGACGATGCCCCGGCGGACGCGACCCGCAAGGCGACGACCGCAGTGCTCGGAGCGCTGGCGGAGCGCCCCGGGCTGGCGCAGCTGCTGACCGGCGATGCGATCGCCGTCGACCCCGCCCTCAGCGCGCAGTACCGCAGAGCGACGATCCCGGCGCTGGAAGCCCTCTGGGGGGATCAGGGCAAGAGCCCTGAGGCGCGAGTCGACCCGCGCCTCTCCTTCGGCCAGGTCCAGGTCCTGCTCCTCAACCAGATCGCGGCGGGGAAAGCGAACCAGTTGCTGGAGCTGCTGCCCGAGCTCGTCTACCTCGCGGTCAGCCCCTTCGGCGGCCACGATGAGGCGCTGCGGCAATCCCGCCTCGCCCGGGCGAACGAAGTCGACGGCGCAAAGCGATGAAAGGCGAGCCGGAGGACCTGCGCCAGTGGCGGCTTCCCCGTGGACGCCACGGCTTGCCACGGGAGCTGGTCGAACGCTCGCAGCGTGAGCGCCTGCTCGCCGCGGTCGTCCGCGTCACCGCGACCAAAGGCTACGAGCAGACGACCGTCGGCGACATCCTCGGCGAGGCGGGGGTCGGCCGCGAGAGCTTCTACGAACTGTTCAGCGACAAGCTCGACTGCATGCTCGCCGCCCACAAGATCCTCCTCGACGACCTGGCGGAGAAAGCGGGTGCCGTCTATGTGGGAGAAGGAGACTGGCCCGCGCGGTTGCGCAAGGGGCTGGCGGTGACGCTGGACTGGTTCGCCGCCGACCCGGACGCCTCCCGCTTCATCCTGATCGAGATGAGCACCGTCGGACCCGCGTTCCGGCCGGTCTTCCAGACCGAATACGCCCGCTTCGTCGAGCTCTTCAACCAGGGCCGCGACGGCAGCGCCCCGGACCCGGACCTGGCCAGCGCGACCGACCTCGCGATCGGCGCGACGATGGCGCGGATCTACGAGGAGGTCCTGCTCGGCCGTACCGCCGAGCTTCCCCGCCTGCTCTCCGAGCTGACCTTCGGCATGCTGGTGCCGTTCATCGGCGAGGAAGAAGCCCGCGCAGCGGCCGAGCGCTCCTAGCTGCCTTCGAGCTCGGCGACCGCCTCGCGCAGCGCTTTCTCGAGGGAGGTGCTCGCGGGCCCTCCCAGCAGCTCCATCCCCGAGGGGTCGCTGACCACCGTTTCGGTCTCCAGGCCCTCGATCAGCGGCCGCGCGACGCCGGCGTCGACCGGCGTCACCAGGCCGATCCAGAGCGAGGAGAGGGCCGGGGTCAGAACCGGGACGGTGATCCGCAGCGGCCGCGGGCGGCCGAGGGCGTGCGCGAGCTCGTCGATCATGCCGCCATAGGTCGTGAGGTCGGGGCCGCCGATCTGGATCTCGCGGTCGGCCGCGAGCTCGAGGTCCGAGGCGGTGGCGAGGAAGCCGACCGCGTCGGCGATCGCGATCGGCTGGGTGCGGGTGGAGACCCAGCGCGGCGTGATCATCGCCGGCAGGCGCCGCACCAGGTAGTAGACGGTGCGAAACGACTCGCTGCCGGCGCCGATCACGGCGGCGGCGCGCAGGTAGGAGACCGGGACCTCACCGGCGCGCAGGGTCTCGGCGGTGGCGTGGCGGCTGTCGAGGTGCTTCGATCCCTCCCCCAGCCCCCCGAGGTAGACGATGCGCCCGACCCCCGCCGCGGCCGCGGCCGCGGCGAAGTTCTCGGCCCCGCGATGATCGCGCTCGGCGAAGTCGCCGTCCGAGCCGCGGCCCATCGAGTGGACGAGGTAATAGGCGACGTCCACCCCCTCCAGCGCCGGGGCGAGCGTCTCGGGCTCGAGCACGTCGGCCTGCCTCACCTCGCAGCCGGCCCGCTTCAGCTCCTCGGCTCGCTCCGGGTGCCGCGCCAGCGCCCGGACCTCGGCTTCGTCCTCGCGCAGCCGGTGGCAGAGGAGGCCACCGATATAGCCGGTCGAGCCGGCGACAGCGATCACGCCCCTCCCCTACCCGCGGGGGCGGGAAAGATCAGCCGTAGCGCTCGCCGATGATCGCCCGCAGCTTCGAGCGGTCATGGCGGGCGTGGACGCGCCGCACGGTGCCGGAGCGGGAGCGCATCACCAGCGACTCGGTGGTGGCGCCGGGCCCGCGGTAGCGGACCCCCTGGAGGACGTCGCCGTCGGTGACGCCGGTGGCGGAGAAGAAGACGTCGTCGCCGGAGCAGAGGTCGTTGGCGGTGAGGACGCGGTCGAGGTCGTAGCCGGCGTCGAGCGCTTCTGAGCGCTCCTCGTCGTTGCGCGGCCAGAGGCGGCCGATCAGCTGCCCTCCCATCGACTTCAGGGCGGCGGCGGAGATCACTCCCTCCGGCGTGCCGCCGATCCCCCACAGCAGGTCGACCGGCGAGCGTTCGCTCACCGCCAGCATCGAAGCCGAGACGTCGCCGTCGGTGATCAGGCGGATGCGGCCGCCCGCCTCGCGGACTTCCTTCATCGCCTGCTCGTGGCGGGGTCGATCGAGCATGACGACGGTGACGTCGCCGACCGAGCCGCCCTTGCGCTCGGCGATCAGCTTCAGGGTCTCCGGCAGCGGCCGGTCGAGGTCGAGCAGGTCGGCGATCTCTTCCCCGCCCGCCATCTTTTCCATGTAGACGCAGGGGCCGGGGTCGAACATCGTCCCCCGCTCGGCGAGGGCGATCACCGCGATCGCGCTCGGCATCCCCAGCGCGCAGAGACGGGTCCCCTCCAGCGGGTCGACGGCGATGTCGACGACCGGGGGCGAGCCGTCGCCGATGTTCTCGCCGTTGTAGAGCATCGGCGCCTCGTCCTTCTCTCCCTCGCCGATGACGACGGTGCCGTCCATCGAGACCGAGTCGAGGACGTGGCGCATCGCGTCGACCGCGGCCTGGTCGGCGGCGATCTTGTCGCCACGTCCGACCCAACGGGCGGAGGCGAGCGCAGCAGCCTCGGTGACGCGAACGAGCTCGAGGGCGAGGTTGCGGTCGGGCTTTGCCGCCGCCGCGGCCTCGGCCTCGGCCTCCTGAGAACGGGCCTCCATCTGCGCCGCAGGCTAACGGAAGCCGCACCTGGACGTTTGCACGAATCGATGGAAAGCTCTTAAGCCGGCGGGCCGCCCCGCCGATGGGGTCAGATCATGGGAGCGACGGAGCTTTCGCGGCTCGGGCAGGAGCTGAACGCGCGGACCGAGGACGTGGTCGGGCGGATGATGCAGCACTCCGCCGACTCCGGGAAGACACTGGCCAACGTCGTCGAAGAAAGCTTCGAAGACGTCGGCGCCGTCTCCACCGTCGCCGTCGCCCGCTGGATGGCCGGCGAGGGAGAAGACGTCGCTCGCCAGGTCGGCCAGGAGTCGTGGCGGATCTTCGCCCAGCTCGCCTCCCAGCGCGAGGCGGCGCTGAACGAGGTGACGAAACGCTGCCTGCGCTGGCGCGACGCCACCCTCGAGGTGCTCGACGAGAGCGCCGCCGACCTCGGGCTCGGCGAGGAGACGCTGGCGACGGCGCGGCGGATGGTCCAGCGCAGCCTCGACGTGACCCTGGTGCGGATGTGCCAGTCCTTCGAGGACGAGAGACAGCGCGCGCACGAGGAACTGACCAACCGCGAGAAGGAACTGGTCTTCCTCGCCACCCACGACGCGCTGACGGGGCTGCCGAACCGGACCCTGATCCTCGACCGGATCGACCAGACGCTGACCCGCGCCCGCCACAAGGGAGAACCGGTGGCGGCGCTGTTCGTCGACCTCGACAACTTCAAGGCGATCAACGACTCGCTCGGCCACGCGACCGGCGACGAGCTGCTCTGCGCGGTCGCCCGGCGCCTGCACGGGGTGATCCGCGAGACCGACGCCCTCGGCCGGCTCGGTGGCGACGAGTTCGTCGTCGTCGCCGACGGGCTCTCGCTGGCGGCGGGACCGGAGCTGATCGCCGAGCGCCTGCTGGAAGCGTTCAACGAGCCCTTCGCGCTGGGCGAGGACGGCGAGACCCGCGTTCGCGCCAAGGCCAGCATCGGCATCGCCACCGGCGTCCGCGGCTCGGCCGAAGAGCTGCTGCGCGACGCCGACATCGCCATGTACCGGGCCAAGTGGGGCGGCAAGAGCCGCTACCTCGTCTTCGAGTCGGGGATGGAGGACGAAGTCCAGTCGCGCCTGGAAACCGAGATGGACCTGCACGGCGCCCTCGCCAGCGAAGAGTTCTTCCTCGTCTACCAGCCCACCTTCGACCTCAACACGATGACCCCGACCGGGGTCGAGGCGCTGCTGCGCTGGCGGCGGCCGGGGCGCGGCGTCGTCCATCCGGAGGCGTTCATCCCGCTGCTGGAGGAGACGAAGATGATCGTCGAGGTCGGCGCCTGGGTGCTGAACGAGGCCTGCATGCAGGCGGCGAGGTGGCAGGAGGAGGGGCGGTCGATCGGCCTCTCGGTCAACATCTCGGCGCTGCAGCTCGATACCGACGACCTGCTCGAGCACGTGACCGAAGCGCTCGACGCGAGCGGCCTGGCGGCGGCGGCGCTGACGCTGGAGATCACCGAGACGACGCTGATGCGCAACGTGCAGGAGACGGCGAGGCGCCTGGGCGAGCTGAAGGCGCTCGGGGTCAAGATCGCCGTCGACGACTTCGGCACCGGTTACTCCTCGCTCGCCCACCTGCGCCAGTTCCCGGTCGACGTGCTGAAGATCGATCGCTCCTTCGTCTCCCAGCTGGCCGAGGGCGGCGAGGGCGAGATCCTCCTCCACACCCTCGTCCAGCTCGGCAAAGCGCTGGAGATCGAGACGACGGCGGAGGGGATCGAGCGGCCGCAGGACCTCTCGCTGATCCGCGAGAAGGAGTGCGACAGCGGCCAGGGCTTCCTCTTCGCCCAGCCGCTCAATGCCCGCGATGCCGAATCGTTCTTCAGCCAGTGGCCGGCGAACCGGCGCTTCGAGGTCCGCGGTAGTGCCGGAGACGGCGATAGGGTGGCGGTCGATGGATCGCTGGGGCCTGACGCTGCCGTTGCCGGGACTGACGCTCGCTGACCACGAGGAGCTGGTCAAGCGGGCCGAGGCGGCCGGCTACACCGACCTCTGGACGGGCGAGACGGCGGGGCCCGACGGCTTCACGCCGCTGGCGCTGAGCGCCGCCTGGACCGAGCGGGCGCGGCTGGGGACGGGGATCGTCGGCGTCTTCCAGCGCGGCCCGGCGCTGCTGGCCCAGCAGGCGGCGGCGCTCGCCGACGCCTCGGAAGGCCGCTTCGTGCTCGGCCTCGGCGCCTCCTCGGACCGCATCGTCGAAGGCTGGAACGGCATCCCCTTCGAGCGACCGCTGAGCAAGGTGCGCGAGACGCTCGAGTTCCTGCGCCCGGCGCTGGCGGGCGAGCGGACCGAGACCGGCTTCAAGCTGGAACAGAAGCCGACGCACCGAGTGCCGATCGTGCTGGCGGCGCTGCGGGGCAAGATGCTCGATCTGGCAGTCGAGCAGGCCGACGGCGCCTTCACCAACTTCCTGCCCCTGGCCGGGCTGCCAAAGGTGACCGCCCAGCTGGAGGGCGCGCCGGAGGGCTTCGAGCTGCTCTGCCGCTTCTTCTGCATCCCCGGCGAGCGCGAGCAGGTCGAGCCGCTCGCCCGCTTCATGTTCTCCTCCTACATCACCGTCCCGGTCTACGCCGACTTCTACCGCTGGCTCGGCTACGGGGAGCAGATCGAGCCGATGGTCCAGGCCTGGGAAGCCGGCGACCGCCAAGCCGCCGCCGCGGCCGCCCCCTGGAGCCTGATCGAGGACATGTTCATCTTCGGCACCCCCGAGCAGATGCACGAGCGCCTCGCCGCCTTCGTCGCCGGCGGCATCACCCTCCCCATCCTCACCCCGATCGTCACCCCGGACAAACTGGCCGAGACGATCGACGCCCTGGCGCCTAACTGACACAGACCAGGCTCTGCCGGTAGGGAGGGTCAGGTGCCCCTCTCCCAAAGACCGTCGCGCAGCTGATCGAACTCCGGGGGCGCCAATGTGGGTCCTTGAGCCTTTGTGAGAGGGGCACCTGACCCTCCAAGCAACAGAGCTCCGCGGGACGACCGGGACACGGCAGCTCTCTTAAAAAGCTGCTGGCCCCTGGGCGTCTACCGGAGCACTGTCGCAGGAGGGGTGGGTGTCACTCGAGCCGACGGATACTCAAAAAGCCGAGCTAATTAGCTCGGCTTTTGTCGGAGCGAGTGACACCCACCCCTCCCTACCGGCAAGCTCAGTCCTGCGGATCGTTCATTACCTCGGTTGCTTCTTCGGCCAGCTTGGCGTAGGTGTCGGGGCGGCGGGTGGTCAGGAAGGGGAAGAGCTCCAGCCAGTCGCGGCGCTGGTCGAGGTCGAGGTCGGCGACGAGGACGGCGGGGGCATCGCGGGGGGCCTGGGCGAGGATGCGGCCGTAGGGGTCGGAGATGAAGGAGGAGCCGTAGAAGGTGAGGGGGCCCTCGACGCCGGTGCGGTTGACGGCGACCATGAAGACGCCGTTGGCGATCCCGTTGGCGACGATCACCCGCTCCCAAAGCGGCTGGGTGTCGAACTCGGGGTGGTCGGGCTCAGAGCCGATCGCGGTCGGGTAGACGAGGACGTCGGCCCCCTCGAGGCTGTAGGCGCGGGCGACCTCGGGGAACCACTGGTCCCAGCAGGTCGGCAGGCCGAACCGCGCCTCGCCGAGGGCGACGAGCGGGAACGCCTCCCCATCGCCGGGGCCGGGGCGGAAGTAGCGATCCTCGTGGTAGCCGGCGGTGATCGGGATGTGGAGCTTGCGGGTGCGGGCAACCAGCTCGCCCTGCGGCGAGACGACGATCGCGGTGTTGAAGCCGAGGCCGTCGGGGCCGTCGGCGCGCTCGTAGAGCGAGGCGTGGACGCAGGCTCCAGTCTCGGCCGCCATCCGCGCGGCGAAGGCGTGGGTGCGGCCGCCGGGCAGGTCCTCAGACTGGGCGCCGTCGGGGCCCGGTCCGGACGGGTCGACGGCGAAGTAGGGGCTCAGCGTCAACTCCTGCAGGCAGACCAGCTGCGCGCCCTCCTCGGCGGCGATCCGGATCCCCTCGGCCAGCGCCGCCTCGTGCTCTTCGGGGTCGGGATGCCAGAAGTGCTGCACGGCGCCGATGCGAAACGGCGGCCGCGCCGGCGGCCGGGTCCGGGCGGGCGAGGGCGGCGGCGCCCCGGCGCGGATCAGGCGGATCTCCTCCATGGGGTTCAAGATAGACGGCGGTGAGCGCGACGCTCAAATCGACCCCGGCGACTGACGGCTTCCGGATGCCCGGCGAGTTCGAGCCGCACAGCGGTTGCTGGATGGCCTGGCCCGAGCGGCCCGACAACTGGCGCCTCGGAGCGAAGCCGGCGCAGGAGGCATACGCGGCGGTGGCGGAGGCGATCGCCGCCTCCGAGCCGGTGACGATGGCCGTCTCCGACGCGCAGTTCGAGAACTGCCGGACGCTACTGCCGCCGCAGGTGCGGGTCGTCGAGGTCTCCACCGACGACGCCTGGATCCGCGACACCGGCCCCACCTTCCTCGTCGACGGCGACGGCGGCCGCCGCGGAGTCGATTGGCGCTTCAACGCCTGGGGCGGGATCGAGGGCGGCCTCTACTTCCCCTGGGACCGCGACGACCGCGTCGCCGCCAAGGTCTTGGAGCTGGAGGGCGCCGACCGCTACCGGGCACCGATCGTGCTCGAGGGCGGGGCGATCCACGTCGACGGCGAGGGGACGGTGCTGGCGACCGAAGAGTGCCTGCTCAACCCCAACCGCAACCCGGAGCTCTCCAAGGAGCAGATCGAGCGGGTGCTGCTCGAATACCTCGGCGCGGAGAAGGTGGTCTGGCTCGGCGCCGGCGTCTTCGAAGACGAGACCGACGGCCACGTCGACAACCTCACCTGCTTCGCCCGGCCCGGGATGGTGCTGCTGACCTGGACCGACGACGAGGACGACCCGCAGCACCAGATCTCCCGCGACGCGCGCGAGCGGCTGGAAGCGGCGAGCGATGCCCGCGGTCGCTCCTTCGAGGTCGTCCTCCTCCCCTCCCCCGGGCCGCTGCAGATCTCAGCCGAGGAGGCCGCCGGCGTCGACGCCGCGGAGGGGACGATCCCGCGGCGCGCCGGCGACCGCATGGCCGCCTCCTACGTCAACTTCTACCTCGGCAACTCGCGCGTCGTCTACCCGCTGCTCGACCCGCGCCACGACGAGGAGGCGGCGGCGATCCTCCGTCGCTGCTTCCCCGAGCGCGAGGTGGTCGGGGTGCCGGCGCGGGAGGTCCTGCTCGGCGGCGGCAACGTCCACTGCATCACGCAGCAGGTGCCGCGAGGCTGAGCGCATAGTCGCCGGCCGCGTCGGTGAACCAGCCGCGCAGCTCGAGGCCGGCCCCGTCGTAGGCGGCTTCGATCCGCTCGCGGGTGAACTTGGTCGAGATCTCGGTCCGCATCTCCTCGCCCTCGGCGAAGGCGATCTCGAGGTCGAGGTCGTCGAGCCGCACCTCCTGGTCGGCGAGCGAGCGCAGGCGGATGTCCATCCGCTCGGCCTCCTCGTCGTAGCGGGCGACGTGCTCGAAGGCGTCGAGGTCGAAGTCGGCGCCGAGCTGGTTGTTGAGGACGCGAAGCACGTTCTTGTTGAACTCGGCGGTGACGCCGGCGGCGTCGTCGTAGGCGGCCTCGAGGCGGGCGGGGTCCTTGATCAGGTCGGTGCCGAGCAGGAGGTGGTCGCCGGGGCCGAGCAGCGCCGCGATCCGCTCCAGGAAGGCTTGGCGCTCGCGCGGGTAGAGGTTGCCGATCGTGCCGCCGAGGAAGGCGATCATCCGCGCCCCGGAGCCGTGCGGGACCCGCTCCAGGTGCTGCTCGTAGTCGCAGACGAGGCCATGGACGTTGAGGCCCGGGTACTCGTCGACGAGCTCGGCCGCGGTGCGCTGGGTGATCTCCTCGGAGATGTCGACGGGGACGTAGGTCTCGAGGCTGCCGCAGTCGCGCATCGCGCTCAGCAGGTGGCGGGTCTTCGCCGCCGAGCCGGAGCCGAGCTCGATCAGGGTCTGCGGGCAGCCGGCGGCCGCGTGAATCTCGCCGGAGCGGTTTGTGAGGATCTCGCGCTCGGCCCGCGTCGGGTAGTACTCCGGCAGCTCGGTGATCTGCTCGAACAGCAGCGAGCCGCGCTCGTCGTAGAAGTATTTCGGCGCCACCTCCTTCGGATAGGCGCAGAGGCCCTCGCGGACGTCGCGCGCCATCTTCGCCGCCGCGTCGGCGTCGAGGTGGACGTCGATCGCGATCGTCATGCGTCCCTCGCGCAGCGCAGGCCAGCGAAGATCTGACTCCGCTGCGGTAGGTCCCAGTTGCGGAAGCTTGGGCGGGCGACGCGCGGGTGGGTGGCCCAGGAGCCGCCGCGCAACACCTTGTAGGTGTCGCCGAAGAAGACCTCGGAGTACTCGCGGTAAGGGAAGGCTTCGAAGCCGGGATAGGCGAGGAAGTCGGAGGAGGTCCATTCCCAGCCGTGGCCGAGGCCGTCGAGCTGGTCGCGGGCGGCCTCCCACTCGAACTCGCTCGGCAGGCGCTTGCCCGCCCAGCGGGCGAAGGCGTCGGCCTGCTTCCAGGAGACGTGGATCACCGGCTGGCTGGGGTCGATCGGGACGCGGCGACCGCGCGTGGTGTCGACCCATCCCTCCCCCTCGCGCTCCCAGTACATCGGCGCTTCCGCCCCGGTGTCTTCCATGAAGCTGATGTACGCGCCGTTGCTCGCCGGGGTTCGATCGATCTCGAAGGCGGCGAGCTCGACGCCGTGGCGCGGGCGCTCGTTGTCGTAGGCGAAGCCGCGGGCGGGCGCGCCGACCTCGAACTCCCCGGCCTGGACCCCGATCGTCTCCGGCTCGTCGGGCACCGGCTCGGCGTCGGGCGCGAACTCAGGGCCGACCGGCTCGTAGCCGTCGACCAGCTGCAGCAGCTGCAGCATCGTCTCGTCGTGCTGCAGCTCGTGGGCGAGCAGCATCTCGTAGACGAAGCCGTCCCGCAGCAGTGGGTCGGGGGCGTCGGGTCCGATCTCCACATCCTCCAGTACGTCGAGAGTGCGCTCGCGGACGTCCGCCAGGTAGGCGCGCAGCTCCGCGTCGCGCAGGATCGGCAGCTCGCCGCGGGTCCTGCGCGGGTTCTCGATCGCGTCGTAGAAGCGGCCGAGCTCGCCGTGCAGCGGCTCCCGCCCCCCGATCGTCTGCACCAGCCACAGCTCCTCGAAGTTGGCGATGTGCCCGAGATCCCAGGCGAGGGGGCTGAGAATCGGGGAGTAGACCCGGTTCAGCTGCTCGTCATCGAGCGGTTCGACCAGCGCAAGAGTCCGCCGCCGCGCCTCGGAAAGCGCTTCCGCGATCGCTGCCTTCGACACTGAGGACACGTCGGTGGCGATGACTCACCTTAGCGGCGTATCCCTTGCGAATGTGTGAACTCTCAGTTGGCCGCATGAACGACGACCGGCGGCTCCTGCTCGGATCCCTCGAGCGGAAGCAGATGCCACTGGATCCTGAACCCCAACGCTTCTGCATATCGATCGACCGTAGAGATGCGGGCATCGCCGGCAGATCCCTCCAGTCGAGCGACGGAGGATTGCGAAGTCTTCATCCCGGCGGCAACTGCAGTCTGCGACCGCCCGTCCCCCTCGCGCACACGCCCGAGCTGCTTCAGCAGCGCCCGCCTTCTCACAGCCGCCTCGACCATCTTCGGAAAGTCGGGATTGCGGGCAGTCCGCTCTTCGATGATCTCGTCCAAGAAGTCGCGCTCAGACATTGACTCCTCCTCTCTCTCTTTTTCTATCTCACAAAGAAGATATCAAAAGAAAGATAGAGGCCTCTTCTGTCGTTGATCGCGCCCACGGTGTTCCCAATCCCGCAACCGCTGCTTGGCCAACTTGATCGTCTGCGGTGGCGTCTTTTGAGTCTTCTTCCTGAATGCCTCGAGCGTGAGCAGCACCTGACCGTGCTTCCCCTGGGGAGCGAAGAGAACGCGATAGATAGCTTTGTTGCCGTTGGCGCGCACCTCATAGATGTCGCCATCGAGGTGGCGTGCCGCGGGTAGGCCCTTGCCCTCTACCTCGTCCATCGCGGCCACGACCGCCGCAGCATCGGTGTCATCAAGCCTTTCGATGAACTGCTTCACAGGGCGGCGCCCAGCCGCCGTCCGATAGTCCCGCCAGCGGCGGCGCATTCAACCCGTCCCCTCCGCCTCCGGGTCGAGCCAGACCTTCTTCAGCCAGGGCGGGGAGATGGCGAAGCGGGTGGTGCTGGTGGCGGCGATCGGCTCGAGCGGGATCAGGTGGACGCGGCGGCCGGGGGTGTAGTGGCCGATGTTGGTCGGACCGACCGCGTTGCCGGCATGGCTGCCGCCGGAGACGAAGAGGAAGCCGGTCTCCTGACCCCAGCCGTTGTCGGCGCGGGCGCCGAGGGCTTCGGCGATGTCCTTCAGCGGCCAGATGTCCGCGTCGGAGCCCCAGTTGGCGGTGCTGTGGGAGTAGTTGTAGCCGTCGTGGGAAGAGGCGCGCTCGTCCACTTCCCCGTCGGGGCCGAAGCGGAGCTGGACCCCCTCCCAGTCGTCGTGGTGGTAGCCCTCTTCGCCAACCACAGGGAGGTCGCGCAGGGTCGCCGAGTCGGCGTAATAAGTCCAGTACTGGACGTAGAGGTGGCCGGCGCGATCGCCGGAGCAGTCGGCGCCCGCGGCTTCGCTGCGCTGTGCCTGCTCGGCACGGCAGTCGACGACGTGGACGAAGGCGGTGACGGGGAGGTGCTCGTCGGTCCGATGGACGATGCCATCCGCGGCGGCGTCACCGCACTCGGTACTGCGGCAGCGGCGGAAGTCGACCGGCACCGCCCGCGACCCTTCCTCGAAGAGGATCGTCGGCATGTGCTGCCGCACCAGCTCGCCGATTTCAGCCCCGTATGCGGAGATCAGCCCCGGCTCGTCGCCGCACCCGTCGGCCAGCGCTGCCGCGCACAGGATCCGGTCGGCCAGCGCCCGCGCCAGCGGCGCCCCCGGCACCCGCACCCCGGCCGCCACCAACCCGAGCATCGCCAGCGCGATGACCGCCAGCATCCCCACCCACTCAACCGTCCCCTGCCCCCGCTCAGAGCCCATGACCCGACGCTAGGCGGCCGCGACCTACACGTGTGTGTCAAAGGCGCCAATTGGCGCGCGGACTCGTGACCGAACTGAAACTAGTGGTTGGGTACCAGCGAAACGCTGCGCGACTTGACTCCGGTACCGGTGAGCTTCACCTTCAGGCTCCCGCTCTTATTCGCGAGCAGGACGATGCCGGCGTGCGTCAACTTCACGTGCAGGACGACCGTCTTGCCCGCGGCGATGCTGAAGGCAGCGTGGCCGATCGAACCATGGTCGAGCAGCTTGACCACCCCCGAGCAGGCACCGGCGCCCTGACACGTCAGCTTCACCAGCGCCACTCCGTTCTTCACCTTGGCCTTCCCCGCGGCGACCGCGGTTCCCGCGGCAGGCGGGGGCGGAGGGGATGGATTGTTATTGCCACCGGGCTGGCCGCCGGGAGCCGGTGGCTCCGGAATCGAGACGGAGACCTGCCGCGAGGCCGAGTAGGTGAATCCGCTTTCGTCGGTCAAGGTCAGCGTCACCGTGTAGTTCCCAACCGCCCCATAGCTGTGGGTGGGATTGGGTCCCGAGCCGGTCCCGCCATCGCCGAAATCCCATTCGAAAGCAGTGATCCCCTCGTCTCCGGGGACCGACCCGGCGCCGTTGAAGTGGACGACCTGGCCCGGTTCGATCGAGCCCGGGTTGGCGATCACCGGGGTGGCCGGACCGACCCGCTGGGCGCAGTCTTCGACGTCGTTGCTCCACTCCTGCTGCAGGTAATAGTGCCCGCCGCCGATCGACTCGTTGAAGAGCGAGCCCGCAGAACCACCCAGAGGCGAGCCATAGTCTTCGCCGAAGGGCGTGTTGCGGCACTCGTCGCCGTTCTCGAATCCTTTCCCGTCGAACCAGGCGTTCAGTTCCGGATCGGTGATCGACTCGTTCGCCTCGTGGCTGAGGCTACTGAGGGTGTCGTCGACGTTGCCGTTGGCATGTCCGTTCGGGTACTCGCCCACCCCGCAGCCCGAGACGTCCCCGGGCGAGTAGCTGATGTTCGCGTAGACCAGCTTCGGCGAGCTGACGAAGCTGTGGTAGGCGCAGAATTCCTTGTCGAAGCAGCCGGAGGTGGAGGTGGTGCCGAAGCAACTGCCGGCCTGCGGGGGCAGCACGACGTAGTACTCGGCGCCGAGCCCGGTGGGCCATTCCTGCGCGGCCACCACCGAGGTCACCTCGGCCTTCATCTTCGCGTCGCTGATGCAAGCGGTGTATTCGACGCCGTGGAAGCCTTCGTAGGCGGGGCAGGTCCCCGAGGTCGGATAGGCATCGGTGTCGTCGACTGAGCCGCCGAAGCTGTCGCTGTAGTTCGCCCGGCCGTTGCTGCCGGTGTACTGGGCGCTGACCGAGTAGACGTTGGTCGAGAGGCCGCTGTCAGCGCCCACGTTTTCCAGGTATTCGGTGATCGCCGTCTTGTAGCCGGAGGGAAACGAGAAGCCGCTCGGCGCCCAGAAGATCGCGAACGCTTCGTGCGAGGGCATCACCGGGCCGCCGTGCCATAGCAGCGGCGGGGACCCGGTGGGGACGGACGCGCCGAGCGGGCCGGCGCCTTTGGCGATGCCGGCGCCTTCCAGCGGCAGGAAGGAGGCAGGTCCGGTCGGGGTCGACCTGACCACGGCCCCGGCGCTCGCCGGCAAGACGGCCAGCAGAGCGAGGATTAGAGCAAGCGCAACTGGGTATAGGGAGTTGTTTGGGCGCTTCACGCGCCCAAGAACCTACAAGTTCCCAATCTCGGACGCAATGTCCGCCGCGGCCTGTTTGGCGTCGGCGAAGAGCATCGAGGTGTTCGGTTCGTAGAAGAGGTCGTTGTCGATGCCGGCGAAGCCGGGGCTGAGCGAGCGCTTGATCACGATCACCTCGTGGGCCTCGGAGACTTCGATGATCGGCATCCCGGCAATCGGCGAGTCGGGGTCGTTTTTCGCCGCCGGGTTGGTGACGTCGTTGGCGCCGACGACCACCGCCACGTCGGTGCGCGGCAGCTCCGGGTTGATCTCCTCCATCTCCTTCAGCTGCTCGTAGGGCACGTCGGCCTCGGCGAGGAGGACGTTCATGTGGCCCGGCATCCGGCCAGCGACGGGGTGGATCGCGTAGTTGACGGTGACGCCGCGCTTCTCGAGCTCGTCGGCGACCTCCTTCAGCGCGTGCTGGGCCTGGGCGACGGCGAGGCCGTAACCGGGCACGAAGACGACGGAGTCCGCGTAGGCGAGCTTGATCGCCGCGTCCTGGGCCCCGATCGAGACGTGGGGCCGTTCCTCTCCCCCGCCCGCGGCGCCGCCGGCGGGCGCGCCGCCGAAGCCGGCGAAGAGGATGTTGGCGACCGAGCGGTTCATCGCCGTCGCCATCTCCAGGGTGAGGATCGTTCCCGAGGAGCCGACCAGGGTGCCGCCGACGATCAGGGCGACGTTGTGGAGGGCGAAGCCGGCGGCCGCGGCGGAGAGGCCGGTGAAGGCGTTCAGCAGCGAGATCACGACCGGCATGTCGGCGCCGCCGATCGGCAGCACGACGAGGTTGCCGAGCACCGCCGCCGCGATCAGGATGCCGATGAAGAGGGCTTCGGAGGGGCTGTCGTGGTTGATCGCGATCGAGACCGCGGCCGCGATCACGCCGATCAGCAGAACCCCGTTGACCACCTGCTGCCCGGGCATCGCCAGGGGGCGGGTGGGGATCAGGTCCTGGAGCTTGGCGAAGGCGATGTTCGAGCCCCAGAAGGAGACCGAGCCGACGATCGCCGCGAACAGGGTCGGGATCAGCTCTTCCAGCGGCATCCCGGAGCTGCCGTGGCGGATCTCCGACCAGGCGATCAGGGCGACGGCACCGCCGCCGACGCCGTTGTAGAGGGCGACCATCTGCGGCATCTCGGTCATCTGCACGCGGACCGAGGCGATCGCGCCGATCGCCGAGCCGATCCCGAGGCCGAGCACGATCAGGCCCCAGTTGCCGATCCCGTCGAGCAGCAGGGTGGTGACGACGGCTACCGCCATGCCGCCGGCGGCGATCAGGTTGCCGCGCTTGGCGGTGGTCGGGTGCGTCCCCTGTTTGATCCCGACGATGAAGAGGGAGAAGGCGACGATGTAGAGGGCGGTGGCCGCGTCACCGCCTGGCGTGAGGACCGCGAGGCTCATTTCTTCTCGGCCTCGGCCTTCGGCTTCGGCTTTTTCGCGAACATCCCGAGCATCCGGTCGGTGACCATGAAGCCGCCGACGATGTTGATCGCGCCGAAGGCGATCGCGATCGTGCCGATCAGGTACTCGAGGCCGTCGTTGGCCTCGCCGACGACGATCAGGCCGCCGAGCATGACGATGCCGTGGATCGCGTTGGTCTGCGACATCAGCGGCGTGTGCAGGGTGGTCGGCACCTTCGAGATCACCTCGAAGCCGACGAAGATCGCAAGCACGAAGATCGTGATCTCAGCGAACAGGTTCACTTGGCGGCCCTCTCGTTCTTGATCTCGCCGCCCTGGGTGATGCAGGCGGCGGCGATGATGTCGTCCTCGAAGTCGACCTGAACGGCGCCCTCCTCGCTGACGAGCAGGCCGAGCAGGTTCTCGAGGTTCTTGGCGTAGAGCTGGGAGGCCGGCGCCGGCATCTCGGAGGCGAGGTTGCGCGGGCCGATCACTTTCACCCCGCCCTCGACCACGGTCTGGCCCGGCTGGGTCAGCTCGCAGTTGCCGCCGGTCTCGGCGGCGAGGTCGACGATCACCGAGCCCGGGGCCATGTTGCGGACCCCCTCGGCGGTGATCAGCAGCGGCGCCGGGCGACCCGGAATCGCGGCGGTGGTGACGATGATGTCTTGTTTGGCGGCGTTCTCGGCGAGGGCGTCGCGCACCTGCGCGTTCTCCTCGTCGGTCAGCGGCCGGGCGTAACCGCCCTCCCCCTCGGCGTCGGGGATGAAGTCGAGTTCGAGCGGCCGGCCGCCGAGCGAGGCGACCTGCTCCCAGGCGGCGCGGCGGATGTCGAAGCCGGTGACGATCGCGCCGAGGCGCTTGGCGGTGGCGATCGCCTGCAGCCCGGCGACGCCGGCGCCGAGGACGAGAACTTTCGCCGGCGGCACCGTGCCCGCGGCGGTGGTCATCATCCCGAAGAAGCGGCCCGACTCGCGGGCGGCGATCAGCATCGCCGCATAGCCGGCAGCGGCGGCCTGCGAGGAGAGCGCGTCCATCGCCTGGGCGCGGGTGGTCCGCGGGATCGCCTCCATCGCGAAGGCGGTGACGCCGGCGCCCGCCAGCGCCTTGTTCGTCTCCGCCGAAACCCAGGGGTTGAGGTGCGAGATGAAGAGCTGGTTGCCGTTCAGCTTCGCGATGTCCCCGGCGCTGGGGACGGCGACGTGGAGGACGACGTCGGCGCCCCAGGCGGCATCGGCGGAGCCGACCTCGGCCCCGGCCTCCTGGTAGGCGGCGTCGGTGTGGCCGCTGGCCTCGCCGGCCCCGGACTCGACGACGACGTCGACGTGCTCGTTCTTCTTCAGCGATTTGACAGCGTCAGGGACGAGCGCGACCCGGCGCTCCCCATCGGCGGTCTCTTTCGGCACTCCGATCTTCATAACGTGCGGCGCGGAAGGCTATGCGATTTGCAACGGAGCGCGAAGTCTGGCCGAGTTCAGCCGCTGATCGAGGCGTGGAGCTGGCCGACGCAGCCGGGCGCTCCTTCGTTTTCGAAGCCGCCGCCGTCGATTTCGAGCGTTTTGGAGGAGCCGAGGATCGCCGCGGTGAAGTGGACGTAGAGGCGACGGCCCTGGGTTCCGTATTCGCGGCTTCCCGCTTCCGTCATGAAGGCGTCGATCGGGAAGACTTCCGGCGTCGAGATCGGGAATTCGTTGGCGACGAGCACACCGGACTCGATCGCTTTCGACCCCGGCGTGTTCGACTCGTTGAAGGAGATCACGTTTTCGTTGCCGCAGCGCAGCCAGAAGCGACCGAAGCCTTTGACGCTGAGTTCCAGCGTGTTGGTGAACGCCCCGGCGGTGCTCTGCGCCTGGACGACGTTCGAGGGCGAGATTTGGCTGCCCCCTTGACCTCCCAGCGCATCCGCGACCGCGGCGTGCGCCGCATTCGTGGCATTGGCCGCCGAGCCGGCGACGTCGGCCGAGTCGGCATGGGCTGCCAAGGGCACCTTGCCGAGCGTCGCCGCTTTGACTTTGTCGCCGGTGACCGCACCCTTGGCGATTTTGGAGTTCTTCACCGCTTCTTTGGCGATCTGCTTCGACTTGACCGAGTTCTTCGGCAGCGAGAGCGCGATCGCCGTCGCGCCGCCGGTCACCGCCAGGACGAGGGCGATGGTCGCCACGACGTTGGCGTAGGAGAAGCGCTCCCTCAGTCCGCTCCAGCTCATCGGCGGCACCCTATCGTCTGCGGGCCGGGATGCAAGTGGCCGCGGGTGTCAGCGAGCGTCAGGAGACGCCGGCCAGCGCCGCCAGGCGCTCCAGCGTGTGCAGCTGCTCGCCGCGATCGACGTGGACCGGGGAGCAGATCAGGCGGTCGATGCCGGCGCCGCGGAAGCGCTCGATTCGCTCCGCCACTTCGGCCTCGGTGCCGACCAGCGAGGTCGCCTCGACGATCTCGTCGGGCATCGCCTCGAAGGCGCCGCCGCGGTCACCGTCCTGGAAGCGGCGCTGGACCTCGTCGGCGACCTCGCCGAAGCCGAAGCGGTGGGCGAGGTCGACGTAGAAGTTGGTCTTGCGGCTGCCCATGCCGCCGAAGTAGAGGACGAGGCCGGCCTTGACGACGTTCTTCGCCGCCTCGAGGTCGCCGTCGATCGCCACCTGCAGCGAGGGGCTGACCTCGAGGTCGGAGCGCTGGCGGCCGCCCTTGGCGAAACCGGCCTCCAGGTGCTCGCCCCAGGTCTGCTCGAAGGCGTCGACGCTGAAGAAGATCGGGATCCAGCCGTCGCAGATCTCCGCCGCCATCTCCACCGATTTGCGCCCGATCGCGCCGACGAAGACGGGGATCTCGTTGCGCAGCGGGTGGAAGTTCAGCTTCAGCGGCTTGCCCTCGCCGCCGGGCAGCGGCAGCGTGTAGTGCTCGCCCTGGTGGTCGACCGGGCCTTCGCGGGCGACGATCTCGCGCACGACTTCGATGTACTCGCGGGTGCGGCCCCAGGGCTTGGCGTAGGGAACGCCGTACCAGCCCTCGGAGACCTGCGGGCCGGAGGGGCCGAAGCCGAAGAGGAAGCGGCCGCCGGAGAGCTTGTCGATCGTCGCCCCGGCCATCGCCGCGGCGGCGGGCGGGCGCGCCGGCACCTGCATGATCGCGGCGCCGAGGTTGATCTTCTCGGTCCGCGCCGCCAGCCAGGCGAGCACGCTGACCACGTCGGAGCCGTAGGACTCGGCCGCCCAGACCGACTCGTAGCCCATCCGCTCGGCGGCGAGGACCAGCTCCGCGGCCTCCTCCCCGGCAGGGCCGATGCCCCAGTAACCGAGGTTGACTCCAAGCTTCAGGCTCATCGCCCCCGCACCCTATTGAATAGGGTGCCGAATGGGTAACGGCCGACCCTCACCCGAGCAAGGGCTCTCCAGCAAGGAGGCCGCGGCGCGGCTGCGCAAGCTGGGGCCGCCGCCGGAGACCTCCTCGCGCTCGGTCTCGAGCATCGTCGCCGGCAACGTCTTCACCCTCTTCAACGCGATCATCGGGGCCTTCTTCGTCCTCGACCTCGCGCTCGGGCTCTACGCCGACTCGATCTTCGGCCTGATCGCCGTGGTCAACTCCTACATCGGCATCCGCCAGGAGCTGAAGGCAAAGGCGACGCTGGACGAGCTGGCGGTGCTGGTGGCGCCGCACGCCCGGGTCGTGCGCGACGGCCAGGTGGTCGAGCTGATCTCGACCGAAGTGGTGCCGGGCGACGTGATCGCGGTCGGGCCGGGCGACCAGCTCGTCGCCGACGGCGAGGTGATCGCCTCGCGGGGGATGACGATGGACGAGTCGCTGCTGACCGGCGAGGCCGACGGGATCCAGAAGGGCACCGGCGAGCGCGTCCTCTCCGGCTCCTTCTGCGTCTCGGGCTCGGGCCACTACCTGGTCGACGCGGTGCGCGAGGAGAGCTACGCCGGCCGCCTCGCCGGCGAGGCGAAAGCCTTCCGCCACCCGCCCTCGCCTCTGCAGGAGGAGGTCAACCGGGTGATCCTCGCCGCCACCTACGTGATGCTGCCGCTGGCGGCGATCCTCATCCTCAGCTTCGAGGTCCGCAGCGTCGCCCTCGAAAGCGCGGCGCAGACGGCGACCGCGGGCCTGGTGACCCTGATCCCGGAGGGGCTGGTGCTGCTGATGAGCGTCACCTTCGCGGTGGCGGCGGTGCGGCTGGCGCGGCGCGACACGCTGGTCCAGCAGATGAGCGCCAGCGAGAGCCTCGCCGCGGTCGACACGATCTGCGTCGACAAGACCGGGACGCTGACCGCGGGCGAGCTGCGGCTGACCGGGGTCGAGTACGCCGACGGGATCGACCCGAAGGCCGGGGCGGCGGCGCTCGGGCGCTTCGCCGCCAGCGCCGGCGACCGCAACAAGACCCTGGAGACGATCGCGCAGAAGTTCCCCGGGAAAGCGGGGCGCGTGCGCGGCGAGGTGCCGTTCTCCTCGGAGTGGAAGTGGAGCGGAGTCTCGCTCGACGGCGGCACCGGCGCCACCTATGTGATGGGCGCTCCCGACGTGCTCGCCGAGACCGGCGCGCTGACGCTGCCGCCGCGGCTGGCCGAGAAGCTGCGCGAGGAGACGAGCGCCGGGCGCCGCGTCGTCGCCTTCGGGCAAACGACGGAGGCGCTGCCCCGCGACCCCGCCGCGAACGGGGCGCCGAAGCTGACCCCGCTGGCGCTGGTCGTGCTGGAGGAGACGCTGCGTCCCGACGCCGCCGAGACGATCGCCTACATGCGCGATCAGGAAGTCGACCTGAAGCTGATCTCCGGCGACGCCGCCGCGACCGTGACCGCGGTGGCCTACGCGGTCGGGGTTCCGCGCGAGGCGGGCGTGATCGAGGGTCCCGACCTGCCGGAGGACGAGGAGGGGCTGAAGCAGGCGGCGCTCGCCAACACGATCTTCTGCCGGATCAAGCCGGAGCAGAAGAAAGCGCTGGTCGGGGCGCTGGTCGCCGCCGGCCGCTACGTGGCGATGATCGGCGACGGGGTCAACGACGTGCCGGCGCTGAAGCGGGCGCGGATGGCGGTGGCGATGGGCTCGGGGGCGCAGGTGACCAAAGGCGTCGCCGACGTCGTCCTGCTCGAGGACCAGTTCTCGCGGCTGCCGGAGGCGGTCGGCGAGGGCCGCCGGATCGCCCGCAACATCCACCGCCTCGGCCGCCTCTACCTGACCAAGACCGTCTACGCGGCGACCCTGATCCTGCTCGTCGCCGTGCCCGGCTTCGCCTTCCCCTTCCTCCCCCGCCACCTCACCGTCGCCGGCCTCTTGACGATCGGCATCCCCTCCTTCGTGCTGGCGCTGGCGCCCTCGGACGGGCCGCTCTACCGCGGCCGGCTGCTGCGGGCGCTGGCCGCCTTCGCGGTGCCGGCGGGGGTGGCGACGGCGATCGGCTCGATCCTCTCCTTCTTCCTCGTCGACACCGTCGCCGGCGCCAGCCTCGACGCCGGCCGCACCGCGGCGACGACGACGCTGATCGTGCTCGGCCTCTGCTTCATCCTCCTGCTCGAGCGCGGCCCCGGCCGCGAGCACATCGCGATCCAGAGCAACATGCTGGCGATGGTCGCGGCGCTGGGCGCGGTCTACGCCGGCATCCTCGCGATCGGCCCGCTGCGCGACTTCTTCCAGATGACCCTGCTGAGCGCGCCGGAATGGTTCCTCGCCCTCTTCTCGGCCGCCATCGGCCTGGTGATCGCCAGCGTGATCTGGCGCTTGCCGCCGATCGAACGGCTGGAAGTGCCTGAGGAGCGGGTAGAAGCCGTTCGAACTTGAACGGCGCCAGATACCAGCAGGAACCCGGCTGCTTCGACGAGGCGTTCGGCCCCGACGGCGAGCCGCGGCCGCATTACGCGGAGCTGCTGGAGGCGCTGCCGGAGGACCTGGAAGGGTTGCGGGGACGGGTCGAGGCCGGGGTCGACTCCCAGGGCCTCACCTTCGGCGAGGGGGTGGAGATAACGGTGGACCCGGTGCCGCGGCTGCTCACCGCGGCGGAATGGGAGTCGCTGGAGGCGGGGCTGCTGCAGCGGGCGCGTGCGCTCAACGCCTTCCTCGTCGACGCCTACGGGCCGCAGCGGATCTTCGACGCCGGCCTCGTGCCGCGGCGCCTGCTGGAGACCACGAGCGGCTACGCGGAGGCGATGCGGGGACTGATCGACCCCGAGGCGCCGCCGGCGACCGTGGCCGGGCTCGACCTGGTCCGCAACCGCGACGGCGAGCTCTGCGTGCTCGAGGACAACCTGCGGATGCCCTCCGGCGCCACCTACGCTCTCGCGGTGCGCGAGATCGTCGCCCCGGAGGTCGCGGCGCCGCTGCGACCGCGCCCGCTGGAGGGATACCTGGAGAAGCTCGGCGAGGCGATCCGCGGCGCGGCGCCGCCGGGACGGGACGAGCCGCTCGCGGCCGTCCTCTCCGAGGGGCCCGAGAACAGTGCCTGGTACGAGCACGAGCGGATCGCGCGGGCGCTGGGGTTGCCGATCGCCCGCCCCGACCAGCTGGAGTCGAGCCGGGGGCGGCTCTTCGCCCGCATATCCGGCGAGCGCCGGCAGATCGACGTCCTCTACCGCCGCTCGGACGCCGACCGGCTGAGCGAGCCCGACGGCCGCCTCACCGAGCTCGGCGAGCTGCTGCTGCCGGCGCTGCGCTCCGGCCGCCTGCGCTGCGCCAATGCCTTCGGCTGCGGCCTCGCCGACGACAAGCTCGCCCATGCCTACGTCGAGCGGATGATCGACTTCTACCTCGGCGAGGAGGCGCTGCTGCGCTCGGTCCGCAGCTACGACCTCAGCGAGGAGGGCGCGCGCGAAGAGGCGATGGCGCGGCTCGACGAGCTGGTGATCAAGCCGCGCGGCGGCGAGGGCGGCCACGGGGTGACGATCATGCCGCGGGCGAGCGAGCCGGAGCGCAAGCGGGCGATCGCGGTGGTGCGGCGGCGGCCGCAGCACTTCATCGCCCAGGAGCCGGTCGAGCTCTCCTCCCACCCGACGATCCGCGGCGGCAGGCTGCGGCCGCGGCGGGTCGACCTGCGCCCGTTCGTCCTCAGCGGGCCCGGCTGGCAGGTGGCGATGGCGGGCGGGCTGACGCGGTTCGCGCAGGGGGCCGGCGAGATGATCGTCAACAGCTCGCAGGGCGGCGGCGTCAAGGACACCTGGGTCCTGGAGAATGCCCCGAGATGAAGGACGGAGCCAGGCAACGGCCCCTGATCGGGGTGACGACCTCGGAGGTGCGGGAACCGAAACGGATCCAGCAGACCCCCGAGAGCGAGCCGAAAGTCCGCGAGATGGTCCTCGGGCTCACCTACCTGCGCGCGATCGAGGCTGCCGGGGCGCTGCCGATGGTGGTCCCGCCGCTGCCGGAGGAGGCGATCGGGTCCCTGCTCGACCGCCTCGACGGCATCTGCCTCTCCGGCGGCCCCGACCTCGACCCCGACACCTACGGCGCTTCCCCCCACCCGGAGCTGGGACCGACGGAGCCGGACCTGGACCGCTTCGAGCTGGAGGTGGCCCGCTGCGCCGATGCGCGCGGGGTGCCGATCCTGGCGATCTGCCGCGGCACCCAGGCGCTCAACGTCGCCCGGGGCGGCTCCCTGATCCAGCACCTGCCGGCGGTCTCGGAGGAGATCGCGCACCGCCAGACCACGCCCGGCAACGAGACGAGCCACAGCATCGACGTCGAGCCGGGGAGTCGCTTGGCGGCGGCGCTCGGAGACGACGAAGTGGAGGTCCGCGACGAGCTCGACGTCAACTCCTTCCACCACCAGGCGATCGAGCGGCTGGGCGCCGGTCTGAAGGTGACGGCGCGGGCGCCCGACGGGACGATCGAGGCGATCGAGGACCCCGCGCGCCCGTTCCTGATCGGCGTCCAGTGGCACGCCGAGACCCTCGTCCACCGCTCCTACGAGGCGGCGCTCTTCCGCCACTTCGTCGAAGCGGCGCGCCTCAGCCCCGTAGCGGCTTAGCCCTCGCTCGGCGGGAGGACGAACTGGGAGACGATCAGGTTCGCCGCCAGCCTGGGGTCCTTGCCCTCGCGGCGGCGCTCGATCCTGACCTCGATCACGACGGTGCTCTTGCCGACGTGAAGGGGCTCGGCGCGGGCCTCGATCTCGTCGCCGAGGATGCCGGCGGCGAAGACGTTGAGCTTCAGCTCGATCGTGGTGAAGTTGTGGCCGGGCGGGATGCAGCGGAAGGTCGACCAGGCGGCGACGGTGTCGCCGAGCGCAGTCCAGACGCCGCCGTGGACGAAGCCGCCGGGGTGCAGGTGGCGTCTGTCGACGACGATCTGGCCGCGGGCGTGGGTGTCCTCGACCTCCAGCGGCTCGATCCCGAGGTCGCCGGGGAAGCTGCCGGGGAGGAAGGCCCGGACCGACTCCGGGGTGATCGTCGAGCTCGGGTGCGGGGCGTCGCTCATCGCCGCGGCAGCCTATTCGGGATCGAGGCCGAAGCCTTCGAGGCCGTGGTCGCCGTAGGGCTCGTCGCGCTCGCGGACCGCCTCGCGGAAGCCGGACTCGGCGGCGCGGCGGACGAAGGCGTGGCCCTCGTCGGTGTGGCGGGCGATGCCGTCGAAGAAGGTGCCGAGCGTCTGCGCCTGGGCGAGGCCCTGGGCGTGGACCGACTGGTTGACCAGCAGCTTCATCATCACCAGCTGGTTGATCGGCATCCGCGCCACCCGCTCCAGCAGGCGCTCGAGGCGCTCGTCGAGCTGGGCGGCGGGAGCGGCCTCGGTCGCCAGCCCCCACTCCGCCGCCTCGGCGCCGGTCAGCGAGTCGCCGGTCAACAGCAGGCGCTTGGCCCGCATCGGCCCGAGCCGGCTCGCCCAGATCGCCGTCGTCGGCGAGCCCCAGACCCGCGCCGGCGGGTAGCCGATCTTCGCATCGTCGGCGATCACCAGTAGGTCCGAGCAGAGCGCCATGTCGGTGCCGCCGGCCACGCAGTAGCCGTGGACCTTGCACAGCACCGGCTTGTCGGAGTGGAAGAGGCTCATGAAGCCGCGCACGTTGCGGCTCATGAACTGGTAGTCGGTGACCGGGTCCCAGTTGCTGTCGGGAGCGTGGTTGGCGGCGATCACCTGTGGGTCCAGCGGCGAGCCGGGCGGCGCTGCGGCACCCTCGCCGAGCTCGCTCATGTCTCCCTCCGCGGAGGCGACGAGGTCGTAGCCGCCGCAGAAGCCGGTGCCGTTGCCGGCGAGGGCGATCGCATGGACCTCGGGGTCGAGGTTGGCCCGCTCGACGCACTCGGCCAACTCGACCGGCATCCGCGCGGTGATCCCGTTCCCCCGCTCCGGCCGGTTCAGGGTGATGCGAGCGACCCGATCGCCCGTCTCGTAAGTGAGGGTCTCGAGGGTCTCCATCGCCGTTGGCGAGTTTGGGCGCCTATAGCCACCCAAACTCGCCAGTCGTCCCTAGTTCATCCGCTCCACGAGCATCGCCTTGCCCTGGCCGCCCGCCACGCACATGGTCTCGAGGCCGACCTGCTTGTCGTCGGTCTCCAGCACGTTCAGCAGGGTGCCCATGATCCGGGCGCCGGTCATCCCGAACGGGTGCCCGAGGGCGATCGCGCCGCCGTGGGTGTTGAGCTTGTCTTCCTCGATCCCGCATTCGGCCATGATCGGGATCACCTGGGCGGCGAAGGCCTCGTTCAGCTCGACCCGGTCGACGTCGCCGATCGTCATCCCGGCCCGGTCGAGGACCTTCTTGATCGCGCCGATCGGGGCGACGCCCATCAGCTCCGGCTCGTTGCCGTGGGTGGCGGCGGTGATGATCCGGGCGCGCGGGGTCAGGCCCAGCTCCTTGGCCTTGGTGTCGCTCATCAGCAGCACCGCGGCGGCGCCGTCGTTGAGCGGGCAGGAGTTGCCGGCGGTGACGCCGCCGCCGCCTTCGAAGGCCTCCGGCAGTTCGGAGAGCTTCTCCAGGGTCGAGGAGGCGCGGGGGCCGTCGTCCTTGGTCACTTCGGTGCCGTCCTCGAGCTTGACCGGGACGATCTCGCGGTCGAAGAAGCCGTCTTCCTGCGACTTGACGGCGAGTTCCTGCGAGCGCTGCGCGAACTTGTCCATGTCGGCGCGGCTGACCTCGTACTTCTTGGCGACGTTGACGGCGGTGATGCCCATGTCGATGTAGGCGTTGGGCTGGCCGTTCTCGCCGATCAGGTTGGGGTTGCGGTCGGCGGCGCCGGCCGGCTCGGTCCGCTCGTTGAACTTGCTCACCCACTCGACGCCGACGGCGAGGTAGGCGTCGCCCTCGCCGGCCTTGATCGCGTTGCCGGCGTGGCGGATCGCGTCGAGGCTGGAGGAGCAGTAGCGGGACACGGTGACCCCGTTGACCTCCTGCGGCAGCTTCTCGCTGAGCAGGGAGATGATGCGGGCGATGTTGAAGGCCTCGAGGCCCTGCGGCATGCCGACGCCGCAGAAGACGTCTTCGATCAGGGCCGGGTCGACCTCGGGGTTGCGCTCGAGCAGCTGGTCGACCACGAAGGCGCCCATCTCCTCGGGCCGCAGCTGGGCCAGCGAGCCCTTGAAGGCACGGCCGATCGGCGTGCGGATGGTGTCGACGATGACTGCTTCGGGCATTCCGTTTCTCCTTGAAAGCTTGGGAAGGGCTTGCGACTGCGGCAGCAGGGTAGTTGACCGGTGACATGGGCGTTTCGTGCGGATTCGCACAAAGTTTCCTGGAACTGTCGTGAGGCTGCGTTACATTCGCCTCAATCCACCTCGCGGCCATCGCGAGATTTGCCCGGTTGCGGCAACGAAAGGAGGGTCCCTTCATGCCTGAGGGTTACTGCGTGAAAGAGCGCAAGAAGGTCGAGATCAAAGACGCCAAACAGGTGACGATGAAGAACGGTCGCCCGGCGATCCAGGGCGTCTGCCCGGACTGCGGGACGAAAATCTTCAAGATCGGGAAACTCGAATAAGGGCCGCTGCCAGAGGCATTTGAACCCGGCCCTGCCGGGAAGCGTATGCCGGGTCGGATGATCCAGTTGGGAAATTCGACCCGGGGTGCGCTCAGCCGCGAACGCGACGTCCGCGAGGCCTACTCCGCCCATGCCGGCGAGCTGTACGGCTTCGCGGTCCGTTCGCTCAACGATTCCGGGCTCGCCGAAGAGGCGGTCCAGGAGACCTTCGTCCGCGCCTGGCGCGCGGGCGACCGCTTCGACCCGAAGATCGGCTCGCTGCGGACGTGGCTCTTCGCGATCCTCCGCAACGTGGTCATCGACCTCGGCCGGGCGCGGGCGGTGCGGCCCGGCGTCGCCGAGGGCGGGATCGAGCCCAGCGTCGAGCCGCTGGAGGAGGCGCTGCAGGCTTGGCAGATGGAGGAGGCGATGCGGCGGATCGGCGACGACCACCGGCGGGTGATCGTCGAGACTTATTACAAGGGGCGCCCCTACGCCGAGGTGGCGGCGGAGCTCGGGGTGCCGGAGGGGACCGTGAAGAGCCGCGTCTATTACGGGCTGCGGGCGCTGCGGGTCGTGCTCGAGGAGATGGGCTATGAAGATTAGGAACGACTGCCGGGAATGGCGCGAGCTGCTCGGCGCGTATGCGCTGGGCCGGCTCGAGGGCGACGAGCGAGCGGGGCTGAAGGCTCACCTCGACGGCTGCGCGCGCTGCCGCGAGGAGCTGGCTTCGCTGCAACCGGTGGCGGCGATGCTCCCCCACGCCGATCCGGCGCGGTTCGAATCCTCGGCGCCGCAGCCGCCCCCCGAGCTGGGGGAACGGATCCGGGCGACGATCGCGGCCGAACGCGAGCGGGACCGCCAGCGGCGCCGGCGGCGGCGCGCCTTCGGGGGCTTTGCCCTGGGCGGCGCGACGGCCTTGGCCGCGGCGGCGCTGGCGATCTTCGTCCTCGGCGGGGGCGGCGGCGAAAACCCGGAGCAGGAAGTCCGGTTCGCCTCGCTGCCGCAGGGCGTGAAGATCGACGCGACCCTGGAGCCGCACGCCTACGGGACCGAAATCCACATGTACGTGCACGGGATCCCCTCGGGCACGCTCTGCAAGGTCTCGCTGCGCGGGCCGAACGGGGCTGTCTATCCGGCCGGGACCTTCCGCTACCGCTGGGGCGACGACTCCGACGCGGTGCTGAGCTCGGCGCTCGATCTCTCCCGCACCCGGGCCGTCGTCGTCCGCGCCGGGGACCGAACCTTCGTCGCGCCAGTGGGGAGGGCGCCGATAGCGGCAATCCAACAACAGGAGGAAACGACGTGAACAGGAAGTCCTACGCCTTTGCGCTGCTGGCGCTGCTGGCGGTCGTGATCGCGGGCTGCGGCAGCGGTGGCAGCAGCACGAGCACGACGAGCGAAGGCAGCTCGAACGAAAGCGCTTCGAGCAAGAGCTCCGCCGGCACCAAGGGCAACGGCTACGGCGGCAGCGAAAGCAAGTCCGCCAGCTCCGAATCCAGTGGCGGCGGTGCCGCCGTGGTCTCCCTCGGCCACACCAAGGCCGGCATGGTCCTGGTCGACGCGAACGGGATGACGCTCTACGACTTCCACAAAGACAAAGGGACCACTTCCTCCTGCTACGGCCCCTGCGCCGAAGGCTGGCCGCCCGCGCTGACCGAAGGCGAACCGTCCGTCGGCAACGGCGCCTCCGCCTCGAAGCTCGGCACCACCGAAAGAAAAGACGGGACGACGCAGATCACCTACGCCGGCCACCCCCTCTACACCTTCGTCGAGGACAAAAAGCCCGGCGAAGCCAACGGCAACGACGTCAAGGCCTTCGGCGGCCAGTGGTACGCCCTCAAAGGCAATGGCGAGGAGGCCGGCGACTAGCTTTGGCCAGGCGCCTCGGCGGGACGAGCCAAGGAGCCGACTCAGAGTTCCGTGGTTCCTTTGTCGGCTATGACCTGACAAAGGAACCACGGAACCTGATGAGGGGGGAGAGTTTGAGTTGCGCGGTTCCTTAGTCGTGCATGACACGACAAAAGAACCACTCAACTAGGAGGGATTGGCGAAACTCGCAGGACCAGTAGCCATGCGGGATCGCAGGGTCGGTGATTTCACGGATACCTCTCTTTCGGGCGGGAGCTACCCCAGCCAAAGTCCGATCGGGTCAAGGGGTAGACCCCGGACGTAGAATTAGAGATGGGCCGGTGACCGAGATGGCTAGGTACTCCCTTTGCATGGGGTTCTACGTGGGTTCGAGTCCCACCCGGCCCTCATCAGCGGTGCTACGCTTCGGGAACCATGCAAAGGGATGCACGGAGCCTTTGAACCGCTCCGGAGCTATCTCGCAGAAGGGCTTTGACCTTCAGACTGCGGCCTCGCTTCGGCGAGGCCGCAGTCGTTTTCGGGCTACGTGCCGGGGAGCTGGACCGGAAGTTCCGTCAGATGGGGCCGGTGAATGCGGATGCCCTCAATCTCGGTCCCGTCCGTGAAGTCGCTCTCATCCCAGGTCAGGAACTGATCGCATTTCGCCCGGATGGCGGATGCCAGGTGGATTGCATCTACGGGCTTCAATCCGTTGAACCGGGAAAGGCTGCGGGCCTTTTTCGCAATCGGCAGATCGACCTCTACCCAGGTGATGAAGTCCTGCGTCAGGTATTCATCGATGACGCCCTCCTGATCCGGGTCCAGCGCCTCGCGGGTCCGGTCGTGGATGACCTCCGCGAAGACGAAGGTAGAAGCGATAACTGGGAAGCGCCCCGTCCGGCCAAGCTCAAGGATCTGCGCCGAGACATCGCTTTTGCCCGGTTCTGCGCCCTCGCCAAGGATCGCGGCGATATAGACGGACGAATCGAGATATGGACGGGCAAACGGCTGGGGCATTAGCAGGCTCGCAGTTGTCGGACATACTCGGCGGACGAAAGGCCGCCGGTCATCTCGGGATCAAGACCTCGGATCTGAGCGGTCGGAACCTCATCCTCGGGAAGGAGGACAAGCTCCGGATCACTGACCCGCAACGGCTCCCCGGTTTCATTCCTCTCTACGGTCCCCGACACGATTACCCTGCGCCTCAGCGCCTCTTTAACGGCCTCGAATTGCTCGTCCTGGAACTTGCATTTCACGGCCCGTTTGGTGAGAGCGTCATAGACGTTGAAGCTCAGGCCACGTTGGACGTTGACCTGACCCAGGGTACCCATCACCGAGCCATACGCGGAGTATTTAGGCGCCAAGAGATGAGCGATAGATCCAACGGCTCGACTCGTCAACTCGGCGCGGCGCGGTGCCGGAGAACCCTCGGGCTGGCCGTTGCGAAGCTCCGCTTCAAAGCCCGTCATCCCACCCCGGCCGACCTTCCGCGATATCTGGCCCACCCGCCGAACCGCGATCTCAGAGAAATAGGGCGGCATCATCTCGCCCTGCTCGATGGTCTGGAGACCGCCAACGAAGCTGGTACCGACCAAGAGGGGAAGCCGCTCGTCGTCCTCGGGCGGTGCTGCTTCGATAACCGCGTCAGCGGAAGCGATTCCCAACTCGACGATCTTCCACTCCAGCTTGCCCTTCGGGTTGCCGGAAATAGCGCTATCCAACTCGCGCAGAATGAGTTGAGCCCGCTTCAACACATCAACGAACGCATTCAGCGTCACGTCGTTGTGCTCGCCTTCGACATGAAGTCGAAGCGCCGTCATCGTTAGCCCGCCGAGACCTCAAAAGTCACGGTTTTCCCCTTTCTAGAGCCATTTTCCGTCCGATGGCACTCGTAGTATTACGGAAAACCTGGCAGAACAAATGAGCCCCGCGAGGCTGGCACCTCCGGGGCTCTGGACCACGAAGGGTCAAGCTCCGTGGACGTACCCAAGGTAGCACCGCGACCTGCGGCTGCGGCACAGGTCGAAAAGCTCTTAGAGTCGCCTGAGATTCAGCGCTTGATCGCTGATCTACAGGAAACGAGGTGGACCGGGCGGCCGGGATACCCGATCCGGACCATGATCGGGCTGGCGCTGGCGAAGAGCCTCTACGCGCTGCCGACCTGGACGCGGGTTGTCGCCCTGGTGGCCGACCACTGGCGCTTGCAGCGCGCCCTCGGCTGCGAAGGCAACCCGCCGAGCAAGTGGGCCGCCTATCGCTTCGCTGAAAAGCTGCGCCAGCACGGCGACAAGGTGGAGTGCTGCATCGACGCCGTGGTCGAAGGGCTGAAGGCCAAGCTGCCGAACTACGGCACGGACCTCGCCATCGACGCCTCAGATATGCCCGCCTACGCGAACGGCCAGCGCTACCTCTCGAAGGGAGGACCGGAACGGGAGAGATTCAGCGACCCGGATGCCAGCTGGGGGCACCGCTCGGCAGTCTCCACCCGCAAGGGCGGCGGGTTCTACGGCTATCGCCTCCATGCTGCCGTCTGCACCGCGACCGACCTACCCGTCGCCTGGTCAGTGGAGACGGGAAGGGATCACGAAACGCGGTTCGTCGCCGACCTGCTCGACACCGCCAAGCGACGGGGTGCGATGGCGGCGACGGCGGCGCTGGACAAGGGCTATGACATTCAGCGCATCCACACCGAGTGCATGGAGCGCGACTGCCTGCCGCTGATCCCGTTGAAGCAGACTCCGGACGTGAAGCGCGGCGAGCATCGCCCGCCGACCTGCCAGCACGGCGAGTGGAAGTTCGCGGGCGCCGACCGCAGGCGCGGGGCGACCAAGTGGCGCTGCCCGACCGGGGAGTGCAAGCCCGCCTCTACGTGGGTTGCCGCCGACCGCCTGCACCCGCTGATCCCGCGCGAGTCGAAGCGGTGGAAGGCGGGCTACCGCAAGCGGGCGGCGGTCGAGCGCGAGTTCGGACGGCTCAAGAACCAGTGGGGTTTGAAGCCCCTGCGGGTCCGTGGCCTTGAGCGCGTCCAACTCCACGCCGACTTGACGGTCTTGACGAAGCTCGCCTGCGCGCTCTCGCGCGCCCGGACTGGCTAGCCGACGCCCTCCAGCAGGTTCGCCGCCGACACTTCAAGGGCGCCGGCGAGCCTGACGAGCGTTTGCAGGTGCGGGGAGTAGTGGCCGCACTCCAGCCGGGATATGTCGTTCGGGCGGATGGAGGCTCGCTTGCCGAGTTGCTCCTGCGTCAGTCCCGCCCGCTGGCGCGCCTCGGCGATGTTGCCGCCCACCTGCTCTGCGAGCCTCATCTAAGCCTCCAGCAGTTCGTAGGCGCGGTTAGCTGCCCGGGTCGGCAGCACCGCTCCGCCGTGGCGGAACAGCAGCCCCGCGTTGGTCAGCTCGTGGATTGCCCGTTCGACCCTGTCGCGGTGGGCGAAGTCCTCGCCCTCGGCCAGTTCCCGGATCAGATCGGAGACCCGCAGGGTGGCGGGCTGGGATTCCATGATGTGGCAATAGGCCGCCCGCTCATCGCGGGTGTCTTGGGCAGCGGTGGACGCTGGCTTACTCTGGTCGTGCATCAGGACTAGACCTCCTGGTGTCACGGCCCCGGGAGCGTGCGAGCGTTCGCCGGGGCCACTTTTCAATGGACCCGGCGAACCTAGAACTGCTCAGCGGTCAACTTCAAGGGTTTCGCAAACGGTTTCGCCAATCTCTCCTAGAAGGGCTAAGTCGCAGGAGCGCATCTCACGAACCGCCACGGCTCAAGGTGGGGTCGTTTCGCTCGACCAACTGAGAGGCGAGGGAGTTTCTCGGCAATTGGCAGCCGAACGTGCCGAGGCAAATCAACTTCACCGCATGCACCGCGGCGTTTATACGGTCGGGCATCGGTCGATCACCCGGGCGACGCATTTGCGGGCGGCGGTGTTGGCTTGTGGCGAGGGGCGGTGATCTCGCACGTCACCGCTGCAGCATTCTGGGGCCTATATGACAAATGGCCCCGCCTCATCGACGTGACGGTCCCGGTCGAGGCAGGACGGAAGATCGACGGGATCCGCTGTCGGCGCTGTCGGTATCCGCTCGAAGAGGAAATCACCCTCCGTTATGACGTCGCCTGCACCACCGTCGCCCGCACCCTTGTCGATCTAGCAGGCATCTGGGGCACTGCATCGCTGCGGCGGGCCGTTGAGCAGGCGGCCTTCCGAAAGTCCCTCGACGTCGATGCCCTCGACATCGCCATTCAAAATGCGAAGAGGAGGCGGGGCATGCGAATCCTCCGCGCCATCGCCGATGACTGGCGCACCAAGGACGGGCAGCTCCCCGACGTCCGCAGTCCCTTCGAGGCGCTCGCCCTCCCTCAGCTGATCAGGAGGGGCCTACCGCGGCCCGAAACCAACGTGAGGATAGTGCTCGACGGCGAGGTCATCGAAGTCGACTTCCTCTGGGCCGAGCAGCGGCTGGTCGTTGAAACCGACGGCGGGGGAACGCATGAAACGCCCGTCGCCTTTCAGCGCGACCGCCATCGCGACCAGCTCCTCGTCGCCGCTGGCTACCGCGTCATGCGCGCCACCTGGGACCAGGTGCAGCAAGACCTCGAGGGCGTCGTCGACAGGATCAGCCGCGCCCTGAAGGGCTAGCCCGAGTTCCGTGGTTCCTTTGTCGCCCCACACACGACAAAGGAACCACGGAACTGCTGCGGGTCAACCCTCGGCGACGGCCGAGAGCTTGGCGCGCTTGCGGTAGCTGAGCGAGGGTGGGACGAGGTCGCGGATCTCGGCTAGGAGGCGGGCGGAGAGCTCGCCGGGGTCCTCGTCGGGGCGGGGCTGGCCGCCGGCCGGGTCGAAGAAGCGGATGCGGATGCGGGGACGGCGGGGGAAGCCGGTGAGGTCGCTGGTGCCCTCGATCGCGACCAGGCTGACGTGGGCCTCGGGCACTTCCAGCGCCAGGCGGCCGATGCCGCTGCGAGCGCGCAGCACCTTGCCGCGCGAGCGGGTGCCCTCGGGGAAGACGCCGATGCAGACGCCCGAGCGCAACGCCTCGATCGCCCGCGCCAGCGCCTGCGCGTCGCCCTTGCCGCGTTCGATCGGGATCTGGCCCATGCCGTTGAGGACCGGGCCGAGGCCGCGGACCTTCCAGAGGTCCGATTTGGCGAGCGCGCGGATCTGCCGTCGCTTGCGGGCGGCGATCCCGACCATCACCGGGTCCCAGTGGCTGTCGTGGTTGCCGACGATCAGCAGCGGGCCGCTCTCGGGCAGCGTCTCCAGGCCCTCGACATGGAGCCGACCCCACCACGCCACCGGCAGGTTGACCGCCATCGCCAGGCTGTAGGTGCGGGTCCGCTCGCGCATCGGGACCGGGAGTTCTACGCCTTTGCGCGGGTCGGGGTCAGCCGGGTCCACGGCATCGATAGCCTCGACCCTTAGAACTTGTCTCAAAACCCGCGTGTGCGGCTGGCGGATGCCGGGCCGAGCGGGGGTAGGACGCAGGAAGGCCGAATGGCAGCGCCATTTGGCCGACCGAGGACGCCGCCCCGCGAAGTGTGCCCGGTGCTGCCAGGCGTGCGCGGGGGTTTGGAGACAAGTTCTATAAGGGACCAACCAGTTGAGAGGGACTTATGGCGAATAGCGAGCGCGGCGGCATCGAGGTCGAAGGCCTCGTCCGCGAGTTCAAGAACGGTCCACGGGCCGTGGACGGGATCGACCTCCACGTCGACCAGGGCGAGATCTACGGGTTCCTCGGCCCCAACGGCGCCGGCAAGTCAACCACCGTCCTGATGCTGACCACCCTCCTCCCTCCCACCGCCGGCACCGCCCGGGTCGCCGGCTTCGACGTCGTCAAGGAAGGCCCGCGGGTGCGCTCGGCGATCGGCGCCGCCCTGCAGGAGGCCGCGCTCGACCCGCTGCTGAGCGGCCGCGAGCACATGCGCCTGCAGACCGCCCTCCACGGCCTCGGCAAGGCCGAGCGGGAAGCGCGCGGCAACGAACTGCTGGAGCGGGTCGGCCTCTCCCACGCCGCCGACCGCAAAGTCGGCGGCTACTCGGGCGGGATGAAGCGCCGGCTCGACCTCGCCCTCGCGCTCGCGCACCGGCCGCGCATCCTCTTCCTCGACGAGCCGACCACCGGCCTCGACATCCAGAGCCGGACCGCGCTCTGGGAAGAGGTCGCGCGCCTCGCCGCCGAGGACGGCGTGACCGTCTTCCTCACCACCCAGTACCTGGAGGAGGCCGACGCGCTCGCCAACCGGGTCGGGATCATCGACCACGGCCACATCGTCGCCGAGGGGACCCCGGCCGAACTGAAGGCGGAGATCGGCCGCCCCACCGTCGAAGCCGTCCCCCGCGAGGAGGGCGAGCGCGAGCGCATGGCCTCGGTGCTGGAGCGCTTCGGCGAGCCCGCCGGCTCCAACCCGCGCGGCGTCGCCGTCCGCCTCGAGGGCGGCGAGTCGCAGCTGGCCGAGGTGGTGCGCGCGCTCGACGCCGAGCACGTCGCGATCGAGCACCTGCAGCTCCACGCCCCCTCGCTCGACGACGTCTTCCTCGCCAAGACCGGCCGCTCGCTCGAGGGCGCCGAGGACGAGGAGGCCGACGCGCCCGAGCCCGAGGCGGTGCCCTCGGCGTGAGCGAAGGGCTCCGCAACCAGGTCGGCCAGCTCGCCCGCCGCTCGGTCCTGCGGACCCTGCGCCAGCCGGCGCAGATCGTCCCCGCCCTGGTCTTCCCCCTCTTCCTGCTCGCGGTCAACTCGGGCGGGCTCAAAGAGGCGACCAACCTGCCGGGCTTCCCGACCGACTCCTACCTCACCTTCGCCCTCGCGGTGCCGTTCATGCAGGGGGCGCTGTTCTCGGTGATGAACTCCGGCACCGACCTCGCCCGCGACATCGAAACCGGCTTCCTCAACCGCCTCGCCCTGACCCCGCTGCGCGGCGCCGCCCTGCTCAGCGGCCTGCTGGCCGGGACGCTCATCCTCGGCCTCGTCCAAGGGGTCGTCTACCTCAGCGTCGGCCTGATCGCCGGGGCCGAACTCGCCGCCGGCGTCGGCGGCGCGCTGACGATCATCGCGCTCGGGGTCGCGGTCGCCGTCGCCTTCGGCACGATCGGGCTCTTCGTCGCCCTGCGCACCGGCACCGGGGAGGCGGTCCAGGGCCTCTTCCCCGTCTTCTTCGTCTTCCTCTTCCTCTCCTCGATGGCGCTGCCGCTGGAACTGATCCAGACCGACTGGTACCGGGCGATCGCCACCGCCAACCCCGTCTCCTACCTGCTGCAGGCCTTCCGCTCGCTGCTGATCGAAGGCTGGAACCTCGGCGAGCTGGCGCTCGGGTTCGGGATCGCGGCGGCGGTCTTCGCAATCGGGATGTACGCGGCGAGCGCCGCCCTGAAGACGAGGCTGGTGCGGACGTGAGCCCCGCGACCCAACCCGCCCGCTTCCGCGACGTCGCCCTCGCGGTCGCCTGGCGCAGCATCCACAACTTCCTCACCAACCCGGCCTTCCTGGTCCCGGCCCTGGCCTTCCCACTCTTCTTCTTCGTCTCCTTCGCCGGCGGCCTCTCCTCGATCCAGAACGTGCCGGGCTTCGACTACCCGACCGGCTACACGGCCTTCCAGTTCGTCTTCGTGCTGCTGCAGTCGGCGGCCTTCGGCGGCGTCTTCACCGGCTTCGGGATCGCCCGCGACTTCGAGACCGGCTTCGCCCGCCGCTACCTGCTGGCGGCCAGCGACCGCCGCGGGATCGTCGCTGGCTACGCGATCGCGGCCCTGCTGCGGGCGCTGATCACCTGGACGGTGCTGACCACGGTCGCCCTCGTCGCCGGCATGAACGTCGACGGCCAGGGCGCCGAAATCGTCGCCCTCTACGGCCTCGCGCTGCTGGTCAACGTCGCGGCGACGATGTGGGCGGCGGGGGTGGCGATGCGGGTGCGCTCGATCCAGGGCGGGCCGCTGATGCAGTTCCCGGTCTTCCTCATCCTCTTCCTGGCGCCGGTCTACGTGCCGCTCGACCTGCTCAGCGGCTGGATCCACGCGATCGCCTCGATCAACCCGGTGACGGCGCTGCTGGAGGCGGGCCGCAGCCTGATCGCCGGCGACCCGGAGACGATCGCCCTCGCCTTCGCGGTGGGGATCGCGCTGCCGCTCGTGTTCGCCCTTTGGGCGCGGGGAGGATTGCGTAGCGCCGAAGCGGCGGGCTGAAGGGTCCGGGTGGGCCCTGCAAAACGCTCGCTTCGCTCGCTTGAGTGTTTTGCAGGGCGCACTCGGACCCCTTTGCGAGCGGGTTGGGTTGCGCCCCACGGAAGGTGAGCTAGGGTCAGTGTGTATGCGCCGCCTCGTCAGTCTCGCTGCCTGCTGCACTGCTTTGGCGCTGATCCTTGTCCCGACCGCGAGCGCGGCGCCGAAGGGGTTCAAGTTCGGGGTCTCCTCTGGCGACGTCAGCGCCAACTCGGCGATTCTCTGGGCGCGGGCGAACAAGACCGGGAAGGCGCTGGTGCAGGTGACGACCGGCGGCAGCTTCGGCGGCTGCGACGTCGCCGGCGCGAAGAAGAAGTTCGTCGTCAAGGCGGTGAAGTCGAACGACCTCACCGTGCAGAAGAAGGTCGGTGGCCTCAAGCCCGGGCGTCGCTACAAGTACCGCTGGTGCATGGAAGGCGGCCGCCGCAGCGCCGTCGGCCACTTCGACACCGCCCCCGCCCCGGGGCAGGCGAAGACGATCCGGTTCGCGGTCACCGGCGACCAGGACGCCTCGCCGCTGCCCGGCACGACGACGCCCTACTGGAACGACTTCGGCGTCTGGCGGCGGATCAAGGCCGAGGAAAACAACTTCAACGTGATGATGGGCGACACGATCTACTCCGACTCCGAGGTCCCCGGGGTCGGCGGCGTCGCCGGCACCGCGCTGACCGTCCCCCAGAAGTGGGCGAAGTACCGGCTCAACCTCGGCCAGAAGCCGTGGACGAACGTGCGCGGCGCCACCTCCTACTACGCGCACTGGGACGACCACGAGTTCATCAACGACTTCGCCCGCTCGCAGAACGTCTTCCCCGAGGAAGGCGGCAACGTCGAAGCCTCCGGCGAACAGATCTACAAGAACGGCGTCAAGGCCTTCCGCAACTACAACCCGATCACCTACTCGGCCAAGAACGGGATCTACCGCACCTTCCGCTGGGGGAAGAACCTGCAGGTCTTCTTCCTCGACGAGCGCTCCTTCCGCAGCGCCAAAGCCGACTACGGCGGCCAGTGCGACAACCCGCCCGGCAGCGGCAACCCCGACCTCGCCCCGACCGCGCCGGAATCGAGCCGCAAACTCTTCTCGGTGATCGTGCCGCAGCTGGCCTCGCCGGCGCCGCCGGCCTGCGTCGCCGCGATCAATGACCCCAACCGGACGATGCTCGGCGCCCACCAGCGCGAAGTCTTCGAGCAGGCGATCGAAAAGTCGACGGCGACCTTCAAGGTGGTGATGAACGAGGTCCCGATCCAGCAGTTCTACGCCCTCCCCTACGACCGCTGGGAGGGCTACGCCGCCGAACGGACGCAGCTGCTGACCTTCCTCCGCGACCACGTCAAGAACGTCGTCTTCCTCACCACCGACGTCCACGCGAACATGGTCAACGACGCCCGCCTGCAGACGCTGGAGCCGGGCGGGCCCGTGAACACCGGCATCACCGAGGTGACGACCGGGCCGGTCGCGACCAAGACCTACGCCGGCGAGATCAACGGCGCCGTCGGCAGCCCGAGCGCCGCCACCTCGATCCGCGCCTTCTTCTTCAACGCGCCGCCGCCGACCGGGGTCGGCATGCAGTGCTCGGGCCTCGACCAGTTCAGCTACGCCCAGGTCTCGGTGACGAAGACGCAGCTGACCGTGAACCTCAAGGACATCGAAGGCAAACCGGTCCAGAACACGGCCGACCGCAACAAACCGGCCGAACCCTGCGCGCCGATCGTGATCCCGGCGCAGTAGGCACCCCCGCGGGCTTGCATAGCACCAGATCAGGGTCTCTAAGTGACCGATGTCACTTCGCTTCGGGGCCACGCGGTAGAAGCTCCGAATCTTGGCTTACTGCTGCGGAAAACTCGGCCTCTTCAACAACCTGTAACGACGAACTAAAGTGTCATTTGTGACTCAGAGGCCGCTGGAGCTGATCCTTGCCCGCAATTTGATGTCGGCGCTGTCGACCCCTGCCTTCCTCGTCGACGAGGGCGGCCTGCTCGTCTTCTACAACGAAGCGGCGGGGATGCTGCTCGGCAAGCGCTTCGAGGAGCTGGGGACGGTCGGCCCGCAGGAGTGGGGCTCGCTGTTCGGACCCTTCGACGAGAGCGGCGAGCCGATCCCCTACGACGACCTGCCGCTGGTGCGGGCGGTGCGGGCCGGGCGCCCGGCGCATGCCGAGCTCAGCGTCCGCTCGACCGACGGCACCCAGCACGACGTCGAGGTCTCCGCCTTCCCGATCCTCACCGCGCACGGCTCGCAGGGCGCGATCGCGGTCTTCTGGCCCTCGCTGGCGAACGGCGCCGGCAACGGAGCGCAGCCGGCATGAAGGTCAAGCTCTGGGGCACGCGGGGATCGATTCCCGCGCCAGGGCCGGAGACGATCCGCTACGGCGGCAACACCTCCTGCGTCGGGGTCACCCTCTCCGACGGCTCGATCCTCGCCCTCGACGCCGGCACCGGCATCCGCTGCCTCGGCCTCGCCCTCCCCGACGAGCCGAGCCGGCTCCACATCCTCCTCACCCACCTCCACCTCGACCACATCCAGGGGCTCGTCTTCTTCGCCCCCGCCTTCCGGCCGCAGACCGAGATCGTGATCTGGGGGCCGGCCTCGCCGGAGGCCTCGCTGCGCGACCGCATCAGCCGCTACGTCTCGGCGCCGCTCTCGCCGGTCGAGGTGCGCGAGCTTCCCTGCGACGTCTCCTTCCGCCACTGCCCCGAGAGCGAGTGGGAGATCGGCTCGGCGCGGATCCGCTCGGCCTCGGTCTCCCACCGCGGCCCGACGCTCGGCTACCGGATCGACGACGGCGACTCCTCGCTCACCTACATCCCCGACCACGAGCCCGCCCTCGGCGCCGACATCGACGAGCTCGAGGAAGACTGGATCTCCGGCTTCGCCCTCGCCCGGGACACCTCGCTGCTGATCCACGACGGCCAGTACACCGACGCCGAGTACCCCGAGCACCTCGGCTGGGGCCACTCGGCGCTCTCGCACGCGCTCAGCTTCGCGCGGCGCACCGGGGCCGAGCGCACCGTGCTCTTCCACCACGACCCGCTCCACTCCGACGACCAGCTCGACGTGATCGGCGCCGAAGCGCGCGAGCGCTGGGCCGAGCTGGGCGGAGAGCCCGGGACAGTGGAGCTCGGCGCCGAGCGCTGCGAGTACGAGTTGCCCACGCGCGCCGCCAGCCCCGCCGCCACCGCCTGACCTTTAGGCGAGCAAGCCGAACGAATCGATGATTTAGGCTGCGCGCGTGTCCGCGGCCGATCGGATCGACGCAGCCGCCCAGCGCTCGCCGCTGGTGCGCGCGGCCCTGGCGAAGGCGAGGACCGCCCACGAGGGGCAGGTACGCAACGGCAGCGGCGGCATGCCCTACGTCGAGCACCCGATCCGGGTGGCGGCACTGCTGGACGAACATGACTACCGCGAGGAGGTGCTGGCGGCGGCGCTGCTGCACGACGTGATCGAGGACTCCGACCTCGACCTCGACGAGGTGCGGGAGGAGTTCGGCGTCGAGGTGGCCGGCCTGGTCGGCGCCCTCACCGACGACGAATCGATCGAGTCCTACCGGGAGCGCAAGGCCGAGCACCGCGAACGGGTCGCCGCCGCCGATGGCGAGGCGATGGCGATCTACGGCGCCGACAAGCTGACCAACTCCAGCACGCTGCGCGCCAGCTACGAGGAGGAAGGCGACGCGGTCCGCGGCGAATTCAAGGTCCCGCTGGAGCTGAAGTTGGAGATCTGGGAAGCCGACCGCGACCTGCTGCGCGAGAAGGCGCCGGAGCTGCCCTTCCTCGACGAGCTCGATCGCGCGCTCAGTCTTCTTCGGGTTTCCCTAGAGGCTCCTGCCCAGAGCTGAGGCCGATCCGGCGCTGCAACGGCAGCGCGAACCAGAAGAAGCCGAAGACGCAGAACGCGAGCGTCGCGACGACGATCGCCGCGGGGGTCGAGAAGAGCACGTCGGTGATCAGCAGGATCGCGCCGGTCATCGCCAGCGCCAGGAAGGCGAGGCCGATGATCGCGAAGCGGTTGGCGTAGAAGACCAGCCGGCGCTTCTGCTGGTAGCGGAAGGTGATCCGGTGGTAGGCCGAGGGAGAGATCAGCATCGTCGCCGAGAGCGAGGCGAGGATCAGGGTCGCGAAGTAGACCTTCTTCTGGAACTCGGTGACTTCCTGGAAGCCCTGCTGGAACGGCACCGCGAGCAGAAAGGCGAAGAGGACCTGCACCCCCGGCAGCGCCACCCGCAGCTCCTGCAGCAGCTCGCCGAGGTTGCGGTCGAGGCGTTCGCCCTCGGTCTCGTCGCGGCCGGAGCTGCGTTCCGTCTCCATCGCCCCACCATAAGCCAACACACATAGGATCGGCGGATGGGACGGCTGGCGGTGATCCTCGGCAGCAACGCGCTCGGGCCGGGCGGCGAGGAGATCGCCGCGGCGGCGGCCGAGCAGGGGGCGGCGATCGTCCAGCGCCACCGCGGCGCCGACGGCGCCTTCGTACTCCCCCACGCGATCGACCACGAGGCGAACCTGCGGCCGCTGGCCGAGCAGGGGTGCGACCGGGTGCTGGCGATCGGCTCGGTCGGCTCGCTGCATCCCGAGCTCGCGGTCGGCAGCCTCGTCTGCCCCGGCGACTTCATCGCCTTGAACCTCGGCGAATCGATCTTCGGCGACGAGCGCGCCCACTCGGCGCCGGGCTTCGCGCCGCGCTGGCGCGAGGAAGTGATCGCCGCCTGGAGCGAGGGCGGACAGGCGCCGCGCGACGGCGGCGTCTACTGGGAGGCGCGCGGGCCGCGCTTCGAGACCCCGGCCGAGATCCGGCTGATGGCGGCGCACGCCGACGTGGTCGGGATGACGATCGCCTCCGAGTGCGTCGTCGCCGGCGAGCTCGGCCTTGACTACGCCGCGCTCTGCGTCGTCGACAACCTCGCCAACGGGCTGGCCGAGAGCCCGGTCAGCGTCGCCGAGATGCAAGCCGACCGGCTGATCAACGCCGAGCGCCTGCGCGAGGGCCTCGCGGCCGTGCTGCCGCGCCTCGGGGCGGTGGGCCGATGAGTTGCGTGGTTCCTTTGTCGTGTATATCCGGACAAAGGAACCACGGAACGGAGTGCGCATGGCGCTGACGGTTGAGAACGCGCTTTTCGAGGGGGAGACGGTCGGCCTCCGCTGCGACGGCGACACGATCGCGGCGCTTGGGCCCGACGTAGTCGCGCAGCCCGGGGACGAGGTGATCGACGCCGGCGGCAACCACCTGGTGCCGCCACTGGTCAACGGCCACACCCACGCGGCGATGACGCTCTTCCGCGGCTCCGGCGGCGACCTGCCGCTGATGCCGTGGCTGGAAGAGCGGATCTGGCCGGTCGAGGCGAAGCTCGAGGCCGAGGACGTCTACCGCGGCGCCCGACTCGCCTGCGCGGAGATGATCCGCGGCGGCGCCGGCCGCTTCTGGGACATGTACTGGCAGCCGGCGGCGACGGCGCGGGCGGTCGAGGAGATGGGGATGCGGGCGACGATCGGGGCGCCGCTGATCGACCTCGGCGGAGCCCACGCGAAGCTGCGCGACTCGGCCCTGCGCAGCCTCGACGAACTCGCCGAGTTCGGCCCGCTGATCACCCCCGCCCTCGCCCCGCACGCGATCTACACGGTCAGCGAAGAGTCGCTGCGCTGGATCGGCGAGCTCAGCGCCGAGCGCAACCTGCCCGTGCAGATCCACCTCTCCGAGACCGAGAAAGAGGTGCAGGACTGCATCGCCGCCCACGGCTGCCGCCCCGTCAACTACCTCGAGCAGCTCGGGCTGCTCAGCGAGCGCACGATCCTCGCCCACGGCGTCTGGCTCGACCCCGAAGAGATGTCCCTGATCGGCTATCGCGGCGCCACCGTCATCACCAACCCGGCGGCGAACATGAAGCTCGCGGTCGGCGGCGCCTTCTCCTTCCCGGCGGCCCTCGCCGCCCACGCGCGGATCGGCCTCGGCACCGACGGCGCCGGCTCCAACGACTCGCTCGACATGCTCGCCGAACTGAAGCTCTTCGCCCTCGTCCAGAAGCACGCCGCCCACGATCCGACCGCGATCGAAGCGGCCGAGGCCTGGGCGATCGCCATCGGCGACTACGCGCCCGTTCTGGGCTCCACCCACCTCGAGGTCGGCGCCCCCGCCGACTTCCTCCTCCTCCGCGCCACCTCTCCCGAGCTCGGAATCGGCGAGCTCGCCACCGACCTCGTCTACGCCGCCGGCGCCACGACCGTCGACACCACCGTCGTCGCCGGCAAAGTCCTCATGCGCGACGGCGCAATCGACGGCCTCGACGAGATCGTCGCCCATGCCGCCGAGCGCGCCCGCGGCCTCGGCCTCTAGCGGTCTCCTCCATCGACGGGCCGATTTCGCTCCATATAGGCGTATTTTCGGCCCGTCGACGGCTGTTTGATACCTCTGTTGGAGATGAGCGACGTGCTCGGCAAGATCTGGGAGGGGCTGGAAATGTCCTTCCTGATGGCCTACGAGGTGTGGTGGGCGCTGGTCCTCGGCTTCGCGATTTCCGCGATCGTCCAGGCCTGGGTGCCGCGGGCGCGGATCGAAGGCGCCCTCTCCGGCGAAGGCTTCGCCCCCGTCGCCAAGGCGACCGGGCTCGGCGCCGCCTCCTCGTCCTGCTCGTATGCGGCGATCGCGATCGCCAAGTCGCTGTTCCAGAAGGGCGCCTCCGCGGTCACCGCGCTCGCCTTCCAGTTCGCCTCGACCAACCTGGTCTGGGAGCTGGGGCTGGTGCTGTGGGTGCTGATGGGCTGGCAGTTCACCCTCGCCGAGTTCGTCGGCGGCCTCGTCCTGATCGCGCTGATGGCGGCGATGCTGCGCCTGTTCGTCTCGCCGCGACTGGAGGAGCGGGCCCGCCGCCACGCCCAGCAGGCGCAGGCCGGCCACCACCATCACGGCGACGACGAGGCGGCCGAGGCGCTTCCCTGGCGCGAGCGGCTCACCTCCCGCGCCGCCTGGGCCGGCGTCGGCGGCAACTTCCGCGGCGACTGGCAGATGCTCTGGAAGGAGATCTCGCTCGGCTTCCTGCTCGCCGGCTTCATCGGCCTGCTCGGCAACGACTTCTTCAACGTCCTCTTCGTCACCGACGCGCCGCCGCTCGTGCAGACGATCGAGAACGTCCTCGTCGGCCCGCTGATCGCCGTCCTCAGCTTCGTCTGCTCGGTCGGCAACGTGCCGCTGGCGGCGGTGCTGTGGTCGGGCGGGATCGGCTTCGGCGGCGTCGTCGCCTTCCTCTTCGCCGACCTGATCGTGATCCCGATCGTGCTCGCCTACCGCAAGTACTACGGGACCGCGTTCGCGCTGCGGATCACGGCGCTGATGTTCGTCACGATCGTGATCGCGGCGCTCGTCGTCGACGGCCTCTTCGGCCTCGCGGGGCTGATCCCGACCGGCCCCCGCCCCAGCCGCGCCGACGTCTTCGGCTCGATCGAGGTCGACTACAAGCTCTTCCTCAACCTCCTCGGGCTGGCGATCTTCGCCGTCCTCTTCTGGGTCAGCCGCGGCCACGGCGGCTCGCACGGATGCGAGCACCACGCCCGCCAGGCCCACGCCCACCACATGAATGAGCACGAGGCCGCCGGGGTATAGGGTCGGACCCGATGCCGTCCGCCGCCCCCGGCAGCGAAAACCAGTCCCCATCCCCAGAAGCCTCGTCGGTCCGCTACGAGGAGGCGACGAAGCGCTATCCGGGCTCGGACACGCCGGCGGTCGACCAGCTGACGCTCGAGGTTCCGGCCGGCGAGATCTGCGTCCTCGTCGGCCCGTCGGGCTGCGGCAAGACGACCGCGATGCGGATGGTCAACCGGCTGATCGACATCACCGGGGGCGACATCCTGCTCGGCGGGTCGTCGATCAAGAACCGCAAGCCGGCCGAGCTGCGGCGCGAGATCGGCTACGCGATCCAGCAGACCGGCCTGTTCCCGCACCAGACGGTGGGGGACAACGTCGCCACCGTCCCCAGGCTGCTCGGCTGGGACCGCAAGCGGGTCGACGCGCGCGTCGAGGAGCTGCTCGACCTCGTGTCGCTCGACGCCGCCGAGGTGCGCGACCGCTACCCGTCCCAGCTGTCGGGCGGCCAGCGCCAGCGCGTCGGCGTCGCCCGCGCCCTGGCGGCCGATCCGCCCGTCCTGCTCATGGACGAGCCGTTCGGCGCGATCGACCCGATCAACCGCGAGCGCCTGCAGAACGAGTTCCTGCGCCTGCAGGCGGTCATCTCCAAGACGATCCTCTTCGTCACGCACGACATCGACGAGGCGATCAAGATGGGCGACCGCATCGCGGTCATGCGCGCGCCCGGCAAGCTCGTCCAGTACGCCTCGCCTGCCGAGCTGCTCGCGGATCCCGCGAACGACTACGTCGCGCAGTTCGTCGGCGCCGACCGCGCG
>DASULS010000025.1:0-7219 GCA_036278095.1 Solirubrobacterales bacterium | reverse complement strand
GGGGGGTGGGACGGGGGAGGCACTCCCCCGGCTCCCTCTCAGCGCTCGCGCAGGAGCAGCTCGGCGACGCGCAGGTCGAGCGGCGTCGTCACCTTCAGGTTCTGCTCGGCGACGGGATGGATCAGGACCCTGCCCCCTGCGTCCTCGACCAGCATCGACTCGTCGGTCGCCTCCTCCGGCCGCTCCGCCGCCGCCAGCGCCTCGCGCAGCGCCTCGGTGCGGAACACCTGCGGCGTCTGCGCCCGCCAGAGCTGCGTCCGATCCTCAGTCGTTTGAACTTCCAGTGTGAAGTTCGACACCTCTGAGGTGTCCAAGTCCACACTGGATTCCCCGACCGCCCGCTTGATCGTGTCGTTGACGGGGGCGGCGGCGATCACGCCGGCGGCCTCGTCGTCGGCATCGAGGTCGGCGACCAGCGCTTCAACCAGCTCCGGCGTCAGCAGCGGCCGCGCCGCGTCATGGATCGCGACGTAGCCCGTCCCCACCGCCTCGAGCGCGTTGGCGACCGACTGGGCGCGGGTGGCGCCGCCGGGGACGACGCCGAGGTCGTGACCGCCGAGGTCGCCGATGTGGCCCGGCGGCGCGGCGACGACGATCGAGCGCACCGACTCGCACGCCCGGAAGGCGTCGAGCGACCACTCGATCATCGGCCTCCCCGCCACGGGCACGAAGGCCTTCGGGCCGCCGGCTCCGAGTCGCTCCCCGGAGCCGGCGGCCGCGATGACTGCGGTTACGGCGGGCTGATTAGGCCGCGGTGGCGGCGAAGCGCTCCTCCAGCAGCCCGTCCAGGTATTCCTCCGCGCCCTCCTCATCCTTGTCGAGCGCGTACATGAACTCCGAGGCGAGGATCTTCTTCGCCCGGGTGTACATCTGCTTCTCGCCGGTGGAGAGGCCCTTTTCCATCTCGCGGATGGCGAGATTGCGAACGACCTCGGCGAGCTCGAAGACGTCTCCGGTCTTGATCTTCTCGCGGTTGTACTTGAAACGCCGGTTCCAGTTCTTCGGCATCTCGGAGACGTCGTCGGTCAGAACTGCTGTGACCTTTTTGATTTCCTCCTCGTCGATAACCCGGCGCAGACCTGCTTTGCCGGCGTTTTCGCAAGGAACCATCACCGTGAGCTCGTTGTGGAGGATCTTGATCGTGAGGTACTCACGCTTCTCCCCCATCAGCTCGCGGGTCTCTTTGGTCATCACCAGTCCCGCGCCGTGATGCGGGTAGACAACCTTGTCGCCCTCCTCGAAGTCGCAGACGTATTCGACGTCCTCCTCGAAGACAGCCTCCACGGTGGCCTCGTCTAGCTCGGAAATCGGTGACTCCTTTCGTTGTTCGACGGCCCAGTGCCGTCAGCTCTGCAAGTACCGGTCGACCAGATCGACCTCTTGGAGCCGCCGCAGGCCCTCGCGGATGTCTTTGGCCCGCGCGGGCCCGACTCCGTCGACGGCGGCGAGCTCGGCATCGGAGGCCATCAGGACCTCTTCCAGCCCGCCCAGCTCCTGGGTGATCTTTTGGACGACAAGCTTTGGGATCCGCGGGACCCGGCCCAACACCCGGTATCCGCGCGGCGCGACCGGGAAGTCCAGGGTGTTGACCTTGCGGTCGTAGCCGAGCAGCTCGGCGAGGCGACCGAAGTCGAGCACGTCCTGGTGGGGCATCCGGCCCAGCGCCTGCAGAACCGCGGTCAGGTTCTGCTCGGAGTCCTCGACCGAGTAGTCGCGGATCAAGGCGGTCTTGTCGGCGGCGACGCCGACCATCGTCTCCTCCAGCTGCATCTCGATCAGCCGGCCCTCGGTGCCGAGCTCGACGATGTAGCGCTCGACCTCGACCGCCATCCGCGTCACCAGCTCGGCCCGCTGCAGGACCGAGAGCGCGTCATGCAGGACGCCGCCGCCCTCGAACTCGAGCTGGGTCAGCCGGGCGGAGACCTGGTCGAGCCGCTCGCGGTACTTCTCGAGCGTGGCCAGACCCTGGTTCGCCTTCGCCAGCACGGCGGGGATGTCCTGGAGGATGTACTTGGTGCCCTCGACGTAGAGGGAGACGACGTCGCGGCGCTGCGAGACCGCCACCACCAGCGCGGTCGTCTGCTTGGAGACGCGCTCGGCGGTGCGGTGGCGGGTGCCGGTCTCGGAGCTGAGGATCGTCGGATCGGGCATCAGCTGGACGTTGGCCCAGGCGATTTTCGTCGCCTCGCCGTTGAGGACGATCGCTCCGTCCATCTTCGCCACCTGGTAGAGCATCGCTGGCGAGTAGTCGACGTCGAGCTTGATCCCGCCCGAGAGCAGGTGGGAGATGTCGTCGAGGTCGCCGACGACCAGCAGACCGCCGGTCCGCGAGTGGACGATGTTGTCGATCCCCTCGCGCAGAGCGCCGCCCGGAGCGACGACGTCCAATGCCCTGAGTAGCCGAGGATCCTGACGTTCGGAAAGCTCTTGGAGCTCATCCCCGGGCAAAGAAGGCATCCCCAAGAGGATGGCAGAAACGGCTCTGGAATGCGGTCTGCTCGATTCCGAGTGGACAGGTCGGAATGGGGTTTGTCAAGCGGACTTAAAGAGGCCGTCAGAGATGGAAGCGTTTGTGGTGCATGTGGTGGGGTGAGGGCTCTTCCAGGGGCTGGTCGGGGTCGCGGACGTAGGCCCAGGTCAGGGCGGTGCCGAGGGCGCAGAGGGCGACGGCTACCCAGGTCGAGCCGGCGACCGCGGCGGCGAAGGAGTGGCCGTCGCCGAGCAGGGCGTGGAAGACGGCGCCGGTGGCGGCGAGGGCGACGGCGCCGGCCAGCACCCGGTCCATCGCCAGCACCCCGGAGGCGATCCCGGCCTTGTCCCGCGGCATCGCCGCCATCGCCGCCGTCGACATCGGCGCGTAGACGAGGCCGAGGGCGATCCCGAACAGCAGGTAGCCGACCAGCAGCAGCCCGTAGGAGCTGCCGGCCGTGATGCGGGTGAGGACGAGGAGCCCGAGCAGGCCGCAGAGCATTCCCGCGCTCATCAGCCGGCGGGCGCCGAAGCGGCCGATCAGGCGGCCGGAGAAGGGCGAGACGAAGACCATCGGCACCGTCACCGGCAGGATCATCAGGCCGCTGAGGATCGGCGAGTGGCCGCGCACGTCCTGCAGGTACTGGGGCTGGAAGAACATCACCGCCCAGTAGGAGCCGACGAGGGCGAAGGCGGCGGCGCTGGCGCCGAAGTAGGGGCCGTTGCGGAAGAGGGCGAACTCGACGATCGGCTCGCGCACGCGGTGCTCGATCCGCCAGAAGGCGAGCAGGGAGAGGACGCCGAGGACCGCGAGGGCGACGGTCGCCCCGGCCCCCCAGGCGCGTGCCTGGACCAGGGCCAGGACCACCGCGGTGAGGCCGACGCTGAGCAGGGCGAGGCCGGTCCAGTCGATCCGCTCGCCAGCGGCGGGATCGGTCGACTCCGGCGCCGCGGCGAGGGTGATCATGATCCCGATGAGAGAGACCGGCAGGTTCATCCAGAAGATCACCCGCCAGTCGATTTCGATCAGCAGGCCGCCGGCCAGTGGCCCGATCGCCAGCGCCACCGCCGAGACCGCCGCCCAGATCCCCAGCGCCCGCGGCTGCTCCCCGGCCGGGAAGACGTTGCAGACGAGCGCCAGCGAGAGCGAGAGCATCGGCGCCGCGCCGGCGCCCTGCAGCACCCGGCCGACGATCAGCTCGACCTGGTCGCCGGCGGCGCCGGAGACGACCGAGCCGGCGGCGAAGAGCACCATCCCGGCGAGGAAGACCCGCTTGCGCCCGAACATGTCCCCCAGCCGCCCCGCGGTCACGACCAGCACCGCGATCGTCAGCAGATAGCCGTTCATCACCCACTGCAGCCCCTCCGAGCTGGCATCCACGTCATGCCGAATCGCCGGCAACGCCAGCGCCACCACGGTCGAGTCCAGCATCAACAGGAAGAGGCCGGCACATGCCCCCGCGAGCGTCCACCACTTCCGGTTTGCATCGGTGATCCCCATCGGCGGCGACGCTATAGACGACACAGGACAAAACACGCTCCCGGTAAGGGGAGGGGTGGGTGTCACTCGCTCCGACAAAAGCCGAGCTAATTAGCTCGGCTTTTTGAGTATCCGTCGGCTCGAGTGACACCCACCCCTCCAGCGACGGTGCTCCGGTAGACGCCCAAGGGTCGACAGCTTCCTAAGCAGAGCTGCCGTGATCTTGGTCGTCCGGCGGAGCTCTGTTGCTTGGAGGGACGGGTGCCCCTCTCACAAAGGCTCAGGGAACCACGGTGGCGCCCCCGGGGCTCGATCAGCTGCGCGACGGTCTTTGGGAGAGGGGCACCCGTCCCTCCTGGCGGCAGCGGTTGGTCGTGCGTCAGTGAGTCGCGACGAGGTCGCGGGCTGGATCGATGCCCCAGCGGTCGCCTACTTTGGCCAGCTCGTCGGTGAGGGGCCAGCGGTCGGGGCGCTCTTCGCCTTCGTGCTCGGGGTTGGCGCCCTTGAGGGCCATGCAGCCGGTGTTGTCGCCGATCTCGCGGATCGCGGCGACGTCCTCGGCGCTGAGGCGCTGGTCGGCGGGGAGGTGGGCGAGTTCGAGGCGCTTGGCCTCGATCGGGCAGGCGTCGGTGCCGATCTCCTGGATCAGGGTCGGCGCCACCGACTCGACCGCGGGGTGGGCGAGGTTCCACTGGCAGGCGAGCTGGATCGGGGTCAGCTTCGCCCGTTCGGCGAAGGGCCGCAGCCGCTCCAGCTTCTCCAGCCCCGCCTCGATCCAGCCAGCCGGCCGGAAGGCGCGGTGGTCGTGCTTGGCCAGCTCCATCCCCGGGCGCAGATCGCCCCAGAAGAGGCCGCCGTAGTCGACCACCCGGGTCAGCACCTTGACCTCGTGGCGCGCCGCCGCGTCGAGGCAGAGCTCGCCCGGCCAGGGCTCGAGCGGGTTGAGGATGATCATCGCCCAGTCGATCCGATCGCCGAAGCGCTCGAGGCAGGCGATCAGATCGAGCGTGAAGCCGTTGGCCGGCCCCGGCGCGACGCCGATCCGCGCCGCCAGCCCCTCCTCGCGCAGCGCCGCCATCGCGTCCCAGACGACCTCGCTGGTGTAGCCGATGCGGTCGGGGTTGTGGAGGAGCAGCAGGTCGAACGCGTTCGCGCCGATTCTGTCGAGACTCGCCTCGGTCGCCATCCGCAGGTAGTCGGCATACCCGTCCGGGCCGCGCAGGCGCGGGTCGGTGAAGCGCGGGAACCCTTTCGGCCCTTCCCGCTCACCCTCGTAGAAGTCGTGACCCACTGCCCCGATCAGGCAGTAGCCGTCGCGCGGCACACCCTCCAGCGCCCGCCCCAACACCCGATCGGCCTCGCCCTGGCCGTAGGCATCGGCGGTCAGCACCGTCTCGATGCCGCCACCCGGCCGCAGCAGCGCCGCCAGCCGGTCTTCCTCGATCGCCTCCCCGAAGTGGAGGAACCGCCCTCCACTCCAGGTGCCGATCGCGGCGCGCCCGGGCTCCCTCACGGCTGGACCTCGGTTAGGGCTGGACGTCGCCGGCGTCGTCGGAGCCGGCGTCGTCGGCGGGGCCGTGATCGTCGCCGTCGCTCTGCTTGGCGCCGACGCCGACCTTCTCGCGCTCAGGTTTCTCGGGCGGCTTCGCCTTCGGCTTCTTCGGGGCGATGATCTCGAGGCTGAGCGGTTTGTCCTCCTCGTCCCCGGCGGGGTCGCGGCTGACCATCACCGTCGAGCCGGGGGTCATCTCGCCCTGACGCAGGACTTCGTCGGCCAGCGGGTCCTCGATGTAGCGCTGGATCGCCCGGCGCAGCGGGCGGGCGCCCATCGACGGGTCCCAGCCTTTGTCGACCAGCAGGTCCTTGGCCTCGTCGGTCAGCTCCAGCTGCAGTTCGTGCTCGGCGACCTGGACGCGGACGCGATTGATCATCAGGTCGATGATCTCCTTGACCTCCTCCTTCGCGAGCTTGTGGAAGACGATCACCTCGTCGATCCGGTTGAGGAACTCCGGCCGGAAGACTTTTTTCAGGTCGGACATGATCCGGTTCTTCATGTCGTCGTAGGACATGCCGGTCTCGTCGGAGACGGTGAACCCGATCGAGGTGTTCTTCGAGATCTCCGAGGCGCCGATGTTCGAGGTCATGATCACGATCGCGTTGCGGAAGTCCACGGTGCGACCCTGGGCGTCGGTGAGGCGCCCGTCCTCGAGGATCTGCAGGAGGATGTTGAAGACGTCCGGGTGGGCCTTCTCGATCTCGTCGAGCAGCAGCACCGAGTACGGCTTGCGCCGCACGGCCTCGGTCAGCTGCCCACCCTCGTCGTAGCCAATGTAACCCGGGGGTGAGCCGACCAGGCGGCTGACCGCGTGCTTCTCCATGTACTCGGACATGTCGATCCGGACCATCGCCTCCTCGTCGCCGAAGAGGAACTCGGCGAGCGTGCGGGCGAGCTCGGTCTTGCCGACCCCGGAGGGGCCAAGGAAGATGAACGAGCCGGCCGGCCGCTTGGGGTCCTTGATCCCGGCACGGGAGCGGCGGATCGCTTTCGAGACGGCGGTGATCGCGACCTCCTGGCCGATCACCCGCTTATGCAGCTCTTCCTCCATCCGGATCAGCTTCTTGGTCTCGGCCTCGGTCAGTTTGAAGACGGGGATGCCGGTCCACATCGAGACGATGTCGGCGATCTCCTCCTCGCCCACTTCCGGCCGTTCGCCGTTCTCGCCCTCGGCCCACTCGTCTTCGAGCTGGCGCTTGCGGGTCGTCAGCTGGCGCTCGGTGTCGCGCAGGTTGGCCGCCTTTTCGAACTCCTGGGCCTCGATCGCGGCCTCCTTCTCGCGCCGCGTCGTCTCGATTTCCTCCTCGAGGTCGCGGTAGACGGGCGGAGTGCTCATCGACTTGATCCGCATCCGCGAGCCGGCCTCGTCGATCAGGTCGATCGCCTTGTCGGGCAGGAAGCGGTCGGAGATGTAGCGGTCGGCGAGCTCGGCGGCAGCTTCGAGGGCGTCGTCGCGGATCGTCACCCGGTGGTGCTGTTCGTAGCGCTCGCGCAGCCCTTCGAGGATCTTCACGGTGTCCTCGGGCGAGGGCTGGTCGACCCTGATCTGGGCGAAGCGGCGCTCCAGCGCCGAATCGCGCTCGAGGTACTTGCGGTACTCGTCGAGGGTGGTCGCGCCGATCGTCTGCAGCTCGCCGCGGGCCAGGGCCGGCTTCAGGATCGAGGCCGCGTCGATCGCGCCCTCGGCGGCGCCGGCGCCGACCAGGTTGTGGAGC
>DASULS010000024.1:0-8857 GCA_036278095.1 Solirubrobacterales bacterium | reverse complement strand
TACTTCGGCATGAAACCGCCCACCCCCCTGGGGAGAGGGCGCGGCGGGACCGGCTACTTCAGGAAGCCCTCGTAGTTGCGCATCATCATCTGCGCCTCGATCTGCTTCATCGTGTCGAGCGCCACGCCGATCACGATCAGGATCGAGGTGCCGCCGAAGAAGAAGTTGGCGGACGTCTGGTTGATCAGGATCGTCGGCAGGGCGGCGATCGCAGCCAGGTAGAGCGCCCCGGGGAACGTGAGCCGGGCGAGGATGCGATCGAGGTACTCGGCCGTGGGCCGGCCGGGTCTCACCCCGGGTATGAAGCCGCCGAACTTCTTCAGGTTGTCCGCCTGGTCCACCGGGTTGAACGTGACCGCGGTGTAGAAGTAGGTGAACAGGATGATGAAGATCGTCTCGCCGATGATGTACGGCGCCTTGCTCGGGTTGAAGAACGTCGCCAGGCCGCGCAGGCCCGGCACGAGCTGGCCCATCGTCGGCGGGAAGGCCATGATCGAGGCGGCGAAGATGACCGGGATCACGCCGGCCATGTTCACGCGCAGCGGCAGGTAGGTCTGGCCGCCGGAGCTCATCCGCCGCCCGATCACGCGCTTGGCGTACTGCACCGGGATGCGCCGCTGGCCCTCCTGGATGAAGACGATCGCCGCGATCACGCTGAGCGCGAGGAACGGCATGATGACCACGAAGATCTTGTCGGAGTTCGTGTACCAGGCGTGCACGCCCTTCGGCAGGCCGCTGGCGATCGACGCGAAGATCATCAGCGAGATGCCGTTGCCGATGCCGCGCTGGGTGATCAGCTCGCCCAGCCACATCAGCAAGGTGCAGCCAGCGGTGAGGCAGACGACGATCAGGAACACCCTGGTGAAGGTGAAGTTGCCGACGACGCTGGTCCCCGCTTTGTTGCCGAAGGATTTGAAGAGGTAGACGTAGCCGATCGACTGTGCGAAGGCCAGGCCCACGGTCAGATAGCGGGTGTACTGGGTGATTTTCTGCTGGCCGACTTCGCCCTCTTTCTGCAGGCGCTCCAGCGAGGGCACGACCACGGTCAGCAACTGCAGGATGATCGAGGCCGTGATGTAGGGCATGATCCCCAGCGCGAACAGGCTCAAGCGCGAGAGGCTCCCGCCCGAGAAGAGGTTGAGGAAGCCGAGAACGCCCGAGCCGCCGAAGTTTTCCGAGATTTCCTTGACGGCGCCGGCGTCGACGCCCGGCGCCGGGATGTAGGCGCCCAAGCGGTACAGCGCCAGCATCGCCGCCGTGAACGCAAGCTTCTTGCGAATGTCAGCAACGCTGAAGGCGTTGAGAATAGTTCTGAGCATTACGGCTCCAGAGTGTGACAGGAACCGCCGGCCGCTTCTATCTGCTCCTTCGCGGCCGCGCTGAACGCATGCGCGTGAACCTCAAGCTTCTTCTTGATCTCGCCCCGGGCGAGGATCTTGACCGGGTCCTTCCCCTTCGCCAGACCTTTCTCCTTCAGCGCCTGGAGAGTGACCTCGGCGCCACTGTCGAAGCGCTCCTCGAGGTCGGCGAGGTTGACCGGCTGGGTCTTGGTGCGGAAGTTCTCAAACGGCATCGACTGCTTTTTGTGCGGGCCACGCAGCTTTCGCATCCGCATGTGGATCGGGTTCTGGCCGCCCTCGTAGTTGGCCTTGCGCTTGCTGCCCGAGCGGGAGCCGGCGCCCTTGTGGCCACGACCCGAGGTCTTGCCGAGTCCGCTGCCCTCGCCGCGGCCGATCCGCTTGCGCGACTTTTTCGAGCCGGGCTTCGGCTTCAGGTTGTGCAGGCCGATCTCCTCGGCACGCGAGGTCTCTTTGGAAGTTTTCTCAGCCACCGTCGACCTCCACCAGATGGGAGACGACCCGCAGTTGCCCCTGCAGCTGCTCGGAGTCTTTGAGCTCGACCGATTTGCCGATCCGCCCCAGCTTCAACGCCTTCAGCGTCGCTTTCTGGTTCGGATTCGTCCCATTAGCCGACCGCACCTGCGAAATCTTCACCTTGCTCACGAGCCCTCACCCTCAGCAGCAACCTCCTCGGACGGCTCAGCGTCTACTGGAGCGGCGTCTGCGGCGGGTGGCGCGGTAGGGGGGACCCCCTCCTGCTCTGCAGGTGGGGGTGGGTCCCCTGCCGTGACAGGACCCGCCGCCTCAGCGCCCTGTCCATTTCCGTCCATCCCAAGCACCTGCGTAACCGTCAACCCGCGCAGCTCCGCAACCTCCTCAGGCCGCCGCAAGTTGACCAGCCCGTCCATAGTCGCCTTGACCAGGTTGATCGGGTTCTGCGTCCCGATGCTCTTGGTCAGCACGTCGCGCACCCCGCCCAGCTCGAGCACGGCGCGGACGCCGCCACCGGCGATGACGCCGGTACCGGGGCTGGCCGGGCGCAGAACGACGTGGCCGGCGCCGAAGCGGCCGATGATGCGGTGGGTGATCGTGTTCCCGTATTTGGGCACCCGGATCAAGTTCTTGCGGGCGTCCTCGACGCCCTTCTGGATCGCCAGCGGGACCTCGCGGGCCTTGCCGTAGCCGATCCCGACCACGCCCTCCTCGTCGCCGACGGCGACCAGCGCGGTGAAGGAGAAGCGCCGGCCGCCCTTGACCACCTTGGCGACGCGGTTGATCTCGATCACCCGCTCCTGCAGGTCGAGCCCGCGGGGGCTGACCGTTTCTACGTTCCTCGGAGTCATGCTCTTCATAAGCAGCGGCCCACCGTAGCGAAACTACGGCCCTAGAAGGCCAGGCCCCCCTCTCGCGCGCCCTCGGCCAGCGCCTTGACGCGGCCGTGGTACTGGTAGCCGCCGCGATCGAAGACGCAGCCCTCGACGCCGGCGCCCTTCGCCCGCTCGGCCAGCAGTTCGCCCGCCTTCTTCGCCTGCTCGCTGGCGGAGAGCTTGCGCAGCTCGGGCTCGATCCAGTTGACCGCGGCCACGGTGTGGCCCTTGGTGTCGTCGACGAGCTGGGCGAAGACGCCCTTGTTGGAGCGGTAGACCGACAGCCGCGGCCGCTCCGCCGTGCCCTTGATGCGGGCGCGAACCCGGCGGCGCCGTTTCTGCCGACGCTGACGCTTCGTAAGAACGGTCATGCGCGCTTACCAACCTTCCGCAGAACCTGCTCGTCTTTGTAGCGAATGCCCTTGCCCTTGTAGGGCTCCGGCGGGCGGCGCTTGCGGATGTCCGCGGCGACCTGCCCGACCAGCTGCTTGTCGATGCCCTTGACGATGACTTCGGTCGGCTGCGGGACTTCGAAGTCGATCCCCTCCGGCGCGTCGATCGCGACCGGGTGCGAGTAGCCGAGCGCCAGCTCCAGTTTCTTCCCTTTCAGGGCGGCGCGGTAGCCGACGCCCTGGATCTCGAGTCGCTTCTCGAAGCCGTCGGTGACGCCCTCGACCATGTTCGCGATCAGGCTGCGGGTGAGCCCGTGCAGGGCCCGGTGCTCGCCGCGGTCGGTGGGGCGGCTGACGGTGACGGCGCCGTCCTCCTGCTCGACCTTCATGTCGGGCGAGAAGGTCTGCTGCAGTTCCCCCTTCGGCCCTTTGACGGCGATGTTCCCAGGGGCGATCTCGACGCTGACGGCGTCCGGCAAAGACACTGGCTTTCGTCCGATCCGGCTCATGGGGTCACCAGACGTAGGCGACGACCTCGCCGCCAACTCCCTTGTTGCGCGCTTCGTGGCCGGTCATCACCCCGACCGAGGTGCTGACGATCGCGGTGCCGGTGCCACCCTGGACGCGCGGCACGCTCTTGTGGTCGACGTAGCGGCGCCGGCCCGGGCGCGAGACCCGTTCGATCCCGAGGATCACCGGCTGGCGGTCCTCGGTGTACTTGAGCTCGACGTTGATCTTCTCGCCGACCGTCGCCGGCTTGCGGGCGAAGTCGGTGATGTAGCCCTGCTCCTTGAGGATCCGCGACATCTCGAGCTTGAGGCCGGAGAAGGGAATCTCCACCTCGTCGTGCCCGGCGCTGATGGCGTTGCGGATCCGGGTCAGGTAATCGGCGATCGGGTCGGTCTGCATGCTCTCGTCCTACCAGCTCGACTTCGTCATTCCGGGAATGTAGCCCTCGTGCGCAGCCTCGCGCAGGCAGATCCGGCAGAGGCCGAATTTGCGGAAGTAGGCACGGGGGCGCCCACAGCGGCGGCAGCGGTTGTAGCGGCGCGTCTTGAACTTCGGTTTGCGCGCCTGCTTCACCTTCATTGAAGTCTTAGCCATTGTCAGAACTCCCCTCGGCCGTCTCTGCGGCCTCTTCGTCTCCGCCCTCGGCGCCTTCGTCCTCACCATCCGGCTTGGCGTAGGCCTCCGGGTTCTCCTCTTTCAGTTGCTCCAGCGCCGCCTGCTCGACTTCGGCCCGCTGGCGGGCCTCCTCTTTGCGCTGCTCCTCTTCGGCTTCCTGTTCTTCGGCTTCGCGCTCGGCCTGACCGGGACGGCCCTCCTGGGCGAACGGCATCCCCAGCCCGAGCAGAAGCTCGAAAGCCTCGAGGTCAGTTTTAGCGGAAGTCGTGATCGTCACGTCCAGACCGCGGACGACGTCGATCGAGTCGTAATCGATTTCGGGGAAGATCAGCTGCTCTTTGACGCCCATCGAGTAGTTGCCGCGACCGTCGAATGAGCGCGGGTTGAGGCCGCGGAAATCGCGGATCCGCGGCACCGCGATCGAGACCAGGCGGTCGAGGAACTCCCACATCCGCGCCCGCCGCAGCGTCACCGAGACGCCGACCGGCATCCCCTCGCGCAGCTTGAAGGACGCGACCGACTTGCGGGCGCGGCGCACGTTCGGGTACTGGCCGGCGATCGTCGCCAGTTGCTGCTGGGCCATCTCGAAGGAGCGTTTGTCCTGTTTCTCGGTGCCGAGGCCCATGTTGAGGGTGATCTTCTCCAGGCGCGGAGCCTCCATCGGCGTCGAGTAGCCGAATTTCTTGGTCAGCGCCGGCAGCACGTCCTGCTCGTAGCGCTCACGCAGACGCGGCGGCGGGGCCGCCTGCGAGGTCGATGCCACGGTCGCCTCCATCAGTCGATCTCCGTTCCGGTGCGCTTGGCGTAGCGGATGCGCTTGCCGCCTTTGTCGCGGCGGACGCCGATCCGGGTCGGCTTGTTGTCTTTGGGATCGAGCAGCATCACGTTGGAGACGTCGATCGGCCCCTCCATCTCGACGATGCCTCCGGCCTGCGGGTTTTTCAGGTCGCTCTGCGAGCGCGGCCGTTCGTGGCGCTTGATGATGTTCAGGCCCTCGACGTAGACGCGCCGCTTTTTCGGGTCGGTGCGGACGACGCGGCCGGTCTTGCCGGCGTCCTTGCCGCTGAGCAGGACGACCTGATCGTCGGTGCGGATGCGCATGGACTTGGCCATCGCTAGAGCACCTCCGGCGCCAGCGAGATGATTTTCATGAAGTTGCGATCGCGCAGTTCGCGCGCCACGGGGCCGAAGATGCGGGTGCCGCGCGGGTTGTTGCTGGCCGGGTCGATCAGCACCGCGGCGTTCTCGTCGAAGGAGATGTAGGTGCCGTCGGGGCGGCTGAGCGGCTTGCGGGTGCGGACGACCACCGCCTGCACGACCTCGCCCTTGCGGACGCCGCCCTGCGGGCTCGCCGATTTCACCGTCGCCGTGATCACGTCGCCGACGCTGGCGTAGCGGCGGTGGGAGCCGCCTTTGACGCGGATGCAGAGGATTTCGCGCGCGCCCGAGTTGTCGGCGACCTTGAGCCTCGACTCCTGCTGGATCATCGTGCCTTCTCCACTACGTCCACCAGGCGCCAGCGCTTGGTCTTCGAGAGCGGACGCGTCTCGATCACGCGGACCACGTCGCCCTCGCCGGCCTCGTTGCGCTCGTCGTGAGCGTGCAGCTTGGTCGAGCTGCGGACGATCTTCTCGTAAGTGCGGTGACGGCGGGCGATGTCGATGCGGACGGTGATCGATTTGTCGCCTTTGCTGGAGACGACGATCCCCTGTCGCACCTTCGCCGCGTTGGACTCGCGCTCGGCCGGCGGGGTGCCGGTGCCGGCTTTGTGCGCGGACTTGGCCGCGGCGCGCTGTTTGCGCCGCAGCGTCGCCTTGCGCTTACGCGCCTCAGCCCGCTGCGCCTTGCGCTCCTCGGGATCTGACGGCAGCGCCTTCCCGGACGGCCGCCGCGATTTCCGCAGCCGCCGCCGCTCCTTCCAAGGCAACTCATCCTCAGGATTCGGCTCCGAAGCCTCCTCAGCGGCAGGCGCCTCAGCTTCCTCAGCGGCCGGAGCCTCCTCAGACGCCTCGTCGGCAGCCTCCTCGGCCGGAGCCTCAGCGTCAGCCTCCGACGCGTCTGCGGCGGGTGGCGACGATGGGTCGTCCGCGCCACCGGGCGCGGAGGACTCATCGGAGACAGGACCCGCCGCCTCCGCGGCCTCGTCCTGCGGAGTCTCTTGGTCAGTGCTCTCGTCTTTTTTAGTCTCGTCGTCGCTCATATCCGTCGCGTCTCTTTCTCTACGTCGATCCCGCGCGCCTTGGCCACGGTCAAAAGCTTCGCAATGTCCCTCCGCGCCTGCCCCAGCCGAGCCGTGTTCTCGAGCTCGCCGGTCGCGTGCCGGAAGCGGAGGTTGAAGGCCTCCTGCTTGGCGTCGATCAGCTTCGCCACCAGCTCGTCGTCTTTGAGGTTGTGGACCTCCGAGGCCTTCATCACTCGCCGCCCGCTCCCTCGCGCATGACGAATTTGGTTTTCACCGGAAGCTTGTGGCCGGCGAGGCGCAGCGCTTCGCGCGCCAGCTCCTCGGGGACCCCCGCCAGCTCGAACATCACCTTGCCGGGCTTGACCACGGCGACCCAGCCCTCAGGGTTGCCCTTGCCGGAGCCCATCCGCGTCTCGGCGGGCTTTTTCGTGTAGGGCTTGTCGGGGAAGACGTTGATCCAGACCTTGCCGCCACGTTTGATCTTGCGGGTCATCGCCACACGGGCGGCCTCGATCTGGCGGTTGGTGATCCAGCCGCGCTCGAGCGCCTTGATCCCGTACTCGCCGAAGGCGACGCTGCTGCCGCCCTTGGTGTTGCCGCGCATGCGGCCGCGGAACTGTTTGCGGTGCTTGACCCGTTTCGGCATCAGCATCAGCGACCACCTCCGCCCCTCGGGCCGCGGCCGCCGCCGCCACCGCGTCCGCCACGATCGCCTCCGGGTCCACGGCCACCGCCGCGACCGCCACGGTCGCCGCCCGGCCCACGGCCGCGTCCACCGCCGCCGCGATCGTCACGGCGACCGCCGCCACGACCGGCCTGGGACTGGCCGTCGCCGTCGCCGGAGACGAGGTCGGAGCGGAAGCCCTCGGGCATCACTTCGCCCTTGTTGATCCAGCATTTGACGCCGATCCGGCCGGTGGTGGTGCGGGCCTCGAAGAAGCCGTAGTCGATGTCGGCGCGCAGCGTGTGCAGCGGCACGCGACCGTCGGAGTAGCTTTCGGTCCGCGCCATCTCGGCGCCGCCGAGGCGGCCGGAGACCTGGACCTTGACGCCCTTGGCACCGGAGCGCATCGCCGAGGTCAGGGCGCGTTTCATCGCGCGGCGGAAGGCGACGCGGTTCTGCAGCTGCTCGGCGATCGACTGGGCGACCAGCTTGGCGTCGAGCTCGGGCCGTTTGACCTCGCGGATGTTCACTTTCACCGGGCTGCCGGTGAGCTTGTGCAGCTCTTTGCGCAGGGCGTCGACTTCGCTGCCGGACTTGCCGATGACGATCCCCGGCCGCGCCGTGTGGATGTCGACGGCGACCTCGCCGCGGCGCTCGATCGTGATGTTCGAGAGGCCGGCGTGCGAGAGCTTGCCGACGATGTGATCGCGGATCTGCAGGTCTTCCTGGAGGACGTCGGCGAAGTTTTTGTCCTCGTACCAGTTCGACTTCCAGTCGTGGATGTAGCCGACGCGGAAACCCTCGGGGTGGATCTTCTGTCCCATTGTCTAGTCCTCCACCGGGGTCAGGGCCACGCGAATGTGGCTGGTTCGCTTGTTGATCGGGGTCGCCCGGCCCATCGCCCGCGGCCGGAAGCGGCGCAGGGTCGGCCCCTCGTCGACGGTGATCGAGGAGATGCGCATCTCGTCACCGATCAGGTCGTGGTTGTTTTCCGCGTTGGCGGCGGCGGAGTTGATCAGCTTGTGGATCGGGTGGGCGGCGCCGCGGGGCGAGAACTGGAGCAGCGCCCGCGCGCTCTCGATGTGCATGCCGCGCACCTGGTCGGCGATCAGCCGCGCCTTGCGCGGGGCGACGCGGACGTAGCGGGCGCTGGCCTTGACGACCGGGGGCGCCGCCGGAGCTTTTGCCGCAGGCGCCTTTGCGGCTTTTTTCGCCGGCTCTTTTTTGGCGTCTTTCGCCTCGGCTTTTTTGGCAGCCTCTTTTTTCGGTTTCGCCTCTTTTTTGGCAGCGGGTTTTTTCGCTTTGCCTTTGGCTTTCGAGTCTTTTTTGGCGGTGGCTTTTTTCGCCGCCGGCTCTTTTTTGGCAGCAGCTTTTTTGGCCGGTTTTTTCTCGGCTTTTTTCGCCGGCTCTTTTTTCGCTTTTTTCTGCTCGTCGGCCATCGCTAGTCCTTACCGCCATGGGAGCGGAAGTGGCGGGTCGGCGCGAACTCGCCGAGCTTGTGCCCCACCATCGACTCCGAGATGAAGACGGGAACGTGTTTCTTGCCGTCGTGGACGGCGATCGTGTGCCCGACCATCTCCGGGAAGATCGTCGAGGTCCGCGACCAAGTTTTCAGCATCTGTTTTTTGTTGGCCTCGTTCAGCGCGGTGATCCGCCCCATCAGGCGCTCCTCGACCCACGGGCCCTTTTTCGTCGAACGTCCCATCTCTAACGGCCCTTCTTCTTGCCGCGGCGACGGCCGCGGACGATGTAGCGGTCGGACTGCTTGCCCTTCTTGCGGGTGCGGT
>DASULS010000023.1:0-24637 GCA_036278095.1 Solirubrobacterales bacterium | reverse complement strand
GACAGGTATTCCGCCTGACACGATTTGATGTCAGCGATTGTCGAAGCGCATCGACAGGTCGATGGCGCGGACGTGTTTGGTCAACGCGCCGATCGAGATGCAGTCGACGCCGGTTTCGGCGATGGCGCGGACGCGTGCGAGGTCGACGCTGCCGGAGACTTCCAGCGGCACGCGGCCGGCAGCGAGGGCGACGGCTTCGCGCAGCATCGCGTCGGTGAATTCGTCCAGCAGCACGCGGTCGGCGCCAGCCTCGATCGCCGCGCGCAGTTCGTCCAGCGATTCGACTTCGCAATCGAGGAATACGCCGGGATTCGCGGCGCGCGCGGCACGAATCGCATTGGCGATGCCGCCGGCCGCGGCGACGTGGTTTTCCTTGATCAGGATCGCGTCGTAGAGGCCCATGCGATGGTTGATCCCGCCCCCGGCGGCCACCGCCGCCTTCTCCAGCCAGCGCTGGCTCGGCGTCGTCTTGCGGGTGTCGAGGATGCTGGCGCCGGTCCCCTCAACCGCTTCCGCGTAGCGGGAGGTCAGCGTCGCCACCCCGGAGAGGTGGCCGAGGAAGTTGAGCGCGGTCCGCTCCGCCGCCAGCAGCGCCCGCGCCGGTCCGCTCGCCAGCAGCACCTCGGCCGGCACGTGCTCGCGCCACTGCCCCTCGACGACGAGGTTGTCGACGTCGTCGGCCCCGCACTGGCGCATCGTCTCGGCCACCACCTCGAGCCCGTAGACGACGCCCGGTTGTTTCTGCACGACCCGCGCCCGCGCCCGCGCCTCCTCGGGCACGGTCGCTTCGGAAGTGACGTCGCCGGTGCCGAGGTCCTCCTCGAGCGCACGGGCGACCTTCTGCCGCAGGGCATCGGCCGGATCGATCATTCGCGGCAGCGTAGTTCAAACCGCAGGCGTCAAAAGCGCCGAGATGGCCGCATGTCGGCGTTCAGATACTTGAACGGAAGTTGAGCCATCCGGTCGATGTAGCGGCGATCCAACCCTTACATACTCGCTGCGTACCAAACCAGTCATCTACCGCCAACTAGTTCTAATACCCGAGGTTTCTCGCCTCAAACAGGAGGACCCCCAATGTTGACCGTTTACCCGACTGCGTCTGGTCGTCGCGCATGGATCACTGGTCTGCCGGCTGTTGCGATCCTGGCGCTGGCGCTCCTCCTACTGAGTGCCGCTACGGCGAAGGCGGACGAAACCGGATGCCCTGGCGGAGAACCGACCAGCCGCCCGATCTCCAACCTCGTCGAAGCAAACAAAACCTTCAGCGAAGAAGGGAAGAAGGTCGAATACACCTTCACCTCGGTCGATGCCGGCGGCATCGCCGGCAAAGGCATCCCCGGCCTGATCGAGTACTGCGTCTACTACCCCGAAGGTGCCGACCCGACCGTCGAAGTCAACGCGGTCCCAGGCGGGGCACAGGGCTTCGACGGCAGCTTCTTCGAAGACCCGCCTAAATTCGAGGCGTTCGGATTCCAGCGCAACGGCGGCAACGAAGCCAACATCCCCTTCGACGGCACCACGCGGGTGATGGGCTGGGCAACCTGGTCCGGCGGCGCCCCCACCGGCCAGGTGATCGTCCTCCACATCAACGACGAAGCCGAGTGCAAACGGCTCGGGCTGAACTCGGAAACCTGCTTCGTCCAGCCGGGAGAAGGAGGGCAAAGACCTCCCGCAGACAGCCTGACGGCGAGCAAGACCGCGACTCCGTCGCTGCAGCGCCAGTACGAATGGGAAATCGAAAAGGAAGTCGACAAAACCAAAGCTGAAATCAGCGGCGGCACCGCGATCTTCAACTACACCGTCACCGTGACCCAGACGGGCCACAGCGACGGCGGCTGGAGCGTCAGCGGCGAAATCGAAGTCAACAACCCCAACTCCGGCGCGGTCAGCGGAGTCGAAGTCGAAGACGCGATCTTCAAAGGCGCCGGCGAAGCCGACGAAAACGCGAGCTGCGAAGTCGAAGAAGGCGCCGGGGGGGCCGAAATCGAAGCCGAATCCTCGCGCAGCTTCGCCTACACCTGCGAATACAGCGGCGCACCGGAAAGCGAAGAAGAGACCAACGTCGCCCGGATCACCTGGCCCGAACAGACCGTTGACGGCAGACTGCTCGACGAAGGCGAAACCGAAGCCGAAGCGGAAGTGAACTGGAGCGAAGCCGAAGTCGAAGGTCTCGACGAAAGCGTCACCGTCGAAGACTCCCGACACGGCCTGCTCGGCACGGTCGGACTCGAAGAATCGCCGAAGAGCTTCGAATACGAAGAAGAATTCGAAGGCGTCCCCGGCACCTGCACCGAATACGACAACGAAGCGACCTTCCTCACCAGCGACACCGAAACCGAAGGCTCAGCTGAAGCCTCGGTCGAAGTCTGCGTCGGTGCAGATCTCGAAGTCTCGAAGACCGCGGAACCGTCCTTCGAACGGACGTACCCCTGGAGCATCAAAAAGTCCGTCGACAAAGAAGAAGTGAAGACGACGCAGAAAAACGCGACCTTCAAATACACGATCAAAGTCGTGAAGGGCGCCGGCGAAGACAGCGGCTGGGTCGTCAAGGGCGAGATCAAAGTCACCAACCCGAATGACTGGGAGGCGATCACGGTCGACGTCGCCGACGAAATCGAAGGCGACACCGGCGCCAAATGCTCGGTCGCCGGTGGCGAAGACGTTGAAATCCCGGCCGGCGAAAGCGAAGAATTCGAATACGAATGCACCTATAAAGAAGCGCCGGCAAGCTCGGCCGAGACCAACGTCGCGACCGCGACCTGGGACGCCGAAGCGGCTCACACGCCCAGCGGCGAAGCCAGCGGCACGGCCAAAGTCGACTGGGCCGGGACCGAACCGAAAACGACCGACGCCTGCGTCACCGAAGTGACCGACACGGTCGACGGCACCACGACCAAACTCGAAGGCGAACTCTGCGAATCGAAGACGTTCGAAGAGACGATCACCTTCCCGGTCAAATCGGGGTGCACCAGCCACACCAACGTCGCCAAGACGACCACCGTCGACAGCGAAGAAACGTTGGAAGACGAAGTCACCGTCCGGGTCTGCGGCGTCCTCGAAACCGGCGCCCTGACGATGGGCTACTGGCAGAACAAGAACGGCCAGGCAATCATCACCGGCGGCCACGAAACGAGCAAAGTCTGCGACTCCGGCACCTGGCTGCGGAAATTCCCGCCTTTCCAGGACCTGGGCTCGTCAGCCAATTGCAAACAAGTGGCCGAATACGTGACCAACGTGATCAAGGCGGCCAACGCGGGTGGAGCAGCGATGAACGCGATGCTGAAGGGCCAGATGCTGGCCACGGCGCTGGACGTCTACTTCAGCGATCCCGCTCTCGGCGGCAACAAAATCAAAGCGCCGAGTCCGCTCGGCGGTCAGGAAATCGACCTGACGAAAGTCTGCAAGAACATCTCCGCTTGCACGACGTTCGAGGACACGAGCGCCGCCTTCGGCGGGGCGAAATCCCTGACCGTGCTGCAGCTGCTCACCTACGCCGGCGGCAAATCAAATGCCGGTGGCTCCACCTGGTACGCCCAGGTCAAGGCCACCCAAGGGCTCGCCAAGGACACGTTCGACGCGATCAACAACCAGGTCGCCTTCGGACCATGAGCGGGAACACCAGTCAGCAGTGACGAAGGGCAAGAGGGTCCCGGTGACGGGGCCCTCTCTTCGTTCTGTCCCTACGGGGCCGGCGAGGTCACCGTCAGCCCGAACGAGCAGCGACCGCTGCCGCTGACCACGTAGGTGTAGGTGCCGGCGGCGAGCGTCTGGTCGAGCACCAGCATGCTGGGACCGCTGGCGCTGGCGAGCGTCGTGCCCGCGGCCGACTGGAGCGTCAGCGTCAGCGACTTGCAGTTGCTGAACGAGAGGCGGGCGTCGGCGAGGCCGCTGCCGACGCTGACCTGGTAGCTACGGCTGAGGACCTTGTTGGTGAGCGACCCCGAGAAGCTCAGCGTCTGCTGCGAAGGCGGCGGCTTGGCGACCACAGGCGCGCTGGCAGCGGATTCTGCCGTCGCGGCGCCGCCCGTGTTCGAAGCCGTCACCGCGACACGCAGGGTCGAGCCGACGTCGGCGGAGCCGAGCGCGTAGGTCTGCGCGGTGGCGCCGGCGATCGTGTTGCAGCTGGCCCCGGCCGCGTCGCAGCGCCGCCACTGAAAGGCGTAGGCGGTCGGCGAGTTCGACCAGGTCCCGGTCGTGGCGGCGAGCACCTGGCCTTCTTCAGCGGTCCCGGAGATGACTGGAGGCGCGGAGTTGACCGGTGCCGATGGCGCAACGGTCCCCCCCACCGGTTCGGTCAGCGGAGCGACGGCGACGGCGCTGCCGCTGGGATCGGTGAAGGTGACCGCGAGCTTGATCGCGTAGCCCGCGTCTTCGGAGGAGACCGTGTACTTCCAGGCTGAGCCGACCTGGGTGCAGGCGCTGTCGCCGAGGGCACAGCGGTACCACTTGACGCCGCTCAACGAGAGCGGCGAGGAACCCGACCAGGCACCCTGGCCGCGGACCAGCACCTGACCGGGCTGCGGGGGCGCAGCGAGCGGAGCCACCGCCTGGTCGCCGTTGGTCTCCACGAGCACCTGGGGCGCGACCTGGTTGAGGGGAGCGCCGGCGCTCTGCGAGTCCGCCAGGCCCAGCGCCCGCAGCGCCGCCATCGCGTCGACCTCGCCGTGGGCGACGGTGAAGCTGGTCGGCGTCGCCGATCCCTCGAGCACCTGTTCGACTTCGGCGGGACCGAGACCGGGGTCGACGGAGAGGAGAAGGCCGGCGACTCCGGCCGCCGCCGGCGAGGCCACCGAGGTACCCCCCACCGGCCCGTAGCCCGGGGCCCCGTTGAGCGAGGGCCAGGCGGTCATGTTCCCCTCCGGCGCCGCCAGGTCCACCCAGCTGCCGTAGTTGGAGTCGCCGGCCTTGGCGCCCGACATCGCGACCCCGGCGACCCCGATCACGCCCGGCGTCGCCGCCGGATAGGTCGGGCAGTCGCAGTTGGAGTTGCCGGCGGCGGCGAAGACGACCGCGCCCTTGGCGCGCGCGTAGGCGACCGCTTCGCTCAGCGTCGAGGACGCGGTCGGCCCGGCCCAGCTGAGGTTGATGACGCGGGCGCCGTGGTCGGCCGCCCAGACGATGCCGGCCGCGATGTTCGCGTTGGTGGCACCCGAGTCGGTCCCGACCTGGACCGGCATGATCCGGCAGCCGGGGCAGTAGCCGGCGCTGCCGCTGGCGGTGTTCATCGCCAGCCCGGCGACGCCGGCGACGTAGGTGCCGTGGTTGCCCGCGGTGGAGGAGGTGTCGGTGCTGCCGTTGAGGACGTTGTAGCCGCCGACCAGCTGGCCGCCGAAGTCGAGTGACTGCGGTTTCAGTCCAGTGTCGACGATGGCGATCGTCGTGCTCGCCGATCCCGTCGTCAGGTCCCAGGCCTGCGTGGTGTGGGTCTGGTACCAGCCCCAGGCGCCGGAGGAGATCGAGTAGCTGCCGCGGGGGAAGTAGGGGTCATTGGGGATCGTCTCCTGCGGCTTCGCGATCGCGTCGGGCTCGGCGAAGAGGACCCTGGGGTCGCGGGCGAGCGCCGCCAGCGCCCCGCGTTCGTGGCCGGCGGGCACGGCGACGACGCGGACGCCGATCCCTTCGATCCGCCGCAGCTGTCGCGTCCCCTGCGCGGCGAGAGCCCGCGCCGCCTCCGGCCCCCCCACCCCGCCGCGGAACTTGACCAGCACCCGAGCTGCGCTCGCGGACGAGACGCTGGTGAGCAGCAGGGCCAGGGCAGCAACGGCGATTGCAAAAGGACGTCGATCCATACGGCTTTCTTCCTCGGCGTCCCCGATACGTAGCCGTACTGGAGCACGCTTGGCGCTGGACGGATGTCCAGCCCGCGTGCTCCACTCAGAACGTGAGCTGGAACTTCCGGCCCACGGTGAAGCCGTGGCCGTTGCCGCCCCGGCAGGTCACCGCCGCCGGCAGGGAGCGGCAGGTGAAGGTGCCGAAGTGGATCTCCTGGCCGCGCGCGAGCTGCTTCGGGTGGCGGGGGTGGAGGAAGGTGGAGACGTGCGCGATGCGTGCCTTGCCGCGCCGGTGCAGGAACGCCGCCCGGTGACCGAGGAAGCGGAGGTCGCAGCGCACCGACGCCGCCCGCTGCCCGATCCGGAAAGCGGCGCAGGTGATCCCGCTCGGCTTCGCTTCGAAGGCGCCGCTGTTGGCCTCGGCGGGCAGCGCGTAGGCGGCCGAGATCACCGCCGCGAGCAAGGTTGCAACCATCACGTACCGGGCCACGACTTCACTCTTTCATATTTGATTTGGACCGTATGGGAAACGACATTCAGCATGTGCAGAGCAATGGGCGCCCCCATACGGTGCTACTCGTCGACGAGGACGCGATCCTCCGGCGGGCGATCCGCGAACTGCTGGAGCGCGACGGGCTCCGCGTCGCCGGCGAGGCCAGCGGCACCGAGGAGGCGCTGGCCCTGGCGCTCGAGCTGACCCCCGACGTGATCACGATGGCGGTGGCGATGCGGGGCGAGTCGGGCATCGACGGCACGCGGCGCATCCGCGCAGCGCTCCCCGAGGCCCGCATCGTCATCCTCACCCACTCCGGCGCCGTCGCGGACGCCGCCGGGGCGATCGGCGCCGGCGCAGTCGGCTACCTGCTCAAGGACGACCCGCCGACGGCGATCGCCGCCGGGATCCGGGTCGCCGCCGAAGGCGCCGCGCCCCTCTCGCCGCGCATTGCCGCCGAGCTGCTCGGCGTCCTGCGCACCGCCCTGGCTGCCACCGCGGCCCCCGAACTGACCGAGCGCGAGCGCGAGGTGCTGGAGCTGCTGGCGGAGGGACGCAGCAACGCCGAGATCGCCGCCGCGCTCGCGGTCAGCGTGCCGACCGTGAAGCGCCACCTCTCCCACCTGCTGGTGAAGCTGCAGGCGAGCAACCGCACGCAGGCGGCGGTGGAGGCGGTGCGGCGGGGACTGCTCTAGAGCCGGCCTTCGACCAGGGCGATCGCCTCAGCCCGGTCGCCCGCCCCGAGCTTGCGCAGGATCTCCGAGACGTGCCGGCGCACGGTCACCGGCGAGATCGTCAACCGCCCGGCGATCTGGCGCGTGTCCAGCCCCTCGCACAAGAGGTCCAGCACCTCCCACTCCCGGCGCGTCAGCTCGACCCGGCTGCGCAGACCAATCACCGCCTTGCGCCGCCCTTGCGTCTGCAACTCCTTCACCAGCGCCGCCATCAGCGGCCTCGGAATCGCCGCCTCCCCCTCGACGACGCCGCGCAACGCATGGGTGAGGCGGGTCGGGTCCATCCCCTTGAGCAGGTAGCCGACGGCGCCGGCCCGGATCGCGTCGACCAGGTCCTCATGCCGTTCGGAGGCCGAATAGACCACCAGAGCGGTGTCGGGAAGCTCCTGAGCCAGCCGCCGCGTCACCTCGATGCCGTTGGCGTCCGGCAGCCGGACGTCGATCAGGCAGACCTGCGGCCGCTCCCGCAGCGTCGCCTCGATTCCGCCTGTCGCGTCGGCGGCCTCGGCGACGACCGCGAAGCCGCTGCGCTCGAGAATCGTCCGCACCGAGGTCCGGACAAGGTCCTCGTCCTCGATCAAGACGATGCTGATTGCCGCCTCCATCTCGCCATCCTCTCTCACATTCGGGGCCGTCGCCGCGTTTAATCAAGGTGTTGGCCACTCCCCTGCCCCCGTTCCAGCTCTTGATCGACGAGTACGCCGGCGACGTGCTGGCGGTGCTGCGAGGGGCGGTCGGGCGGGAGGGGGCCGAAGACTGCTTCCAGGAGACCTTCCTGGCGGCGCTGCGGGCCTACCCGCGGCTCGAGGACGCGCGCAACCTGCGCGGCTGGCTGCTGACGATCGCCCACCGCAAGGCGATCGACCACCACCGCGCCAGGGGACGGGCGCCGGTCCCGGTCGCCGAGCCGCCGGAGGCCGCCGTCGAGGACGGGCTGCCCGAGCGCGACGAGCGCCTCTGGGCGGCGGTCGGCTCGCTGCCGCCGAAGCAGCGGGCGGCGGTGGCGCTGCGCTACGGCAGCGACCTCCCCCACGGCGAGATCGCCGCCGCGCTCGGCTGCTCGCCGGAGGCCGCCCGGCGCAGCCTGCACGAGGGACTGAAACGACTGCGAAAGGAGCTGGGATGAAGACCGCAACCAACACCGCCATCGACCGCTTCAAGGCGCGCGCCGCCGAGGAGGGGCTGCTCGACGTCGCCTACGCCACCGCCGATTCACCCTTCGGGCCGCTGTTGCTGGCCCAGAGCAGGCGCGGGCTGGTACGGGTGGGCCTACCGAACCAGGATCCCGACGAGCTGCTGGGCGAGCTCGCCGAGCGCGTCTCGCCGCGGGTGCTGGAGGCGCCGGCCGAGCTGGACGAGGCACGGCGCGAGCTCGACCTCTACTTCGAGGGCAAGCTCGACCGCTTCGACCTGCCGCTCGACTGGAGCCTCAGCAACGGCTTCCGGCTGCGGGTGCTGCGGGCGATCGCCCGCATCCCCTACGGCCAGACCCGCAGCTACACCGAGATGGCGCGCAAAGCCGGCAACGAGCGCGCCGTCCGGGCGGCCGGGACCGCCTGCGGCAGCAACCCGATCCCGCTCGTCGTCCCCTGCCACCGGGTCCTGCGCACGGGCGGGGCGCTCGGCGGCTACGGCGGTGGGCTGCCGATGAAGCGCGGGCTGCTGGAGCTCGAGGGCGTCCTGGACGAATAGTCGAGTAGCTCAAGAGCACCCCCGCAAGCTCCGACTAATGGGGGGCGATGCGGAAAACCGCCCTCCTTCTCCTCCTCTTGTTGGTCGCCCTGCTCACCGCGGCCGGCCCTGCGCAGGCGCTGATCGTGTCGGTGCCCTCGCCGGCGCTCTCGGTCAAGGCCGAAGAACCCGAAGAAGAAGAAAACGAAGAAGGCGAAGCAGGACCTGAAGAAGGCGAAGAATGCGAAGCCGACCCCGAAGAAGGCGAAGACTGCGAAGAAGCCGAAGCAGCTGAAGAAGAAGCCGCGGCCGAAGAATGCGTGATCGAAGACGCCACCGCCAAGGTCGCCGCCAACCCCGGCAACGACACCGTCCGCCTGACGATCCACTACCGGACCTTCGCCCCCGCCGCCGTCGCGATCAACTCGAAGCTGCACGGCAGCAAAGGCAGCCTGCACCTGGGGGCGAGCCACACCCGCTTCCGCCGCGCCGGCGTCTTCCACGACAGCTTCGGCCTCAGCAAAAGGGAGATGGCGAAGGCGATGGCAGCGCGCGAATTCGCCATCGACCTGCACGCTGTCAACACCCCCGGCTACTGCCGCACCCAGCTGACCGTCCACCGCGGCGGCACCCGCAAGCTGCTCTGGTCCTAGGCGAGGACCTCGCCGAGCCAGTCCTGCGCGTCGCGCAGGTGCGCGGGGTCGATCTGGTGCCCCAGCTCCGACTCGCGGTAGGTGACGTCGAGGCCGCCCGCTTCGAGTAGCTCGCGGGCGCGGTGGGCGAACTCGATGCCGATCACCGGGTCGCGGGCGCCGTGACTGACGAAGGCGCGGGTGTCCTGGCGGTCGGCGAATGACGGCTCCCAGCCCTCGACGCTCGGCACGAAGCCGCTGAAGGCGAGGATCCCGGCGACCGGCGGGCGGTCGGCGCCGAGCCCCATCGCGTAGCTCATCACCCCGCCCATCGAGAAGCCGGCGAGGACGGTGCGCTCCGGCCCCACCCCGCTCTCCTCCCAGAGCCGGTCGTGCAGCTCGGCCAGGGCGGCGCGCGCCGCCTCGAAGGTCTCGCGGTCGGGGTAGCCGACCCGCGGCACCAGGTACCAGTGGTAGCCAGGCGAGCCGGGCAGACTCAGCGGTGCTCGCGGCGTCACCACCCGCAGCCGCCGCGGCGGGTCGAGGTAGTCGGCGAGGCCGATCAGGTCGCGCTCGTCGGTGCCGCGGCCGTGGTGGAGGACCAGCAGCCCCTCCGGGTCTCCCCCGCTCGCCCGTTCGAGCTGGAAGAGCTCGGCCATCTAGCTGGCCGAGGCCGCGGCGGTCTTGTTCAGGTAGTCGCGGACGAAGTCGTCGAGGTCGCCGTCCAGCACCCGCTGCACGTCGCCCACCTCGTGCTCGGTGCGGTGGTCCTTGACCATCGTGTAGGGGTGCAGCACGTAGCTGCGGATCTGCGAGCCCCAGGCGACGTCTTTGACCTCGCCGCGTTGCCTGGCCATCTCTTCGGAGCGTTTGCGCTCCTCCAGCTCGATCAGTTTCGAGCGCAGCAGCTGCATCGCCACCGCCCGGTTCTGGAGCTGGGAGCGCTCGTTCTGGCACTGGACGACGACGCCGGTTGGGACGTGGGTGATCCGCACCGCCGAATCGGTCTTGTTGACGTGCTGGCCGCCGGCGCCGGAGGCGCGGTAGGTGTCGATCCGCAGGTCACCCTCGTCGATCTCCACCTCGACGGTTTCGTCGACCACCGGCCCGACTTCGACCTGGGCGAAGCTGGTGTGGCGGCGCGAGGAGGAGTCGAAGGGGGAGATCCGGACCAGGCGGTGGACGCCGCGCTCGGCGGCGAAGAGCCCGTAGGCGTTCTCGCCGCGGGCGATGAAGGTGGCCGACTTCAGCCCAGCCTCCTCCCCCGCCGAGGCCTCGACCATCTCGACCTCGAAGCCGCGCCGCTCGGCCCAGCGCAGGTACATACGCAGCAGGATCTCGGCCCAGTCCTGGGAGTCGGTGCCGCCGGCACCGGCATGGACGGTGACGACCGCGTCGCCGGCGTCGTACTCGCCACTGAACAGCCGCGCCTCTTCCAGCTCGGCCAACCGGCCCTCGACCGAGCCCAGCTGCGATTCGAGCTCGGCGGCCATCTCCTCGTCCTCGGCCGCCATCTCCGCCAGGTCATCCAGGTCAGCCACGTCCCCCTCCAGCCCCCGGAACATCTCCAGCCGCTTCTGCGCGCGAGCATGCGCAGCCGAGGTCTTCGCCGCAGCCTCCTGGTCGTCCCAGAACCCAGGACGCCCCATCTCCTCCTCCAGCCCGGCGGCTTCCTTCTCTAGCCCAGCCGGGTCAAAGGTAGTCCGCGAGCAGGGACAACTGCTCCCGGACAGCGGCCAGGCGTGGCGCGATCGGTTCGCTCTGCGTCTCGGCCATGGACACAGGTTATTGGCTCGCTTCGCGAGACCGCGAGAACCCGCGTATATCGCGGGTTTTCACGGTTTCGCGAAATCGACCGCTACGTAGCCCGCGCGGTGATGATCCAGGTCGAGGCCGGGGCGAAGACGCCGTCGGGGGTCTCGAAGTCGGCGAGGGTCGCGCGGAGGCGGGCGGCGATCTCGGGGCGGATCTCCTCGACCCGGTCGCCCCAGAGGCGGAGGACCTCGCCGGCCGGGCCAAGGGACATGTTGAACTCGACCGCGTGCTCGAGGTCGTTGCCGATCTTCAGCGGCAGGTCGGAGCGCTGCACCGCGACGTCCTCGAAGCCGGCGATCTGCATCTGCTCGGTGACGGTGTCGGCGTTGGCCATCGAGAAGGGGCCGGGACCGCAGGTCGGTTCGTCGCTCTCCTCGGGATGCTCGAGGTAGTCCTCGACGACCAGCTCAGCCCGGTGGACCCACTCGTTGTCGAGCTTGCGGCGCCAGACGACGGCGCAGAAACGGCCGCCGGGAACCATGGCCTTGCGGACATTGCGCAGGGCGGCGACGGGATTGGCGAAGAACATGATCCCCATCCGCGAGAAGGCGTAGTCGAACTCCTGCGGCAGCTCCAGCGTCTGCACGTCGGCGGCGAGGAAATCGACATTGGCGACGCCCTCCTTCGCCGCCTCCTCCCGCGCGGCGTCGATGAACGGCTGGGAGACGTCGACGCCAAGAGCAGAGCCCTCTGCCCCGACCAGCCCCGCGAGCTGTTGGGTGGTGTCGCCGAAGCCGCAGCCGACGTCGAGGACGCGCTCACCGGGCCGCGGCGGGTTGGCCTTGATCGCCGCGTTGCCGTGCGCACCGAGGCCGGCCGTTGCCAGATCGCGGTACTTGACGAAGAGCTCGAAGAGCGGGCCGCTCCAGGCCTCGGTGGCCTCGAGGTTGTCGGGAGCAACCGAATCCATGAGCGTCATCGTAAGCCCGGAAGGCCGCTTGGCCAAAAAAACGCGGCCGTCCCAAGGGACGACCGCGCTTTGTCGAGATCGGTTAGATCTCAGGACAGCCGAGCTGAACTCGATCAGTCGATGTTCAGGACGCTCGGGCTGGTGACTTTGTAGGAGCCTGTCCATTGAGCTTCCGAGCCGCAGAAGACACCGCTTCTGCCCCCGGTCCGCGGAATCGTGGCTTCGATGTCCAGTGTGGCGTTGCCGCCGGTGTTCGCCGAGCCTGTCACTTTTCCAAGCGGGGTTCCGTTGGTTTTGAAGATGCAGTGGAATCCGAGGAATTCGACTGTCACTTCGTTGCCGTTCCCTGTGAGCCAACCGTTGCTGTCAGCCACGGTCTTTGTGATCCGTGTATCGACTTTTCTTCCTTCTACTTCGTCAATGACTGTTTCGTAGCTTGTGTGGATTTCCAGTGAGCCTTTGACGAGCACCGTGACCGTCGCGTTGCATTTGCTGAAGGTCAAGCTTTCGATGCTGCCTTGGACTGTTTCAGTCGCGCTGCCTTCGTTGGAGGTTTTACCCGACACCGTGGATTCTTCGCATTCGATGTCGCCGATCGGCGGATGCAGGATGGTTTTGCCCTCAGCCACGGATTTGATTTCCGTGCCCGCCGGCAAGGTGCCACCCGAGCCTGTCAAGGTGGTCGCCGAAGCGGTGCCGGCGAACGCCGTTAGGGCGGCCGCGAAGATGGCGGCGAGCCCGAGGAACTTGAGATACTTCATGCTTCCTCCATTAAGGTTCTTCTTTTCGCTCAAAAAGAGCGAACTTTTCAAGAGAAATCTCTATCGCCGTCTCCCGTCCTGAGTCAAGTAGCCCTCTTCTCAGGCTGAACCCAGAGATCGCAATTAGGAACGGCAGGTTCTCCGGCCAGACGAAATAAGCCAGCAATCGTCGAGTGACTTGACCGCTAGGTGACAAAAGTCACCTAGGAGTTTTTGTCAGTCGCAAAAAGAAATTCGTTCTCGCGCAACGCCGCTCGCCGGTCCTCGTACGGGCGCCAGCTCAGCACCCTGCGGTCGCGCAGCTCGAAGGCCCAGGCCATCTCGTCCGTCCCCGCGTGCGAGTCGTCCTCGGCCCAGCGCCAGACCCGCCGGATCAGCGCCACCGCCTTGCCGCCACCCCCCTCGAGCCCTTCCTCGTAGAGCTGCTCGAGCTCGATCGTCTGTTGCACTCCCCCCGGCTCGCGAGTCGCCCATACCCGCGCCGCCTCTCGCCCCTTGCGCCGCCCCCGGCTCGCATGCAGCTCTACCTCCGGGTCGAGCACCGCCACGAATGCATCAAGGTCGCGCTCGTTGAAGGCGCGGATGAACTCGCGGACTGGGTCGGTCATGCAGCGCCCTCAGGCGCCGTGGCACTTCTTGTACTTTTTCCCGCTGCCGCACCAGCAGGGGTCGTTGCGGCCGATTTTGTCGTGATCGTCTTTGACCACGGTCTCGACCACCTCGGAGCCGCCGTTGCCCGGGGCGGTCGCCCCCGCAGCGGCAACGTCGGCCGCGCTGGCGCCACTGGAGGCGACCACTTCGCGCAGCGCCGAGGGCTGATTGTCCGCCGTCCCGCCCGAGTAGGCGAGGGTGGCAGCCTGGGGCTCGCTGTTGGCAGCCGCGACCGCGCCGACCTGCTCGGGCTGGACTTCGATCTCGGCCCGGAAGACCAGTTTGCTGAACTCGTCCCAGATCGCGTGCATCAGCTCCTCGAACATCGAGAAGCCCTCATTTTTGTAGGCGACGAGCGGATCGATCTGGGCGAAGCCGCGGAGGTGGATTCCCTCGCGCAGGTAGTCCATGTCGAAGAGGTGTTCGCGCCAGCGGTTGTCGATCACCTGCAGCAGGATCGAGCGCTCCAGGAAGCGCATCAATTCCCCGCCGAGCTGCTCTTCGCGCTCGTCGTAGGCGTTCATCGCGTCGTCGTCGAGGGCCTCCTTCAGGCTCTCGCGGTCGACGGTCTCCGGCGCCAGGCCGGCGACCTCGATGCCGACCGGCCAGATCTGGCGCAGCTGCGTCTCCAGCTCGTCGAGGTCCCAGTCCTCGAGGATGTCGCCCGCGGTGTACTCGTCGACCAGCCGCTCGATCACGCCCTCGATTTCGTCGCGGGCGTTCTCGGAGATGTCGCGCCCTTCGAGGATCTCGCGGCGGTAGCGGTAGACCACCCGCCGCTGCTCGTTCATCACGTCGTCGTACTCGAGCACGCGTTTGCGGATCAGGAAGTTCTGTTCCTCGACCTTCTTCTGGGCGTTCTCGACGGTTTTCGTCAGCATCTTCGCTTCCAGCGGGACTTCCTCGCCTTCCTCGCCCATCGGCCCGAGTTTGTCGAGGATTTTGTAGATGCGGTCGCCGGCGAAGAGGCGGATCACGTCGTCTTCGGCGGAGAGGAAGAAGCGCGACTCGCCGGGGTCGCCCTGGCGGCCCGAGCGGCCGCGCAGCTGGTTGTCGATGCGGCGCGACTCGTGGCGCTCGGTGCCGCATATGAAAAGGCCGCCGAGCTCGCGGATCTCTTCGCCTTCGGCCTTGCACTGGGGCTCCAGCTCCGCCGTCTTCGCCGCCAGCGCCTCCTCGTAGCCCTCGCTGTCATGCGTGATCCCCTGCTTTTTCAGCTCGGCGATCGCGAGGTGCTCGGGGTCGCCGCCGAGCTTGATGTCGACGCCGCGGCCGGCCATGTTGGTGGCGATCATCACCGCTCCCTTGCGGCCGGCCTGGGCGATCAGCTCGCCCTCTCGTTCGGCGTGCTCGGGCTTGGCGTTGAGGACGGCGTGCTTGATCCCCTGGCGTTTCAGCGCGTCGGCGATCATCTCCGAGACCTCGACCGAGACCGTGCCGACCAGCACCGGCTGGCCTTTTTCGTGACGGCTGACGATTTCGTCGAGCACGGCCTGCCACTTGCCGTCCTTGGTCTTGAAGATCTGGTCGTTCTGGTCGAGCCGCACCATCGGTTTGTTGGTGGGGATCTCCACCACCGGCATCTCGTAGATCTTCATGAACTCGGTCGCCTCGGTGAGGGCGGTTCCGGTCATGCCCGAGAGCTTGTCGTAGAGGCGGAAGTAGTTCTGCAGGGTGATCGTCGCCAGGGTCTGGTTCTCCTCGCGGATCGCCACGCCCTCTTTCGCCTCGACCGCCTGGTGCAGGCCCTCCGACCAGCGCCGGCCCTCGAGGATGCGGCCGGTGAACTCGTCGATGATCATCACCTCGCCGTCGATCACCGCGTAGTCGACGTCCTTTTTGTAGAGGGACTCGGCCTTCAGCGCCTGGACGAGGTGGTTGACGAGGCTGCCGTGCTCGCCGAGGTAGAGGTTGTCGACGCCGATGAACTCCTCGGCTTTCTTCACCCCGCGCTCGGTCGGCGCCACCGTCTTGTGCTTCTCGTCGTACTCGTAGTCGTAGTCGACCTCGGAGGTGTCCTTCGACTCCCCCAGCGATTTCAGCTTTTCTTTCGCCGGCACGCCGTGGAGCTGCTTGGCGAGGCGGGCGAAGGTGTAGTAGGTCTGGGCCGCCTGTTCAGGCTGGCCGGAGATGATCAGCGGCGTCCGCGCCTCGTCGATCAGGATGTTGTCGACCTCGTCCACGATCGCGAAGTGATGGCCACGCTGGACGCAGTTCTCGAGCGCGTTGGCCATGTTGTCGCGCAGGTAGTCGAAGCCGAACTCGGAGTTGGTCCCGTAGGTGACGTCCATCGCGTATTTGCGCTGGCGGGCGTCGTGGTCGTCGGCGTCCTGGACGGCGGAGACGCTGACCCCGAGGGCGTCGTAGATCGGCTTCATCCATTCCGCGTCGCGGCGGGCGAGGTAGTCGTTGACGGTGACGACGTGGACGCTGTCGCCGGCGAGCGTGTTGAGGAAGACGGCCAGGGTCGCGGTCAGGGTCTTTCCCTCGCCGGTCTTCATCTCGGCGATGCCGCCGTCGTGGAGGACCATGCCGCCGATCAGCTGGACGTCGTAGTGGCGCTGACCGGTGCTCCGGCGCGAGGCCTCGCGGGTCAGCGCGAAGGCCTCCGGCAGCAGATCGTCGAGCGACTCGCCGTTGCGGGCGCGCTCGCGCAGCGAGTCGGCCTCGGTCCGGATTTCCTCGTCGGAGAGGGCTTCCATCTCCGGCTCGTAGCGGTTGATCGCCTCCGCGCGCTTCTGGTAGGCCTTGAACTTCCGCCCCTCTCCCGCGCGCAGCGCCTTCGTCACAAGGTCCATCGCTGGCATTGGTCAAGAGTAGCGGTGCGCGGGTCATTGCCTCTTGCTCCTCTCCGCGGAGAGGACTAGGATCGTGCCAGAACCCACAAGGAGGCACCCATGCGGATTGAGATTCGTGGCCGGAACGTCGAGATGACCGACGACCTGCGTGAAATGGTGCGTAAACGCTTTCAGCGACTGGGACGACAGGTATCCCCGCTCGCGACCTTGGAGGTGCTGCTCTCGGAGGAGCGCAACCCGTCGATCGCCGACAGACAGGTGGCGGAGGCGACGTTCTACTTGAAGGGAGTGACGCTGCGGGCACGGGAGTGCTCGCCGGAGATGACGCATTCGGTGCACGAGCTTGCCGAGGACATGTCCCGGCAGGTGAAGAAGCACCGCGACCTGCGCCGCAAGCGCCGTCGTACGCGGCGGCTTGTGAGCCAGATGCGGGGCCGCCCGGCCGAGGCACGGCCGTAGGGCCGCGGAGAGCCAACTAGAGGCGCCGAGCAAAGGTCACCGCAACCACCCGGGACGACCCCGCGGCCCGCAAGGCTCTTGCGCAGGCCGTGAGGGTCGCTCCGGTGGTCAGTACGTCGTCGATCAGCAGAACGCTGCGGGGAGCCACGCCGCGGGCGACGATCCGCGGCGGGTGGCCGACCCGCTCGGCGCGGCGGCGACCGACCTGCCGGCCGCCGCCCCGGCGCTCGAGGCAGTGGGAGAGCGGTGCTTCCAGCCGCGCCGCCAACGCCGCCGCCAGCTCGCCGGCAGGGTCGAAGCCGCGGCGGCGCATCCGCGTCATCGCCGGCGGCACCGGCACGACCGTGCCGCTCAGCATGTGTGCCGGCGCCAGCCATTCGACCCGCTCCGCCATCAGGTCGGCGACCGGCAGCAGGCGCCGGAACTTCAGCGCCGCGACGAGGTTCCGCGCCACGCCCTCATAAGACGCCGAGGACCAAACCCGGTCCAACCCCGCCGGCCCGTTGCCGAAAAAGGGATCGGCGTCAGCCAACCGCCTCGAACAGCGCGTGCAGATGACCGCCTCCGGCCGGCACGACCGCCCACATGACGCGCACAACGGCGGCACCAGGGCGGTGGCAAGGGTCGGCATCAGCTCCATGCCCGAAGCCTGCCCAGCCACCACGCACCCATGGCGCGCAAAAACAAAATCTTCCGAGCCAACTTCGTGCCGAGAGACGAACGCCGCAAACCTCTCCAACACCCTCCAGTAGGACAGCTGGGCAAGGGTTCAATCGCGTGGTTCCTTTGTCCGGCTATACACGACAAAGGAACCACGGAACTGGGAGCGGCTTGTCAGTCGGCGTTAGACGGAGCTCTGTGGTGGGAGGGGTGACCCCCACCCCTCCCTACCGGCAGAGCTTTCGTCCCTAGCTCGTCAGCCGCGGGAGCCGAGGATGGCGCCTATGAGGAGGCTGCGGGGGGGGATCTCGGCGCCGGGGAGGGCGATTACTTCTTTGAGGCGGGAGCCGTCGCCGATTCGGACCTGGTCGCCGATCACCGTTGGGCCGTCGATGCGGACGTCGTCGCCGATCTGGGAGTTGGGGCCGAGCAGGACGGGGCCGACGAGGTCGGGCTCGCCGGCCATCGGCTCGCCGCTGCGAAAACCCTCGACCAGCTCGCCCTCCCGCTCCACCTGGACGGCGCCGGTGAGGGCGTCGAGGTTGCCGGCACGCAGCTCCTCGAGGTTGCCGATGTCGTTCCAGTAGGCCTCGATCTCGTGCGAGTAGAACGGCACGTCGCCGTCCAGCAGTCGCGGGAAGACGTCCATCGCCCAGTCGGCGAAGCCGTCGGGGTCGCCGGGGCCGGCCGCCTTACTCGCCCCCGGCGCCGGGAAGAAATCGAAGATCTCCTTGCGGAACATGTAGATGCCGCAGTTGGCGAGGTCGGAGAGCGCTTCGGCCGGATCGGGCTTCTCCTGGAAGCCCTGGACGCGCCCGTCGGAGCCGACGATCGCGACGCCGAACTGGCTGGTGTCCTCGACCCGCTTCATCGCCAGGGTGGCGATCCCATCGTGGGACTCGTGGAACTCGCGCATCGCGGCGAGGTCGATGTCGGTGAGGGCGTCGCCGGAGATGACGAGGAAGGAGTCCCCGAGGAAGCCGGCGGCGTTGCGGACCCCGCCCGAGGTCCCCAGCAGCCGCTCCTCGCGGCTGTAGGAGAGCTCGACCCCCCAGGCGCCGCCCTCGCCGAAGTAGCCCTCGATCAGCTCTGGGAACCAGTGCAGGTTGGCGATCGTCTCGGTGAAGCCGTGGCGGCCGAGCAAGCGCAGGATGTGCTCCATCACCGGCTTGTTGAGGACCGGCACCATCGGCTTCGGCATCTCGTAGGTGAGCGGCCGCAGCCGCGTCCCCAGCCCCGCCGCCAGCACCATCGCCCTCATCCAGCCAGGCCCGCCTTCAGCCTCTCGATCGCCTCGATGCTCTCCGGGTCGACCCCGCGCCGCTGCGCCAGCTCCAGCGAGACGAGGTCGCCGAGCAGGACCGCCCAGAGCAGCCGTTCGACCCGCGTCTCGCCGGCGGTCTCGACCCGCACCACCGGGGCGCCGCTCGCGGCGACGACCTCGGCGGTGAGCTCGATCCGCCGCCGCTCGCGCGGGTGCTGGTCGCAGTCTTCGAGGAAGACGGCAGCCAGTCCCCCGGTTCCGTCGCTCCAGCCGCAGATCTCGTTGTGGTCGGCCTCCGGCAGCTCGGCGTAGAAGGCCGGCAGCTTCGCGTTCTCGTTGATCTGGGTCTTCCAGCGCTGGGCGACAGGGGCGGTGAGGTCGGCCCCGTAGACCACGGTCGAGGCTCCGTCGAGCTCGGCGGCGAGCTCGCTCGCCCTGGCCTTGATCGTCAACGCCTCGCGTTCGAGGAAGGCGGCGGCGACGTCGATCTCGGTGTTGATCCTCGGCGCCACGCCGGCCAGCGCCGCCACCTCGGCGGCGGCGGTGAACATGTAGGCGACGGCAACGCGCGGCTGGTAGATCCCCGGCGGGGCGACCACCGGCACCCCCGCCTCGCGCGCCCGCTCGACCAGCTCGCCGCCGGTGCTGACGACGATCCGCCGCGCCCCCAGGACTTCCGCCGCCTCGAAGCAGGCGAGCGTCTCCTCGGTGTTGCCCGAGTAGCTGGAGCAGAGCACCGTCCACTCCGGCGTCGCCCAGCTCGGCAGCTCGTAGCCGCGGATCGAGAGCAGCGGCCTGGTCAGGCGGTCGCCGAGGGCGCCGGCGGCGAGGTCGCCGCCGATCGCCGAGCCGCCCATCCCGCAGACCATCAATCCCGCCGACTCCGCCGGCTCGAGGCGGGCGGTTTCGATCCGCCAGAGGGCGTCGCGGAGCTGGTCGGGGAGGCCGAGGACGTCGTCGATCATCGCGCTCATCTCAGCTTGGCACTCTTTCATTTCGGCCGACGACGGTGTTTACGAGCTGTGCGCCCGGTGCCACTTCGGCACCGGGAGCGAGGATCGAGCCCTCGACCCGGGCGCCCTCCCCCACCGTGCAGCCGTCGAGCAGGACCGATTCGCTCACCTCGGCGCCGGCGGCGATCGTGCAGCCGGCGGAGACGACGGCGCGCTCGCCGAGTCGCGCTCCCGCGTCGATCTCGGCGTCGGCGGCCAGCAGCAGGCCCGGCCGCGTCGGCTCGACCCGCGTCTCCACCCGGCCCTCGAGGATGTCCCAGCTCGCCTGCAGGTAGCGCTCGGGGGTGCCGATGTCCATCCAGTAGCCGTCGAGGAGCTGGGCGCAGAGGCCGTTGCCGACCAGCCGGGGGAAGACTTCACGCTCGATCGAGACCGCCCGGCCAGCCGGCACCAGGTCCAGCACCGAGCGCTCCAGCACGTAGGCGCCGGCGTTGATCTCTCCGGGCACGACCTCGCCGGTCTTCTCGAGGAACTCCAGCACGACACCCTCCTCGTCGCAGCGGACCAGGCCGTAGGCGGAGGAGTCCTCGACCGGGTGCAGGGCGATCGTGGCGCTGTCGCCGCGCTCGGCGTGCGCCGCGAGAAGGGCCGAGAGGTCGAGGTCGGCGAGGACGTCGCCGTTCAAGGCGAGGAAGCGGTCTTCGAGCCGGTCGCCCAGCGCCTCGGCGGCGAAGCGGATCGCCCCGGCCGTCCCCAGCGGTTCGGGCTCGACCGCGTAGGCGATCGTCACCCCGGCGTGCTCGTGATCGCCCAGCGCCTCTTTGAGCACGTCGGGGAGGAAGCCGCAGGCGAGCACGACCTCGCTCACCCCGTGCGCCGCCAGCCACTCGATCGCGTAGGCGAGGAAGGGGCGGTCGACCAGCGTCACCGCCGGCTTCGGCACGTCGCTGGTCAGCGGCCGCAGGCGAGTCCCCTCGCCCCCTACCAAGACGATCGCCTGCACTACTCGGTTGCGGCCGGAGCCGGGGCGTCGCGGGGCTGGCGGCCGATTCCCTCGTATTGGAAGCCGGCCTTGACCAGGGCGTCGGGATCGAGGAAGTTGCGGCCGTCGACGACCACCGGCCGCGCCATCCGCTCGGCGGCGGCGGCCCAGTCGAGCTCGGCGAACTCCGGCCACTCGGTGACGAGGACGACCGCGTCGGCGCCCTCGAGCGCCTCCATCGCCGAGCCGGCCATCTCGACCGAGCCGAGCAGCTCGGAGGCGCGCCCGGCGGCGACCGGGTCGTAGGCGACGACGTCCGCGCCCTCACCCTGGAGCCGCGCCGCCAGCACCAGGCTCGAGGCCTCGCGCATGTCGTCGGTGTCGGGCTTGAAGGCGAGGCCGAGCAGCGCCACCCGCTTGCCGATCAGCGAGCCGAGGTGCTTCTCCAGCTTGCCGACCACCCGCCGCTTCTGCAGCTCGTTGACCTCGATCACCGAGGTCAACAGCTGGAAGTGGTAGCCGGTGTTGCCGGCCAGCATCTTCAGGGCGCTGACGTCCTTGGGGAAGCAGGAGCCCCCATACCCAATCCCGGCGCGCAGGAAGGCGCTGCCGATGCGCTCGTCGAGGCCCATGCCCTTCGCCACCTGGCCGACGTCGGCGCCGACCTCCTCGCAGACGTTGGCGATCTCGTTGATGAAGGAGATCTTGGTCGCGAGGAAGGCGTTGGAGGCGAGCTTGATCATCTCGGCGCTGGCGACGTCGGTGCGGAGGATCTCGCCACCGAGTGGCTCGTAGAGGGCCGCGACCGCGTCGGCGGCCTCCTCGTCGCCGGGGTCGGCGCCGATCACGACCCGGTCGGGGTTCATGAAGTCCTTGACCGCGGTCCCCTCCTTGAGGAACTCGGGGCAGGAGACGTAGGCGAGGCTCGGCACGTCGCGGCGGATCGACTCGCCGGTGCCGGCCGGCACCGTGCTCTTCATCACGAGGACGTGGTCGCTGTCGCTGGAGAGCTCCTGCACGACCGCCCGCACGCGGGAGAGGTCGGCGTCGCCGGAGTAGGTCGGCGGCGTGTCGACGCAGACGAAGAGCAGGCGCGCCCCGGCCAGCAGCTCGCCCATCTCGGTGGTGAAGGCGATGCGCTCGGCGTTGCGGCGCAGCAGCTCCTCCAGCCCGGGCTCGTGGATCGTCACCTCGCCGCGCGAGAGCGCCTCGACCTTCTCGGGGACGATGTCGCGGGCGACGACGCGGTGGCCGAGCTCGGCGAAGCAGGCCGCGGTGACCAGCCCGACCCAACCCACTCCGATGACGCCAACCGGCTCCAGCTCGCTCATGGCCGCTTCCCCGCTTTCTTCGGCTTCTTCTTCCCCATCGTCACGTCCGCCGAACGCGCCATCCCGACCATCTGCTCGTTGCTGAGCGAGCGTTCGAGGTCATTGGCGATCCAGTAGGTGTTGCTGCCGCGGTGCCAGGCGATCAGTTTGATCGCGCCGCTGTCGACGAAGATTTCGTAGTCGCGGCCGTGGATCGTCTCGGTCACGCTCGGGTTGGCGAGGATCGGCGGGTCTTCCCAGCCCTGGATCCCCTGCACGCCGAAGTAGTGGTAGCCGTCTGGCTCTTCGATCACCGCGACCATTTTGTAGGCGGCGTGGCGGGTGCCGCTGTCGTCCTTGAAGCGGTAGACGCGGGGGTCGACGACGTGTTCGTAGGGGTCGGTTTCGACGAAGTGGGCTTCGGGCGGCAGGCGGGTGGGATAGAAGATCGGGAAGCCGGGCCCGACCTTGCGGGCTGCGGCTTCGGCCTCGGCTTCGCCGGTTTCGCGGGCTGGCACCAGGCCGTCGTTGCCGGGCTTGGCGACTTCGACCTTCGGCTTCGGCTTCTCGTGCTTCTTCTTCTGGTGGGACTTGCCGGACTTACCCTTCTTGCCGCCCTTCTTCTTCGCCGAGGAGGAGCTGGCCGAGCTTTCGCTCGATTCGTTGCCGAACGATTCGCCGGTGAGGAATTCCTTCACCGCTTCGTGGATCCAGGTTTCGTTCGAGTAGACATAGCTCGGCCCCAGTTCGGCGGGGAAGTGGACCTGTTTGATCGGCGCGTTGCGGGAGGCGATGAAGAGTTTCAGCACTTCCAGCATCGTCTCTTTGCTGTTGATGTCGGAGGTCGTGTACTTGGTGAAGATGTCGATCAGCCCGCTCTGGTCGAAGACCAGGTCCTGCAGCGAGACCCGCTGGCGGGCGTCGCTGATGAACGCCTGCTGGCGGGCGGAGCGGACGATGTCGGTGTCGGTGTGACGGAAGCGCACGTATTGCAGGGCTTTGACGCCGCAGAGCTTCTGGTAGCCGGGCTGGATGTTGATTTCCGAATACTGTTCTGAGGGAGGCAACCCGACGTTGGAGTGGTAGTAGCGGCGGTCGACGTCGGTGTAGACGCAGCCGATCGCGTCGACGGCGCGGACGAAGCCGAGGAAGTCGACGTTGACGACGTGGTTGATCCGCAACCCGGTCAGTTCCTTCACCACCTGCAGGGTCATCTTCGGGCCGCCGTAGGAATACGCTTCGTTGAACTTGCCGGTCCCGTAGCCGGGGATTTCGACCTTGAGGTCGCGCGGGATCGACATCACCGAGATCGTTTCGTCTTCGGGGTCGAGGCGGAGCAGGATCGTCGTGTCCGAGCGGCCGGGATCTTCTTCGAATTCTTCGCCGGCGCGTTTGTCGGAGCCGAGGATGAGGATGTTCTCCGGCGCCCCCGGTTCGACTTCGGCCAGTGCCTTCTTCAGTTTGTTGTTGAGGACGTTGTTGTGGGAGAGGGCGTGGGCGATGCTGTCGAGGTAGAGGAGGACGCTGGTCGCGGTCGCGGCGGCGGAGACGGCGACGATCAGGATCGAGGCCAGGGTGAAGCGCCACCACAAGCGCTTCGGCTTCGGCGCCGGCTCGCCGTCGCCGCTCGGCGGCGGCTTCTTCGGCGCCCAGCCCGGGCCCAGCGACTCAGTCATCGAGCCGGTCCGGGATCGCCCGCAGGAACGATTCGAGCGCCTGGCGGTAGGTCTGCAGAGAGGAGACGGAGACCCACTCGGCCGGGCCGTGATGGCCGGCCCCCACCGGCCCGAACTCGACCGCCGGCACCCCCACCCGCAGGAAGGAGACCGCGTCGGAGGCGCCGTCGCGCCCGACGCTCATCGGCTCTCCGTCGTGGTGCTCGCTGGCCGAGGCGCGCAGGCCGCGGACGAAGGGAGACTCGCGATCCACCGTGGCGGGCGGGCGCGTCAGCAGCGCCGTCGCCTCGACCCCGGAGATCTCCCGCACCTGGTCGAGGATCGCCCTCGGGTCCTGGTCGGGCAGGTAGCGGATGTCGACGTCGATTACGCAACGATCGGGAACCTTGTTGAGAGCGTCGCCGCCCACGATCCTTCCTAGGTTGATCGAGGGGCGGTCGAACAGCTCGGAGCTGTGTTTGGCAAACGGTAGCGACTCGATACTGCGGAAAACGTCGATCGCGTTGAGGACGGCGTTGTCGCCGAGCCAGGGAGTGGCGCCGTGGGCCGCCGTCCCCCCCACCTCGAGCCGCAGCGCCAGCACGCCCTTGGCCTCGATCCCGATGTGGAGGTCGGTCGGCTCGCCGGTGATCGCGAAGTCCCCACCCACGCCCTCGGCGACGAGCGTGTCGGTCGAGCGACGGTGGACGTCCTCGCTCTCCTCGTCGGGCACGCACATGAACAGCACGCGCACGCGGCGCTGGCGCGCCACGTCGACGAGCGCGCACATCATCGCCGCCAGGCCGCCCTTCATGTCGTAGGCGCCGCGGCCGATGAGCCGGTCGCCCTCCACCCGCGGGGTGAACTGGCCGGCGTGCGCCGGCACCACGTCGACGTGGCCGTGGAAGACCACCGTCGGGCCGGTCTCGGGGCCGACGGCGGCGAGGATCACGGGCAGGCCGTCGAAGTCGTGCACGTCGTGGCCGATCTCGTGGATCTGCTGGAGGATCCCCTCAGGCTCCTGGTTGGGGAGATAGCGGATGTCCACGTCGATCTCGCAGCGGTCCGGGACCTTGTTGAACGCGTCGCCGCCGGCGATGCCGTTGAGGCTGATCGAC
>DASULS010000022.1:0-20899 GCA_036278095.1 Solirubrobacterales bacterium | reverse complement strand
TCTTGAGCCATTGGTCCGCGGCGGCCCTGTGGCTGATCCGGCCGAACTCGCGGACGCGGATCGATGTGACCGTTCCCCACCGCAGTCGCTCTTCAGATCTGATTCGGCGGCACGTCTCGGAAGTCCCCGAGGACGAGCGGGCAATCAAGGAAGGCATCCCGGTGACGAGCGTGCCGCGGACGATCCTCGACCTGGCGGCCACCGAGCCGCTCGACGCCGTCGAGAACCTCTTGCGGGAGATGGAATACCTGGAACTGCGCGACCGGCTCTCACTCCCGGACCTGGTCGAGCGCTATCCGGGGAAACGAGGCGTGCGCAAGGTGAGCGCCGCACTCGCGCGTCTCGAGGAAGACCCGGTCGGCCGCAAGCGCAGCAGGCTGGAGGAGCGCTTCGTGCCCTTCCTGCGCCGGCACCACCTGCCCCTACCCCGCTTCAACGACTGGATCGTCTTGGGACCTAAACGCTTCCAGGTCGACTGCCACTGGCCGGGTACCAGGCAAATAGTCGAGCTGGACGGCTGGGAAGGGCACCGGACCAAGACCGCCTTCCGCGAAGACCGTGCCCGAGACCGCATCCTCCGCGTTGCCGGCTATTCGGTCACCCGCCTCACGTGGAGTCAGCTCGACGACGAACCCTCGGCGGTAGCTGCGGATCTGCGGGTGCTGCTGGGGATAGAGAAATAGGAAAGAAGGGAAATGGGGCTGGGCTACCCCCGGGGGGAACCCGCCGGCGGGGTGCCGGGCGGCGGCGCAGGACCCCAGGTCTCCCGTCCATCGGAGGTGGCGATCGGGATCTTCGGCCCCGCCATGGCGGACGTTTCCAGCGTCACGTCGGCGATCGCCTTGACCCGCGAGAGGACCTCGCGCACGTCGCTCTTGGCGCCTTGGAAACCGTAGGAGTGCAGATCGGAGGTGAGACCGGTGGCCTCGATTCCTGCTTCGCCGGCGAGGTAGAGCGCCCGCGCCATGTGAAAGCCCTGGGTGATCACGACGGCGCGGCGGACGCCGAAGACGTTGTGCGCCCGCACCATCGTCGCCCAGGTGTCGAATCCGGCGTGGTCCTCGAACACGTCGCGCGGCGGCACCCCTTCGCGGACCAGCGCCTTTCGCATCGTGTCGGGCTCGTCGTAGTTCCAGTTGCCGTGGTCGCCCGAGGCGAGGATCTTCTCCACCCTGCCCGCCCGCCACAGGCGCGCCGCCTGCCGAACCCGGTCGGCGAGCATCGTGCTCATCGTTCCATCCGGATTGACCCCGGCCCCTGGAACGATCGCCACTTCCGTCCGTGGCACCTCGGCGATCTCCCCGGTCGCCTCGCCGTCGGCGGAGACCAGCAAGTAGGCATTCGCCCCAGCCACCACGAGCAGCAACACAGCCGCCCCGCCGATCACGGCCTTCGTCAGCCGCGGCCAGCGCCGCAAGGGATACGTCAGCGCTCGAATCTGCCCCCGCATGCCACCACGCTAACAACGGATACCCTCACGAAGATGAACGAGGGAGAAGCGAAGGAACTTTGCGCGCAGCTGACGGCCGAGCACCCGGATCGGTTCACGCACCGCTGGACGGCCCTCGAGGGGAAAGACGGCAATTGGTCGGTCGTGAAGGTCGGCCTTCCTCCCGCCACCGAACCGACTGGCACCCAGTTGAGGGCCACTCCGGAGCCGCCCGCCGACGACCCCCGCATTCATCCGCCCTGGCTGAATCCGCCCAGCGGCGGCATCGTCTAGGAGCCTGGGCCACAAAAAGAGCGGAAGGGCGAATGCCCTCCCGCTCTGGTGCCTCAAACGCTTCTAGCGCCTAGAAGTGGACGATCGGGATGATGAGGATGGCGACGATGTTCGCCACCTTGATCATCGGGTTGATCGCCGGGCCGGCGGTGTCCTTGTAGGGGTCGCCGACGGTGTCGCCGGTCACCGAGGCGGCGTGGGCCTCAGAGCCCTTGCCACCGTGGGCGCCGTCCTCGATCAGCTTCTTGGCGTTGTCCCAGGCGCCGCCGCCGGCGGTCATCGAGACCGCGGCGAAGAGGCCGACGACGATGACGCCGATCAGCAGGCCGCCGAGCGCGTTGACGCTGAGCAGGCCGACGATCACCGGCACGACGATCGGGATCAGGGCCGGCAGGATCATCTCTTTCTGCGCGGCGGCGGTGACGATCGCGACCGTTTTGCCGTACTCGGGTTTCTCGGTCCCCTCCATGATCCCGGGGTGCTCGCGGAACTGTTTGCGCACCTCCTCGACCACCTGGCCGCCGGCACGGCCGACCGCCTCGATCGCGAAGGCCGAGAACAGGTAGACCATCATCCCGCCGATGATCAATCCAATCAGCACTTCAGGTTTGGTCAAGCTGAAGCTGAGATCGAATCCCGAGGGCGCTTCCCCGGTCAATTCGCTGCGGAAGGCGGCGAACAGGACCAGCGCCGCAAGTGCGGCGGAGCCGATCGCGTAACCCTTGGTGACCGCCTTGGTCGTGTTGCCGACCGCGTCGAGCGGGTCGGTGACGTTGCGGACGTCCTCGGGCAGATCCGCCATCTCGGCGATGCCGCCGGCGTTGTCGGTGATCGGCCCGAAGGCATCGAGGGCGACGATCAGGCCGCAGAGCGAGAGCTGGGCGACGACGGCGATGCCGATGCCGTAGATCCCGGCGAGCTGGTTGGCGCCGAGGATCGCCAGGGCGATGACCAGCGCCGGTGCGGCGGTCGACTGGAAGCCCTGGGCGAGCCCCTGGATGATGTTCGTCGCGTGCCCGGTCTCGGAAGCCTGGGCGATCGTCTTCACCGGCCGGAACCGGGTCGACGTATAAAATTCGGTGATCCCGAACAGCAGCGCGGTGACGGCGACCCCGATCACGGCGCAGAGCCAGAGGTCGGTGACGCTGACGGCCTTGGCGGCAGTGTCGGCAAAGCCGAGCCGCAGCGGATCGCTCATCAGCCAGTCGGTGATCGGGTAGAAGGCCGCGACCGAGAGGATCCCGGAGATCAGCAGGCCGGTGTACAGCGCACCCTCGACCCGGTCGGTCTTGGTCCGCACGCAGAGCGCGCCGATGATCGAGGCGATGATCGCGACGGCGCCGAGGACCAGCGGGTAGATCGCGACCTCGCGGGCGTAGTCGGAGGTGAAGGTGAGGACGCCCAGCAGCATCACCGCGACCGAGGTGACCGCGTAGGTCTCGAACAGGTCGGCCGCCATGCCAGCGCAGTCGCCGACGTTGTCGCCGACGTTGTCGGCGATCACGGCCGGGTTGCGGGGGTCGTCCTCGGGGATCCCCGCCTCGACCTTGCCGACCAGGTCGGCGCCGACGTCGGCGGCCTTGGTGAAGATGCCGCCGCCAAGTCGGGCGAAGACCGAGATCAGCGAGCCGCCGAAGCCGAGGCCGATCAGCGCGTCGACGGCCTCCTTGTCGGTCGAGCCGGTCTTGATCAGGATGCCGTAGTAGCCGGCGACGCCGAGCAGCGCCAGGCCGACGACCAGCAGGCCGGTGACCGAGCCGCCTTTGAAGGCGACGTCGAGCGCCGGCGGCACGCCGCCGCGGGCGGCCTCGGCGACGCGGGCGTTGGCCCGCACCGAGACGTTCATCCCGATGAAGCCGGTCGCCCCGGAGAGGGTGGCGCCGATGATGAAGCCGATCGCGGTCTTGTAGTCCTGCAGGATCAGCAGCAGGACGGCGATCGGGACCGCGACCGCGGCGATGATCGTGTACTGGCGGCTGAGGTAGGCCTGCGCGCCTTCCTGGACGGCGCCGGAGATTTCGCGCATGCGGTCGTTGCCCGGCGACTTCGAGAGCAGGCGCTGGGTGACTAGGAGTCCGTAGACAACGGCGGCGCCAGCGCAGACAAGCGCGACGACTACGCCGTATTCGGTCAGAAAGTCGGTCAAGTTCTCATTCCTTCAGTGGTTTTGGCGGCGCGGGAGTCTATAGACGAAGGCGGCGACACCGCCTCCAGCCCGCTCTGGAAGCTCGATTACCCAGCTTTTGGCGCTCGGTTACGCCTTCTGCCAAGCGGGCTCGGCGCCGGAATAGGTCCGCCGCGTCTCCGCCACCGCGTCGCGGTAGACGTCCTCGATCGCGACGCCCGAGTCGAGCGCCTCGCGGGCGCGCTGGGCGCCGTTTCGCTCCGGCAGCGCCACGTCGAGCCCCAGCCGCGCCCGCGCCGGCTCGGTCCAGACCAGCACCTGCTCCAGCAGCGCCCGCGTCTCCAGCTCGACCCCGCGGCGGAAGTCGATCATCCGCCCGCCGGCGCCGTAGCGGATCGCCCGCCAGAGGTTCTCCTCGATCTCGCGGTCGGCCAGCGGTCCCCCCCGGCCTTCGTAGCCGTGCTCGTCGTAGTCGAGCGCCGTCTGGGCGATGCAGGCGGCGATCAGCCCGGCCAGCGCAAAGGACTCCTCGCCCCGCGTCTGCGCGTCGCAAATCCGCACCTCGACGGTGCCGAAGCTGTGGTGCGGCCGCACGCTCCACCAGAGCTGCGTCGACTCGACCACCGAGCCCAACCGCTCCAGCGTCCCGACGAACTCCGCGTAGCTGCTCCAGTCGCGGAACGGCGAGGGCACCCCGCAGCGCGGGAAGGTGCGGGTGAAGATCTCGCTGCGGACGCTGTGCAGGCCGCTGTCGCGGCGGTCGAGGAAGGGCGAGTTGGCCGAGACCGCCAGCAGCAGCGGCAGCAGCTCCCTCATCCAGTCGCAGACGGCGATCGCCCGGTCGGCGCCCCTCACCCCCATGTGCAGGTGCAGGCTCCAGGTGTTGTTGCGCTGCGCGACATAGCCGAGTTCGTGGCGGAGCCGGTTGTAGTGCGGGGTGTCGATGATCCGCTGGTCGAGGTAGTTCGCCCAGGGATGAGTCCCCATCGCCGCCAGCGTCAGCCCCATCCCGCCGACCAGCTCGAACAGCCGCGCCCGGCGCTCGCGCTGGCGAGAGACGGCTTCGCCAAAGGTCTGAGAGCGGCCGGAGCGGATCTCGATCTCGGCGGCGATCAGCTCCCCCGCCGCCGAGGAGGCCAGGACCTCGTCGCGCTGGCAGGCGGCGTAGACGTCCTCGAAGCGGTGCTCGAGCTCCAGCGTCTGCGGGTCGAGGATCGCGAACTCCTCCTCGAGCCCGATCGTGAAGTCCTCGGAGGACTCGAATATCTCGCGGGCGCGGTCGAGGTCGATGGACAAGGGACCGGTGGAGCCGCTCAGGCGAGGTAGAAGTAGAGCGCGTAGAGCAGGTCCACGGCGGGGCTGGAGGTGTGGACCGTCACCTCCGGCGGCACCTGCAGCAGCTGCTCGGAGTAGTTGAAGATGATCTTGACGCCGGCCTTGACGAGGCGGTCGGCGACGTCCTGGGCGGCGTCCGCGGGCACCGCGAGCACGCCGACGACGATCTCCTCCTCGGCGACGACTGTGGGCAGGTCGCCGATGTCGCGCACCTGCAGCTCGCCGATCGGCCGGCCGACGACGCTCGGGTCGCTGTCGAAGACCGCCACCACCTGGAAGCCGTGGTCGGCGAAGATCGAGGAGGTGGCGATCGCCTGGCCGAGGTTGCCGGCGCCGAAGAGGGCGATGTTGTGCTGGCCCGAGGTGCGGAGGATCTTGCGGATCTCCGAGACCAGCGAGTCGACGTTGTAGCCGACCCCGCGCTTGCCGAACTTGCCGAAGCCGGAGAGGTCGCGGCGGATCTGGGTCGGGTTGATGTGGGTGTACTCGGAGAGCTCCTGCGAGGAGATCGTCTCTCTGCCCATCTTGCGCGCCTGGGTCAGCACCTGCAGGTAGCGCGAGAGCCGGGCGGCGACGCCCAGCGAGAGGCGCTCGCCTTCGACCGGGAACGCCCCGGCGGCGTCCAGCTCCTCGATCAACTCGACCATGCCCCCACAGTATCGAGCCTCGCCTTCACGGCGGCGCGGTCGAGGATCAGCTCCGAGACCTCGATCCCGTCGACCTCGACCACCGGGATCCGCTCGAGGTGGCGCCGCAGCAGCAGCTCGTTGCTCTCGACGTCGACCTCGTGCAGGTTGAAGCGATACCCCTGCTCGTGCAGGGCGACGATCTGCTCGATCGCCTCCTCGCAGAGATGGCAGCCGGGACGGGAGTAGACGACGACGTCGGCCATCGGGGTCAGTGGGCGACGGCCTGGGTTTCGCCGCTGGCGAAGGCGTCGTAGCCGAGGTAGTCGGGGTACTCGATCGGCGTGGCGAAGCGGGCGGCGGCGGCGATCATCGCCGCGTTGTCGGTGCAGAGGCTGATCGGGACCAGCTTCAGCCGCACCCCCCGCTCCTCGCAGAGCGCCGCCACCGCCTCGCGCAGCGGCCCGTTGGCGGCGACGCCGCCGCCGAGCGCGACCGCCTCCCAGTCGCCCTGCTTCAGCGCCCGCTTCAGCTTCGTCGTCAGCTGCTCGACGACCGCCGCCTGGAAGGAGGCGGCGAGGTCGGCGCGGCGCTCTTCCACCCCCTCCGGCCCCAGTTCCCGGCAGCGATAGAGCACCGCCGTCTTGAGGCCGCTGAAGCTGAAGTCGAGCCCGGGGTTGCGGGCCATCGCCACCGGCATCTCGAAGGCCTCGGGGTCTCCCCCCTCCGCCTCGCGCTGGACCGCCGGCCCGCCCGGGTAGCCGAGCCCGAGCAGCCGCGCCGACTTGTCGAAGGCCTCGCCGGCGGCGTCGTCGAGCGTCTGGCCGAGCAGCTCGTAGCCCTCGTGGTCGCGGACGCCGGCGATCAGCGTGTGGCCGCCGCTGGCGACGAGGCAGAGGAACGGCGGCTCGAGCGGCTCGGGCTCGAGGAAGTTGGCGGCGACGTGCCCCTGCAGGTGGTCGACCGGGATCAGCGGCAGCCGCCGGGGGGCGGCGATCGCCTTGGCGGCGCTGACCCCGACCAGGAGGGCGCCGATCAAGCCCGGCCCGGCGGTGACCGCCACCGCCTCGACGTCGTCCAGCGTCACCCCCGCCTCCCCGAGCGCCGCCTCGACCACCGGCTCGACCAGCTCGAGGTGGTGGCGCGCGGCCACCTCCGGCACCACCCCGCCGAAGCCGGCGTGGGCGGCGGCCTGGGAGGAGATCACGTTGCTGCGGATCGCCAGGCCGTCGAGGACGGCGGCGCAGGTGTCGTCGCAGCTGGTCTCGATCGCCAGCAGCACCGAATCGCTCATCAGTCGAGCCACATGATCAGCGCGTCCTCGCCGTTGTCGTGGTAGTAGCGGGGACGGACGCCGGCGGAGCGGAAGCCGAACCGTTCGTACATGGCGATCGCGCGGTGGTTGGAGACGCGGACCTCGAGCGTGAACGGCAACTTCCGCTGCGACTCGTCGATCAGGCGGCGCATCAGCTGCCCGGCGACGCCGCCGCCGCGGTGCTCGGGGGCGACGGCGATGTTCATCAGGTGCCAGACCTGGTCGTAGCGGGAGCAGATCACGTAGCCGCGCAGCCCCTCGGCGCCGGTCGCGGCGAGGCAGATCCCTGACGGCTTCGAGAGCTCGAGCACGAACATCGCCAGCGACCAGGGGGTCGGGAAGGAGCGCCGCTCGATCGAGATCACCGCCGGCAGGTCGCTGTAGGCGAGCCTGCGGACGCTGACCTCCTGGGTCACGTCACTCGGGTCTTTGGAAAGCGTCTCGCTCACGCCACCGCTCCGCGTCCGGGGGTCTGAGGTAAATCGGGGCGAGCCCGTCGCGGTCCTCTTCGCCCGCCGCCGCTGCCGCCAGGGCACAGACGTGCCGCGCGGCAACCCGGTGGACGGGATCGGAATCGTCCGCTATCCGGACGCCGTCTCGGGCCAACTCGTGCCGAAATCGTACCGCCCCGGAGCCGGCTGCCGGCAGGGGCTCGCCGAGCTCGGCGACCTGCTCGGCCAGCTCCTCGGGCCTGTACACCGCCGGCTCCCAGGTCCGCTCCCCCTCCGGCCCGTACAGCGCGGCGAAGACCTCGCCGCGCCAGCCGTCGAGCACCGCCAGGCGGGCGCCCTCCGCTCCCGCCTCGGCGATCCCCGCCGCCAGCGCGTCGAGAGTGCAGACGCCCCGGACCGGCAGGCCGAGGCTGACGCCGAGGCCGCGGGCGGTGGAGATCCCCACCCGCAGGCCGGTGAAGGTGCCGGGACCGAGCCCGACCGCGATCAGGTCGACCTCCCCCCAGCCGCCGGCGGCCGCGGCCGCCCGCTCGACCTCCTCCAGCAGCTTGGTCGCATGCAGGGGCCTCCCTTGCGGGGACAGCCCCAGCTGCGACTCGTGCAGTACCTCGCCGTCGCGCCAGGCGCAGGCGACGGTGTCAACCGTCGCGGTGTCGAAGCCGACGACTAGCAGTCTTCGCTACCCCGTGACCGTGAAAGTCCAGGAGCCGACTTTCTTGCCTTTGACGAACCAGCTGACGACGTGCTTGCCGGGAATCGTCGAGGTGATCTTGTTCACGTAGAGCGTCCCCTGTTCGGCTTCCTGGGCCTGGGCGCAGAGGTTCTTCCCGCTCGGGAACTTGACGCAGACGGTGTAGACGACGGTGCCGTTGAGGCTTTTGAAGAAAGCGCCCTTCTTGGCCTTCTTCGGGCAGCTGTGCGCGGGCTTCGCGTGCTGCGAGACCCCGCAGGCCACGTAGTGCTTGTAAGCCACCGCTCCGGCCGTCGCGGGCGCTGCGGTTGCCAGCAGCCCACTTGCCAAGAACACCGCTGCCAGCGCTTTCAGTCCCTTCATCCCGTCCTTGCCTTTCTGGATCGAATTTCGAGCGCCGATGCTACTGGGCGCATCCTCTGCCTCAACACGTCTGAGGGTGTTTCGCTGCGCTCGCAGCTACCCCTACCAGTCGACTTCTATCCGGCGGCGCTCCTCGCCCTGGTGCGAGAGGCGTATCGCCAGCGCCGGGCGGCCGAGCTGGCCCGCCCCGGCATCCGGCCACTCGACGAAGGCGACGCCGGCGGGGCCGAGGTAGTCGTCGAGCAGCGCCGGGTCCTCGCCCTCGAGCGTCTGCAGGCGGTAGAGGTCGAGGTGGGAGACCGGCAGCCGGCCGCCCTCGTAGCGCTGGCCGATCGTGAAGGTGGGCGAGGTGACCGGGCCGCCGACGCCGAGGGCGCGGCAGGCGCCGCGTACGAGGGTGGTCTTGCCGGTGCCGAGGTCGCCGGAGAGGAGGACGACGTCCCCCGGCCCCAATCGCTCGGCGATGCGGGCGCCGAGGGCTTCGGTCTCGGCAGCGCTGCTCGTCTCGACGACCTCCATGCCTGATTGCTACCAGGAGCTCAGCCGAAGAAGCCGAGCTGGTCGCTGGGCGGCGGCGGGGTCGAGCCGCCCTCCTCCTCGGCCTCGGCCATTTCCTCGGCGCTCGGGACCGGGTCCGGCAGCGGCCGCTCGAGCAGGGCCGGGATGGTCGCGAAGTCGGCCTGCAGCGTCTGCTTGACCGCGGGCGTGCGCAGCGCGGCGGCGGGATGGAAGAGCGGCAGCAGGTAGACGGTGCGGCCGCCGAGCTCGTGGACCTGGGGCGTGCCGCGGACCTTGGTGATCCCGGTCGGGCTGCCGCTGAGCAGCTTGGTCGCGAAGTTGCCGAGCGTGCAGACGACCCGCGGCTCGATCAGCCGCACCTGCTCGAACAGGTAGGGCTCGCAGGCCTGGATCTCCAGCGGCAGCGGGTCGCGGTTGCCCGGCGGGCGGGACTTGAGCACGTTGGCGATGAAGACGTCCTCACGACTGAGGCCGATTTCTTCCAGCATCTGGTTCAGCAGCTGTCCGGCCCGACCGACGAACGGCAGGCCCTGCCGGTCCTCTTCGGCCCCTGGCGCCTCGCCGACGAACATCAGGTCGGCGTCGGCATTGCCCGCCCCGAAGACGGCCTTGGTGCGGGTCTCATGCAGGGGGCATCGGGTGCATTTCTGCACTTCCTTGAACAGCTCGACCAGCCGCTCCCGCCGCTCGTCCGCGCTCACGGCCGCTCCCCTGCCGCCCGCCGCTTGCGCGACTCCGCCATCCGGTCCTGCCGCGCCGCCTCGCGCTCTCGCCGGCGCGATTCGTCCGACCGCACCCCCGCCCCCCGCGGCTGACGCCCCGGCGGCGAGACCTGCGAGTAGAGGCGCCGCGCCCGCTTCGACCCGCAGTAGGGGCAGGCCGCGGCGGCGGCCACCTCGGTCAGCTCCTCGAAGCGAGCCCCGCACTCCTCGCACTCGAACTCGTAGATCGGCACGTTGACTTCAAGTCTACGGCCGATTGACGCCTCCCGGCGCCCTCCCCAAGAGGGAGCGCGGGAGGCGTTTTCTCGGGTTCTCAGCAGAGACTCAGGGCTAGGGTCTGGTCCAACTGCCTAGGTTGAACTCTTCCGGTTCGCCGAGAACGCACTGGAACCAGGTTGTGAAGTTGCCTTTCCCAGCCGCTACTCTCGTGCACAGGAAGTCCACGGTCATCGCGCTCGGGTTGGTCACTTTGTAGGATCCTGTCCATTGGGCCGTGGAACCGCAGAAGGCGCCGCTTCTGCCGCCGGTCCGCGCGATCGTCGCCGCGATGTCCAGTGTCGCACTGCCTCGGGTGGCCTGCGTGCCTGTCAAGGTCCCAATGTCGGTGTTGCTGGTTTTGAAGATGCAGTGGGTTCCGACGAATTCCACTGTCACTTCGGTGCCGTTCGATGTGAGTGTGCCGTTGCCGTCGGCGCTTTCGGTTCTTGTGTGGACTTCGAGGGTGCCTTTGGTCAGCACGGTCACCGTCGCGTTGCATTCGCTGAAGCTGAGGCTTTCGATGCTTGCGCTGACTGTTTCCGTCGCACCGCCTGTGTTCGTGGTTTTCCCGGAGAGGCCCGATTTTTTGCATTCGATATTGCCGAACGGCGGATGCAGGACGGTCGTTCCCTCGGCTTCGGCGGCAATGGTCGAACCAGTGGCGACCATCCCGTTTTCGGTTTCGGCACTCAGTTCGGTTGCCGAAGCACTGGCCGCGAATGCTCCGAAGGCAGCAAGCGCTGCCGCCAACAGGACAAACGCCTTCAATTCACTCATGAGGATTCCTTTCTCCCTTGGCCACGAGCGGATGCCTCGTGGCGAATGCCCTAGCCCTAACACTCGGGCCAGCATTAGTCAAGAATCTTTGTAGCGCGGATGCGTGCAAGGCGCTATTTGGTGCACACACTCCACGCAATCGACAACCTCCGGGGCCCTCCCTGGAGGGCCCCGGAGATACCTCAGGTCATTTGGCGATGATTCTTGTGTCCCAGCTGCCCAGCGGCGTTGGTCTGATCATGTGGAAACAATCCACCGGGTTTTCGTATCTACCTTTCCCTGCGCCCTCAAACCCGCAGATTGAATAGGAACCTGTCCACTGGGCGGTCGAGCCGCAGAAGGCGCCGCTTCTGCCGCCGGTCCGCGGGATCGTGGCCGCAATGTCGAATGTCGCGCTGCCTTCGCTGCCTTGCGCCCCTGTGAAGGTGCCGATGTCCGTGCTGTTGGTGGCGAAGATGCAGTGGGTTCCGATGAATTCGACTGTCACTTCGGTACCGCTCGATGTGAGTGTGCCGTTGCCGTTTTCGGTGGTTTCTCTTGTGTGGATTTCAAGGCTGCCAGCTTTGAGGACGGTCACCGTCGCATTACAGCCGCTGAAGGTCAGTTTCGAGATGCTGCCTTTGACTGTTTCGGTCGAGCCGCCTGTGTTGCTCGTCGTGCCTTCGACTTCAGAGGCGCTGCATTCGATGGTTCCGAATGGCGGGTCGAGGGTCGTGGTGCCCTCCGCCGCCGCGTCGATGCCTGAACCGGTGGTGATCATTTCGCCGGCGCCGTTGACCAATTCCGTCGCCGAGGCGGAGGCGGCCGTAAATGCCACGAAGGCAGCGACCAGCCCCGCCGCTAGGGCGAACGACTTCAACTTATTCATGAGTTTCCTCTCTCCCTAAAGCCATGAGCGGGTGCTCAGGCGATTTCCCCAGCTCTATCAGATACAGGGCTAATAATCAAAGAACCTTTAGATAAAGCTGCAAGAACGGCGCGCCGAACCTGGAAGTACTCGTTCGAATACGCTGAGTCGGTGAAGGCAAGGGGATGCCTGGCGTGCTTCGTCTGTGCGCTGGCGGCGCTGGTGCTGCCGGCCGCCGCGCTCGCGAAGCCGGGTTACGACGTCCTCCCCGGCAGCTTCGAGCTGTTCGCGCCTCTATTTGCGCATGGCGGCGCCTTCTACGCGATCTCCGCCTCCGACCACCGTCATGTCGAGCTGCAGGTCGACAGGGGCGGCGCGGTCGCGACCTACCGGGTCGAGGGACGGGCCAGCTCCCACGGGGTGCACGCCGACTTCGGCCCGCTCGGCCACATCGACCTGAAGATCGACCTCGGAGGGAACGAACCCCCGCCCTTCCCGCCGCCCCGCAACTGCAAGGGCAAGCGTCCGGCTTCCTTCTCCGGCACCTACCATGGGACCGTCAGGTTCGAGGGCGAAGGGGAACTCGAGGGCTTCACCAGCCACCGGGGTCCGGTCAGCGTCGAACGCGAATTCAGGCTGACCTGCAAGAGGCATCGCCGCCACCGGCACCGGAAGAAGACGAAGAAGAGGGAACAGATCGAGCTCGACCTGCTGTTCGCCGAGCACCGCGGCGAAGGGCGCAAGGTCGAACTGGCCGTCTTCAACCTGGTCCCGCGATCGAAATCCGCGCTCGGCTTCGGGATCGTCGTCGCGGGCACCTCCGAACGACTGGGCCGGGTTCAGGTCTCGCGCAGCTTCTTCGAAATCGACGAACACCTCCTCACCCTCAGCAAACCGGGGGAAGCGCCGGAAACCGCCCTGGTGGAGCCACCGCGGCCGTTCCGGGGCAGCGCCACCTACACGGCCGGCTCCCCTCCCACCTGGACGGGCGACCTGCGGATCCCCCTGCCAGGGGCGGGATCGGTGCCGCTGACCGGCCCCGGATTCAGGGCCAAGCTCTGCCGCGGAACCTCAGAAGCGGTGGTCAACCGCTGCCTTCAGGGCAGCGGCTCCCACTCCCAGCCCTTGGCCGAGGCCAGGCTCTCTTCGCTGAGGTATCTGCGGAACTCGTCCAGCTCGGCCGGCTCGACGCTGTACACATGGTCGGGCTCGGGGAAGTGGCGGCTGCGCACCTCGGCGCCGTAGCGCTTGACCGCCTCGACCATCGTCTCGTGGACGTCGGCGTAGCGCTTGACGAATTTCGCCATGTGCCCGGTGGTGATCCCCAGCAGGTCGTGGAAGACGAGCACCTGGCCTGAGGTTCCCGGGCCGGCACCGATGCCGATCGTCGGCACCCCCAGGCGTTTGGCGATCTCGTCGGTGATCGCCGAGGGCACGGCCTCGATCACGATCGCGAAGCAGCCGACCGACTGCAGCGCCAGCGTGTCCTCCAGCAGCTTGATCGCGCTCTTCGCGTTCTTGCCCTGGGCCTTGTAGCCGCCGAGGGCGGTCGCCGTCTGCGGGGTGAGGCCGACGTGGCCCATCACCGGGATGCCGGACTGGACGATCGCCCGGGCGCGCTCGGCGATGACGCCGCCGGCCTCGAGCTTGACCGCCTGGCAGCCGGTCTCCTTGACCAGACGCTGGGCGCTGCGGATCGCTTCCTCGTTGCTCGCCTCATAGCTGCCCATCGGCATGTCGCCGACCATCAGCGGCGTCTCCAGGCCGCGGCGCACGGCCTTGCCGAGGATCACCATCTCCTCCATCGAGACCAGCTTCGTGTCGGGGTAGCCGAGGACGACGTTGGCGGCGGAGTCGCCGACGAGGACGACGTCGACGCCGGCCGCCTCGGCCACGGTCGCCGAGGGGTAGTCGTAGGCGGTCACCATCACGATCGGCTCGCCGTTCGCCTTCATCTCCATCAGGCGCGGCAGGCTGACCGGCTTGCGGTCGCCCTGCGGGGCGGTGTGGGAGCGGCCACCGGAGCTCATGAGAGCAGCACCTCGGGATGGCTGTCGACGGCGATCGCGCGGTTGTCGTCGTCGACGTGGACGACCACCGGCGAGTAGCGCTCGAGGTCGGCCTCGTCGTAGGCGCCGAAGGAGGCGACGATGATCTTGTGGCCGGGCTCGACCAGGTGGGCGGCGGCGCCGTTGACCTGCATCGTCCCCGAGCCGGGCTCGCCGTCGATCACGTAGGTGACGAATCTGGAGCCGTTGTCGACGTCCCAGACGTGGACCTGCTCGTTGGTGATCAGATCGGCCCCGGCCATCAGCTCGGTGTCGATCGTGATGCTGCCGATGTAGTCGACGTCGCAGTCGGTCACCGTCGCCCGGTGGATCTTCGACTTCAGCATCTGCCTTTGCACTGTCTGGCTCCCCTTTCGGGCTAGGTGTCGGGTTGAATCAAGACGTTGTCGATCAGGCGCGCGGCGCCGACGTGGGCGGCGACGGCGACGAGGACTGGCCGCTCGCCCATCTGCTCGACCGGCTCCAGCGTCTCCGCGTCGCGGGCCTCGAGGTACTCGGGCTCGATCCCGGCCGCGGCGAGCTCGCGGCGCGCGGCCTCGAGGCCTGCCTCGAGCGAATCGGAGCGAGCGCCGCGCTCGGCGGCGGCGAGGGCGCGCGAGAGCGCCGTCGCCCGCTCGCGGTCGGCGGGCTCGAGGTAGGCGTTGCGCGAGCTCATCGCCAGCCCGTCGGGCTCGCGCACGATCGGCAGCACCTCGATCCGCACCGGGAAGTCGAGGTCGCGGACCATGCGGCGGATCGCCAGCGCCTGCTGGGCGTCCTTCTGGCCGAAGTAGGCGACGTCGGGGCCGACGATGTTGAAGAGCTTGGCGACGACGGTGGTGACGCCGCGGAAGTGCTCCGGGCCGCGCCGGGCGGGGTCGCCGTCCAACACGCCGGTGAGCGGGCCGGTGACCTCGACCCGGGTGGCGAAATCGCCGACGCCGTCGGGGTAGACCTCCTCGACGTCGGGGGCGAAGACGAGGTCGGCGCCCGCCTCGGCGGCGAGGCGCAGGTCGTTCTCCTCGTCGCGCGGGTAGCGGTCGAGGTCCTCGCCGGGGCCGAACTGGGTCGGGTTGACGAAGAGGCTCATCACCACCAGGTCGCATTCGGCGCGGGCGGCGCGGATCAGCGAGAGGTGGCCCTCGTGCAGGTAGCCCATCGTCGGCACCAGGCCGATCGTCTGGCCGGCGCGGCGGGCGTCGGCGAGGACAGAGCGAAGCTCGGCCTTCGAGCGCAGAGCGGAGGCGGCCACGGGGGGACGAGGAATATCAGCGAGAAGATTCGAGTTCATAGGTCCATGCCCTGGGGGTCACGGCCAGCGGCTGCAAATTATAGGCGCACTTCTACGACGCCTCTGTGACAAAAGCAGCGGAAAGCTCGTCAAGTTCCCGCGACCAAATTCAGCGTCCGCTGAACCTTGGCCCCTATGGGGGCGCTTTTTCAGCGCTCGCTGAGTTTGGCCGGGGCGGCGTGAACTCGATCTTCCGGATTTCCCGGGCGGGGGCGCCGGCGGCGATCGTGCCCCTCTCGACGTCGCGGTTGACGACCGAGTGGGCGCCGATCACGCAGCGCTCGCCGACGCTGACGCCGCTGGTGACGGCGCAATTGACCCCGAACCAGCAGTTCGAGCCGATCTCCACCGGGCCCTTCGAGGTGAAGCCCTGCCAGGTGATCGGCTGGGTCGGGTCGTCGTAGCGGTGCTCGGCGTCGCCGACGAAGCAGCCGTTGGCGAGCATCGTGTGGTCGCCGATGACGACGCTCTCCTGGGCCGCGATCATCACGTTGCGGTTGAGGAAGCAGCCCTCGCCGATCTCGATCCGCGCCCCCGGCGCCAGCGTCAGCCAGCAGCCCGGCTCCAGCAGAGTGCCCGCGCCGATCGTCAGCCGTCCCTCGTCCAGCGCCTCCAGCACCTCCCCCTCGACCGGGTGGCGGACGAAGAAGCCGCCGCGCGCTGCATGCCGGTCGATCCGCCAGCGCCGCAGCAGCCGGTGGTTGCGCTCATACCAGCGCCGCTTCGCCCACCAAAGCCTCCAGCCCTTCATCGCCATCGGAGCACCCTAGCCGGCGACGGGCCGAAAACGTCCTATATAAGGCCGTTTTCGGCCCGTCGGCGTGGAGTCGGCCTTTAGACTGCCGCGCGTGGCGGACTTGCGCGGCGGCATCGACCTTGGCGGCACCAAGATCCAGACGGCGATCGTCGACGGGGGCGGCAAGGTGGTCGGCGAAGCGCGGCAGCCGACCCCGACCAGCGGCGGGCCGGAGGACGTGGCGAAGGCGATGGCCGAGGCGCTGCGCGAAGCCGCCAAGGAAGCGGGGGTCGAGACGGCGGACCTGACCGGCGTCGGCGTCGGCTCGCCCGGCGATGCCGACGAGAAGACCGGGATCGTCTCCGGCGCCCGCAACCTCCCCGGCTGGGAGGGCAGCTTTCCCCTCGCCGAAGCGCTGAAGGAGGCGCTCGGGGCCGAGGTAAAGGTCGGCAACGACGTCCAGGTCGCTACCGAAGCAGAGTTCCACCTCGGTGCCGGCCGCGAGTTCAAGAGCCTGATCGGCGTCTTCTGGGGAACCGGCGTCGGCGGCGGCCTCGTCCTCGACGGCAAGCCCTGGCTCGGCCGCGGGGCCGCCGGCGAGGTCGGCCACATGGTCGTCAAGCGCGGCGGCGCCAAGTGCCCCTGCGGCAGACGGGGCTGCATGGAGGCCTACGCCGGCCGCTCGGCGATGGAAGCAGAGGCGCGGCGCCAACACGAAGAGGGGCAAAAGACCGACCTCTTCAAGCTGATGGAGAAGCACGAAAAACCGCGGCTGACCAGCGGCATCTGGGAGCGCGCGCTCGACCACGGCGACAAGCTCGCCGAGCACCTGATCGAGCGGGCGATCGAGGCGCTGGGCACCGGCATCGCCTCCGCCGTCAACCTGCTCGACCCCGAGGCGGTGATCCTCGGCGGCGGCCTCGGCGTCCGCTTCGGCGAGCGGCTGATGGACCCGCTGACCGAGGAGATGGGCAAGCACCTCTTCGTCAACGAGCGCCCGCCCGCCGTCCGCGTCGTCTCGCTCGGCGACCTCGGCGGCGCGATCGGCGCCTCTCTTCTCGTATCGCGCTGAGGGCGCGGTTGGTTAGACGCGGCCCTCGGCCTGGCGGCGCGAGCGGGCCACTGCGTCGACGACCACGGCCGCCAGCAGGACGCCACCGGTGATCATCAGTTTCACCGAGGATTCGAGCGCCAGCAGGTTCATGCCGTTGGCGATCGAGCCGATCACGGTGGCGCCCAGCAGCGCCGACCAGACCGAGCCGCGGCCGCCGAAGAGGCTGGTGCCGGCGATCACCGGGGCGGCGATCGATTCCAGCAGCAGGTTGCTGCCGCCCGAGCTCTGGTTGACGGCAAGCAGGCGCGAGGCGGCGAGGATGCCGCCGATCGCCGCCATCGAGGAGCAGAGCGTGAAGGCGATGACGCGGATCTTGAGCACGCCGATGCCGGCGCGGCGGGCCGCCTCGGCGCTGCCGCCGACGGCGTAGAGATGGCGGCCGAAGGCGGTGCGCGTGGTGATCAGCTGGAACCCGATCACGAAGGCGATGAGGATGAGCAGCGCCAACGGCACGCCGCGGTCGGAGTTGAGGATCGCGACCGCGGCGATCGTCACCGCCGCCATCACCCCGATGCGGACGAAGAGCAGGGCGACCGGCTCGGTCGTGACCCCGGCCCTCGCCCTTCTCTGGTGCCCGTAGAGGGTCGAGGCGGCGAAGATGGCAATCACCACTGCCGCCAAGATCCAACCCACCGCTTCCCCGTAGAAGGTGTTGGCGAGGTTGGCGATGCTCGAGTTGCTGAGGTTGACGGTCCCCGTCTGGCCGAGGACCTTGAGCAGGGCCCCCTGCCAGACCAGCGACCCCGCCAAGGTGACGACGAAGGAGGGGATCGTGAATTTGGTGAACAAGGTCCCCTGGACCAGCCCGATCACCGACCCGGTGAGGATGCCCGCGATGACCGCCGGCACCGCGGGCCAGCCGTGTTTGACGCTCAAGACTGCCATCACCGCCGCCGCGAAGCCGGAGACGGCGCCGACCGAGAGGTCGATCTCGCCGATCAGCAGGACGAGGACGATGCCGACCGCGATCAGTCCGATCGCGGTGATCTGCAGGAAGAGGTTGGTGAGGTTCCCGGCGGTGAGGAATCTGTCGTTCTGGGACTGGAAGATGATCCAGATCAGGGCGATTGCCCCGATCACCCGCAGCGAGGCGAGGTCGCCCTGGAGGAAGCGGCGCAGCAGGTCTCGCGCCGAAGTGCGCTCCGCCGGCGCGTCGCCCGGTGCCGAGTAGTCGGGGTCGCCGACCCTCACGGCTGCCTCTTCTGTTCGGCGGTGTCGACCGAGGCGCCGGTGATCGCGCCGATCACCTTCTCCTCGGTCGCTTCCTCGGAGGTGAAGATGCCGGCTTTGCGCCCGAGGCGCAGGACGAAGATGCGGTCGGCGACCTCGAAGACGTTGGCGAGGTTGTGGCTGATCACGATCACCCCGAGGTTGCGCTCGCGCAGCCTCTTGATCAGGGCCAGGACCTGTTTGGTCTGCGGCACCCCGAGGGCCGCGGTCGGCTCGTCGAGCATCACCACCTTGGGTTCGCCGAGCAGCGAGCGGGCGACCGCGACCTGCTGGCGCTGGCCGCCGGAGAGCGTGCCGACCTCCGAGCGGACGCTCGGGATCGTCACCGAGAGCTGCTCGAGCAGTTCGTGCGAGCGCTGCTCCATCTGCGTCTCGTCGAGCACCCGGGTGGGGCCGCCCACCGTCTCCTCCTGACCGAGGAAGAGGTTGGCGACGACGTCGAGGTTGTCGCAGAGGGCGAGGTCCTGGTAGACGGTCGCGATCCCCAGTTCGGTCGCCGAGTTGGGGCCTTTGATCGTGACCGGGCGCCCTTCGAAGAAGAACTCGCCGCCGTCGATCGAGTAGATGCCCGAGATCGCCTTGACGAGGGTCGACTTGCCGGCGCCGTTGTCGCCGACGAGAGCGACGACTTCGCCGGCGCTGACCTCGAAGTCGACGCCGTCGAGCGCCTGCACCGGCCCGAAGCTCTTACTGATCCCCTTCATCGAGAGGATCGCGCCGTTCCCGTTCATCCCTGGTCCCGTGGTTGAAGTAAGGGGCGGACCGAATATACGGTCCGCCCCCGATTGCTATTCGATGCCCGCTTCTTTGCAGGCCGCCTTGTAGGGGCCGGTGCAGATTTCGGAGACGGGCCAGAATTCATCTTTGACGACGGTTTCGTTGATGTTTTCTTTTTGGACCGCGACCGGTTCGAGCAGGACCGAGGGCACTTCTTCGGCTTCGTTGTCCTGTTTGCCGTTGACGAGGCCGGGCGGCACTTCTTTGCCCTGGGCCAGGGCGACCGCGATTTCGGCGGCTGCTTTGGTCTCGAGCTTGGTCGCCTTGTAGACGGTCATGAACTGTTCGCCGACGAGGATCCGCTGGATCGCTTCGAGTTCGGCGTCCTGACCGGTGATCGGCTTCGTCTTCGGATCGATGCCGGCGCCCTTCATCGCGGCGATCGCGCCACCGGCGGTACCGTCGTTGGCGGCGTAGACGGCGGCGAAGCCGTTGTTGCCGAGCGCGGTGATCGCCTGTTCCATCTCGTTCTGGGCCTGATCGGGGCTCCAGTCCGGGGTGTCGTATTCCTTGGCGATTTCAACGCCTTCTTTTTTGAAGATCTTCTGCGCGCCGGCCTTGAACTGCCCCGCGTTGGGGTCGGTCGGCGAGCCGTTGATCATCACGATCGGGCCTTTCGGGCTGCCTTCTTCTTTGAGCTTTTCCGACAGCGCTTCGGCCTGCAATTCGCCGACGTGTTCGTTGTCGAAGGAGACGTAGTAGTCGATCGGCGAGCCGAGGATCAAGCGGTCGTAGCTGACCACCGGGATTTCTTCTTCGTTGGCCTTCGCGACCACCGAGCCGACCGCGGTGGCGTCGACCGCATCGAGGACGAGGACGTTGGCGCCCTGGGTGATCGCAGCTTCACCCTGACTCTGCTGTTCGCTCGTGCTCTGGTTGGCGTTGCTGTAGATGATTTCGCATTCCGGGCACAGCTTTTCGACGTTTTCTTCGAATTCGGGCCGGTCATGCGCTTCGTAACGGCTGGTCTTCGACTCCGGGAGCAGGAGGGCGATCTTGCCACCGCCACCGCCACCTCCAGACGTGGTGTTACCGCTGCTACCGCAACCGCCTACGAGTCCGACGATGACCACCGAGAACACCGCGATGGCCAGTTGGTGCGACAACCTCGAGCGTGACATTTGCCTCCTCCTCGACTAGTGACAGCTGCCCCTTACCCAACCGGGGCGACTTTCATCCCACGCTACACCCGCGCGTAGCGAAGACAAAACGTATTCCCCCACACCCAGACCGTGGGCGTTTACCTATCGCCTGTACTGAGCGGAGGAGGGAGCCGGGACGGCTTGGCCTAAGCGGCCACCGGCTCGCGCTTGGCGGAGCGCGGGCGCTTCGCCGGCTCGACCAGCTCGGCGAGGAAACGGCCGGTGTATGAGCCCGCGACCGCGGCGACCTCCTCCGGGGTGCCGGTGGCGACCACTTCTCCCCCGGCTTCGCCGCCCTCGGGCCCGAGGTCGACCAGCCAATCGGCGGTCTTGATCACGTCGAGGTTGTGCTCGATCACGACCACCGCGTTGCCGGCGTCGACGAGGCGGCCGAGCACGTCGAGCAGCCGCTGCACGTCGGCGAAGTGGAGGCCGGTGGTGGGCTCGTCGAGGATGTAGAGGGTGTCGCCGGTGGCGACTTTGGAGAGCTCGGTGGCGAGCTTGACCCGCTGGGCCTCGCCGCCGGAGAGGGTCGTCGCCGGCTGGCCGAGGCGGATGTAGCCGAGACCGACGTCGTTCAGGGTACGGAGGCGGCGGGCGATCTTCGGCACGTTCTCGAAGAACTCGACCGCATCGGTGACCGACATCTCCAGCACGTCGGCGATGCTCTTGCCTTTGAAGCGGACCTCGAGCGTCTCGCGGTTGTAGCGCTTGCCGTGGCACTGCTCGCAGGGGACGTAGACGTCGGGCAGGAAGTGCATCTCGATCTTGATCTGGCCGTCGCCCTTGCAGACCTCGCAGCGGCCGC
>DASULS010000021.1:0-4337 GCA_036278095.1 Solirubrobacterales bacterium | reverse complement strand
GGTGACGTCGGCTTTCCAGAACGGCGGCAGCAGGCCTTTGCGCGGGTCGAGCCCGGCCCCGGCCATCATCCCGAGGTCGATGTCGCGGACCGAGCAGATCCCCTCCTCGACCAGCAGGCAGGCCTCGATCAGGGCGCGGCTCGAGAACATCGCCACCAGCTCGTCGCCGTCGGGGGCGGCGTCGCCGGGGACGTTCTGCTCGCCGTCCTTGAAGAAGCCCTCGCCGCCCGTCTTGGCGCCGAGCTTGCCTTCGCCGACCAGCCCCTGCAGGCCCTTGTGGACGTAGAAGTGCTCGCCGTAGGAGTCGTTGAGGTGCTCGGCGACGTGGAGGACGGTGTCGAGCCCGAGCAGGTCGGTGAGGAAGAACGGGCCCATCGGCGCCAGCTGGGCGCCGGCAATCGCCTCGTCGATCGCCTTCAGCGACAGCCCCTGCTCCTCTTGGGCGCGCCAGATCTCCCCCATCGTCGCCATCAGGATCCGGTTGACGACGAAGCCGGGGACCTCGCCGCAGACGATCGGCTGCTTCTTGATCGCCTGGGCGAAGTTGTAGGCGGCGGTCGCCGTCTCCATCGAGGTGTCCTCGCCGGCGATCACCTCGACCAGCGGCATGATCGAGGCCGGATAGAAGAAGTGGAAGCCGACGACCTTGTCGGGGCGCAGCGTCGCCTCGCCGATCTCGGTGATCGAGAGCGAGGACGTGTTGGAGGAGAGGATCGCGTGGCCCGGGGTGGCGGCGTCGAGCTCGCGGAAGACGGCCTGCTTGATCTCCATCTTCTCCGGCACCGCCTCGATCACGAAGTCGACGTCGCCGAACTCCTCGTAGCTGGTCGTGCCGATGACATTCCCCATCACCTCGGCGAGGCGGGCGTCCGCCTGCTCCTGGGTCAGCTTCTCCTTCTTGACGAGGCGGGAGAGCTGGCCCTCGGTGACGCCGCGGGCTTTCTCGACGGCTGCGTCGACGAACTTCTGGTCGATGTCCTTGACGACGACGGGGATGTCGGCGGCGGCGATCGCCTGCGCGATCTCGCCCCCCATGGTGCCGCCGCCGACGACGGCGGCCTTCGAGACGAACATTGCTGAGGGTTCCTCCGATTTTCGGCTTGAACATGCGGCCGAGGCCGCGGGAACCGCAGGCTATACAGATGCCTGCGGCTCCCGCTCCTCGACCCCGATCTCAGCCTCCGACCCCAGTCTCAACCTCGTCGCGGCTTTCGCCTTCCTCCTCCGGCTTGAACCGCTGGTAGGCGAAGGCGCCGGCCAGCAGCAGCAGACCCAGGGCGACGAAGGAGAGTGCCCGGGCGAGCTGTTCGAGTTCGGAGAGGTCGTAGGTCCAGACCTTGACGATCGCGACCGCCAGCAGGGCGAGGCCACCGAGGCGGGCTTTCGGCGAGTGCCGCACCATGCCCCAGATGACCGCGCCCAGACCCGTTGCGGTCCAGAACGCCGAGAGCCAGGACTGGCCGATCTGGCGGGCTTCGCCGCCGGCGGTGTCGCCGATCACGTCGATGATCGCGACCGAGCCGAGGTAGACGAACCCGGTGGCGCCGACGTAGCCCGCCACCGTCCCAGCCGTCGGCTCGACCTCGCGGCCCCAGTACCAGCAGGCGAGCGCGGCGCCCGCGCAGCAGGCGATCGCGACCAGGGAGCTGCCGAGGTCCGCGACGCCTTCGGCGATCGCGGTCGGCGGCGCCTCGACAGCCAGCATGTGCAGAAGCGCGAGGCCGAGGAAACCGAACGCTCCGAGCAGCAGGCGCTGCGCATCCGAGAGCGCCGGCGCGGGGGCGCGGTCCACCCGCGTCGCCATGTAGGCGAGCGCCGCGGCCATCGCCGACCAGACGGCTACCAGAGTGGGCCCGTCGAAAGCGTTGGCCAGCCCGAAGCTGCCGAGCCCGATTCCGCCTCCGATCAGGAGCGAGCCGATTTCGCGGTGGACGCCGAAGCGGATCGCAGCGGCGCCGAGCAGGAGATGGGCGGCGGCGAAGCCGAAGATCCAGGCATCCAGGGCGCGCTCCGAATCTCCACCGATGACGACGCAGCCAGCGCCGACCACGAAGATGCTGCTGCAGAGAAGCAACAACCAGGAAGACGCCGGAAGCCTCTCCTCACCCCGGCTCCGCAGCTCGTAGCCGAAGGCCGCGGCGGCATACAAGACCCAGAACCCGGCCAAAACCGCGAGGACGAGCAGCGTCGGCTCGCTTGGGTTCCTTTCCCCCTCGAAGACGATGAATCCGTTGTGAGAGATCCAGGCGATCAGCTGCGGCGCCGAAACGGCGAAGGCGCCGAGCGCCAGCCAGTTCCAGCGCTGCCAGAGCAGGACACCGACGCTGGCGGCAAGTGCCAAGGCGACGAAGGCAATGGAGCCGCCGTCGGTCGCCGTGCCGACGAGCATCGGCGCCGCCAGCGCCCCCAGCATCCCGACGCTGCCGACGAGCATCGATGACCAGCGCACCGCGATGAAGACCCCGAGGACGCCGATCAGCGCCGCCGCCTCGAGTCCGAGGACCGGTGAGATCAAGTCGTAGGTTTGACTGGCGACGACAGTGGTGGCATAGAGCCCTGGGATCGCGATGGCGACCGCGATGCGAGCCACCTCGAGACGGCCCTTGCGTTCGTGCAGCCAAACGCCGAGGCCGAGCAGCAGCAGAGAGCCGAACGCGGCCAGCAAAACGCGGACCTCCTCCGTGAACCAGCTGCTGTCCACGGCGCTGCGCATCAGGAAGATGACGCCGAGCAGGGTCGCGAGGCCGCCGATCCAGGCGAGCACACGGCCGCCGAAGACGCGCTCGAACTCGATCCGCGAAATCGGGTCCCAGAGCGGCGGCGGCGCCTGCTGCTGTCGGGGCTGTTCGGTGGGAGGGCGAAAAGCCGGCGGCATGTAGTCCTGCTCCCGCCCCTCGTCCTCCCAGTAGTCCTGTCTTTCTTCGTTCATCAGTCGTCTCCAATCGGTTGCTTGTTGACCAACGGTCGATAACCGTAGCAGGCTTATCAACCGTTGGTCAACAAAGGCAGTAGACTTCGTGTCATGAGTGAGCCGGCTTACCGACGCATGGACGTCGACGAGCGCCGTCAGCAGCTGCTGGAACGGGGCGCCGAGCTGTTCACCAGCCACCCCTACGACCAGCTCTCGATGAACAAGATCGCCTCCGAAGCGGGGATCTCGAAAGCCCTGCTCTATCACTACTTTCCGAGCAAGCAGGCCTTCTTCGAGGCGACGCTCAGCACCTGGGCTGAGCAGCTGCGGGAACGAACCGAACCGGACCCCGACCTGCCGCCGGTGGAGCAGCTGCAAGCCAGCCTCGAGGCCTTCCTCGGCCTGGTCGAGGAGAACGCGGTCGCCTACCGCAACCTCATGCACAGCGCCACCGCCCCTGAGATCCGCGAGCTGATCGACCAGGTGCGGCGGCAGACGGCGGAGCGGATTCTCGAGGGCCTCTATTCCGGCGAGCCGCCGGCGAAGGCACGGATCGCGGTCAGCGGCTGGCTCTGGTTCATGGACGGTGCCTGTCTCAACTGGATCGAGCACCGCGACGTCGAGCGCGGAGAGCTGCGCGACCTCCTGCTCGGGGTCTTGATGGGGGCGCTGGTCGCCGCCGACGCGGTGCCGGAGCTCGGCTAAAGCTGCGACAGCCGCCTGTCGATACAGCCCCTTCGTGCGGAAGCCAGGGAAGCACCTCGTCTGTCTGATCACGTTGCTGGTTTGCGGCGCTCTCGCAGGCGCGGCGCCAGCCGGCGCCGCCGTGCCCCAGGCGCGGCTGCTGCCGGACGGGCGGGCGGTGGCGCCGCCCTCCGCCCCACCCGCGGTTAAGGCGATGGTCGAGGCGGCGAACCGGATTCGCCACCGGCCCTACGTCTGGGGCGGCGGTCACCGCCACTGGAACTCGCGCGGCTACGACTGCTCGGGCTCGGTCAGCTACGTGATGCACGCCGCCGGCCTGCTCGAATCGCCCCTCGACTCGACCGGCTTCATGCGCTGGGGCGGCGGCGGCGCGGGCAGCTGGGTGCGGATCTACGCCAACCACGAACACGTCTTCGCGGTGATCGCCGGCCTGCGCTGGGACACCTCCTACACCACCGACGGCGACCGCACCGGCCCCGGATGGAGCGAACAGATGCGCCCCACCAACGGCTTCCGCGTGCGCCACCCTCTCGGCCTCGTCAAGGCCACCCCGCTTGCCGGGTAGCGGGGGAGCGACCTACTTCCCCCCGCACCTCGCCACCAGCTTCGGTTCGGAGCGGTTGACGATCCCGTTCTGGCCGGTGAAGGAGAGCTTGATCCGGCGGCTGGTCTTGCAGAGCGGCTTGGAGTTGACGAGGAGCCCTCGTTTCTTGCCGCCGAA
>DASULS010000020.1:0-27271 GCA_036278095.1 Solirubrobacterales bacterium | reverse complement strand
GGGCTGCGCCGCGGCGACGCGCGGACCTGCAAGGCGATCTCCGGCGTGGTCGCCGACCTCTATCGGAAGGGCGTGATCGAGCAGCTGTTCGCCAAGCATTTCGGCAACGTGGAGTTCAAGCCGGAGCTGAAGGTGCCCGCGATGGAACCCTGCGAATGACGACCAGATAGCATCCGAAAGTCAGCGAACCAGCTTGTGAGTGAGGGGAAAGGCCATGGCCACGCCCGTCAAGGTGACCGTCACCGGCGCTGCCGGACAGATCGGCTACGCGCTGCTGTTCCGCATCGCGTCGGGCCAGCTGCTGGGGCCGGACGTCCCGGTGAAGCTGAGCCTGCTGGAGATCCCCCAGGCGGTCAAGGCCGCCGAGGGCACCGCGATGGAGCTCGACGACTGCGCCTTCCCCCTGCTGAGCCGAATCGACATCACCGACGATCCCAAGCAGGCCTTCGACGGCTGCAACATCGGCATGCTGGTCGGCGCCCGCCCGCGCGGCCCGGGCATGGAGCGCTCCGACCTGCTCGAGGCCAACGGCGGCATCTTCAAGCCGCAGGGCGAAGCGATCAACGCCGGTGCCGCCGATGACGTCAAGGTGCTGGTGGTCGGCAACCCCGCCAACACCAACTGCCTGATCGCGATGTCGAACGCACCCGACGTTCCCCGCGAGCGCTTCACCGCGATGATGCGCCTCGACCACAACCGGGCGATCTCCCAGCTCGCCAACAAGCTCGGCAAGCCGGTCTCAGCCGTCACCAACATGACCAGCTGGGGCAATCACTCGACCACGCAGTACCCCGACCTGGTCAACGCCAAGGTCGAGGGCGGCAGCGCCTGGGATGCGGTCGACGACGAGGCATGGATCGCCGACGAGTTCATCCCGCGGGTGGCGAAACGCGGCGCCGAGATCATCGACGCGCGCGGCGCCTCCAGCGCGGCTTCGGCGGCGAATGCGGCGATCGACCACGTCCACGATTGGGTGCTGGGAACGCCGGAGGGAGACTGGGTCTCGATGGCGGTCCCGGCCGACGGTTCCTACGGGATCGGCGAGGGCATCGTCTGCGGCCTTCCCTGCACCTGCAGCGGCGGGGAGTGGAGTGTCGTCCAGGGCCTCGAGGTGCCTGAGTTCTCGCGGGGACGCATCGATCGCAGCGTGATGGAGCTGCAGGAGGAGCGCGACGCCGTCAGTCAGCTCGGGTTGGTTTAAGAAACTACTGAGTACAACAAAAAAGAGGCCGGTATTGCACCGGCCTCTTTTTGAAGTAACAGTTAGTACCGATCAGCCACCGGCTGGGTAATACTGGCGGCCGTCCTTTTTGACGCGGCCCTCTTTCTCGAGGTCGCCGAGCACGCGGTACAGGTAATTCGGCTTGATTTTCATCGCCTTGGCGACGTCGGAGGCGCTGATGCCGGGCTGGCCCTCGATCAGTTTCACCGCCTGATCGGCACGGGTGCCACCGCGCCGTTTGCGGCGGCGGCGAGGACCGGTGGCGCGGCCCGCGGCGGGCGTAGCGCGATTGGTGCTGCCTTTGGGGCGACCGGGACCGCGGCGGGTAACGGTTTTGACGGCGCTGCCGCCGAGCTCGGCGAGGGCTCGCTCGAGTCGCTTGCGCTCCTCGTCGAGGTCGCGGAGGCGGCTTTCGACAAGCTGCTTGGCCTCATCGAGGACATTGTGGGAGGGGGACATCTAGTTCCTTTCCATCCAAAGAGTAATTTCCCTTAAGGGGAGTCTGCCACAGAGTGACACATACTGTGACACTCGCCTGCGAGAAATCAACCAAAAGTCCCTAAAGCGAGCGCTCGGCCTGCCTCTCAGGCGAGATGCGGACCACGTTCCTTGCCAACCCCAGCTTCTCCATCCCGGCGATGATCAGTCCCGAAGGGTCGGGCTCCCATGGTTTCAATCCATGTACGGCTGAGCGCGGGAAGGCATGGTGGTTGTGGTGCCAGGACTCGCCGAGCGACGGCAGCGCCAGCCAGAAGACGTTGGTGGAGCGATCGTCGGTGTCGAAGCGCCGGCGGCCGAGGAAATGGCAGACCGAGTTGACGCTCCAGGTGACGTGATGGACGAAGAAGATGCGGACCAGTCCACCCCACAGCAGGCCGGTTAGTGCCCCGGTAAGGGTGCCGCTGACGAGATAGCCGGCGAGGGCGGGGATCGCGAGCGTGGCGAAGACGAGTAGTGGGAACTGACGGCTGATAGTCCTCATGCCCCGGTCTTCGTAGAGGTCGCGGGCGTAACGCTTCCAGTCTGCTCGGCCCTGCGAGGACATCAACCAACCGCTGTGCGCGTGCCAGAGGCCGGAGAGCACTCCCTTGACGCCACCGTCGGGGCTGACGTGGGGACTGTGCGGGTCGCCCTCTTCGTCGGTGTGGGCATGGTGCTTGCGATGGTCGGCCACCCAGGCGATCACCGGCCCCTGCACAGCCATCGAGCCGAGGATCGCGAATGTGTATTCCAGCGGCTTGGACGTCTGGAAGGAGCGGTGGGTGAGTAGGCGGTGGTAGCCGATCGTGATCCCGATCGCGGTCAGCAGGTACATCGCCGCGGCGATCGCCAGGTCGGCCGCGCTGACCCAGCTGTTCCAGAGGAGGACGATCGCCACCAGCGTCGCCAGGAAGGGAATGACCACGGCGCCGAGGTTGACGGCCTTCTCGGTGCGGCTCATCTCACCCACGTTTTGCAGCTTACGTGCGCATATATCTCAGTCTTGCGCCATTATCGCGCCAGTTTCGGGCTAATCTTGTAATCCAGATGCCAAAAACCATCGATGCGGAGCCTTGGCGCGACCTTCCCGTACGGGTCGCCGACCTGATCGAGCCCGAGTTGCCGGCGATCACCGAGGAGATCCTCGAGACGATCGCCCGCGACGTGCCCGAGTACGCGCGGCCGCTGGAGGGGCGCTTCGGGCGCGGGATCCGCACCGGCGTCAACGAGGCGTTGCTCCAGTTCGTCGCCCTGATCCGCGACCCCGATGCGGGCAGGGAGCAGGGCCGGGAGGTGTATGTGGAGCTGGGGCGCGGGGAGCAGCGGGTGGGGAGGACGCTCGACTCGCTGCAGGCCGCCTACCGGATCGGCGCCCGCGTGGCCTGGCGGCGCGCCGCCGAAGCGGGGCAGCGGGCCAAGCTCGAGCCGGAGCCGCTGACGCTCCTCGCCGACGCGATCTTCGCCTACATCGACGAGCTCTCGGCCGACTCGGTCGAGGGCTATGCGGAAGCCCAGGCCGCGGCCGAGGACCTGCGCCGGCAGCGGCGGGGAGAGCTGGTCGCCCTGCTCCTGCGAACGCCGCCGACCGCCACCGCCGACCTCGCCGCCGCAGCGCAATCGGCGGCCTGGCGGCTGCCGGGCCGGGTCGCCGTCGCGGCTTGCGCCGACCGCGACCTCGCCGCCCTCGCGGGGGGGTTGCCGGCTGACGCCCTCGTCACCGCGCTCGAAGGCGCCGGCTGCGTGGTCCTTCCCGATCCCGAAGGCCCGGGCAGGATCGAGCAGCTGCGGCGCGCGGCGTCGAGGGCCACCGTCGCGCTCGGTCCGGCGACCGAGCCCGGGGAAGCGGCGAAGTCGTGGCAGCTGGCCAAGGCGATGCTCGTCGCCTCGACGGCGGGGACCGTCGAGGGCGGCGGGCTGCTCGCGGCCGAGGACCACCTCACCGACCTCCTCCTCGCCGGCAGCCCCCTGCTGGTCTCGCTGATCGCCGAGCGGCGCCTGGCGCCCTTGCGCGACCTGACCGAGCGGGCGCGCGAGCGGATGCGGGAGACCGCCCTCGCCTACGTCCGCCACCACGGCAACGCCGTCGCCATGGCCGCGGAGCTGCACGTCCACCCGCAGACCGCCCGCTACCGCATCGCCCGCCTGCGCGAACTGCTCGGGGACGAGCTCGACGACCCCGACGCGCGCTTCGAGCTGGAGATCGCCCTGCGGGCCGGCGTCGCGGTTTAGCGGCGTTGCGGGAGCTCGACCGGGAAGCGCTCCGGGTTGGAGAAGAAGCGGAGTGACTGCACCGCGCCGTCAGCCACTTCGATCGCCGCGATGTTGATGAAGCCCTCGGAGGCGCTGTCCACGCGCACGCCCGGGTCGCCGTTGACGCGCACCTGGGTGAAGACAGGGTCGGTCGGGTAGGCGGCCTTGCGCTGGATGCCGACCAGGAAGCGGGCAATCTTGTCGGCGCCGTAGATCGGCTTGCGCGCCGCGGTGACGACCCCGCCGCCGTCCGTGTACATGATCGCGTCGGCTGCGAGCAGGCTGCGGATCTGCTCGACGTCGCCCGCGATCGCGGCGGTGAGGAAGGCGGTGGCGAGCCTCTCGCGCTCCTCCTCGCTGACGTTGCGGCTGCGGCTCGGGTCGCCGGCGTGCTCGCGGGCGCGCTTGGCGATCTGGCGGACGTTGGCCGGCGTCTTCTCCAGCACGTCGGCGATCTCGGCGTACTCGAGGTCGAAGACGTCGCGGAGGACGAGGACCGCGCGCTCGACCGGGTTCAGCCGCTCCAGCGCGCCGAGCAGGGCCAGGTTCAGCTGCTCGGCCTCGATCGCCTTCGTCTCCGGCGTCTCGGGATCGGTGACGAGCGGCTCGGGCAGCCAGGGACCGACGTAGACCTCGCGCCGGGCGCGGGCCGAGCGCAGGCGGTCGAGCGCGAGCCGGGTGGTGACCGTGACGAGGAAGGGCTCGGCGTTGCGGATCGCGTCGTGGTCGGCCCGGTCCCAGCGCAGCCAGGCGTCCTGGACGACGTCCTCGGCCTCGGTCAGCTCGCCGAGCAGCCCGTAGGCGATCCCCAGCAGCCGCGGCCGGCAGGCGGCGAAGGCGTCGCCGTTCATGCCAGCGCCGGCACTTGGTGCCGCAGGGCCGCGGTCGCCGCTGCGGCGCCACTGGAGATCGCGGCGTCGACCAGCCAGCCTTCCGGCCCGACCCAGTCGCCGGCGAGGTAGAGGCCGTCGCCACGGTCGACCTGCGGCCGCCCGGCGAGACCGCCACCGGCGGGGGTCGAGATCGCCGAGACGGCGGCCATGCGGGGGAGGAAGCGCTGCATCGTCGCCCGCTCGCGCCAGCCCGGTTGCACGGTGTCGGCCAGCGTCTCGAGCGCGGCGCGCGGCTGGCGCGCGTAGCTGGCGAGGCTGAGCAGGACGCCGTCGGGGTGGCGAGGGGGAGAGTGCCGGGAGAGGTAGGTCGGCTCGTCGACGCCGAGGGCGAAGCGCCGGGTCCGCTTCGGCAGGCTCTTCAAGCCGATGTCGAGCACGCTGATCTCGGCCGGCGGTCCGGGCGCCTGCGGGGCCTGGTCGCCCAAGAGCTTGGCGGCGTCGCCGGGCTCGCCGGCGGCGAGAACGAGGACGTCGGCGTGCAACGTCTCCTCGTCGAGCGCCACCGTCCAGCCGCCGCCCTCGCGCTGCAGCAGCCGTACCGCGGCGCGGGTCCGCAGCCTCGCTCCCTCCGCTTCGGCCTTCCTGGCGAGCGCGTCGACCAGCGACTGCCAGCCGCCGCGCAGGTAGCGGACGCTGGGGAAGAGGGCGAGCTTGATCTGCATCGCGGCCGCATCGGCGCTGAAGGCGTCGTGGTCGGCGACGAACGTCGCCACCCGCACCAGCGCCCCGGCGCCGGCCCGGGCGCTCTCGGGACAGGTCTGCCGCAGCCACTCGTTGACCGAGACCCCGCCGAGCTCCTCGGGCCGGGAGCGGGCGACGCCGACCACCCAGCGCGTCAGGGCGAGGGAGGCACCTGGGGTGCGGCGGGGCTTTCCGCCGCGCACGAGCACCGAGTTGACCGAGGCGGGGTTCCACCACGACAGCTCGACCCCCATCGCGCGCAGCTCGCGCATCGCCGGCCCGCCCGCGTAGAGGGCGTGCGGTCCCTGGTTGAGGACGAACCCGTCCTGGCGCTCGGAGGCGGCGCGGCCACCGAGCTTGGAGCTGGCCTCGAGCAGCGTCGTCGCGGCGCCGCCTTCCGCCAGCCGGGCGGCGGCGACCAGCCCTGCCGGCCCACCGCCTACGACTATGGCTTTCTTTGGAGCGTTCATGCCTCCTAGACGAGACAGCATGGCGGGTTGTGACAAGGCGCGGGACTTAGGTCTGCCGGTAGAGAGGGGTGGGTGTCACTCGCTCCGACAAAAGCCGAGCTGATTAGCTCGGCTTTTTGAGTATCCGTCGGCTCGAGTGACACCCACCCCTCCAGCCACAGAGCTCCGTCTGACGCCAGCTGACGAAGCCGCTCCCAGTTCCGTGGTTCCTTTGTCGTGTATAGCCGGACAACGGAACCACGGAACTGGCCGATCCCTGCTCCCTTCTCGTTCCGTGGTTCCAAAGGCACCCATGCCGTGCCTTTGGAACCACGCAAATCGCTGAAGCCGCTCCTCCTCATTCCGTGGTTCCTTTCGGTCGGTATGCGTCCGAAAGGAACCACGCGATTCGAAGTACGGCCATCTGTCCTAAAGGCGCGTGTTGGAGAGGGAGCGGGGACCCCTCCGACAGAGGCTTTGGGTCAAGCTGATGCAGACTTTGGTCCCGTCAGGGACGTACGGTCTCTGGCGGAGGGGTCCCCGCTCCCTCGGCCGACTCAGCTGCGGTACTTGCTGCGCTTCTTGGGATACGTGCGGAAGACGTGGTCCCAGAGGGGGGAGGAGACGCCGTAGCCGTAGCTGTGGTCCTGGAAGTGGTGGCGCATGTGGTGTTCGCGCAGCCGCTTGCCGAAGTCCGTCTTGGGGACGAAGTGGTGGACGTAGTAGTGGGTGTAGTCATAGGCGAGGTAGCCGCCGATGAAGCCGGCGAAGACCGGGAAGGCGGCGTCGCCGAGGATCGCCCAGAAGGCGAAGAAGAAGAGCGCCGCCAGCGGGATCGAGACCGAGGGCGGCATCACCAGTCGCATCTTGTCGTTGGGATGGTCGTGGTGGATGCCGTGGATGATGAAGTGCATGCGGCGGCCGAAGGCGTTGTCGGGCTCCCAGTGGAAGACGAGCCGGTGCAGCCAGTACTCGGTCAGCGTCCAGACGCCGACGCCGGCGATCGTCAGCAGCGCCAGTTGCCAGACCGCGTAGCCGCGATCGGCCCCGATCCACTCCATCGCCACCACCACGGGGACGAAGACGAGCGCCGGGATCGCCGGGTGGACGCGGGAGAAGAAGTTGAGGAATTCGCTTTTGAAAAGTGGTGGAGAAGCCGAGAGCTTCTCCGTGCGGGAATGACCCTCCATCGGCAGGAATCTTACAGCCGGCAGCCGGTGCTCCCGCAAAGCGCGGGGAAGCTGTGACGAAGGCGTTTCAAAGACGTGGCGATTTGCGGAATAGGCCCTCGCGCCTACCCGGCGACGGTGCAAACATGCCCGCCGTGCCGCGCAAGCCCAAGCCGCCCACCTGCGAGGACTGCTATTTCCGCAAGAACCTCCTCTGCGCCCTCGAGCTGAACGAGGCCTGCACCACCTTCCGCCCCAACCGCCCCGAGGGCCTAGTCCCTCCACGTCAACCAGTCCTGCTGATGCGAGCTCCGCGCTGGGCCTCGCGTCCCGCCTGAGGCGCTCCTCCGGCGGGTGGCGACGATCGGGAGGACTCTCCCGGTAGGGAGAGCCCCCGATCGGAGACAGGACCCGCCGGCCGCAAGCGCACTAAGGTTTTGGCGCGATGCCGCAACGTGACGTCTACGCAGAGTGGAGCCGCACCAGGTACGTGGCCCGGCGCTCGCGCGGGTTCTCCCCCAACGTCGACGTCTACTACTGCGGCGATCCGCAGCGGGCGATCGTCAAGGTCGACCTCGCCGGGGTGGAGCTGAGCGAGGTCGGGATCGAGGTCAGCGGCCGCCACCTGGCGATCGTCGGCGAACGCCACCTGCAGGAGACCGAGGGGCGCGTCTACCAGCAGATCGAGATCCCCTCCGGCCCCTTCCGCCGGGTCGTCGAGCTGCAGGTCGAGGTCGACGCCGAGCGCGCCAGCGCCACCTACGAAGACGGGGTGCTGCGGATCGAGCTGCCGCTGCGCGATCCCGGCGAGACCACGCGACGGGTCCCGATAGGCCGCAAGTGATGGAGGGCGCACCCGTCTTAGAAGTGGTCGACGCCCCCTTCGAGGCCGAAGAGGCGATCCGCGCCGGCGCGCCGCTGCCGGAGGCGCTGCCGATCCTGCCCCTCCGCGACACCGTCACCTTCCCGGAAACGCTGGCGCCGCTGGCGGTCGTGCAGGAGCGCTCGATCCAGCTGATCGACGACGTCCTCGGCACCAACCGGATGCTGGCGATGGTCACCTCCCGCGATCCCGAGAAGGAGGAGCCCGGGCCCGAGGACCTCTACGGCGTCGGCGTCGTCGGCGCCGTCTCCCGCATGGTCAAGATCCCCGACGGCAGCCTCCGCATCCTCGTCCAAGGGATGCAGCGGGTGAAGATCGGCACCTTCCTCGCCGAGCGCCCCTACATGGTCGCCCGGATCGGCGAGCTGCCGGACGTGATCGAGGAGGGCCCCGAGCTGGAGGCGCTCAACCGCAACGTCCAGCGCACCTTCTCGGAAATCGTCGAGCAGATCCCCTACCTGCCGGAGGAGCTGCAGATGGCGGTCGCCAACATCGAGGACCCCTCGACGCTGAGCCACCTGATCGCCGGGGCGCTGCGGATCGGCACCGAGGAGAAGCAGAAGCTGCTCGAAGAGGCCGACGTCGCCAAGCGGCTGCGCCACCTCTCGCGGATCCTCGCCCGCGAGCTCGAGGTGGTCCAGCTCGGCACCCAGATCCAGTCGCAGGTGGAGTCGGAGATCGACAAGGGCCAGCGCGAGTTCTTCCTCCGCCAGCAGCTGAAAGCGATCCAGGAGGAGCTGGGGGAAGGGGACGAGCAGCAGGCCGAAGTCAGCGAACTGCGCGAGCGGATCGAGGCGGCCGAGTTGCCCGAGCACGCCCTCAAAGCCGCCGAGCGCGAGCTCGCGCGGCTGGAGAAGCTGCCGCCCGCCGCCGCCGAGCACGGCGTCATCCGCACCTACCTGGAGTGGCTGGTCGAGCTCCCATGGTCAAAGGAGACCGAGGACGACCTCGACCTGGGCCACGCCCGCGAGGTCCTCGACGCCGACCACTACGACCTCGAAGCGATCAAGGAGCGGATCCTCGAGTACCTGGCGGTGCGCAAGCTGAACCCGTCCTCGCCGGGGCCGATCCTCTGCTTCGTCGGGCCGCCGGGCGTCGGCAAGACCAGCCTCGGCCGCTCGATCGCAAAGGCGCTGGGGCGCGAGTTCGAGCGCATCTCGGTCGGTGGCGTCCGCGACGAGGCGGAGATCCGCGGCCACCGCCGCACCTACATCGGCGCGATGCCGGGGGTGATCGTCCGGGCGCTGCGCGACGCCGGCTCCCGCAATCCCGTCTTCATGATCGACGAGATCGACAAGATGGGCGCCGACTTCCGCGGCGACCCCGCCTCGGCGATGCTCGAGGTGCTCGACCCGGCGCAGAACGACACCTTCCGCGACCATTATCTGGACCTCGAGTTCGACCTCTCCGACGTCGTCTTCATCGCCACCGCCAACGTCCTCGACACGATCCCGGGGCCGCTGCTCGACCGCATGGAGACGATCGAGCTCGCTGGCTACACGCTGGAGGAGAAGCGCCAGATCGCCCGCCGCTACCTCGTCCGCCGCCAGATCGAGGCCAACGGGCTGAAGCCGTCGCAGATCGAGTTCGCCGACGCGGCGCTGACGGCGATCGTCGAGGAGTACACGCGCGAGGCCGGCGTTCGCAGCCTCGAGCGCCAGATCGGCGCCATCTGCCGCAAAGTCGCGCGCAACGTCGCCGAGGGCAAGGCGAAGGGGAAGGTGCGCGTCTCGGCCAAGAAAGCGCGCGAGCTGCTGGGGCGCCGGCGCGTCTTCGCCGAGCAGCGGCGGCGGACCAAAGTCCCCGGCGTCGCCACCGGCCTCGCCTGGACCCCGACCGGCGGCGACGTCCTCTTCATCGAGGCGACCGCGATGCCGGGCTCGGGCAAGCTGACGATCACCGGCCAGCTCGGCGACGTGATGAAGGAGTCGGCGCAGGCGGCGCTCTCCTGGGTCCGTGGTCACTGGGCCGAGGTCGCGCCGGGTCTCGGCGAGGCCTGGTTCGCCGAGCACGACATCCACATCCACGTGCCCGCCGGCGCCGTCCCCAAGGACGGCCCTTCGGCCGGGGTGGCGATGACCGTCGCCCTCTCCTCGCTGGTCAGCGGCCGACCCGTTCGCAACGATGTGGCGATGACCGGCGAGGTGACGCTGACCGGGCAGGTGCTGCCGATCGGCGGCGTCAAGGAGAAGTCCCTGGCGGCGCAGCGGGCCGGGATCAAGAAAGTGATCCTGCCCGCGCGCAACGAAGGAGACGTGAGCGAGATCCCCGAGCACGAGCTAGGCAACCTCGAGTTCGTCTATGTCGACGAGGTATCCGCGGCGATCGACGTCGCCCTCTCTTGATCGAATGACGGAGGACTGCTGAATGGAGGCGGCGAGCCTCCGGCGCGGTGCGGTGGGATCGGCGACGCAGTCGCTGCGCGAGGCTGTGCGGGCGCGCTCGCGGGCCTTCTGGATCGCCGCCGGGCTGACCGCCCTCGGCGCCGCCCTGCGCTTCGCCACCCTCGGCGTCCAGAGCTACCACCACGACGAGGTCGTCACCGCCAGCCGGGTCCTGCCCGGGACGTTCGTGCAGGCGATGGAAGCGGTCGGCTCCAGCGAGTCGGCGCCGCCCCTCTACTACGCGCTCGCCTGGGTCTGGACGCAGCTGACGGGCACCGGCGCCTACGGGCTGCGCTCGCTCTCGGCGCTGTGCGGGGTGCTGCTGATCCCCGTCGCCTACCTGATCGGCCGCGAGCTGCGCGGCCGCCGCACCGGCCTGCTCGCCGCGGCGCTGGTCGCGGTCAACCCGATGCTGCTCTGGTACTCGCAGGAGGCGCGCGCCTACTCGATGCTGGCGCTCTTCTGCGGCCTCTCGCTGCTCTACTGCGTCCGCGCCCTGCGCCGGCCCCAGGACAAAGGCGCCCTCACGCTCTGGGGGGTCTTCTCGGCGCTGGCGCTGGCGACCCATTACTTCGCCGTCTTCCCGCTCGTCGCCGAGGTCGCCCTGCTGCTGCGCCGGCGCCACCGCGAAACGCTGCGGGGCCTCTGGATCGTCGGCCTCGCTGCGCTCCTGCTGCTGCCGCTCGTCCTCCACCAGATGTCCTACGGGCACGCCGAGTGGATCGGCAAGTTCAGCCTCGGCCACCGGGTCTGGGAAACCGCGGCGACCTTCGCCAGCGGCGAGACCGGCGACATCATCGGCCAGCCAGAGCGGCCCGAATTCGCCTTCCTGCCGCTGGCCCTGGTCTTCGCCTCCTTCGGGCTGCTGGCCTGGCGCGGCACCCGCGAGGAGCGACGGGCCGCGGCGGTGCCGCTGGGCGTCGCCGGGCTGGGGATCCTGGTGCCGCTGGTGCTGGCGGTCGCCTCGACCAGCAAGGACTACTTCCTCGCCCGCAACCTGCTGCCCGCCCTGCTGCCGCTGCTGCTCGTCGTCGCGATCGGGCTGACGAGCGCGAACGCGCGCCGGCTCGGCGCCGTGCTCGCCACCGCCCTGGTCGCTTACTGGCTCGGCTTCTCGATCTGGGCCAGCGCCACCCCCAACCTGCAGCGACCGGACTGGAGCGCGGTTGCCGGCCGGCTCGGCGAACCGGAAGCGCCGCGGGCGACCGTCCTCTGGGTGCTCGGCGAGGCACCGCTGCGCTACTACCTCTCGACCGGCGCGATCCAGCTCAAAGCCGCGGAAAGCTACCGCTGGCTCGTCCACGAAATCGACTTCGTCTCGCAGGGATCGGTGCTGCCGCCGTCGCGGCAGCTGCTGGGCCCCGGCTTCCGGTGGGTCGGCGTCGAAGCGGTCGGGTCGCTCCATATCCAGCGCTACCGGATGCCCGGGCCGGAGCTGGGACGGCTGCGGCTGCGGGCGCTGCAGGGTGCTCATCTCGGCTGGCGCAGCAACGGCGTCCTGCTGGACGGTGTAGGACCTCGCTAGCCGCGGGTATGGGTTTGAGGGTTATTCTGGTATTTGGCCACCGAACTTCAGCGAGGAGAAGGCATGAGCAAGACCAAGGCGGCGCGCGCCGGAGACATCTACGAGACGGCCCGTGAAAACCCCTACGTGCAGCGTTTGATCGAAGACGACGAACTGCGCGACAGCCTCAAGGACGCTTTCGAAGCGGCAAAGGGCGCCTACGGCCGCGCGACCGGCAACGGCAAGGGCACGGTCAAGGCCGTGACCAGCGACAAGAAGGTGCAGAAGGAACTGCGCAAGGCCGCCGAGAACCTGCAGGAGGCGAGCGAGCGACTGCGCGCGCCGAAGAAGCGCAAGGGCGGGCTCGGCCGGCTGCTGGTGATCGCGATCGTCGGCGCGGTGATCGCCCTCGCCGTCAGCGAGGGTGCCCGCAAGGCGGTTCTCGACGCGCTCTTCGGCGCCGAAGAGGAGTTCGAGTACACCTCGACGACCAGCATCAACGGGTCCTGACGCAGGTCTAGGCTAGGCCTGGATGGAGGCGGCGACCAAAGAGCGGGAGCTCAGCGGCGACAAGGCGCAGCGCATCGTCAACGCGATGCGCGAGTCGGTGGCCAAGCGCGGCGCCGCCGGCTCCACCTTCGAGCACGTCGCCCGCGAAGCCGGGGTCAGCCGCGGCCTCCTCCACTACTACTTCGGGACCAAGGAGCGGCTCCTGGTCGAGGTGGTCCGCCGCGACACCGAGCTGCGGGTGGAACGGCTCGACGAGCGGCTGGAGGGGGCGAAGAGCGTCGACGACGTGATCGGCGCCCTCGTCGCCAGCCTCACCGACATGATCGAGAACGAACCCGGCTTCTTCCTCCTCCTCTACGAGCTCTTCAGCGCCGGCCGCCGCAACCCCGACATCCAGCGCGAGGTCGGCCAGCTGTTCGAGAAGACCCGCTCCCACGTCGCCGACGTCCTCCGCAGCAAGGAGGAGGAGGGCGTGCTGAGCCTGCGATTCACCGCCGAGGACGTCGTCTCCTACCTCTTCGCCCTCGGCGACGGCTTCGCCCTGCAGGCCCTCTCCGACCCCTCCCGCGACAACGCCGGTGCCTTCGCCGCCGGCGCCGCCTCGGCGCGTTACCTGCTCGGCTCCGAGTAGGGCAATACGCGGGCGCAAAGGCGCTCCGCGCGAGTGAGGCCGCTCACGTAGTGACGCTGCTCACAGTCCCTGTCACGCCCCGGGCGGGAGGCTCGTCTAGAGCTTGAACAGGCACGCGATCTAGGAGGGCGACATGCGGGACGCGATGAGGGCACTGGCTGGATGGTTGGGACGGCGACGCCGCTGGGTGCTTGCCGCCTGGATCGCGATCGTCGTGCTCGCGCTGCCCTTCGCCGCGAAGCAGACCGACCACCTCACCGGCGGTGGCTTCGACGTTCCTGGCAGCCAGTCGATGAAGGTGAGCGAATCGCTGCAGGAAGACTTCGGCTCGCAGGCGGACGGGATCGCGGTGGTGCTGAAGGCGGCGCCGGGCGCGACCGCAGCGCAGCGCGACCGGGCGGTGGCGCGGGTGCGCTCGCAGGTGGCGAAGCTCGAAGGAGTGACGCTGCCGCCGGCCGCGGCGGCGCAGGCGCGCCGGCAGCTGCGGGCCAGCGACGTCGTCCTGGTGCCGCTGCGCAGCGGGCTCTCCTCCGACGAACAGATCGACCAGGCCAAGACCCTGCGCGAAGACCTCGAGCCGGGGACCGCCGCGGCGGGCGTCACGCCCTACCTGGTCGGGCAGCCGACGATCTGGGCGGGGATGCAGGAAATCTCCAAGGAAGACCTCTCCCAGGCCGAGTCGAGCGGCTTCCCGATCGTCGCGCTCATCCTCCTCGTCGTCTTCGGCTCCTTGGCGGCGGCGGTGCTGCCGCTGGCGCTGGGCTTCGTCAGCGTGCTGGTCACCGGAGCGCTCATCTACTTCATCTCCCTGCAGATGACGACCTCGGTCTTCGTCACCAACATGGCCTCGATGATCGGGATCGGCGTCGCGGTCGACTACTCGCTCTTCATCCTCGCCCGCTACCGCGAGGAGCGCGAAGCGGGCCACGACAAGCGCGAGGCGCGGGCGCTGGCGCTCTCGACCTCGGGCCTCGCCGTCGCCTTCTCGGGGACGGCGGTGATCATCTCGCTGGCCGGGCTGTGGATGGTCGACAACCAGGCGCTGCGCTCGATGGCGCTGGGGGCGATGACGGTGGTCGCGGTCTCGATCCTGACCGCGACGACGCTGCTGCCGGCGCTGATCGCGATGCTGGGCGACCGGGTGCTGCCGGGCGGCGTCGTCGGCAAGGTCGAGGCCTTCTTCCGCCGCCGCTTCTACCGGCGCCACACGACCGAGCAGCTGAGCGCCGGCCCGAACCGCTTCTGGCGGGCCTGGACGGCGCGGGTGATGGCGCGGCCGTGGACCGCGGTGATCGGGGTGGCGGCGGTGCTGCTCTTCCTGGCGAGCCCGCTGCTCTCGCTGGAAACCGGAACCGAAGCGCTGGCGCAGTTCCCGAAGGACAGCGACGTGCGGGTCGGCAGCGAAATCGCCTCCAAGCAGCTCGGCGGCGGCACCGACCCGGTCCAGATCGTCGCCGGCTTCGAAAGCGAGCCGGGGGCGGCGGACAAGGCGGCGGTCGTCGGCCTCGTCCATCGGCTGCAAGGGACCCCTGGGGTCAGCTCGGTGGCGCCCCCCGACTTCGCCGGCGACAGCGTCCTAGTCCAGGCGACGCCGAGCGCGCCGAGCGAGTCCGACGCGGCGGTGGCGCTGGTCGAACGGCTGCGCGACTCGGTGGTGCCGGCCTCGGCGCTGGCCCGGCGGGCCGAAGTCGACGTCGGCGGCGAAACCGCGCGCGGCCACGACGTCCGCGACCAGATCGGCGGCTCGATGTGGAAGATCATTCTCTTCGTCCTCGCCCTCAGCTTCCTCGTCCTGATGGTGATGCTGCGCTCGCTGCTGCTGCCGCTGAAGGCGGTGCTGATGAACCTGCTCTCGATCGGGGCGGCGTTCGGCGTCCTCGTCGCGATCTTCCAGTGGGGCTGGCTCGACGGCCTCCTCGGCTTCGAAAGCCAGGGGGCGCTGGACACGATCAACGTGCCGCTGATCTTCGCCGTCGTCTTCGGCCTCTCGATGGACTACGAGGTGTTCCTGATGTCGCGGATTCGCGAGCGCTTCATGCTCCACGGCGACAACGAGCGCGCCGTCGCCGAGGGCCTCTCCTCGAGCGCGCGGACGATCTCCTCGGCGGCGCTGATCATGACCGCGGTCTTCGCCGTCTTCGTCCTCACCGGCGTCCCCTCGATCAAGGAGCTCGGCCTCGGCTGCGCCGTCGCGATCGCCCTCGACGCCACCCTCGTCCGCCTCATCCTCGTCCCCGCGGCGATGAAGCTGATGGGCCGCTGGAACTGGTGGATGCCAAGCTGGCTCGACCGCGTCATCCCCGACCTCAGCTTCGAGGGCGGCGAGAGCGAGCCGGAGCCGGCGAAGGCGTGATGCGTGGCCACCCGAGGGTGGCCACGCACACAGACGGGATCTCAAGTGAATATTGAACCTTTCAGTCTACATCCAGCCATTCAGGGCTGTTGACGACGTAGGATCCTGTCAACGGCGCGCTTTCGCCGCAGAAGATGCCGCTTCTACCGCCGGTCCGCGGGATTCTCCCATTGATGTCGAGTGTCGCTTTGCCTTTCGTGGTCGTCGAACCTGTAACGGTCCCGAGGTCCGTGGCGCTGGTGCTGTAGATACAGTGAAATCCGGCCTTTTCGACTGTCCATTCCGCACCGGTCGATGTAAGTGTGCCGTTGTTGGTCGATGCCGTGTTCTGTGTTTCGTGGCCGTCTGCCTCTTTTGTGTACTCTGTGTGTATTTCGAGGGTGCCGAAGCTGAGGACCTGCACGACTGCGCTTGTGCAGTTGGTGAAGGTGAGGCCTCCAAAGTTGATCACGCCTTTGATTGTTTCGGTCGCGCTCCCAGTGTTCGAGGTGGAGCCTTCCAACGTAGAGTTGCATTCGATGTTGCCGGTAGCCGAATTGTCGAGAATGGCGTGGCCCTCCGAGGCCGCTTTGATCAGGGTGCCTTTCGGGCACACTTCAATGATGCCTGATGCGTTTTTGCATGTTAGCTGGGTGGCCGAAGCGGTGCCCGCGCCGATGAACGCCATCAGGGCGCCGGTCGCGATTGCCGCGAGACCGAGAATCTTCAGGTACTTCATTCCTTATCTCCTTTGGTCCGGCGCGTCATGCGCGGAAGTTCGTTGATTGGACATCGCAACCCAGCAGGGGCTCTTGATCAAATGCTCTCGGGTGACAGATCGCGTTGTTCTGTCCTGTCGCCTTGTTGCCTTCACGGAACCGCTGCAAAATGCGAAGGGTGAAAGGGCGCGCGCACGAAAGGGCGAGCGCAATGATCGGCGGGAGCGGGTGCTAGAGGCAAGCGATGCGCTTGCTTTGTGGGGGCCGACGGGCTGGCGAGGATGGGCTGCGCTTGGGTGCAAGGGTGAGCCGGAGTCGGCAAAGGCCTGATGCGGGGCCATCCTGGATGGCCCCGCAATTAGACGGATCTCGAGTGAATGTTTGAACCGTCAGGACCTGTACTCCTCAGTCGACATCCAGCCAATCAGGATTGTCAATTTTGTACGAGCCTGTCCACGGACTGCTTTCACCGCAGAAGATGCCGCTTCTACCGCCGGTCCGCGGGATTCTCGCGCTGATGTCGAGTGTGGCTGTAGCACCAGTGGTGCTCGAGCCTGTAACGGTTCCGAGGTCCGTGTTGCTCGTGCTGAAAATGCAGTGGAAGCCGAACTTTTCGACTGTCCATTCCGCGCCGGTCCATGTAAGTGTGCCGTTGTTGTTGGCCGAGCTGCCTTGTGTGTGGATTTCGAGAGTGCCGGCCCTGAGCACCTGAAAGATTGCGCTTGTGCAGTTGGTGAAGGTGAGGCCTCCTGCTTTGATTGGGGCAGAGGCTGTCGTAGTTGAGGTGCCTGGTTCCGTGAGACTGCCTTCTATGGTCGAATTGCATTCGATGTTGCCAAGAGCTTCATTGTCGAAGATGGCATGTCCCTCCGAGGCCAAATGGATCGGGGTGCCTTTCGGGCACACTTCAATGGTGCCTGATGCGTTTTTGCATGTCAGCTGGGTGGCCGAAGCGGTGCCCGCGCCGACGAACGCCATCAGGGCGCCGGCCGCGATCGCCGCGAGACCGAGAATCTTCAGGTACTTCATTTCTTGCTCCTTTGATTCAGCGCGTTTGCGCCGAGTTGGGTTTCGCGGGCCATCGCACCCCTGCGGGAGCTATCAATCAAACGAGTTCGCGTGACAGATCATTTACGTCTGCCCTGTCATCCTGACGCCTATCCCTAAACCGCTGCAAAATTCGAAAGGTGAAATGACGCGCGTACGAAAACGCGAGCTCAGCGATCGGTGCGACCTGCTGCTGAGCGAGGCTCGATTCGTCATAGGATGAGCTGGTGACTCAGGGTGGAGATGAGCTTGCTTTTGCCGGGGCGGTGCGGCTGGCGGAGATGGTGCGGGCGAAGGAGGTCTCGGCTACTGAGCTGGTCGGTTATTTCCTCGACCGGATCCAGCGGCTCGATCCGCAGCTGAACGCCTTCCGGGTGGTGCTCGGGGAGCGGGCGATGCTCGAGGCCGAGCAGGCCGAGGCGCGGGTGCGGGCGGGGGAGGAGCGGCCGCTGCTTGGGGTGCCGATCGCGGTCAAGGACACCGTCGATCTGGCCGGTGAGCTGACGACCTTCGGGACCGATGCCTTCCCCGAGCCGGCGGCGCGGGACGGAGAGATGGTCAAGCGCCTGCGCGAAGCCGGTGCGATCGTGGTCGGCAAGACGAACCTGCCGGAGCTGGCGATGTTCGGCTTCACCGAGACGGCGACCTACGGCACGACTCGCAACCCGTGGGACCCGCAGCGCACGCCGGGCGGCTCCAGTGGTGGCTCGGGAGCGGCGGTGGCAGCCGGCCTGGTCCCGGTCGCCTCCGCCTCCGACGGCGCCGGCTCGATCCGCATCCCCGCCGCCTCCTGCGGGCTGTTCGGCCTGAAACCGCAGAAGGGCCGGATCTCGCTCGACCCCTTCGTCGAGCACTGGAACGGTCTCTCGGTCAACGGCTGCCTCAGCCGCAACGTCATCGACACCGCCCTCTGGCTCGACGTCACCAGCGGCGGCTCGCAGGAGCCGGGGGCGCCCCCGCCGCCCGATCGTCCCTTCGTCGAGTACGCGCGGACCCCGCCCGGGAAGCTGCGGATCGCCTTCTCGACCGCCGCCCCGCGCGCGGCGCTGCCTCCGACGATCTCCGACGAGGCGAAGGGGGCGGTGGCGGCGACCGCCGAGCTGCTGCGCAGCCTCGGCCACGAGGCCGAGCAGCGCGATCCCGACTGGGGGATGATCGGCAACAACATGGTCCCGCGCTACCTGCGCGGAGGCGCCGAAGACGTCGCCCACACCCCCGAGCCGCAGCGCCTCGAGCGCCGCACCCGCGGCTTCGGCAGGCTCGGCCGGGCGATCCCCGAGCCGGTCTTCCAGGCCGCCCTGACCAAGGGCCGGGAAGCCGACGCCGCTCGCGTCAACGCGATCTTCGACTCCCACGACCTGCTGATGACGCCGGTGATGGGCGGCACCGCGCTGCCGGTTCGCAAATGGGAGGGCTGCGGGGCGCTGCGGACCGTCTTGGGGCAGAGCCGCTTCTATCCCTTCTGCATCCCCTGGAACCACCTCGGCAACCCGGCGATGTCGGTTCCCGCCGGCTTCGCCGCCGACGGGATGCCCCTGGCGGTGCAGATCGTCGCCCGCCCCGGCGAGGAGGGCACCCTGCTCTCGCTCGCCGCCCAGCTCGAGGCCGAGCGGCCCTGGGCGGACCGCCGCCCGCCGATCTCCTAGCTGCGCGCGAAGCGCGCGTCAGCCGTGGAAGACCTTGCGCAGGCGCGCGATGTCGCGCAGCTTGCCGCGGGGGCGGAGGCGGCGCTGGAGCATCATCTTCAGCTGGTTGGCGTCCGGTTTGCCGGAGGCGATCCAGTCGGCCCAGCTGGCCTCGATGGTGACGTTCGGGCTCGGCGCTTCGCCGGCCTCGGCGCGGGTCGAGCCGTTGTCGAGCACCAGGTGCCACGGTTCGGCGTCGGTGAAGCGCCACTGGAGGATGAACGGCGAGCCGTTGGCGGCGGCCGGGTCGGCGACGCGGGCGATCAGGTCGAAGTAGAGGCGCTGAACCTCCGGCGTGGACTGCGGCGTCGGGCCGTCGGGGGAGCCGATCACGCCGGCCATCATCATCTCCACCTGGCGCTTGGCGACCTCCTCCTCGGAGTCCTCGGGCGGGAAGGGGAAGACGCCGGGGGGCATCTCCTCGGTCGGGAAGCCGATCGTGCGCCAGCGCTGGCGGATCAGTTTCAGCCCGAAGGCGAAGATGTCCTCGAGCGAGAAGCCGTAGCACTCGGTGTATTCGCGGGCTCCCTCCGGGTCGTTTGCCAGGTTCGGCGGCGAGAAGACGGCGGGCCCGTAGGGCAGCGTTTCCCGCAGCAGCTCGACCACGGCGGCGCGGTTCTCCTCCCAGCCGGGCGCCCCCTCGGCCAGCAGTTCGGAGAGCACCTTGACCCCGAAGCCGATGTGGCGCTGCTCGTCGCGGGAGACGTTCGCCATCCCGGCGCTGAAGCCGGGCATCGTCTCCTCGGAGGCGAAGAAGTCCTCGATGAAGTGCTGGCCCGGCTGGGCGAGGCTGCCCTCGACGATCAGGTGGTAGAGGGTGATCGCCTGCGCGAACTTCGGCACCGAGCGGTCCTTGCGCAGTTCCTCGGCCATCAGGTCGAGGCGGTCGAAGATGCCGCGGTAGCCCCAGTTCAGCTGCGGCAGGGTCGAGGAGAGCGTCTGCTGCACGGAGGTGCCGCCGACCCCGATCACCTCCTTGAAGAAGCGGTGGAAGAAGATCGAGTGGCGGACCTCGTCGACCTGCTGCGTCGCGAGGAAGTAGGACATCTCCTCGGTCGGGGCGGCGGTGACGTAGGGGGCGAGGGTGTCGGCGACCCGGTCCTCGCCGTAATAGAACATCGAGTAGATCCACATCGCCGAGCGGCGCTGGAGGTCGGAGAGCGCCTCCCAGCCGGCGCGGTCGCCGGAGAAGTCGATGTCGTAGGCGCTCCAGTTGCCCTGCTCCCAGCGGTGGTAGAGGTCCTCGTAGGTGATGTTGTCCATCAGGCGCTGGGAAGCGACGCTCATCTCGTCTCCTTTTGGTGTCGCGTTAGGGGCAGAAGGAGACTACCGCGATCCTGGCTGCCTAGCCAGGATCGGGAACCGGCGCCTCGAGCTCGCGCTTGAGGATCTTCCCGGTCGGGCCCTTCGGCAGGTCGTCGAGGAACCAGACGACCCGCGGGTACTTGTAAGCGGCGATTCTCTCCTTCACGTACCGGCTCACCTCGTCGGGGTCGAGCTCCTCGCCCTCGTGCATGACGACGGCGGCGCCGATCTCCTCGCCCCACTCGTCGCTGGGGACTCCGATCACCGCCGCTTCGCGGATCTTCGGGTGCTCGTAGAGGATCTCCTCGACCTCGCGCGGATAGACGTTGTAGCCGCCGCGGATGATCAGGTCCTTCTTGCGGTCGACGATGAAGAAGTACCCGTCCTCGTCGACCCGGGCCATGTCGCCGCTGTGGAACCAGCCGCCGCGCATCGCCTCTGCGGTCGCCTCGGGCCGTTGCCAGTAGCCCTTCATGATGTTGTGGCCGCGGATCACGATCTCGCCGACCTCGCCCTGCGCCACCTCGTTGTCGTCCTCGTCGACGACCTTCATCTCGACTTCTTCCAGCGGCGTGCCGATCGAGCCGGGCTTGCGCGGCCGGCCGGGGTGGTTGGAGCTGGCGACAGGGGAGGTCTCAGAGAGCCCGTAGCCCTCCAGCACTTCGCACTCGAAGGCGTCCTCGAACCCGCGCAGGACCTCGACCGGCATCGAGGCGCCGCCGGTGATGCAGATCCGCAGCGCCGAGGTGTCGAAGCCCTCGCGGCCGGGGTGATGCAGCAGCGCCCCGTACATCGTCGGCACCCCGTAGAAGTGGGTGACGCCGTCGCGCTGCATTATCTCCAGCGCCTCGCCGGGGTCGAATTTCGGCAGCAGGGTCAGCGTCGCCCCGACCCGCAGGGAGGCGTTCATGCTCACCGTCTGGCCGAAGGAGTGGAAGAGCGGCAGGGCGCCGAGGACGACGTCGCCCTGCTCGATCACGCAGGTGGTACGCGAGGCGATGTCGCAGTTGCGGGAGAGGTTGAAGTGGGTCAGCTCCGCGCCCTTCGGTTTGCCGGTGGTGCCGGAGGTGTAGAGGATCACCGCGGTGTCCTCTTCGCCGGTGTCGGCGAGCTCACGGGTCGGCTCGCAGCCGGCGAGCAGCTCGGCGAACGAGCCGGGCTCGACCTCGATCAGCTCGGCCCCGGCGTCGGCGGCGCCGTCGCGCGCCTCCTCGCAGAAGCCGTGCCAGGCGAGCAGCAGCTTCGCGCCGGAGTCTTCGAGGTAGAAGGCGATCTCGCGCCGCTTCAGCAGCACGTTCATCGGCACCACCGTGCCGCCGGCGCGGAGGACGCCGTAGTAGGAGACCGGGAACTCGAGGACGTTGGGAAGCATCACCCCGACCCTGTCGCCAGGCTGCAGCCCTCTTTCGCGCAGCAGCGTCGCCAGACGGGCGCTGCTCTCGTCGAGCTCGGCGTAACTCAGCTCGGCGCCGTCGAGGCGCACGGCGGCGCTGTCCGGCGCGCGCTCGGCGCTCGCGGTAACGATCGATGCCAGGTTCAGGCCCATCTCGCCTCCTCCACTGCTGAAACCCTTCCTGAGCGGCAGTCTAGAGCGGGAGGCGCCCTCCGCTACGCTCCCCGCCCGATGGACGACCTCGGCAACCCCATTTCCTACCTGGTCGCCAAGCGGGGAATCCCGGTCTTCTCCAGCGACGGCGAGAAGCTCGGCCGGGTGGTCGAGGTGCGGGCGGCGCCGGAGGCGAACCTGTTCGACGGCATCGTCCTCGACACCACCTGGGGCCCCGGTGGCCACCGCTTCGTCGACGCGCCGGAGGTGGGGGAGATCTACGAGCGCGGGGTGGTGCTGAAGATCGACGCGGCCGAGGCCGCCTCGTTGCCGAAGCCGCACCGTCGCTAGCCCCGTTCTCGCTTTTGGCGTAGGATGCCGCCGGTGCGGAAACTTTTACTGATCATTGCGGCGTCTCTGGCGGTATTGGTGGCCGGCTGCGGCAGCGGCTCGTCGACCACGGATTCGACTGCGACCTCGACCAGCGCAGAAAAGACCGCGGAAGAAAAGCCGCCGGCGCCGAAGGAAAACGCGGCCGGCGAATACATCGCCGAAACGACTCCCAACGTGCCGCAGGTAACGATCCCCAAGGGCCCGCCGCCGAAGAAGCTGGTGATCGAAGACCTGAAGAAGGGCCATGGGCCGACCGCGAAGAAGGGCGACGAAGTCACCGTCCACTACGTCGGCGTCACCTATAAGGGCAAAGAACAGTTCGACGCCAATTGGGAAAACGAACCCTTCAGCTTCAAGCTCGGCGCCCAGGAAGTGATCCCCGGCTGGGACAAGGGGATCCCGGGGATGAAGGTCGGCGGCCAGCGCAAGCTGACGATCCCCCCGCCGCTCGCCTATGGGAACCAAGGGGTATACCCCTCGATCCCGCCCTATTCGACCCTGGTCTTCGTGGTCGAACTTCTCGCTGTGAAGTAGACACAAAGTTGCTACAAAAACAGCGTGTTTCGTGCGAGGTGACCCGCTATGCTCGGTCCATGGAGCGCCCGAAATGGACCGACGAGCGGCTGGACGACAGGTTCGGCAGCATCGATGCCGGTTTGGACCGGCTCGACCGCGACATGAGGGAACTCCGAGCTGAGATGCGCGCCGGCTTCGCCGAGCAGCGCCAGCTGACCTACCGCATGTTCGGCGGCCTTTTCGTCGCCCTCGTGTTGAGCTCGTTGCTCCACGGCGGCTTCTGACGCGTCGCGTTCCGAGGCGGGATCATCTGCCGGTGCCACGAGCGCCGATCGCCGAACGACTTACCGCCCAGGCGCTCGCCGGCGAGCCGATGCGCTCGGCCGAGGCGGTCGCCGGGCGGCTGCTGGCGGTGCAGGGGCAGGACCCGCGGGGGGCGCGGCTGGCGGTTCGCGCCCGGACCGAGGGTGTGACCGCGGCCGACGTCGACCGGGCGCTTACCGAGGAGCGCTCGCTGCTGATCACCTGGCTCAACCGCGGCACCCTGCACCTCGTGCGCAGCGAGGACTATCCGTGGCTGCACGCGCTGACGACGCCGCCGCTATTGACCTCGAGCGCGCGCCGGCTGCGGCAGGAGGGCGTCAGCCCCGCGGCGGCCGAGCGGGGAGTGGAGACGATCGAGCGGGCGCTCGCCGAGGAGGGCCCGCTGACCCGCCTGCAGCTGCGCGAGCGGCTTGACCGCGCCGGCGTTCCGACGCAGGGGCAGGCCCTGATCCACCTCCTCTTCCTGGCCACGCTGCGGGGCATCGCGATTCGCGGGCCGATGACCGGTAGGGAACACGCCTACGTTCTCGTCCGCGACTGGCTCGGGGAGCAGCCGCCGGTCGATCGCGAGAAGGCACTGGCCGAGCTCGCCCGCCGTTACCTGATCGGCCATGCTCCCGCCGATGACCGCGACCTCGCCCGCTGGGCGGGGCTGCCGCTGCGCGACGCCCGCGCCGGCCTGAAGGCGATCGCCTCCGAGCTGGCCGAGCGCGACGACGGACTGGTCGAGCTCGCCAAGGCGCCGCCACCGGCGCCGATCCCACCACCGCGCTTGCTAGGTGCCTTCGACCCGCTCCTGCTCGGCTGGACCTCGCGCGAGGAAGTCGTCGGCCCGCACAAGATGCTGGTGACGATGAACGGAATCTTCCGCCCCTTCGCCCTGGTCGACGGACGCGCCGTCGCCACCTGGCGCCTGGCGAACGGCAAGGTGACGATCGAGCACCTCGGCAAGGTCAGGAAAAAAGATGCCGCGGCGCTGGAGGCCGACGCCGCGGCAGTGCTCGAGTACTTGGGCCGCTAGAGGCGCGGCGGCATCTCGTCCGCGGGGGCGGGCGGAGCCGTCTGGCCCGGCAGCGGCTCGGCCTCCTGCTGCCAGACGTTGTTGAGCGAGACCTGCAGATAGGCCCAGAAGGCGGGGGCGACCAGCAGGTAGAGGACGAGCGAGAGCCAGCCGCTGACCGGCTCGCGGCCGGCGACCTTCGAAGCGCCCTGCACCCGCTCGGTCCCGCGCCAGTAGGTGATGAGCAGCGGGATGAGGATGATCCCGCCCGGGAACAGCGCCAGCAGCGAGTTGGTCGGGTTCTGCCCCAGGTCGTAGCCCTTGGCTTCCCCGTAGGCCTTCAGCTCCTTGTTGATCCTGTACCACCAGACCAGGTGGTAGATGCCGAGGGTGACGATCGGCAGCAGGGCCACGGCCCAGGGGTTTCTCACCTTCACCTCGTGCGCGGTGCCGCGGATCTTCATCTCAGTAGCCATCAGGCTCCTCTCGGTCAGTCGGGAGCGCGTTCGCTCTCGCTCGGCGGCGGCATCTCGCTCGGCGGTGGAGGCGGCGGGGGCGGCGGGCTCTGGGGAACCGGCGGGGGCGGCGGCGGGAGCGTCTGCCCCAGCGGCGAGGTTGCGCTCAGGTTGCCCTTGCCGTCGGGCCCTTCCCCGTACTTGTTCGGCGGTCCGGAATCGAGGCAGGCGAAGACGATCAAGACGATGGCGCCGATCAGCGGGATCAACCCGATCAGTGCCCACCATCCGCTGTGGTCCGTGTCGTGCAGGCGGCGCACGAGGACGGCGAGGTTCGGGATGATGAGCGCCAGCCAGGCGAGGCCCGCGATGACCGGGGCCTTGATGGCTGCATCGATGATCGACGCGGCGATGATGACGAGGACGTAGAAGAGCACCCACCACCAGTAGGCGGACCGCGAGGATCGTCCGCTGAACGTCGCGTATTTCGAGAAGCCGTCGCTTACTGCTTCGCCGAAGCTCATGTGTCTCTCACTCCTATGGGGTTGAGGGCTGGGTCAGACGTTGGCATGAACCATCGCCGCTCGGCCGGACGCCTTGGTTCGACCGCGAGCCAGACGAGCGCGGCGAAGACGAAGGGAGAGGCGGGGTTTGACCTCACCGCCTGCCGCGGGCGGCCGCGCCACAGCAGCACGAAGGCCCGGCCCATCCCACAGCCGGGGCAGCGGCGGCCGGTTGCTCGGTGAATCGGGCAGAGGTCGGGCAGGGGGCGGTCCATGACCACCAGCGGCCTGCCGGCGGCGGGGTTCCGGGTCGCGGCCGACAGGACCGCGGTCGCCAGCAGGGCTCCGGCAGCGGCGGTCCTAGGCGCTGCCGAGGTTCTGCCAAAGGACGTTGCCGAACTCATCCACCACCACCATCTGCCGCTTCTCGCCGCCGGTCGCGGCGATGATCGCCCAGACGATTCCCCAGAGCAAGCAGGTGAAGATCGTGAGGATCGCGTGGAGGACGTGGTTGACGGGCTTGCCTTCAACGAGGACGGCCTGGAAGTCGCTTTGGGACTCGATTCGAAGCCCGCGCGCCGCCGCCGTCTGGAGCTGCTGGGCGAGGAGGACCTTCCGTTCGTCGTCCGTCCGGCGAGTGGTGCTGACCTCGCTCCCGCCATGGACCTGGTCGGTCCAGGTGGCGCCGTCCCAGTAGCGCATCAGGTTCGCGCCGCCGGCATTCGGGTCCGGATACCACCCCGGGGAGGGGGTGGACGGTTGTGCGGGATCGGCGGGGCCGGGGTCGGGAGCTGGTGGCTCGGGGGTCGACTCCGGCTCGTTGGCTTGGGTTGGATCCTCCATGGCGGACCGGAAACCTATGCCCAATCCCCGACGGCTGTCAACTCGCCGTAAGCAGGAACGCGTCGAGGGGAGTGCCGTCGCCGCCGACCAGCAGCTTCGTCGTCGGGCCGTAGGTGGAGTCGAAGGCGGCCAGACCAGGAAGACCGTCGCGGCGGCGGCCGCTCTTGACCTCGATCGCCGTCAGCTGGTCGCCGCGGGAGAGGACGAAGTCGACCTCTCGCTGAGGATCTGGAGGCGAGCCGGCGGCTCAGCGAGGCGCTCGACCAGGGTCGAGAAGATCGCCCGTCGGAGTGGAGGCAGATTGCTCATTGTCCTGAGTCAATTTACTCAATACAGTGAGCAAAAGGTAAATCACCTGCAAAAAGGAATCTTTAAGCCAGCTTGGGGCTGCGCCAGGGGGCTTGCAGGCGCTTGACCAACTCGTCGCCGAGGCCCTCGATCGGGACGCGGACCTGCTCGAGCGAGTCGCGGTCGCGGAGGGTGACGCTGTCGTCGTCCATCGTCTGGTGGTCGACGGTGATGCCCCAGGGGGTGCCGATCTCGTCCTGGCGGCGGTAGCGCTTGCCGATCGAGCCGCCCTCGTCGAACTCGGCGGGGAGGCGGTGGCGCAGGTCCTGGAAGATCTCACGCGCCTTCTCCGGCATCCCCTCCTTGGAGACGAGCGGAAGCACGGCGACCTTGACCGGGGCGAGGCGCGGGTGCAGGCGCAGGACCGTGCGCTGGCGGCCCTCCACCTCCTCGACCTCATAGGAGTCGACGAGGAAGGCGAGGGTGGCGCGGTCGGCGCCGGCGGCCGGCTCGATCACGTGGGGGACGTAGCGCTCTTTGGTCTGCTGGTCGAAGTACTCGAGCTTCTCGCCGCTGAACTTGGCGTGCTGGGTGAGGTCGAAGTCGCCGCGGTTGGCGATCCCCTCCAGCTCCGACCAGCCGATCGGGAACAGGTACTCGATGTCGCTCGTCGCCGAGGAGTAGTGGGAGAGCTCGTCGGCCCCGTGGGCGCGGACACGCAGGTGGTCGGGGCGGATGCCGAGGTCGACGTACCAGCGCTCGCGCTCGGCCATCCAGTGCTGGTGCCACTTTTCGGCATCGGCGGGGGGCGTGAAGTACTCCATCTCCATCTGCTCGAACTCGCGGGTGCGGAAGATGAAGTTGCCGGGGGTGATCTCGTTGCGGAAGGACTTGCCGACCTGGGCGATCCCGAACGGCGGCTTCTTGCGGGCGAAGCCGAGCACGTTCTTGAAGTTGATGAAGATCCCCTGCGCCGTCTCCGGCCGCAGGTAAACCTCCGAGCCCTCCTCGGCGACCGGGCCGATGTGGGTCTGGAACATCAGGTTGAACTGGCGCGGCTCCGATAGCTCGCCGCCGCACTCCGGGCAGCGGATCTCGCCGTCCGGATCGCCGCCCTCGGCCGCCACGGCCTCGCGCAGGTGGTCCTCCCGCCAGCGCCGCTTGCACTTGCCGAGGCACTGGACGAGCGGGTCGGTGAAGCCCTCGAGGTGGCCCGAGGCTTCCCACACCCGCGGGTGCATCAGGATCGCGGCATCGAG
>DASULS010000019.1:0-223217 GCA_036278095.1 Solirubrobacterales bacterium | reverse complement strand
GGTGGGACTTTTGCCCGCTATACAGGCAAAAGTCCCACCGCTGATACCTTCGTCGCGTGGGCAAGGTCTACGAGGGCATCGACGGGCACCAGCGGGAGTGGATCGCTGAGCAGGCGCTGTTCTTCGTTGGGTCGGCGCCGTTGGATGGCGAGGGGCACGTGAACGTCTCGCCGAAGGGGCCGATCGGGACGCTGGCGGTGCTCGACGACCACACCGTCGCCTACCTCGACATGGTCGGCAGCGGCGCTGAGACGGTTGCGCACGTGCGCGAGAACGGGCGGATCGTGGTGATGCTCTGCGCGTTCGAGGGACCGCCGCGGATCCTGCGCCTGCACGGCCGCGGCGAGGTGATCCCGGCCGACGACGCGCGCTTCGGCGAGCTGTTCGAGCGCGCCGGGTTCGAGGCGCCGCACGAGGTCGAGGAGGCGCGGCGGGCGATCGTCCTCGTCGACGTCACCCGGGTCGCCGACTCCTGCGGCTACGGCGTGCCGCTGATGAGCTTCGAGGGCGAGCGCCCCCACATGGAGGCCTGGGCGGAGAAGAAGATGCGGGTCGGCGGCGGGGCCGAGATCGAGGCCTACGTCGCCGAGAAGAACGCGACCAGCATCGACGGCCTGCCCGCCTTCGACGCCGAGCGCGACACCGTCGGCTAACCGGCCGCGGCGACCAGGCGGCGCATCAGCTCGGCCGCGTCCTCGTCCGATAGGCCGCCCTCGCCGGTCAACTGCTGCCAGGCGGGGAAGGAGATCGCGTGGCCGATCGCGGCGCGGACGCGGACGCGGGCCTTGCCGCGCAGGCCCCTGCCCCGCATCAGAATCTCGGTGACCGCCGCCATGAACTGGTGGTAGGGCGCGAACAGCTCGGCGACCATCGGAACCGTCGCCTCGTCGCGGAGAAGCTTGTCGAGCATGGCGCCGGCGCCACGGTAGTAGGCGTAGAGCTCGCCGAGCCCCACCACGAGCCGCTCGCTCGGGTCCTCGAGCCGCTCCCAGGCGGTGACGTCGGGGGGCGGGTTTTCCGCCGCCCAGTGGGCCGAGCAGGCGCCGAACAGCGCCTGCTCGTCGGGGAAGTGGCGGTAGACGGTCGAGCGCGGCACCCCGGCGTGGTCGGCGACCGCCTTCATCGAGGTGTGGGCGGGACCGAGGCTGCCGTGCAGCGCGACCGCGCTTTCGGTGATCCGCCGGCGGGTCTGCGCCTCGGCTTCGGCGCGGCGCTTCATCTTGTAGGGACGCTTTTGATCGGACATGTCTGTAGCACCAATCTTGACAGACGGACCGGAGCATGTCTATTCTTTTCGCGCGACACAGATGTATCGCGAACTTGAACTGACGAAAGGAACGGATCGATGGCAACTTTGATTGGACCCGGCGACGGCAAGCTCGGCTTCCTCGGCAGCATCGGGGTGCGGTGGATGATCGACGGCGAGGATGCCGGCGGCGACTTCTCCCTGGTCGAACACCCCATGCCCCCGCGGGCGCTGGCGGCGCCGGTGCACCTGCATCACAACGAGGACGAGTACAGCTACGTGGTCGAGGGGCGGATGGGCGCGCTGCTCGGCGACGAGGTGGTGGAGGCCGGCCCCGGAGACCTCGTCTTCAAGCCGCGCGAGCAGTGGCACACCTTCTGGAACGCCGGCGAGGAGCCCTGCCGGATCCTCGAGATCATCGCCCCCGCCGGCTTCGAGCACTTCTTCAAGGAGCTGGACGCGCTGGGCGGCGCCCTCAACGCCGACCCCGCGGAGCTGACGGCGCTCGCCGCCCGCTACGGGCACGAGATGAAGCCGGAGACGGTGCCGGAGCTGCTGGAGCGCTTCGGGCTGCGGGTCGGCGAGCGGGACGAGGTGAAGCCGCGCGTGCTCGCCTAGCCCGCAAAGAGCGGCAGTCGAAGACGGGCCGGGTAGCCGCCAGGCGTTGCTACTCTGCGCAGGTAGGCAGCCTGTCTGTTTGCCTGCGCGTCCGTCTTCAATCCCAACGAGGAATGCGCGCTTTGCCCGACCAGGGGTTCAGCTTCGATCGCCAGGGGCCGCGAGAGGAATGCGGCGTCTTCGGCGTATACGCACCGGGACACGACGTCTCCCGCCTCGCCTACTTCGGCCTCTACGCGCTGCAGCACCGGGGCCAGGAGTCGGCCGGGATCGCCACCTGCGAGGGCGGGATGATCACGACCCTGCGCGAGGCCGGCCTCGTCTCCCAGGTCTTCGACGAGGAGAAGCTGCGGGCGCTGGAGGGCGACATGGCGATCGGCCACGTCCGCTACTCGACCACCGGCGGCGGCTCCTGGGAGAACGCGCAGCCGGTCTGGCGCGACGACGGCCGCGAGGTCGCCCTCGCCCACAACGGCAACCTCACCAACGCGGTCGAGCTCTGGGGCGAGCTGAAGGAGAGGGGGATCGACTTCCGCGGCACCTCCGACTCGGAGATCATCGCCGCCCTGCTCTCCTCGCACGAGGGGAAGATGATCGAGGACGCCGTCGCCGAGGTGATGCCGCGGCTGCAGGGCGCTTACTCGACCGTGGTGATGACCAAGCGCGCGATAGTCGCCTTCCGCGACCCGCACGGGATCCGGCCGCTCAGCCTCGGCCGCCTCGATGACCGCTTCGTCGTCGCCTCCGAGAGCTGCGCCTTTGACATCATCGGCGCCGAGCTGATGCGCGAGGTACACCCCGGCGAGATGGTCTCGCTGACCGAGCGCGGGCTCGAGACCCGCCAGGTGGTGAAGACCGAGCGGCGCGCCTCCTGCGTCTTCGAGCACATCTACTTCTCCCGCCCCGACAGCCGCCTCGAGGGCAAGGTCCTACAGCAGGTGCGCGGGCGGATGGGCGAGATCCTCTGGCGCGAGGCGCCGGTCGAGGCCGACCTGGTGATCTCGGTGCCGGACTCCGGCAACCCCGCCGCCGCCGGCTTCGCCCGCGCCTCGGGCCTGCCGCGCGACGACGGCCTGATCAAGAACCGCTACGTCGCCCGCACCTTCATCCAGCCGGGGCAGGAGCTGCGCAAGCACGGCCTGCGACTGAAGTTCAACCCGCTGCCGGAGATCGTCGCCGGGCAGCGGATCGTCGTCGTCGACGACTCGATCGTGCGCGGCAACACCACCCGCCAGATCGTCGGCATGCTGCGCGACGCCGGCGCCAGCGAGGTGCACCTGCGGATCTCGGCGCCGCCGATCCGCAACCCCTGCCACTACGGGGTCGACATGTCGACCCGCGAGGAGATGATCGCCCACAACCGCTCGGTCGAGGAGATCGCCGACGAGCTCGAGGCCGACAGCCTCGCCTACCTCTCGATGGCGGGCGTCTACGAGGCGATCGGCGCCGACCCGGGCGAGCACTGCGACGCCTGCTTCACCGGCCACTACCCGCTCGGCGACCCTGACGAGGCGAATGGCAAATTCGCTCTCGAGACGATCGCTGCTCCGGCGTCGAGCTGACCGAAGCGACGCGGCCGCCGAAGCGGCCGCGTCTGCCCGATTCGCCTAGATCACATCGATACCCAGAGCGGTTCCGGGCTTGTGACTGTGAGGCCGCCTTCCACGGTGGCGCTCGCGCCACAGAGGGCGCCGCTTCTTCCGCCAGTGCGGGGCCAGTTGCCGAGGACGTCGATTGTCGCCATCGCGCCGCCTGTGAGGGTCCCGATATCACCTGGGGTATAGACGCAGTGCAGGCCCGCGACTTCGACTGTGATTTCGGTTCCTGTGAGCGTCAGTGTGCCGTTGTGAGTCCATTCCGGCAGGTCGATGATTTCGATGTCGAGTGTGCCTTGTTTGACCGTTTGCACTATGCCATTGCATTCGGCCAAGTTGAAGGCGGCCACGTTCGCCCCGAGCGGGATTGCTGTCTGCTGCTCGGTGACGGCTTCGAGTGTCGATTTTTTGCATTCGACTTTGCCCGCCGGCGTGTTGATGACGATCGTCGTATTCGCCTCGATTTCGGCGTGAATCCGGGTTCCCGCGGGATACTGGTTTGCTTTTGCGCATTGAGGCAACCCGCCCACTGTTTCTTTCACTTTGCAGAGGGTCGTTTCTGTGGCCGAAGCCGTGCCGGCGCCGGCGAGCGCCATCAGCGCCGCCACCGCCACCACGGCGAGGCCGAGGATCTTGAACTGCTTCATTTTGCTCTCCTTGAGTAAAGCTCGGCCGCCAGAGCGACGGCCGAGTTGTGCTTAGTTGACTTGGATTACATCCCGACCCAGAGGGGTTCCGGGCTTGTGACTGTGTAGAAGCCGCTCACGTTTACGTTCGGCGGGCAGAGCATGCCGCCGGCAACGCGTGGCCAGTTCCCCTGCAGGTCGATTGTCGCCATCGGACCGCCTGTGAGCGTTCCGCTGTCGCCGGGGGCGAAGATGCAATCGAGTCCCAGTTTTTTGAAGAACACTGTGACTTCGGTTCGTGTGAACGTGAGTGTTCCGTTGTGGGTCCAGTTCGGCAGATCGATGATTTCGATGTCGAGTGTGCCGGGGTTGATCGTTTTGACTTCGACTTCTTCGGCACCGTTGAAGCACCCACCGAAGGTGAACGCGGTCACGTTAGCCCCGAGCGGAATTTCTGTCTTCTGCTCGGTGAAGGCTTCGAGTGTGGACTGCGGGCATTCGACGACGCCGGGGCCGCCGGCGATGGAAAGTCTCGAACCTGCCTGCAGTTCGGCATGGATGCGCGTGCCAGCCGGATAGAGGTGTTCGCCTTCGCAGATGGGCAGCCCCGCTTCGTTTGTTGTCGGGGCTTTGCAGAGCGCGGTGAATGTGGCCGAAGCCGTGCCGGTGCCGACGAACGCCATCAGCGCTGCTGCCGCGACCACGGCGAGGCCGAGGATCTTGAGCTGCTTCATGGTTCTCCCTTTGTGCCCGACGATCCGCGCCGGGCCTGATTTTCTTGGTACGGGGCGAGTCCCCGCCGTCCCTAATTACCATGAGAACCCTGTCTAGTCAAGGACTTTGTACCAAGAATTGGTTGCCTCTAGCCGACGACCAATTCGAGCCCGAGCCAGACGATGGCCAGCGAGGCGAGCAGGATCGCGCCCTGCAGCGCGTGCAGTTTCGGCCAGCGCAGGTGCGCCGCGGTGAGGGCGATGACGAGGCCGACCAGGCCCAGCTTCCACTGCAGGGTGGAGCTGCCGAAGAGGTCGTAGTGGGAGGCCATCGCCCAGCCGGTGGCGACGAGGACGCCGAGGGCGATCAGCGAGCCGTAGCCGAAGCGGCGGGCGACCGCGCGCATCCGCTCGCGGTCGGGGTTGCCGCGGAGGACCGGCACCACCGCGATCCCGAAGACCAGCTGGCCGCCGACGAAGAAGGCCATCGCCAGCAGATGGAGGTAGAGGACTCCCTGCCAGAGATCGTGCTCGCTCATCGGCAGCTGAGGCTACTCAGTGGCGATGGCGGTGGTGGTGCTTCTTCCTTTTGACGCAGCGGCGCTTGCCGTGGACGATCTTCTTCTTGTAGCCGCGCTTGCATTTGAGCGGCTTCGGGTTCGGGGCAGGGGCGGAAGGCGGGCTCGGCGGTGGCACGGTTTCTCCGCCCGCTCCCCCACCATTCCCGCCGCCGACCGGTGCGAAATTCGCGGTCACCGTGGCGTTGGCGTTCAGCGTCAGCTGGCATGGTCCGGTGCCCGAGCAGCCGCCGCCCGACCAGCCGGAGAAGACCGAGCCCGCCGCCGGGGTCGCGGTGAGGGTGACCGCGGTCCCGTCTTCGAAAGCGTGTTCGCACTCCGTCCCGCCCGCACCGCAGTCGATGCCGGTGAGGTTGGAGGCGACGGAACCGCTTCCGCTGCCCGCCCTGACGACGCTGAGGGAGCGCAGCACCGGGTGCAGATGCAGTTCGAAGTGGCCTTCGCCGCCCGCGGTTCCGTCGATCGCGAGGTGGTAGGTGGTGCCGGCCTGCACGGTGAACCTGATGCTCCGCCCTTGGTCGCATTCGCCGCTGCCGGCGTCGGCGCTCGGCACCGGGGTCAGGCCGTTGACCGCGTTGCCGGTGTAGGCAGCCGGGATCGGATCGAAGCTGTGCGAGCAGGCGTCCAATTCGACCGTCCGGCTCTTCGAGGGCGTCCACGAGTACCAGACCGAGTGGCCGCCGGGTTCGCCGCCGTGGTTGGGCTCGCCGGTCTCCTTGGTCGCCAGGACCGAGGATCCCGGCCAATACAGGTTGACCGATTTGGGAAGCACTTCGGCGTGGGCGAAATCGTCGTTCTTGGGGGCGCCGTCGATGTGCAGTTCGAGCGGCCCCTGCGCGCCGCCTTTGCCGTCGACGGCGATCCGGTAGGTGGTGTTGGCGACTGCCGAGAAGATGACCTTGCTCTGCGGCGAGCAGTTGCCGGCGGCGTCATCGTTGCCGGCGACTTCGCTCAGCGCTTCGATCCTGGCGCCGGTGTAGACGGCAAGCAGAGTGTCGATGCCGCTGCCGCAGGTATCGACGCTGACGGTGCCGCTGCGCGGCGCGGTCCACTTGAACCAGACCGAGGCGCCGCCGGTGGTGCCGGCGATTTCGGGCTCTTCGATCTGTTCGGTCGCGAAGCGGTTGGAGGCGAACTGCCAGTTGACCGGCAGCCCGCCGCCGAGCGGCTGGGCCTTGTAGAAGTCGTCGTTGGGCGCCGCCCCTTCGAGGAACAGCTGGAAGCTGCCCACCGTTCCTTCCTTGCCGTCGACCGCGATCCAGTAGGTGGTGCCGCCGGTGGCGGTGAGCTCGGCCTCGCTGTCGGTGGTGCGGCAGTGCCGGCCGACCTGCCCGTCGTCGTTGCTCGCGACTTCGGTCAGGTTGCCCACTTCGCTGCCGGTGTAGACAGCGAGCAGGGTGTCGAGGGAGCTTCTGTAAGTGCAGGTCGCAACCGAGACCGACTCGGTTTCGGCGGGGGTCCATTTGAACCAGACCGAATGGCCGCCGGCATTGCCGGCGTGGTCAGGCTCGCCGGTCTGCTTGGTCGCCAGCTTGGTGATCCCGGAGGCGTAGACGGGCAGGCCTTCTTCGAGCGGCGTCGCGCCCGCGAAGTCGTCGTTGGCGACAGCGCGTTCGAGGTCGAGGGCGAAACGGCCTTCGCTTCCCTTGGTGTCGACGGCGATCCGGTAGTGGGTGCCGGCCTGGGCTTCGAAGACGGCCTCGCTGTTGCCAGTGGTTTCTTCGCACCGCCCGTCCGGCGAACTCGTCCCCGAGTCGTCGTTGCTCGCGACTTCGGTCAGATTGGTGACTTCGGTCCCGGTGTAGACGGCGAGCAGGGTGTCGACGCCAGGCCGAACCCCGCAGGCGGAGAGGTCGACCGGGCCGCTGGTTTCCGGCGTCCATTCGAACCAGACCGAGTGCCCGCCGGGGTTGCCGGCGTGGTTGAGCTCGCCCGCTTCCTTGGTGGCACCGGTAGTCGAGCCGCCGGGCGCGATCGGGAACGGGGCCAGCACCTGCGGCGTGGCAAAGGAGTCGTTCGAGGGGCCGCCTGCTTCGATTTCGAGCGCGAAGGGCCCCTGTTCCCCTCCCTTGTCGTCGACCGCGATCCAGTAGGTGGCGTTTTCTTCGGCCCCGAACCTGACCGCACTGTCCCCTTCCTTGCAGGCGTCGGGGGAATCGTCGTTGCCGGCGACTTCGGTCAGGTTGCCGAGTTCGCTGCCGCTGTAGACGGCGAGCAGGGTGTCGGGGCTCGATTCCAGGTAGGAGCAGGTCGAGATCGATACCGGGCCATCGACCGGCGAGGTCCACGAGTACCAGACGGAGTTGCCCCCCGGATTACCGGCGTGGTTGGGCTCTTCGGCCTGCTTGGTCGCGAGCATGGTCGTGCCGACGGTCGAGGTCGGCAGCCCGGCGAGCGATTTCGCGTCTGCAAAATCGTCGTTGGCGGGCGGCGGTTCGATGCTGATCTGGAAGCTGCCTTCATCCCCGTCCTTGCCGTCGACGGCGATCATGTATTTCGTGCTTTCGGTCGCGTCGAAGACGACTTCGCTGCCCACCGTGCACTCCGCGTTGGAGCCATCCTCGGCGCTCGCGACTTCGGTCAGGTTGCTGACTTCGGTACCGGTGTAGACGGCGAGCAGCGATTCGAGGCTCGCTTCAGTACTGCAGGTCGAAACCCTCACCCGCACGTCTGCGGTCGGCGTCCAGGAGAACCAAACGGAGTGCCCGCCCGCGTTGCCGGCGTGTTCGGGCTCTTCGGGCTGCTTGGTCGCGTTGACGTTGGTGGCGGAGGAGAGGGTGGCGGGCAGGCTGGAGGAGAGAGACGTGGGCGAAGCGAAGTCGTCGTTGGACGGACGCCCCTGGATCCGCAGGCTGAACCCGCCTACGGTGCCCTGCGAGCCGTCGACCGCAATCCAGTACGTCGTCCCCCCGGCCGCGGCGAAGGTGACCTGGCTGTCGGTGTTCCGGCAGGGGAGGTTTTCACCGCCCGGCCGGTCGTCGTTGCCGGCGACTTCGGTCAGGGCGCCCACTTCGCTGCCGGTGTAGACGGCCAGCAGAGCATCGAGGGCGCTGGAGGTGGAGCAGGTGGAGATCGTCACCCGTTCGCTGGCCGACGGCGTCCATTCGAACCAGACCGAGTGACCGCCGGGGTCGCCGGCGTGTTCGGGCTCTTCGGGCTGCTTGCTAGCGAGCCGGTTGGTGAAGAAACCGTTCGATTCCGAGGCGACGGCTTTTGCCTGGTCGAAGTCGTCGTTGGCCGGCGGCCCTTCCAGCTTCAGGTTGAAGCTGCCGACGGTGCCGTTGCGGCCGTCGACGGCGATCCGGTAGGTGGTGCCCGCCTGGGCTTCGAATTCCGCCATCGAGGGTTCGCCGAAGAAGCATTCGGAGGAGAACGGGTGGCCGTTGTCGGCGACCGGGGTGAGGGCGTTGACGGCGGAGCCGGTGTAGACGGCGACGAGCGGCTTCAGTTCGCTGAAGCAGGCAAAGGCCTTGATCGCGACCGGACCGCTGGCCGACGGGGTCCATTCGAACCAGACCGAGTGGCCACCGGCGTTGCCGGCGTGGTTGGGCTCGCCGGCCTCCTTGGTCGCTTCGACGTTGCCGCCGGATGCTTCGGCCGTGAAGGTCGGCGGCAGCAGCTGCGGCGAGCTGAAGCTGTCGTTTGCCGGAGCAGCCGCCTCCGCACTCGCGCTGAGGGCGAGCAGCGCCGCGACGATGAGTCCGAGAGTTGCGAGAGCGCGTCCCGCGCTGGCCCTGCCTGCAGTAGTCAATTCTCTCCCTGGTCCTGGTGTCTGCCGCGGGTCACTTTAGATGGAAAAACGACGATCGCTGCTCCAAACCGGCTTAGTAAGAGAAGATGCGGCGGTGAGCTCGTTTCGGCTTGTCGTCCTCGCCTCCGGCAGCGGCACCAACCTGCAGGCGATCCTCGGCAAGCTGCACGGGCGCGAGGGAATCGAGGTCGTCGGCGTCGGCTCCGACAAGCCGGCGGCGGGCGCCCTGGAGCGCGGTCGCCGGGCCGGGGTCGAGACCGCCGTCTTCGCCGCCGCCGCCTACCCCGACCGGGCGGCGCGCGACGAGGCGCTCGGTGACTGGATCGAGGGCCTCGAGGCCGACCTCGTCGTCCTCGCCGGCTACATGCAGCTGCTGAGCGCCGCCTTCGTCGCCCGCTTCCGCGACCGCGTCGTCAACGTCCACCCCGCGCTGCTGCCGGCCTTCCCCGGCCTCGACGCGATCGGCCAGGCGCTCGCCGCCGGCGTCGATGCCACCGGCGTCACCGTCCACTTCGTCGACGAGGGGGTCGACACCGGCCCGGTGATCGTCCAACGCGAAGTGCCAGTCCTCCCAGGAGTAGCGCGGGAGGAGCTGGAGGCCGCCGTCCACGCGGTCGAGCACGAGCTCTACCCGGAGGCGATCCGCATGATCGCCCAGGGCAGAGTTAGGATCGAGCGGAGCGACCCGCGGACGGTCGCGATCGATGACTGACCCCGCCACCGAAACCCCGCAGGAGACCGTCGGCAACGGCCAGGTCCGGGTGCGCCGGGCGCTGATCTCGGTCTCCGACAAGACCGGGGTCGCCGACTTCGCCAGGGGCCTGGCGGCGCTCGGGGTCGAGGTCCTCTCCACCGGCGGCACCGCGACGGCGCTGCGCGAGGCGGGGATCGAGGTGACCGACGTCTCCGAGTTCACCGGCCAGGAAGAGATCCTCGGCGGCCGGGTGAAGACGCTGCACCCGCGGCTGCACGCGGCGCTGCTGGCGCGGCGCGAGGACCCCGAGCACATGGCGACGCTGGAGCGCGAGGGGATCGAGCCGATCGACCTCGTCTGCGTCAACCTCTATCCGTTCGAGCAGACCGTCTCCGGCCACGAAGTGGCGCCGGAGGTGGCGGTGGAGAACATCGACATCGGCGGGCCGACGATGATCCGCGCCGCGGCCAAGAACCACGAGAGCGTCGCGGTGATCGTCAAACCGGAGTCCTACGACGCCGTCTGCGCCGAGCTGGAAGAGAGCGGCGGCGAGATCTCCCTCACCACCCGGCACTGGCTGGCGAACGAGGCCTTCGCCCAGACCGCGCGCTACGACGCCGCGATCAGCCGCTGGTTCTCGACCTCCTACGAGGACTTCCCCGAACACCTGGCGGTCGCTTACGAGAAGGTGCTCGACCTCTCCTACGGGGAGAACCCGCACCAGCGGGCGGCGCTCTACTCGGAGGTGGGGCTGCGCAGCCACATCCTCTCGCGCTGCTCGAAGCTGCACGGGCGCGCCCTCTCCTTCAACAACGTCCTCGACCTCGACTCGGCGCGGGCCCTGGTCAGCGACTTCGAGCAGCCGGCCTGCGTGATCGTCAAGCACAACAACCCCTGCGGGGTGGCGGTCGGCGACGACGCGCTCGAGGCCTACCTGAAGGCGCTCGCCTGCGACCCGCTCTCGGCCTACGGCGGGGTGATCGCCCTCAACCGCCCCGTGAGCCGCGAGCTGGCCGAGGAGCTGCACAAGAACTTCGTCGAGGTGCTGAGCGCGCCCGGCTACGAGGACGGGGCGCTGGAGGTGCTGCAGCAGAAGGAGGCGATCCGGATCCTCTGCGAGGAGGAGCGCCGCCAGCAGGACCCGCGCGAACGCGACGTCAAGCGGGTGATGGGCGGCCTCCTGGTCCAGGACCGCGACGGCGACCCGGAGCCGCGCGAGATCATGGAGGCGGTCACCTCCAACCAGCCGAGCGAGGGGCAGTGGGACGACATGCTCTTCGCCTGGACCGTCTGCCGCCGCGTCCGCTCCAACGCGATCGTGATCGCCAAGGACGGAGCGACCCTCGGCATCGGCGCCGGCCAGATGAGCCGTGTCGACTCGGTCCGCCTCGCGGTCGAGAAGTGCCGCGAGGCGCGCGGTGAGGAAGCCGACGCCCTGCTCGCCGGCTCGGCGCTGGCCTCCGACGCCTTCTTCCCCTTCGCCGACGGCCCCGAGCTGGCGATCGAGGCCGGCACCACCGCCGTGATCCAGCCCGGCGGCTCCAAACGCGACGCCGAGGTGATCGAGGCCTGCGAGCAGGCCGGCGTGGCGATGGTCTTCACGAAGCACCGACACTTCCGCCACTGATACGAACCAACGGCTGGCCTCGCACGAACCCATGGGTCCGGCGTGGGCAGGCGGTTGGATAGGTTTCTCTGCTTAAGTGCAGAATAGAGGGTTAAACTCCCTCTAATTCCTTACTTAAGCAGAGTAATTCCTCCAGTTCTACCGGGGGGGTGATAAATTGTCCTCACTTAAAGGGAATAATCACAAAATAGGTAGCTATTTCTGCACCTAAGAGGAGTTATGAACATAGATCCCAGCAGCAGCGACGAAGTCATTCTCCGGGAGCTGGGTCGAAGGCTCGCTCGCACCCGGCTCGAGCGCAACCTCAGCCAGCAGCAGCTGGCATACGAAGCCGGTGTGTCGAAGGCCACGATCGAGCGGCTCGAGGCGGGGGAGGCGGTCAAGTCGACCAGCCTGCTGCGGGTGCTGCGCGCGCTTGGATTGCTGGGCGCGCTGGATCGGCTGATTCCCGAGCCCCTGCCGAGCCCGGTCGAACGCCTGCGGCTGCACGGACGCCGGCGTCAACGCGCGAGGGGCCCCGGAGAGGCTCGCCAGGGCGAGGCAGGGCCTTGGCGCTGGGGAGACGAAGGGGACCGGTGAGCGACGAAGCCGAGGTGCGGCTTTGGGGCACCACGATCGGTGCCGTCCTGCTGCAGCCGGAAGACCCGACGGCGATCTTCCAGTACACGCCGGAGTTCGCCGCCAGTGGAATTCAGGTGGCCCCGCTGGAGATGCCGCTCCGGGTTCAGCCCTATGCCTTCCCCGCCCTCCCCTTCAAATCGTTCAAAGGCCTGCCGGGGATGCTCGCGGATTCGCTGCCGGACCGGTACGGCAATGCCCTGATCGACGCCTGGCTGGCGCGGCAGGGCCGGGAGCCGGGCAGCGCCAACGCGATCGAGCGGCTCTGCTACATGGGGACGCGCGGAACCGGTGCCCTCGAGTTCGCGCCGGCAAAAGGCCCTGAGCTGACGGGCGACGAGGAGATCGAGATCGGGGAGCTGGTCGAGCTCGCTTCCAAGATCCTCTCCGAGCGCGACGGCTTCACCACTTCCCTGGACCCTGGGAATGAGGAACAGGGACTGCTCGAGATCCTCAGCGTCGGCATGTCGGCCGGCGGGGCCCGGGCCAAGGCGGTAATCGCCTGGAGCCCGGACACCGATGAGGTGCGCTCGGGCCAGGTCGATGCGCCTGCAGACTTCCAGCACTGGCTGCTCAAGTTCGACGGCGTCTCCGGCAACAGGGACAAAGAGCGACTGGCCGATCCGCAGGGGTACGGAGTCGTCGAGTACGCCTACTCCCTGATGGCGGGAGCGGCGGGAATCGAGATGATGCCCTGCAGGCTGTTCGAAGAGAACGGGCGACGTCACTTCATGACCCGCCGCTTCGACCGTCCAGCCGGGAACGCGAAGATGCACATGCAGTCGCTGGCGGCGCTGCGCCACTACGACTTCAACGACCCGCGCGCCTACTCCTACGAGCAGGCGCTGCTGACGATCCGCGCGCTGGGCCTCCCGATGGCCGCGATCGAGGAGCAATTCCGGCGCATGGTCTTCAACCTCGTCGCCCGCAACCAGGACGACCACGTGAAGAACATCGCCTTCCTGATGGACCGCGCCGGCAACTGGACCCTCTCGCCCGCCTTCGACATGACCCACAACTACAACCGCCAAGGCGACTGGACCCAACGCCACCAGATGTCGGTGAACGGCAAGCGCGACAATTTCAAGGTCGCCGACCTGTTCCGTTGCGCCGACACCGTCTCGATGCAGCGATCGCGGGTCCTCGCGATCCTCGAGGAGGTGGGCGGCGCGGTCGCCGACTGGCATGAATTCGCCGACGTCGCTGGAGTTCCGGAGGAGCGGGCGAAGGAGATCGCCGGCGACCACCGGCTCCACCTGACTCCGCAGCTCACCTAGGAGCCGGCGAGCTGGCGCTGTCGCTCGCTCGCCCGGCGGACGTGGTCGCAGACCTCTTCGGGGTCGTCGCAGGTGATCAGCAGGCGCTTGTCCTCGGGGGCGATGAAGCCGCCGTCCTCGAGGGTCTCGTCGATCCACTCGAGTAGGGGGCGCCAGTGCGCGCTGCCGACGAGGATCGTCGGGAAGTGCTGGATCCGTTCGGTCTGGATCAGGGTCAGGCTCTCGAACATCTCGTCGAGGGTGCCGAAGCCGCCGGGCATGATCACGAAGGCGCGGGCGTAGCGGACGAACATCAGCTTGCGGGCGAAGAAGTAGTGGAAGGCGAGTGAGCGGTTGACGTAGGGGTTGGTGTGCTGCTCGTGCGGGAGCTCGATGTTGAGCCCGACCGAGAGGCCACCCGCTTCGGCGGCGCCGCGGTTGGCAGCCTCCATCAGGCCCGGGCCGCCGCCGGTGATCACGGTGAAGCCGTGATGGGTGAGGCAGGCCGCCGTCTCGCGGCAGAGCTCGTACCAGGGGTGGTCCTCCCCCACCCGCGCCGAGCCGAAGATCGAGACCCCCTCCTCGATGTCGCGCAGCGCCTTGAAAGCGGCGTCGATCTCGTCGTGGATGCGGCCGAGCCGGCGCTGGTCGTCGGCTTCGAGGTCGACCGGGACGCGCAGCAGGTGGCGGTCGTGCCGCGCGCCGTTGCCGTTGCTCCCGTCAGTGCCCGCCATCGCCCAAGTAGACCACAGAGGAGCGGGACTCAGACGAGGTGCGAGCCCGAGGCGAGGGTCTGCTCGACTGTGTTGGCGATTTCCTCGGAGTTGCGGTCGCCGACGGCGAGGACGTTCGGCTCGAGCTCGCCGAGGTCCTCGAATTCGGTCCAGATCTTGGTCACCGCCGCCTGGTCCACGGCGCCGTCGCGCCGCTCGACCCGCTCCAGGCAGAGCGGCAGCGGCGCCCGCAGCACCGCGTAGACGGCCCGGAAGCCGGCCTTGCGGAGGGTGCCGCGCAAGGGCGCGAGGAACCAACGGGGGAGGACGATGCCCTCGACCACCGTGAAGTAGCCGGCCGCCGCATAAGCCGCCGCTGCCTCGCCGGCAATCCCCATCGCGACCTGGTTCTGCGCCTGGGACTCCGGCTTCCACGGCTCGATGTAGCCGCTGCGGATGAAGCGGAAGAAGGCATCGGTCTCCAGGTGAACCGCGGCAGGGGACCGCCCGGCGAGGATGCTCGCCGTAGTCGTCTTGCCGGTCCCGGGGGCACCGGTGAGGATGAGGACTGGTCGCTCGTCCATTGACGTCTGTCATCCAGGCTATTCCGCCGCCGGTCCCTGGCGCTCCGCCGATAGTTGCCCCCGACCTGGGCCGCTTCTATGGTTGCCAGACGCACCCAGCCGACCGGAGGACTGAATGAGCGAGTTGATTGCGATCGCATACCCCGACGATGCCACCGTCGAGCGGGCCCGCGAGAACCTGCGCCAGGGTGCCCGGGAGGGTCTGGCCGAGGTAGAGGACGCTGTCGTGATGTTCCGCGACGAGGACGGCAAGCTCGAGGTTCGACAGGGCAGCACCGGCGTCGGCGGCGCCGCGCTAAGCGGCGCGATCTCCGGCGGCCTGATCGGCTACCTGCTGATGGCGCCGCTGTTCGGGATGGCGGCGGGAGCAGTGGCGGGGGGTGCGATCTGGAAGAGCATGTTCGGCGATGCCGGGGTGGCGGAGGAGTTCATCAAGGAGCTGAGCGAGAACCTGGAGCCCGGCCGAGCTGCCTTGATCTTCCTCGTCCGCGAGTTCGATCCCGAGAAAGTCCTGCCCCGGATCAAAGAGCGCGGGCACGTGATCCAGACCTCCCTCAGCGCCGAGGTGGAGGCACAGCTCGACGCCGCGCTCGAGGCTGCCGAGCCTCAGTCCTGAGCGCTTTCCCCGCCGGCTGCGTCGGGGCCACGCCATTCGACCCCCTGCCGGCGCAGCCCGGTGCGCGTGGCGAGCATCACCAGCCGCACGAGTCCGGCCAGTAGAGCCAGGTCGAAGAGCATCTGGAAGGTGACGACGATGCGCGCGCCGGGCGAGGTCGGGGCGATGTCGCCCAGGCCCACCGTGGAGACGGTGGAGACGGTGAAATACATCGCATCGACGCGGCTCAGCGGTTCGGAGAAGCTCTGCGGATCGCCGCGGGAGATCGTCAGGTAGGTGAAGGCGAAGACGACGATCAGCAGCGGCAGCGCAAAGGCGATGGCCTCGACGGCGCGCAGCACCGGATGCTCGGCCCGAACGATGGTGCGGAGCTGCCAGCCGACCAGCACGACAAAGAGCAGGAGGCCGCCGACCATGCCGAGGAGCGCGGCTGCCCCCGAGTGCCCGGGGACGGGCACGAAGGCATAGAGGAGCAGCATCCCCAGTGCGATGCCGAAGATGCGCAGGCCCGTGCGAGCGAGCAATCGCCGTCGCTCCCGTGGATGTTCGGGCAGAACCCGGCCGCTCATGACGGCCAAGGGTCGCGGTCCGGCCGGACGTCCACGCTCGTGCAGCAGCAGCTGTAGCTAGTCCGGGGCTGCAAGCTCGTCGAAGCGCCGCGCCGGCAGGTTCCGGGTGGCGAAGAACGAGGCGAGGACGAGCAGGGCGGCGAAGAGCAGGGCGACCTTCAGCGCTTCCAGTTGCGCGTCTTCGTAGTTCGCCACCACCTCCGAGGCTTCCTCGCCCTCGAGCCCGGCCTTCGCCGCCGCCGCTTCGACCTCGTCTGAGGCGACGAAGCTGCCACCCGCGCTGACCCGGGTCTGCACCTGCGCCTGGACCTGGTCCGCGATGCGGGGATTGGAGGCGACGTTGGCGGAGAAGGAGGTGAGCAGGCCGGTGATCACGACAGCCCCGAGGAACGCCGTCCCGAGCGAGGAACCGAGCTGCTGGGCGGTGTTCTGCAGGCCTCCCGCCTCGCTGCGATCTCGATCCGAGACCGCCGACTGAACGACGTTTCCGAGCTGGGAGACGACCAGCCCCATCCCCACCCCGAGGACACCCATCCCGATCAGGAACGAGGTGTTGTCCAGCTCGGGCTCGATCGTGTCGAGCAGGAGGAGGACGGCGACGAAGATGACGCCGATGCCGACGCGCACGAGGGTCTTCGCGGCAAAGCGCTTCGCCAGCGCGGAGCCGACGAGCGCGCTGACGAAGAGGCCGACGGAGGCGGGCAGCATCCGCACGCCGGTTTCCAGCGCGTCGAGCCCCTGGACGATCTGCAGGAAGAGGGGGACGGTGAAGAAGATCCCCATCAGGATCAGATTCTGGGCGAGCAGCATCGAGAGGCCTCCGCGCAGGCTGGGCAGGCGCAGCAGGCGCAGGTGCAGGAGCGGGTCTTCCCCGCGCTCCTCGCGACGGCGCTCCCACGCCACGAAGGCGGCGAGCAGGACGCCGCCGGCCGCGATCACGAACGGCGTCAGCGAGAAGCCGAGGGGCTCCAGCGGGGAGCTGCGGGGGTGGAGCCAACCCCAGTTGCTCGCCTGCAGCACCCCCAGCACGACCAGGCCGAGGCCGAGGGCGGAGAGCACGCTGCCGACCCAGTCGAGGCCGGAGCTCGCCTCCTCGCGGGGCGCCTCGCGGATCATGCGCGTCCCGAGCAGGATGCCGATCACCACGATCACCTCGCCGGCGAACACGAGTCGCCAGGTGAATTCGGTGGTCACCCAGCCGCCGAGGATCGGGCCGACCGCGATGCCCGCGCCGGCCACGCCGCCGAGCACGCCATAGGCCAGGGCCCTGCCCTGGCCCTCGAAGTTGGCCGCCACCAGGGCGACCATCGCCGGCAGCACCAGCGCGGCGCCGATTCCCTCCAGCACCGACCAGCCCAGCATCAACGAAGGCACGCTCCAGGCGGCGGCGGTGAGCGCCGAGCCGACCCCGTATATGCAGAGGCCGATCTCGAAGGCGCGCCGCCTGCCCAGAAGGTCGCCCAGCTTCCCGCCGGTCAGCATCAGCCCCGCCATCACCAGCGCGTAGAAGGCGATCACCGTCTGGATCGTCGTCACCGTGGTGTCGAAGTCGGCGACGAGCTGCGAGATCGCGACGTTCATCACCGCCTGGTCGAGGACCATCAGGAACTGAGCCGCCGCCAGCACGGTGAGGACCCCTCGCTTGGCCACGGCAGCAGCCTACTGAGGGCTGCGGGGCGAACCTGCGACCCGAAGCTTCCGACCGCCGGCCACCGGGACGCGCAACGAATGCCCCCGGCGGGATTCGAACCCGCGCCGCGCGGCTTAAAAGGCCGCCGCTCTAACCAACTGAGCTACAGGGGCGAGGTGTCCATGGTAGAGGGCGGTCTCAGGAGAGGTCGGGGAGGCCTTCGTAGGCGGTCGAGGCCTCAGCGTGGGTGCGGCGGGGGATGCGGCCGGCGCGGCGGGCGAGGTCGCCGGCCTCGACGGCGCGGCGCAGGGCGGTGGCCATCGCGACCGGGTCGGCGGCGCCGAAGATGGCGCTGGCGGCGAGGACGGCGTCGCAGCCGAGCTCGAGCGCCTGGGCGGCGTCGGAGGCGGTGCCGATGCCGGCGTCGAGGACGACCGGGACTTCGGCGCGCTCGGCGATGATCGCGATGTTGTACGGGTTGCGGATGCCGGCGCCGGAGCCGATCGGCGAGCCGAGCGGCATCACCGCGGCGCAGCCGGCCTCCTCGAGGCGGCGGGCGAGGATCGGGTCGTCGTTGGTGTAGGGGAGGACGGTGAAGCCCTCGCCGACCAGCTGCTCGGCGGCGTCGAGGAGCTCGACCGCGTCGGGGAAGAGGGTGCGGTCGTCGCCGATCACCTCGAGCTTGATCCAGTCGGTGGCGAACGCCTCGCGGGCGAGCTTGGCGGTGCGGACCGCGTCGCGGGCGGTGTAGCAGCCGGCGGTGTTGGGCAGGACGAAGAGGCCGAGGCGGTCGATCACGTCGAGGACCGAGCCCTCGGCGGCCGGGTCTATGCGGCGCAGGGCGACGGTGACGATCTCGGTCCCCGCGGCGGTGAGCGCGGCCTCCATCTGCTCCAGCGAGCGGAAGCCGCCGGTGCCGGCGATCAGCCGCGAGCCCCACTCGCGCCCGCCCAGCTGCCAGGTCTCGGCGCCACCCTGGATCGCGGCCAGGACCTCGACCGCCTGGCCCTCGCGCAGCGCCGTCCGCTCCCACTCGCCGCGGGGGACGACCTCGCCGTCGAGGGCGACGGCCACGCCGCGTCCCCCCTCCCCCGCGCCGGACTCGCGCACGGCGACGTCGAGCGTCGCGCCCTGCGGCAGCTCGCGCGGCTCCCCGTTCAGCTCGATCCTCATGAGTTCTGCCCCACTCCCGTAACAGGGCGTTCGTCTATGGGACGGGTATGCCGGTCCAAGGACGAACGCCGATTGGGGGCGAGGATGTCGGCGACGGTTTGCGCTGCCAGCGGCGCCAGGAGGATGCCGTTGCGGTAGTGGCCGGTGGCCAAGACGAGGCCGTCGATCGCGCCGGGGGCGACGATCGGCAGGTTGCTCGGCGTGCCGGGGCGGAGGCCGGCGATCGTGTCGATCAACTCCATCTCGGCGACGTCGGGCAGCAGGCGGTAGGCCTCGCGCAGCAGCTCGTGGACCCCGCCGGCGGTGACGGCGGTGTCGAAGCCCATCTCTTCGACGGTGGCGCCGACGATCAGGCGGCCGTCGGGGCGCGGCACCAGGTAGACGCGCTCGGAGGCGAGGATGTGGCGCGCCGGCGGCTCGCCGTCGCGGCGGCGCAGCTCCAGCACCTGGCCTTTGACCGGGCGGACCGCGGGACGGGCGTGCTCCGGCAGCCACTGCGCGCGCCCGGACCAGGCGCCGGCGGCGAGGACCACGGTCTCGGCGCGCAGCTCTTCGCCCCCGGCGACCCGTACCCCAGCGAGGCGCTCGCCGTCGAAGACTCCCTCCATGACCTCGGCGCCGGTCCACAGCTCGCCGCCAGCCGCTCGCAGCGCCGCAGCCAGCGCCCGGCTCAGCGCCCGCGGGTCGATCGCCGCCTCGCCGGCCGCGAGGACGCCGCCGTGGAACGAGGGCGTCAGGCCCGGCTCCAGGTCCCGGCACCTCCGCGGCGCCAGCCACTCGGCCTCCAGCGCGAGCGAGCGCTGCAGGTCGTGCACGCGCCGCAGCTGCGCCGCCTCGTCGCGGTCGAGGGCGACGTGCAGCGCCCCCAGCCGCTCGTAGGCGGTCGACTCCCCGCTCGCCGCCTCCACCTCCGCGACGAACCCCGGGTAGAGCCGCGCCGCCGCCAGGGTCAGCTCCAGCAGCTCCGGCTCGCCGAAGCTGAGCTCGCCGACCGGCGCCAGCATCCCGGCCGCGACCCGCGTCGCGCCGCCCCCCGGCTCGCCGCGCTCCAGCACCGCCACCCGCGCCCCGCGCTGGGCCAGGCGCCAGGCGCAGCTGAGGCCGATGACCCCACCGCCGACAACCAGCACATCGAAAACGTCGTAACTGCGCTTCTCGGTCACTTCCTTGCCTCCGCCGGCATTACCCGGATCAGGTCCAGACGGTCGGTGGCCTCGATGCCACCCTCTCAGCCCTCGCGGGCTCCCGTTGCTCCTCCGATGCTACCCCTCCACCGCGCCCGGCAAGCGGTCTCCCAGGAGGGATGGGGTTGGGCCGAGCCCTCCCCGCCATAATCGACCTATGAGCCTGTCGCTGCCCGAGGGAGCCGGACCGCTGCGCCGCGAGCGCCTGCGCACCGCCCGCCTCTACTTCGTCTGCGACGCGCGCCCACCGGCCGACCCCGAAGCGCTGCTGCGCGCCGCCCTCGGCGGCGGCGCCGACATCGTCCAGCTGCGCGAGAAGGAGCTCGACAAGGGCGAGATCGAACGCGCCGCCGGCACCTTCCGCCGCGTCGCCGACACCTACAGCGCCCTCTTCATCGTCAACGACGACCCCGACCTGGCGCGCCGCTGCCGCGCCGACGGCGTCCACGTCGGCCAGGACGACGTCAGCGCCGAGGCGGCGCGGGAGATCCTCGGCCCCCACGCGATCATCGGCCTCTCGACCCATTCCAAGGAGCAGATCGCCGCCAGCGCCGAGCGCCCCGTCGACTACATAAGCGTCGGCCCGATCTGGGAGACGCCGACGAAGGCGGGCCGCCCGGCGGTCGGGCTCGACCTGATCCGCCACGCGGCCGAGCACGCCCCCCATCCCTTCTTCGCGATCGGCGGCATCGACCCCGGCAACGCCGCGCAGGTGGTCGAGGCGGGGGCGGAGCGGCTCTGCGCGGTGCGGGCGATCCGCGACGCCGCCGACCCGGCCGCGGCGGCGAGCGCGCTGCGCCGGGCCTTCGCCGCCGCCGAGAAGGGCGTGGCGCCCGGTGGCTGAGGAGCGGGTCAAGCGCAAGCAGCGAGGCGTCGACGCGATGTCCCGCGGCTACGCCCGCGCCGAGCAGCGCAACCAGGAGGCGCGGGAAGCGCTGGAGCCGCTGGCCGAGGGCGAGCGCCCGACCGTGGTCACGATCGGCGCCGTCGTCTCCGCCCTGATCGCGCTCTCGATCCTCGGCGGCTACCTGGCCGGGGTCAAGGTCAACGGCGAGGTCCCGAAATTCGCCCAGGTCGCAGCGCCGGCGCTGATCATGGGGGTGATGGCCTGGGGGATGTGGCGCGCCCGCTACTGGGCCGTGCTCGGCTTCCAGCTGATCCTCGTCTTCCTCATCTTCAGCGCCGTCTTCGGCCTCGCCGTGCAGGCCTCAACCGTCCCCCAGTTCGCGGCGACCCTCGGCCTGCTCGCCGTCGCCGGTAGCTTCTTCTACTTCATGGTCAAGGCGATGGCGCGAATCCAGATGCCGACTCGGCCGCGGGAATGAGCGCGTGAGCCCGGGCCTACCCTCCCTCGGCGGCGTCGCCTCGCTGCCCGCCGACGCCGTCGCGGCGCTGCGCAAGCTGCCGGAGATCGCCGAGAACACGCGGGCGATGAAGGAGCACACGGCGGCGCTGGAGCGGGTCGCCGCGGCGCTCGACCGGGTCGCCGCCGACACCGCGGCCTTGAAGCCGATGGACGAGCGGATGGCGACGATCGAGGCGGCGATGCCGGTGCTGGTCGAGGTGCAGCAGCACCTGGCCAAGCTGCCGGAGACGATCGAAGGCCTGATGGCCACCGTCGAAACGCTGCAGGGCGCGGTCGAGCCGCTCGGCCGCCTCGCCGGCCGCGTGCCGGGCCAGAAGAAGGGGTAGGCGCGGGGAAATGCCCGCAACGCGCCTTCTATAGGCTCCGCACGCATGGCCGACTCCTACGACCAGATCGTCATCGGTGGGGGGCCCGGCGGCTACGTCGCCGCCATCCGCGCCGCCCAGCTGGGCCAGAGGACCGCCGTGGTCGAGCGCGACAAAGCCGGCGGCCGCTGCCTCAACTACGCCTGCATCCCGGCCAAGACCGTGCTGCGCACGGCGGAGATCTTCCACGAGGCGAGCTCGAGCGCCGAGCTCGGCGTCGTCGCGGGCGACGTCCAGCTCGACTGGCCGGCGCTGCAGAAGCGGCGCGAGGACGTCTCGGCGACGCTCTCGGGCGGCGTCGAAGGGCTGTGGAAGAAGAACAAGGTCGACTTCATCGCGGGCGACGGCTCGCTGACCGCCGAGGGCAACGTCAAGGTCGGCGACGACGTGCTGGAGGCGAAGGCGGTGACGCTGGCGACCGGCTCGGTGGCGCTGCCGATCCCCGGCGTCGAGTTCGGCGGCCGCGTCCTCGACACCTGGGGCGCCTGGTCGCTCTCCGAGCGCCCCGGCAAGATCGCCGTCGTCGGCGCCGGCGCCTCCGGGGCCGAGCTGGCCTCCGCCTACGCGCGCTTCGGCACCGAGGTGATCCTGGTCGAGATGCTCGACCAGATCCTCCCCGCCGAGGACCGCGACATGGCCAAAGTCGTCGAACGGGTCTTCAAGCGCCAGGGGATCGAGATCTCGACCGGGACGCCGGTGCAGAACGTCGAAGCCGAAGACAGCTCGGTCAAGTTCAGCTACGGCGACAACTCGGCCGAGGTCGACTACCTCTGCATCGCCGGCGGCCGCGGCCCCGACGTCGAGGGGCTGGGACTGGCGGAGGCCGGGGTCGAGCTGGAGGAGAACGGCAAGGTCAAAGTCGATGAGCTCCAGCGCACCACCAACCAGAAGGTCTTCGCGATCGGCGACCTCGTCAATGCCAAGGCGCTCGCTCACAAGGCCTCCGAGGAGGGCGTGGTCGCGGTCGAGGTGGCGGCCGGGGTCGAGACGCACCCGGTAAACCAGGACCTGGTCGCCGGCGCCACCTTCTGCCAGCCGCAGGTCGCCAGCGTCGGCCTCACCGAGGCGCAGGCCAAGGAGGCCGGCCACGAGATCAAGGTCGGCAAGCAGAAAATCGCCGGCGAGGGCGCGGGCACCGTCTACGACGACAAAGACGGCCTCGTCAAGCTCGTGGTCGAGGCCAAGTACGGCGAGATCCTCGGCGCCCACGCGGTCGGCAACCGCGCCTGCGACATGATCGCCGAGCTGGTGGCGACGATGGCGCTGGAGGGCGGCTACCAGGAGCTGGCCCGGATCGTCCATCCGCATCCGACGGTCTCCGAGGCGGTCCTCGACGCCGCCCGCGCCGTCGACGGCTGGCCGATCCACGCCTAGGCGTGAGCGCGCGCGCGACCTTCTACTACGACCTCGGGTCCCCCTACGCCTATCTCTCCGCCGAGCGGATCAGCGGGCTGTTCACCGAAGCCGGGTTGGAGCAGCCGGAGTGGCAGCCGATCTTGCTCGGGGGGCTGTTCCGGCGCTTCGAGCGTGGGTCGTGGGCGGAGACGCCGGCGCGGGCCGAAGGGATGGCGGAGGTCGAGCGGCGCGCCGCCGAGTACGGGCTGCCGCCGATCGCCTGGCCGAAGCCCTGGCCGGGCAACATGCTGGTGGCGATGCGGGTCGCAACCTTCGCCAAGCAGACCGGGCGCACCGTCTCCTTCTCCCTCGCCGCCTTTCGCCAGGCCTTCGCCGCCGGCCGCGACCTGACCGACGCCGACAACGTGATGATCGCCGCCGCGGCCTGCGAGCTGCACCCGCGGGCACTGCTGAAAGCGGTCGAAACCGAAGCGGTGAAGGGCGGGCTGCGGGAGGCGACCGACCGCGCCGGCGACCTCGGCGTCGAAGGCGTCCCCGCGGTCGTCGTGGGGGATGAGGTCTTTTGGGGCGACGATCGTCTCGAGGAGGCGGTCGAAGCGGCGGCGCGCGCCTAGGCATTGTCGAGTTCCTCTCGCATACCGAGAGGAAAGCGACACGCTCATCTAAGGTGACCTCGATGGCTGAACTGCCTGACGCCGCCACCTGTTACCAGCTACTCGCGCGGATGATGTTGATCCGGCGCTTCGAGGAGGAGGCGGGGCGGCAGTACCAGCGGGCCAAAGCCGGCGGCTTCCTGCACCTGGCGATCGGCGAGGAGGCGACGATCGTCGGCACCACCTCGGTGATGCGCGACGAAGACTTCCTGATCGGGACCTACCGCACCCACGGCCACGCGATCGCCCGCGGCACCGAGCCGAAGCGGGTGATGGCCGAGCTGTTCGGACGCGTCGACGGCACCAGCGGCGGCCGCGGCGGCTCGATGCACATCTTCGACGCCGAGAAGCGGTTCATGGGTGGCTACGGCATCGTCGGCGGCAACCTGCCGATCGCAGCCGGCATCGCCCTCGGCTCCCAGTACAAGGGCGAAGACGCGGTCACCGTCTGCATGTTCGGCGACGGCGCCTCCAACACCGGCAACTTCGGCGAGACGATGAACCTGGCGGCGCTGTGGAAGCTGCCGCTCTTCTTCCTGGTCGAGAACAACCTCTACGGGATGGGGACCGCGGTCGAGCGGCACTCGGCCCAGACCGACCTCTCGCAGAAGGCCGAGGGCTACGGGATCCCCGGCACCCGCGTCGACGGGATGGACATCGTCGCCGTGCGCGAGGGCGTCGCCGAGGGGATCCGGCGGGCGCGCGAGGAGCAGCAGCCGACGCTGCTGGAGGCCTTCACCTACCGCTACCGCGGTCACTCCGCCGCCGACCCCGAGGTCTACCGCGAGCGCGAGGAGGTCGAGGAGTGGCGCGAGAAAGACCCGATCGAGACCTTCGCCCGGCGCTGCGTCGAGGCCGGGGTGCTGGGCGAGCGCGAGGTGGCGCAGGCCCGTGAGGCCGCCGACAAGGAGGTCGAAGCGGCGGTCGAGTTCGCCGAGGCCTCGCCGGAGCCGCCGCTCGACACGATGTACGAAAGCCTCTACGCGCGCACCGAGCCGGCCGGCTGGTACGCGGTCGACGAGCGCAGCCCGCACCCGCACCGCGGCGAGCGCGAGGCCGAGATGCCCGACGCGGCCCGCGAGCTGGCCGAGGCCGGCGCCGCCTACGCCGAGCAGGAGACCGGGGAGCGTCCCAACCCCGCCACCCACGGCGATGCCCAGGAGGGCGTCGAGCCGCGGGTCTCGGCCGAGCGCGAGGTCGGGGACGAGCCGGAGCAGGTGCGACCGGAGGGCGGGGACTGATGGCGGAGCTGCGGATGCGAGAGGCGCTGCGCGACGCGATGGCCGAGGAGATGCGCGCCGACGAGTCGGTCTTCGTGATGGGCGAGGACGTCGCCGTCTTCCAGGGGGCATTCAAGGTGACCGAAGGGCTGCTCGACGAGTTCGGCGAGCGGCGGGTGCGCGACACGCCGATCTCCGAGAACACGATCGTCGGCGCCGGGATCGGCGCGGCGATGAACGGCCTGCGGCCGGTGGTCGAGCTGATGACGGTCAACTTCAGCCTGCTGGCGCTGGACCAGATCGTCAACCACGCCGCCGCGATCCCCTACATGTTCAACGGCCAGGCGCAGGTGCCGATGACGATCCGGATGCCGGGCGGGGGCGGCCACCAGCTCGGCCCGACCCACTCGCACAGCTTCGAGGCGCTCTTCCTGCAGGTGCCGGGGCTGCTCGTCGCCTGCCCCTCGACCCCGGCCGACGGCAAGGCGCTGCTGAAGGCGGCGATCCGCGACCCCAACCCGGTGATCTTCATCGAGCACGAGAGCCTCTACGGGGTGCGCGGCGAGGTCCCCGACGGCGAGGGCGAGCCGCTGAGCTTCGGCGAAGCGGCGGTGCGGCGCGAGGGCGGCGACGTGACGATCGTCGGGGTGCTGAAGATGGCCCAGGTGGCCACCTCGGCGGCGGAGAAGCTGGCGAGCGAGCACGGCGTCGAGGCGGAGGTGATCGACCCGCGGACGCTGCGCCCGCTCGATCTCGACACGATCCTGGAGTCGGTCCGCAAGACCAACCGGGCGGTGATCGTCGAGGAGGGCTGGCCCCACGGCGGCGTCGGCGCCAACCTCGCGACCCTGATCACCGAGCAGGCCTTCGACTACCTCGACGCCCCGGTCCAGCGCGTCACCGGCGCCGACGTCCACATGCCCTACTCGCGGCGCCTGGAGCAGGCCGCAATCCCCCACGAGGAGCACGTCGTCAGCGCCGCGCTGGCAACGCTCGCCGGAGCCAAGTCTTAAAAACGCTTGTGTAGTCAGGAGTTGTCTGAAAGGGTCGGTGGGCGATGAGCCCTGCCCTGACTCCAGCAGGGAATCGGCGACGACCGCGGCTGGCAGTCGATCGCCGGCATCCACGGCCTGCCGCTGCCGATCTCCTGCGTCCACCACCGCGAGCTCTTCCTCCCCTGGCACCGCGCCTACCTCTACATGCTCGAGAAGGCGCTGCAGGAACGGGTGCCGGGGGTGACGTTGCCGTGGTGGGACTGGGCGACCAACCACGCCGAAGGCATCCCGGCGGCGTACTCGAAACAGCGCGCAGGCGGCAAACGCAACCCGCTCTTCGACTCGCCGATCCAGCCCTCGGGCCGTGAATCCCCTGGCCAGACCCGGACCACCCGCGCCCCCGGCCCGCCGGGCGAACTGCCCAGCTCCGGAGAAGTCGAGGCGATCCTCCGCAACCCGGACTTCTTCACCTTCCAGACCCAGCTGGAGAGCGTCCACGGCGGGGTCCACGTCTGGACCGGGGGGACGATGCAGAGCATCGCCACCGCCGCCTACGACCCGATCTTCTGGGCGCACCACTGCATGGCCTGAGACGACCTACAAATTGTCTCCGCATACCGGAGACAATTTGCAGTCAGCAGGTTTTGCGGGCGCCGGTGACCGCGTTCCAGGCCCGGCCGACGGAGAAGTCGGCGGCGACGCGGAAGATGCCGGGGTGGGAGGCGCGGGCGACGGTCCAGTCGCCGTGGCGGATGATGCAGCCGGCGCCGCGGGTGATCGACCAGTAGGGGGTGAAGCTGACGCGGACGAGGAACTCGCCCGGGCGCTGGACGTCGAGGGCGAAGCCCTGGCGGCCGAACCAGAGCGTTTGCGCCTGGGCGGCGCCGAGCGGGGCGACCAGGGGCTTGGGGTCCTTGACTTCGTAGATCCGCCAGTGCGGGGAGCGGAAGCGTAGGTCCAGGTAGGAGGGCTGGCTGAGGATCAGCTTGCGCTCGGTTTCCGAGGAGTAGTCGAGCGGGGCGTCGGGGAGGGCGACGTAGGAGATCGCGTTGGCGCGCAGCCAGGCGCCATAGGTCGCCGCGTTCAGCTCCTTTTCGTCGTAGAAGAGGTCGTCGCGGGTGGTGTCGAGCTGGCGCAGCCAGCCGCGGGCGAGCTCGAACTTCGGCGCCAGGTAGGCCGACTCCCAGTGGTTGGCGGTCGGCGGCACCTCGATCCGGGCGCCGTCGGCGCCGTGGGCCTGCAGCCAGCGCGAGGCCGGTTCGAAGAAGGCGGCGGTGGTCGAGGGGTCGTTGACCGAGCGGGCGATCTGGGCGACGCTGGCGGTCAGCTGCCAGTAGAGGCTGCCGGCGATCGCCAGCGCCAGGACCGGGGCGAAGACCCAGGCCGGGACGGCGGGGCGGGGGCGGCGCGAGAGCAGGACCGCGGCCAGGACCGGACCGCCGAAGAGTGCGCCGAGGCGGACCGCGTTGCCGCCGAGCGCGTTGGGGACGAGCCAGAGCAGGGTCGAGGCGAGCAGGTAGCCGACGATCACCCGGCGCAGCTGTCGCTCCTCCCCGCGCACACCTTGGGTGAGGACGAGGGCGCCCGCGCACCAGAGCGGGATCGCGATGTAGGAGGAGAAGACGAAGGGGAACTGGCCCGCTTCGGGGAAGGCGAGGTTCGGCAGCAGCGTCAGCGTCAGCGCCAGCGCGCCGGCGCCGATCGCAAGGCGGCTGAGGCGGCGGCCCGGTTCGGCGGCGCCGGCCAGCACGATCCCGGCGAGGAAGGCGCCGGCGACGGGGCTGGCGAGCGGGGTCGCGGCCGCGGCGACGATCGCCAGCGGCGCCCGGCCGAGCTGCAGCGCCCGCAGCGCCGCCAGGCCGAAGGCGACGCCGAGGGCGAAGGTGAGCTGGCCGTCGGCGAGCAGGGTGACGACGCCGGCGGCGAACCAGAGGGTCGCCCAGCGCGCTTCGACGCCCCAGCGGTCGCGGACGAGGCGGTCGAAGAAGTAGGAGGAGGCGATGACGGCGAGCATCCCCACCACCTGCGGCCCCAGCAGGGCGCCGAGCGGCGGGAAGAGGAGGCTGTAGGTGAGGGTGTAGTGGCCGCCGTACCAGCTGCCGTTCCAGATCGCCAGGCCGGCGTGCTGGAAGAGCTCGGTGCGGAAGACCTGAGCGGCGAGGTCGCCGACGGGCGGGCTCCAGATCAGCATCAGCAGCGCCAGCGCAGAGCTGAGCGCCACCGCCGGGAGCCACTCGGGGCGAAGGGGCTTGGAGTGGACCATGGGGGCGGTCAAAGCATAGGGCTCGCGCCTGCAACGATTGGTAAATGGCCGATCACATCTTGGTCGTGCGCTGCGGGCTCGTCCCTTATGAAGAGGCGCGGGAGCTGCAGCGGGCGCTCGCGGCGCGGCGCCAGCGCAGCGAGATCGCCGACGTGCTGCTGCTGCTCGAGCACCCGCCGGTGTACACGCGCGGGCGGCGCTCGCAGCCCGAGGAGCTGCCGATGGGGGCGGCCTGGTACGAGGCGCAGGGGATCGAGGTGCGCGACACCGACCGCGGCGGCCTCGTCACCTACCACGGGCCCGGGCAGCTGGTCGCCTACCCGATCGTCCACCTCGGCGCCTACGGCGACGACGTCCATAGGTACGTGCGCGGCCTGGAGCGCACGATGATCGAGGCGCTCGGCGAGCACGGCGTCGAGGCGCAGACGCGCGAGGGCCTGACCGGCGTCTGGGTGGGCGAGCGGAAGATCGGGTCGATCGGGTTGCATGTCAGCCGCGGGGTCACTACGCACGGGCTGGCGGTGAACGTCAACAACGACCTGCAGCCGTTCGAGTGGGTGGTGCCGTGTGGGATCGAGGGGGTGGCGATGACCTCGCTGACGCGCGAGCTCGGCGTCGAGCAGGACCTGGGCGCCTTCGCCGATGCGCTGGTCGGCCGCTACGCCGAGGTCTTCGAGCGCGATCCCGTCCCCACCGCGCTCGCCGAGCTCAGGCTGGGCGCGCCGGACGCTACGCTCAGGTGAGTCGATGAGCGAGACCGCCGAGCGCATCCACGTCACCCGCTCCCGCGCCAAGCCGGGCGGGACCGCCGCCAGCGCCGAGGGGACCGTCCCCTTCCGCCGCGCCCGCAAGCCGCCGTGGCTGAAGGTGCCGGCGCCGGGCGGGCCCAACTACCGGCGGCTGAAGGAGAAGATCGGCAACGACAACCTCCACACCGTCTGCGAGGAGGCCAACTGCCCCAATGTCGGCGAGTGCTGGGAGCGCGGGACGGCGACCTTCATGATCTTGGGCGACGTGTGCACCAGGCGCTGCGGCTTCTGCAACGTGCAGACCGGCAAGCCGACCTGGAACGACCCGCTGGAGCCGCTGCGCGTCGCCAACCAGGTGAAGGCGATGGGGCTGCGCCACGCCGTCGTCACCTCGGTCGACCGCGACGACCTGCCCGACTACGGGGCGAGCGCCTTCGTCGGCGTGATCCGCTCGATCCGGATGCTGGCGCCGGGGTGCAAGGTCGAGATCCTCACCCCCGATTTTCGCGGCCAGGAGATGCCGCTGGCGAAGGTCGTCCACGAGCGGCCCGATGTCTTCAACCACAACGTCGAGACGGTGCCGCGCCTCTATCCGGTGGCGCGCCGCGGCTCGCAGTTCCTGCGCTCGGCCCGGGTGCTGAAGATGGCGAAGGAGATGGGCGGCGCCGACGTCGTCACCAAGTCGGGGCTGATGGTCGGCCTCGGTGAGTCCTTCGAGGAGATGGTCGAGACCTTCGGCCTCCTGCGCGAGCACCACGTTCAGGTCCTCACCGTCGGCCAGTACCTGCGCCCGACCGAGAACCACCTGCCGGTCGTCCGCTACTGGCACCCCGACGAGTTCGCCGCCCTCGAGCGCGCCGCCTATGACCTCGGCTTCGAGTCCGTCGCCGCCGGCCCCCTGGTCCGCTCCAGCTACCACGCCGACCAGAACCTCCCGGAGTCGCACCGGGCCGAGAGCCTGCTGGCGTCCTAGCCGGCTATTCGCGGTTGCCGACTTCGACGTCGCGGCCGGGGCCGCCGTTGAGGCTGTTGACGCCGGGGCCGCCGTAGAGCTTGTCGTTGCCGGGTCCGCCGAAGAGGAAGTCGGTGTTGTAGGGCGGGTTGGGACCGCCGTAGAGGGTGTCGTTGCCGGGTCCGCCGATCAGCTCGTCGCCACCCTTGCTGCCGATCAGGAGGTCGTTGCCGCCTTCGCCCCTCGCCGTGCTCAGCTCCGGGCCGAGCTTGATCGTGTCGTTGCCGGGGCCACCGTAGACCTTGTCCCCCGGGCCGTTTTCGCCAGTGTCGCCGGCGTTGACCTCGTCCTTGCCGGGGCCGGCGCAGATCACGTCGCCTTCGGTGAAGGTCTTGATCTCGTCGCCGCCGCCGAGCGCGACCACCACGTCCTTGTGCTTGGTGCCCCTGAGGACGTCGCGGCCCGGGGTGCCGACGATCGTGGCGACCCGGCCGTGGCATTTCGGCAGCTGCGGCTCTTTCGCGTAGACGACGTGTCGGAGGAAGACGTCGGCGGTTTTGTCGCCGTCGGCGCTGCTGAGGTTGGTGGCGCGCGAGTCGAAGGCGACCAGCTGACCGTCGGCGGAGATCGAGGGTTCGAGCGATGGACCGTCACCGGGCCCGCCGAGGGTCCCGGAGGCGCGCGAGACGGTCACGGTCAGGCCCTTGGTCATGTCGCGGACGAAGACGTCGGGGCGGCCGTCGGCGTCGACGGGGCTGATCTTGTTGGCGCTCGACTCGAAGGCGATGTAGCGGCCGTCGGCGGAGATCGAGGGCTGGCGCTGCGGCGGGAACGACCCGCCCTCGTCGCCGACCGAGACGAGCCGGGTGGTGGCGGTGGCGAGGTCGCGGACGAAGATCTGGTTGTCGAAGAACTTCTGGCCGGTCAGCTTCGCGTCGGAGGCGAAGACGACGTGGAGGCCGTCGGCGGAGATCGCCGGCTGGTCGGACTCGACGTCGCCGGGGGCGCCGGTGGGACCGCTCGCCCGCGAGACCAGGGCCGTCGTCTGCGCCGCCCGGTCGCGGACGAAGACGTCCTCGGGGAAATTTTCCTGGTCGACGTCTTCGGGGTCAAGTGGGGCCCGCGAGGAGAAGGCGACGTAGCGGCCGTCGCCCGAGATCGATGGTTCGAAGGAGTAGTCGGTGGCGGCGCCGCCGTTCGCGCCGCTCGCCCGCGAGATCAGTTCGGTGACGCCGGTGGCGAGGTCGCGGACGAAGACGTCGGACTGTCCCGGCGCCTTCGAGTCGTCGGCGACGAGGTTGTTGGCGGAAGATTCGAAGGCGACGTGGAGGCCGTCGGCGGAGATCGAGGGTTCGCGCGCGGTCGCGTCGGGCGGAGCGCCGGTCGGCCCGTTGGCGCGCGAGGCGAGGATCGTCGTCCCAGCCTGGAGGTCGCGGACGTAGACGCCGCCCTCGCCCGCGGGTTCGGCGCTGAGGTTGGGGGCGAAGGAGGTGAAGGCGACGTAGCGGCCGTCGGCGGAGATCGAGGGTTCGCCGGCGTAGCCGGTCGCCGCCGCCCCGTTCGGCCCGTTGGCCCGCGAGACCAGCGTCACCTGGCCGGTCTTCACGTCCCGCACGAAGACCTCGCGGCTGCCGCGCTTGGCGGCGGGGCTGAGGTTCTTCGCCCGCGAGACGAAGGCGACGTAGCGGCCGTCCCCGGAGATCGCCGGTTCGATCGAGTTGGCGTCCCCACCCTTGCCGCTCTTGCCCGCGCGCGAGATCAGCGTCGTCGTCGGTTCGCCTCCGTCCTTGGCGAGGGAGATCGAGGCGAGCAGCAGTGCAGCAAGCGCCAGCGCCACCACTCCGGCAATCGTCGACCGCCTCCGCATGCGGCCATCTTAGGCGCGCGGGGGGCGCCCTCTCCACCTACAATCCCTCAGGAGGGGCCATAGCTCAGATGGCAGAGCGCTTGATTTGCATTCAAGAGGTCGCCGGTTCGATTCCGGCTGGCTCCACTGCTTCGCTGGGATCTCGGCTGAAGTCCGGCTCGGCGTAATCCTCAGCATCCCGAATGCCCATCCTCTGTCCATTGCGTGCCGGCTGCAGGCGGAGAGTCAGCGTTGCTCACCCGGCGCCCAACTCACGTGAGGGGCAGTAGAAGCAGCGTTCACTCGTGCAGTCGTAGACGGCAACCCAATCGACCATCTTTGCGGTGTATAGCTTCGTCACGCGCACCTTCCCATTGGTGAGCGAGTGGGACCTGCAGCGCACCAGCACGCTCCGACCATCGGAGCGCGTGTGCTTGACCTGCACGCGATGCAGCCGTCCTTCGTAGTCGGCGATCAGGTCGTAGTCGCAGTCCTCACCGAAGGGGATCGAGATGCGGCAGCCGCGATCGATGAGATCGGTTGCGACTTTCAGCTCCGCCAGATCGCCTTTCTGCTTCAGGGACGCCACTCGGCGACCCTACGAAGAAAAAGCGCACGTGTGGCGCACGGAAGTGCGCCAACTTCGTGAAATCTCAGTCGTCGAAGTCGAAGTCCTTGGGGGGACGCTGCTCGAACCAGAGCTCGTCGTCCTCCGGGGCGTCCTCGAGGAAGTCGGGGGTGTCCTCGAGCACGTCCTCGTGGCCCGTGTCGGGGTCGTAGTCGGGCCGGTCCTCGTGCTCCTCGTCGCCCTCTTCCTCGTGGTCGTCGGTCAGCGGCGGCAGCTCGTGCTCCTCGGTGATCGGCCCCTCCAGCGCCTGGTCGAGCTCGTCGGAGAGGCGCTGCTCGCCCCAGAACTCCTCGTCCTCTTCCTCGTCGTCGACGATCGGCGCCAGCTTCGGCTCCTCGCGCTCTGCCTCGACGATCTCCTCGTCGCTGGGGCTGGGCGCCTCGGCGGGCGGGGCCGGCGCGTCTTCGCTGCCGATCTCGGCCTCGACGTCGAAGAGTTCGGTCGGCTGTTCGGCGATCGCCTGGCGCTCGTCGGGCTCGGGGTCCGGGGTGGGCTCGGCGGGAGCGGGCGTAGGCGGCTCGGCGACGACCTCGTGCTCCATCGCCGACGGCTCCTCCGGGGCGGGCGGGGCGGCCTGCGCCACGTCCTCGGCGGGCGGTGGTGGTGCGGCGTCCTGGGGCGGCTCGGCCGGTGGCGCCTCCTGCAGGTCGGCGATGTTGATGCGCCGGCGCTCGTCCTCCTGCGGGCCGGAGTCGGGCGCGGCGGGCACCTCCGGCGTCGCCATGAACTCGGTCGGCGCCTCCGCCATCGGGTCTGGCTCCTCCGGCCGCCCCGGCGGCCCAAAGGCCTCGTCCTCGAGCTTTTTCAGCTCGGCCTCGTCCGCGCCATGGGCGCGCTTCAGCTCAAGGTGCTCTCGGATTGCGTCGTCGAGGATGCTCATGCTCGCCAGTCCTGAGGGCAGGCTGCCAAAGACTATGCGGTTATCCTGTCGCTTGCGAGGTCATGGGAGCAACTTCCCAACCCGCACCGCCCGGGGCTATAGCTCAGCTGGCAGAGCGCCTGGATCGCACCCAGGAGGTCGGCGGTTCGAATCCGCCTAGCTCCATCGCCCAAAGCCCCTGCAGATCGCGAACTTCACTTTTTGCAGGGCTTTTGAACCGCCTGTGAAATCCGCTCCTATTTCAGGCACTAGTGCCTGAAATAGCGGGGATGCGAAGGGATTAGCAGCGACTTCGGGGTATTCCGGCACGCTTTGCGGGGGCCGCGAAGCTGCGTTCACCCGCACTGGAGAGGACTGGGCCTAGCGGGTGGGACACAGGCACCCGAGCCCCGGCGGACGGGCCTGACGCCGGGACAGGTCCTATGTTCAAGAGCTGATGAAGGCCTACACGATGATCGACCTTTTCGCCGGATGCGGGGGGATGAGCCGCGGCTTCCAGGACAGCGGCCGGTTCCGCTCGATCTTCGCGGTGGAGTCGGATCCGGACGCGGCCGAAACCTACGAGCTGAATTTCGGCGACCACGTCGCTCGATCGCCGATCGAGGACGTAGCGAGCTTCAAGTCGGCGGATGCGATCATCGGCGGGCCACCCTGCCAGGGCTTCTCTCCTTTGAACCGTGACGCCGTGGGTTTCGAGCGCCGCGGCCTCTGGCGCGAGTACCTACGTGCGCTGCGACAGGTCCGCCCACGTGCCTTCGTGATGGAGAACGTGCCTGAGCTTCTGCGCTCTGAGGAGTACGCGGAGTTCAAGCGACGGGCCGAAGGGCTCGGTTTCGAGGTCGAGGGACGGATCCTCAACGCCGCCGATTTCGGGGTCCCCCAGCGGAGGCGGCGTGCGATCGCGATCGGCATCCGGACGGGATTGATTCCCTGGCCGACCCCGACTCACGCCGAGACCGCAGATGAACCATCCATTGAGAACCGAGATCCTTGGGTCACCTTCCGCCAGGCTGTCGCGGGACTGCCGCTCCGCCCCGATGGCAAGGCGTGGCACCGACGTCGGAACCCGCGACCTGAGAGCGTCCGCCGCTACAAGGCGGTACCGCGGGATGGCGGGGATCGGTTCGCGATGCAGCGCAATCTCGATCGCGCCGGCCTCGGCCACCTCGTCCCCCGCTGCTGGCGAGAGAAGCCGACCGGTACCACCGATGTCTTCGGCCGACTCTGGTGGGACCGTCCGGCCTACACGATCCGGACCGAGTTCTACAAGCCGGAGAAAGGGCGCTATCTCCACCCGTCCGCCCACCGACCGATCACCCTGCGGGAGGCCGCTCGCTGCATGAGCTTTCCCGACGACTTTGTCTTCCCAGAGCACCAGGCCATGACCAGCGTCGCCCGCCAGATCGGCAACGCGGTCCCTCCCCTGTTGGCGCAGCGGATCGCTGAATCGCTCGCTGTCGCTTTTGACAAAGAGAGCTCCGACCCCATCGCTGAATCAATGATCGCCGCTTAGTCGAAGTCGAAGCGGCGGCGTACCGAGTCGGGCAGCAACAACCTCTTGCTTTCCGGAAGCCGGTCGATCTCGGCCTCTGGGACAGACATGAACTGATTCTTTTCCAGTAAGGGATATCCCAAGACATCGATCAGGGCATTCCCATACTGGGCCGACAAAACCCTCATACCGTCGAGCGGATCGCCTGCCCAGGCGTCGGAGCGCACCCGCCGCATCGGATCGCCGGTGGTTCGAGCCACGGTAGCGATCGCGTCGCGTGGTATCGGCGTCCGCGGCAGAAGTCGAAACAATCGCGCTACCCGCTCCTGAATAGTGTCCCCCGCCATGATCTCGGCGCGGATTACGGGGTCGACGGTCGAGAGAAAATTGGGTGGCAGCGGGGCCGGAGGCACGAGGAACCGCATTGCGGCGCGACCCGTTGACGACAGCGTCTTCTTGCGGTCGCGGTTCTTACCCTCGTTGAGGTACTCCGCCCGACACCTGACGACGCCGACCTGGAACATCGAAAGCTTCTTTATTCCGCCGATGCAGAGACAGATCCGACCGACAGCCTCCAGAGGGATCTGCCAGCCACTGTCCATCGCCCACTTGATGTCGACCGGCACGCTGGCGATGTCTAGATCGAGGACGGGGCCGCGCTCAAGGCCGAGGGCGGCGCGAACAATGATCTCCAGCTTGGTCCCGACGTAGGTTTTCTCGGTCTTCTCCAGCTGTGCGAAGTCCCACCGACCGGTCCGCGGCCCGTCCAGCACCTCGTCGATCGATCGCCGGATCGCGATCCCGTAGCGAGCGACCGGATCGGGACCGGACAACTCGCGCAGACTCGCCTCGACGACGTCCAGCTCCGGATCCGGCTTATCGAAAGGATCTTGGGCAAATAGCGACACGCCGCGTGATTGTGACCGAAGTGTCGCCAATTAGTGACGCTAGGGTGTGCGCATGGGAGCCACTCGCGGCTCTGTTCGGCCGCTTCCATCCTCACCCGCGGTCCGAGACCAGATGTCGCGATTAGGACAGAGGGACACCACCCCTGAGTTGGCCCTGCGCAGCGAGTTGCACCGCCGCGGTCTGCGTTTCCGCGTCGACCACCCGCCGGTGTCTGGGGTTCGTACCCGCGCCGACATCGTCTTCCCGCGCGAGAAGGTGGCCGTCTATGTCGACGGCTGCTTCTGGCACAGCTGCCCTGACCACGGCACGATGCCGAAGGCCAACGCCGACTTCTGGGGTCCGAAGCTCGCCCGTAACCAAGAACGGGATCGTGAAATCAACGAGGCTCTGGCCGACGAAAACTGGACGGTGGTTCGGATCTGGGAGCACGAGGACCATCTGGACGCCGCCGACCGGGTAGAGCGCGTCGTTCTGAAGAACCGAAAGGGCGACGCGCCTGGTTAGTTCCCCAGCCTTGCAGGATGCCTCACGCTCCCGTCTTACTCGTCGACCAGCGAGCTGAAGAACCCGAAGTCGCGTTCGCCGGGCACACCGACCATGAGAGCCCGGTCGAGCAGGCCATTGCGGTGCTCACAGCTGGTCTCCGGGACCAGCGCGCAGGAGTGGCAGGCCGCCATGTTGAGTCCCTCTGCCCCCTGCGACCGGGTCTCCGAGCAGACAGGGTCGCTCGAGCACCAAGCGTACCGCTTCACCGCCTCTTCCAGGCTGGGACCGAGCCGGGTCGGCTCACCCTGGGCGATCAGCCCACCGAGACTGCCGGCCGAGTCTGCCGCGGCGGTGTAGACAAGGATGCCGACGCCGTGCTCACCGGCGAATATCCGCTCTCGCAGAGAGGCAGCCGGATAGCCGCCCGCCAACGACCACTGGTCGATCAACGCGTGGGCGAGGGTGTGGGCGAGGACAAAACGTGGGGTAACCGTGCTCCCGTCGTAGAGGAATGAGCGGCGCCACCGCTCCTGCAGCTCGTCGACCCGCTCCCGGACCGTCGCATCCGACTCCCAGGCGCCCAGCGTCTCTTCGTTGAGTTGCAGAAACACACCCTCCCCGTGGACCGCGATCGCAGGCAGCCAGTCCGCGTTTTCGGAGATCGCCGAGCCATCGCCCTCGGGCCGGTTGGGCTGCAGACGGGAGAAGCCAGTGAAGGCCCTCACCTCGCGCAGCCTCGAGACCACCGTCACCAAGTTGACGAACTGCTCGAGGCCGGCAGGTGGCTTCGCCACCTCGGCGACGAAGTCGGCGTCCGCGCCGCCTCTGCGTCCCTGACACAGGGCCCGATACTCCTCGGCCCGGGTCTCGGCCTCACCCCGCCCGTGCCCCGCCTCCTCGTTGCGGGCTTCGACCGCCGCGACCAACTCCTCGACCGAATAGTCGGCCTCTGATTTGTCGAGCACCTTCCTGGCCATGAACTCAAGCTCCTCTTGGTCGAGATCGAGCCCGAACGTGCCCCAATTGGCCTGGACGAACTTCTGCAGGCCCTCGCTCCAGGGCGGGATCGAGAGCACCGACCGCACGTTCGAGAACCAAACATTGGAAGCACCGCGCTGGGTAGTCCGCAAGGGCTTCCCGCAACCGCCCGGACTGTCGGTGCGAAGCCAGGGCCGGTACCCCCCGCAGGAGCGGATCCGCCGCAGGGCGTCGCGGGAGAAGGCGCCCTCCATCGACCGCTCCTCGCCGCAGGTACACCGGATCACGATCCCGGCCAGCGAACTCGCGCCGCCCGTCGCCCGCAGGGAGAGCGCATGCGTTTTTTTCTCGTCCGGTTTCCGACCCTCGTGGACCCAGGCCGAATAGGGGAAGTCCTCGATGTGTCCTTCTTCGCAGACGGCGATGAAGCGCGAGGGGATCAACGGAGCCGAGCAGTGCGTGCATTTGGGCTCGTGCCCGGTGAAGATGCGGCCCCAGCTGTCGAGCCGCCGGCAATCCTGATCGGAGCAGTAGTACCAGCGCGGGAACCGGACGACGGGGATATGTCCCTTTTCCTCGAAGAAGGAGGAACCGTCGTTGCCTGGCGGCAACCGCAGACGTTTGCCGGCGACGTACAGCCGCGGCTCCTGCAGCAAATCCTGCGCGCCGTCGAAGCGCCAGTCGTCGAGTCCGGCGACCATCACCGCTTCGTCGTCCACCGCGACGATCGCACCGACGCCATAGGTGGTGATCAGCTGGCTGCGCCTGACTTTGCCGATCACTGGCTCGGCCTCCGGAAGAGGTTGGACTCGACGTCGACATCGCGCAGCGACCACATCGTCGAATAGGCCCCCTGGTGGTCGATGTCCGGGGCGGCCACGGTGAGCAACGCGGGATCCTTCCCGCTCGGGGATTCGTAGCGGAGGTTCGACTCCTGCTCGGCCCGCCCGATCCAGCGTTCGACGATCAGGTCGAGGTCCGCTCTCGCGCCCTCGACCTCGTCCGGGTCGACTGTCGCGACCCGCTTGAGGATCATGTCCCGCAACCCCTCCAGCTCGTCGCGATGCGCGGGCGCAGCGGCCGCGTCATTGTTCTCGCGCAGGCCGGGCACGCGGAGTCGCGCCAGCGCGACCAACACCGCGTGCAACCCGCGGTCGCGGGCGCGGGGGGAAAACGGCGTCACGCTGGTCGCCTCGACGCTGCGGTAGAGAGTGCGGTGGAAATCGGTGAAGTCCTCATAGTGAGAGCGGTCGCGCGAGCGTGCCGCGTTCAGCAGGGTGACGACCAGTCCAGGATGCTTGCGCCCCACCCGGCTGGTCGCCTGGATGTATTCGGCGGCGGCCTGCGGCTGCCCCATCATCACCATCAGGCCGAGCCGGTCGACGTCGACCCCGACCGAGATCATGTTCGTCGCCAGCACCACGTCGAGCGTGTACTCGCTCGGCAACTCCATTTCCATCTGCTTGAGGAACTCGGGGATGTCGCCGGAACTGACCCGGCTGGTCAGCTCGACCGGATCGCGAGCCAGCTGCCGGCCAGCGCCGTCGTCGGCGCTCTCGAGCTGGTCCTGGACATCGTCCTGTACCTGCATCCGGGCGGCGCCGAGCACGCGCAGGCTGTTGAAGTACCCGACGACGGTCCAGTATGGATCGAGCGCGGACCCCTTCTCGTGCTCCCCGGCGCTGTGGATCAGCGAGGCATAGGCGCGGATCATCAGGGAGGCGTGGCTGACCCCCGCTGCCATCAGGCCGATGTAGCGACGCGCCCCGACCCGGTCGGCAGGCGCCCTGGTCGCGAACCAGCTGTCACCGGGGTCGAGGCCGGGCGGCGGAAACTGGCGCATCTCGCGGGCGAAGAGGCCGACCGACTGCGCCCTTGCGCGCCTGATCGTCGCCGTCGAGGCGACCACCTTCGGCGGCGCCGCTTCCTCCGAGGCGAGCAGGTCCACGGCCGTCTCGTAGAGACCGGTCATCGTCCCCAGAGGACCCGAGATCAGGTGGAGCTCGTCTTGGATGATCAGCTCGGGAGGCGGGCAGGAGGGGTCGTCGAGGTTGAAGAGGTTGCCGAGCTGCGGGCGCCAGGGCAGCGCCGCGAACTTGTCGACGGTGCCGATCACCAGCGTCGGGCGCTCGCGATAGAGGTCCTCGTCGACGACGAATACCGGCAGCCCGTCGGCAAACTCGCACTTCCCGTCAGCGCAGACGATCTCCAGCCGATCGGGATCTTCCAACACCGCGTAGTTCTTCACGTCGAGGCCGGCGTTGCACCAGGGGCAGGCGCGCAGCTGACAGGGATTTTCGGTCGGCATGTCGTGCCCGCTACACAGCTTCTTCAGCGCTTCCCCGGCTGCCTTCACCGTGTTCGGCGTCGAGGCTTTCCCCACGAACAGCCCGATCGAGATCGGCTCCTCGCCGAGGTCGCCCTGCTCGCGTCGGATCAGCTCGCAGGCGCAGACGACCCGGGCCGCGCGTTCGAACTGCTGGGCGGTGAGCAGCCGCAGCGTGTAACGCATGATCGCAGTGACGCCGCCCGCCCCGTTGCGGCTGATCCGACGGTGGAAGACGGTGAACGCGAAGAGGCCGAGATACGCCTCGGTCTTGCCGCCGCCGGCCGGGAACCAGAGCAGCTCGGCGAGCGAGCGGTCGGGATGCGAGCGGTCGACGATCGAGGGCAGGCTGAGGAGGACGAAGGCGAGCTGGAACGGCCGCCAGCGGAAGACGCTGCGGTCGACCCCCGAGCCCCGGTCCATCTGATCCGCCATCGCCCGATTCGCCAGCTGGAAGGCACGGCGGGCATCGGCGTCGTCGCGCAGCACCTCGACGCCGGCGAGGATGCGGTCGCGCGCTCCCGCGCAGTCGCCCAGGTGGAGCGCCGCGGTCTCCGCGAACTTCCCCTCCAGCGATGCCGCCTCCTTCTCTCGACCCGCGATCCACTCCGAGTAGCCCGCGACAAACGACTCGAGCGCATCGATCAGCTCCGCCGCATCGGCGGCGGCGAGATCGTCGAGGCCCAACCGCTCGGCCGGGATGTCCGGATTCGACTCCATGATCGCGACGTCGTGCATCGGCAGGAAGGTGGCGGCGACCGACTCCGCTCGTTCTCCCCGCTGCTCCCAGGTCGCCGAGCAGCCGTGGCCCACGGCGAACTGGGGCATCCCCCGGTAGAGGAGGGCATTGGTGTCCATGTCCTCATCGCCGATGTCGACGTGCGCGGGCCTTGCCACAAACGGGGCCTCGTCGTCGACTCCGGCGACGGAGAAGGAGACCTGGAAGAACGAGGCGGGGTCCTTGTGGCCAGGCTCGCCCTCGAGCATGTTGAGCAGGACGAGGGTCACCGACCGGGTGCCTTCGCGCACTTCGCGCACCCGGTGGTAGAGATACAGACCGGTCGTCACCTCGTCACGGTCGGCGTCGGTGGCACCGACCGCCACCGACATATCCACGGGACCGATCGGCTTGCGTTGCCAACCGGCGTCCGTCTCCTCGTAGCGCGCCGCCTTGACCCGCACCCGGATCTGCTCGACGTCCGGCGCGACGGCGAACGAGATCCCGGCCGAGGTCGGGTACTGGATGTTGCTCATTGCCACCGCCGGATCGGCGGCGCGGTCGCCGTCGTCGTCGGCGGTGTCGTCCTGGTCCTCCGCGTCGACCTCGTTGCCGTCGGCGAGCGCCGGGTAGAGGATGCCGGTCACGTAGCGGTCGAGCGGCGCCTCCTCGAGCAGCTCGTCTGAGGAGGCAGGGCCGATCAGGTCGTCCTCCAGCGCCTTGCAGAGATCCTCGCGGACCGCCTGCTGATCCTTGAGCAACTCGGTCGAAGCCATCAGTTCTCCCTCCATTCCATCCGGCCCAGCCCGTAGACGCGGGCTCGCAGGTGTAGGCCGTGCTCGCCGAGGCCGAGCTCGCGGGCGACGACCGCCGGCAACGCAGCCGTGTCGGGGATGTCGGCGGTCAGGTCACCGATCCGGCGCGGAGTGCGACCCAGCACCTCACGGTGCAGCATCCGGCCAAAGTACCGGTCGGTGCCACCGATCACCGTTTCCTCCGCGGTGCCCGGCAGGTGGACGATGTCGAATCGCGGTTCGTAGCCGTCACTGGCAGGGCGCAGCCGCAGCCCGATCGGGTGGCCAGGGAGCAGGCGCTCGCGCAGGACCTCCTGCACCCGGTCGAACTCCTCCCGGTCGGCGGGGGCCCAATCACCATCTGAGTCAGAGATCTTCATCTCGATCAGCCGCGGCCGGGATCGATGGTGACGCGGGGACCAGGAGCAGACCGCGACCCGACTCTGGCCTTCCAGCGACTTGATCGGGCCGCCGAGCCCGAGGGCCGGGGCGCCGAGCAGCTGCACCCGCGCCCGCGTGCCGGCGACGTAGGCGACCTTCGCCGCTTCGAACCAACCGTCCTCGTCGTGTGGGCGCTCGTTCTCGACCACGAACACGACGTCGTACTCGAGTCCCTTGGCCCGGTGGATGGTCGAGATCGTCACCGGGGCCTCCCACTGCGCCGCCAGCTCCTCCGGGCAGGCCCCGCAGCGGAGCAGCGAGGCGAGTCGGGTCAGGTCGACGTCTTTGCCTCCGGCCAGACCGGCTCGTCTCAGCGTCCGCCGCAGGTCGTCCGGGGGCTCCAGCCAGGGCCTCGCCGCAGGGCCGGACGGTCCGGTGGGAATCGGAGCCTTCCCGACCGGACTGTCGCCGAAGAGGGTCGCCAACCATGGTGCCCCTCCCCGGTCCTGGGCGCGGTGGCGGACACTCACCTCGAGGCCCGCCGCCTGGAGGCGGGAAGCGAGGTAGAGCGCCTCGGCATTGGTCCAGCACAGGACGGCCACCCGCTGGTCCTCCTCCTGTTCACGGACGGCCTGGATCGCCATCGCCGCAGCGTCGATGTTCTGCCAGGCGGATTCGAGGAAGACCTCGTCCGAGATCTCTCGGTGCAGCACCACCGCGTCGCCCTTCGGTTCACGCAGGGCCTCGCCCGCAGTTGCCGCGAACCGGGTCAGCCTCTCGTTCTCCATACGGTGGTTCACCTTCAACTCGCGACGCTCGGTCTCCGGCCCCTCGGTCTCGAGCAACGTCAGCAACCGCTTCCGGGTCTCGGGTCGGCCGGTCATCTGGAAATCAAAGATCGCCTGGGCAGAATCGCCGAAGACGGTGAAGCCCGAGCCGCTGTCCCGGCAGACGAACTCGAGCAGGCTGCGGACGAAGGTGGCGCGGATGCCGACCACGTCCTGGGCCTCGTCGACCAGCACGTGCCTGACCGCGGCGACCATCTCCGGGACCTCGCCGTCGGTGAGCACGGCGGTCGCCCTGACGACGCGATCGTCGAAACCGCCCGAGAGATCGGCGCCGACCTCGATCAGCAGTCGGGTGGCGAACGAGTCGACGGTCGAGACCGGAAGCCGACCGAGGGGGGTCTCGACGCCGCCCCGCCTGGCGACCGTCTCGACGGCGGCACGGCTGAAGCTGAGGACGAGCAGCTCCGCCGCCGGCTCGATCTCTTCCCGCTCGGCAAGCCAGGCGGCGCGCGCGAGCAGGGTGAAAGTCTTGCCGGTCCCGGGCCCTGCCACCACCGTGAGTCGCGCCGAAGCGGGTGCCGCGATCACCAGACCCTGCTCAAGGTCTTCCGAGACCGAGCGGATCACAGACATGGGCGATAAGTCCTCTGCAGGGGGTGGCACCGCGCAATCCGAGGATTTTAGGCATTCAGAAGGTACTTGGGTACACGCCGTGTTTTCCGATGCCACCGCCAGCCCGGATCAGCAGAATCAAGAGTCCCGAAGGGGCGCTAACGCACGGCGAGCTTCCTCGGCTCACTGCCCTCCTTGGATCGCACCCAGGAGGTCGGCGGTTGGAAATGCCTCAACCCATCGCGTCGCGCTGCTCGCGGCTCGGCCTGTCCAAGCGCTCCAAGCACTCGATGGCGCGGTCGGGGTCGAGGCCCGCGCGTTCTAGGGGCTCCCTCGTGCCTTGCTCGCCCAGGAGGCAGCGGAGGGCTTCGGCCCATTCGCGGTTGGGACGGGAGTGCGTGGGGCTGCCGCCGCCTTCGACTACTCCTGCGCTCAGGAGCTGCTCGCGGGTGAAGGGGGTGCGGGCGTGGGTCACTCCGTCGGCGACGACGTGGATGCGCCAGGCGCCGGGGTATTCGCCGCTGAAGCTGCCGAGGTACTCGCCGTCGCCGACCGGTTCGAGGACGATCTGCTGCGGCTTGCCGTCGGGCGGCATCACGTCGGCGAGGACTTTCGCCCCTTCGATCGGCAGCTCGTACTCGCTGAGGGTCGCCTTGACGCCGATCTCGGTGCCGGGCTCGAGTCTCTTCTGGAGTAGGCGGACGGCCATCTTCACGTTGCTCCAGGAGCTGACCGTGACGCTGTAGCGAGCCCCGCGCTCAGCCGCCATCTGGGCGATCTTCGCCCCCTCCTCGCCTTTCTTCTTCAGCCCCGCGAGGGCGCTGCGGAAGCGCCGGCCGTCGACCCCCAGCAGCGCCTGCCAGGTGCCGCCGTGGGCGCCGCCCACGCTCGGCAGCCCGAGCCGCACGTAGGTCATGTTGGTCCCGTGCACCACCTCCGCGCCCGCTTCTTCGAGCGCGCCTTCGTCGAGCACTTCGCCTTCCGGGGTTTCGATCCGCAGGCGAACCGCGGGCACGTCGACCAGCAGGACGACGGTCGCGTCGATGTCCCCCTCGCTGAGCTGGAACGGCACCCGCACCTCCTCGCCGGAGCGGATGTAGCCGGCGGGGTCGGTGACGACGTTCTCGTTCGTCGCCGAGATCAGGATCTGCTGGAAGTACTTCGAGAGGCGGAAGTAGGAGTCGAGGTCGCTGCCGAGCGGCCCGGTGAGCAACAGGTAGCCGTTGGTGCGGTTGGTCAGCTTGCTCAGCGCTTCGGTGCTGACCTGCTGGGCGTTCCCGAGCCCGATCGCGAAGCTGCGCTGGTCGATCGAGCCCATCACTTCGTCGAGGAAGAGCGGTTCGTTCTCCAGCCCGTCGGTCATCACCAGCATCGCGCGGCCGTCGAAGGAACCGCCGCCGCTGACCAGCTTCTGGCGCGCGAGGACAACGCCGTCGCCGATCGAGGTCGCGCCGCCCGGCGCAAGCCCGCCGATCGCGCCGAGCACGTCGGCCCGCTGCGAGTTGCCGGACTGGAAGGGGGCGAGGTCGATCCCCGGGGTCGCGTCCTCGTTGAAGCTGACGACGCCGATCCCGCTCCCGTCGCGGGTCAGCTCGACGCAGCGCGAAGCGGCTTCTTTGAGCAGCGCGATCCGGGTCAAGCCGGTCCCGGCGGGTTCTTCCATGCTGCCGGAGCGGTCGAGGCAGAGCATGACGCCGGTGGTCGGCCGCGCCACCGTGTTGCCGCGCAGGGTGATGGTGAAGGTTTCGTTGGTCTCCACGCAGCGCACCTGCACGCTGCCTTCGGGAGCGGCGCCGGGCGACGCCTCGCCGGTGAAGGCGAACCAGACCCGCACCGGGTCGAAGGGCGCGTTGTCGACCGGCGGCGTGTGGGTCACCGTCCCGCCGAGCGAGGTCAGCGAGTAGGGCGCCGAGGGACCGCTGCCGGGCACGACTTCGAACGTGACCGGGCTCGGCGAGCGGACCTGGAAGACGACGGCTCGCCAGCTCGTCTCCAGCGTCGGAACGTCGTGGAAGTCGACCACCGAGGAGGGCAGGTCGACCAGAGGCGGGTCGACGTCGTAGACGTAGCCGAGGCTGCGCCGGTAGTCGAGCGAGCGCGCCGGCGTCGGGTTGGCCGAGGTCAGGTGGGTCATCTGGTCGCCGAGGTTGTGGCCGGCCGGACCGCCGCTGGCCGGCAGGTAACCGCTGCTGGCGGGCACCCGCTGCCATTGCGCCCAGATGCGGTCGATGTTGCCGTGGTGGAGGAAGAAGACCGGGTCGTTGGGGGAGGTTCCCGGCCCCATGTCGCCGCCGATCCAGACGTGGACGCTGTTGTGCAGCTGCGCGCCCGACTCCGAGCCGATCGACGCCCAGCCCTCGAGCCGGTTGCGGAAGCTTTCCGTGCTCTGCGTGTCCCAGGGTTCGGTGTCGTATCTCGGGAAGCTCTGGAGCGCGCCCTGCACCTGCGCCGCGGTGGGGAAGGGAGGGTTGTCGCCGGCGGCCTGGACGCCCAGTTCGCGCCGGATCCCGCCCGGGCGCGGGACCAGGGAGCCGCTGCTGTTCTCCACCAGCGCCGTCCAGTTGGCGAACGGGCCGCTGGTGATCAAGCCGTTGCCGCCGACGTAGTGGCGACCGGGGCCGGTGTTCCAGAGCGGCGCCGCGCTCGGGTTGGCGGCGTCGGCGGCCCAGTCCCAGTAGGGCAGGGTGACGTAGGGGTTGTGGTGCTGCAGGGTCTGCTCGAACTCGCGCAGGAAGTAACGGTGCCAGGGCAGGAACGCCGGGCCGCGGTGCGCCGCATTTCGCACCTGCGGATCGGGCGCCTCGCCCTGCCACGGGGTCGCCTCCATCATCGAGTGGTGGTGGCGGCGGATGAAGTCGTCGTAGCTACCGTCCGCCTTTGCCGCGTTGACGGCGGCCTGGAAGGACGCCAGTTCGCTGTCGCTGAGGGTGTAGATGCTCTTGCGGATGTTCATCCGTCGCCCCCCATGCCGCCCATGTGGTGGTGCGGATGCGACGGGCCGGCGCCGCCTCGCTGCAGGATCCAGTAGCGGCCCTCGTTGCGCAGCAGTTCCTCGACCAGCTCGTCGATCGTCGCGAAGGCGGTGAACTGGTTGGCGAGCTGGCTGTGGTACTCGTCGCCGATCCGCGTGACTTCGATCGGCTCACCGTCGAGGGTGAGGGAGATGCCCTCTTTGCCCTCGTCGATCGCCACCTCGATGCCGTGCGCGGTATAGCGGCGCGACTCGAGCTTCTTGGCACTGTCGCGAGACCTCTCCCGTTTTGGCATCCGCCTCTCCCCTTTCGCCTGCGCGGATCAACGTAACACCTATGGAGAGAAACGTTTGAGTACTTAGGGCCACCAGGCGGATAGGACGTCGAGCCTCAGGGCTTCCACCCGGACGAGGGGGAGCTTTGCTCCTTCGAGGTCGGCGAGCAGGACGATGGCCAGCAGGAGCTTCGCTTCGTTGCGGCTGGGACGGAAGTATTCGAACCAGGTGCCGCAGTTTTCTTCGAGTTCCTGGCAGATCTCTTCGAGCGTGGAGCTGTTCTTCTCCGTGGCTTTTTCCGGCAGCAGTTCGATCTCGTCGGCCAGCAGGATCGGGTTCCGGCTGCGGATCGCCTCGCCGCTGCCGTCGCTGACGAGGGTGAACTCGTAGTCGCACCAGACCTTCAGCAGCCGCTGTTTCGCGACCCCGGTGCCGGCGCGGGCCAGCGGGGCGAGCGCCTTTTCGAGCGTTGTCGCCAGGCTCCCTTCGGAGGGCGAGCTCACTTCCGGGGCGATGATCAGGGGGACGACGGGATTGTTGAAGGCGACTTCGGGCGTTTTGTAGACGAAGGCGCTGTTGGTCGGCAGGTTGCTGCCGCCGGAGAGGTCGGCGTTGCGGGTCAGCCAACCGGCGCTGCAGCCAGTCTGCAGCGCCAGCACGTCGAGCGGCGCCCATTCCAGCTGCAGCTTCGCGGCGTCTCCCGAGGGGGGTGCCTTGAACTCGTAGGTCGCCACGTACCAGCGCCCCGAGTCGGGCGGGTCCTTGGCGGGTTCGGGGGGCCCGGCTTCCTCGCCGTTGAGCAGCGGCCAGACGATCGCCTTCTCGTCGCCTTCGCCGGAGCTCGTGCTCGGCACCTGCGCGTACACCTGGATTTCGTTCTTCGCTTTCTTCGCGAAGTCGAAGGCGTAGTGGTCGATGCGTTCGCTCGGTGCCGTGAACGCCTCCGCCCGCAGCGTCTCGTAGTGGCGCGCCCAGGCCCCGGCCACCCTCTGCGCCTGCTGCACGAAGATGGTGACCGCTCTTTTGGCCGCCTCGCTCGAGGAATCGTCCGGCAGGCCCTGGAGTGGGGGGCGCAGAGCCTGCCAGGCGACGGTGAACGCGGCCAGCGCCTCGAACAGGGTCGGCTCTTCTTCGTCGAGGGCGGTCATCGCTTTGGGGGGCGATTCCAGCGGCCGGTTGTAGGTGACCGCGAGCCGGAGGATGTCCTGCGCCTCCAGCTCCCCCAGCAGCACCCCGCTCTCGTATTTCCAGAATAGGAACTCGGTCAGTTCCTCCCCTTTGCTGGTGACCTGGGTGGCCGACTGGCCTTCGAGCACCGGCGTCGAGGGGAAGCGCCGCGAGGGCACCGGGACCTGGAAATTGCCGAGGCTGAAGTCGAGCGGGTCGGCTTTGTATTCGCGCACGAAGCGCAGCCACTCGGACGGCTCGTAGCCGTACTTCTCCTGTTCGTGGTCGAGCAGGTGCTCGACGAAGCGGGCGTTCCAGGAGAGGCTGAGGTCGAGGTTGGCCGCTTTGCCGGGGTCGGTGGCTGAGGCCATGAAGGTGAGGAAGGGCTTGGACTGCCCGTCTTCGAGCGGCAGCTTCGGGGAGCTGAGCGCGACGCTTTCCTCGGCCGAAGCCTGGTTTTCGTCTTCGATCGCGCTCAGAGCGCCGAACAGGCGGGGCGAGCTTGGCCCGGCGCCGTCGTGGGCCGAGACCGCCGCCGGGACCTGGACGATCGTCGAGACGGTGAAGGCCGAGGCGAGCTTGCCCAGCAACGACTGCTCGAAGACCTCGCGGGCGCTCGCGACATCGCCCTCGACCACTTCCTCGTTGGTGCCGTCGAAGACCGGTTCCACCCCTTTGGCCAGCGCCGCCGCGAGGTCGGCCTTCGCGACCATCAGTTCTTCGTAGGCCTTGCCGTTGGCCAGCGCCAGCGCGGTCCCGATCGCCGGCGAGAGCACTTCGTCCACCGCCGCCAGGAACGCTTCCCCCCACTGGTCGAGGTCGATCCCAGTGAAGGCCTCTTCGCGTTCGCCCTTTTCCTTCAGGCTTCCGTCGTATTCGGGCACCATCGCTTTGTCGTTGACCAGCTCGACGGCGAGCGGCGCCAGCGAGAAGTAGGCGGCTTTGCCTTCTTCGAAGGCGACGTGGATCCCGGCCCGAGCGTCTTCCGCCGCCATCCGCACCACCCACAGCGGCGGCGTCGCCGCGTTCGCCGCCAGGTCTTCACGGTCGTGCCGCGCCGCCAGGCGGGCGGTGCCGGCCTTCCCGTCCCACTTTGCGAAGGTCTCTTCGAAGTCTTCGGCGTAGGGAAGCAGGGCGACTTCCGCCGCCGTCGGTTCGCCTGCCGCCACGCCCTGCTGTTCCCGCGGGCTGAGGTCGGCCGGGACCGGGAACGAGGACCGCACTCCTTTTTCGACCGGCTTGCCGTCGCTGCCGACGTAGACGAGGTCTTCCGGCCGGCTCATCTCCAGGGCCACTTCGACCGGCACCAGGTCGCTCTTCGCTTCGGCGAGCCGGGTCGGGTCGATCGCCCACTCGAAGGCGCGGGGGACCGGCTTCGCTTCGCCCCCTGTGGCCGCTTTTTCCAGCTGCTCGACGATTTCCTCGGCGTACCCGGCCAGTTCCGCGTTGACCGCGCCGAGGTTGCCGAGCAGGCCCGGGAGGCTGGTCGCCACCACCGCCTCCGTCCGCGAGTCCTGCAGCTGGGCGATCGCGGTGGCGTAGCGGCCCAAAGCCGCCTTCGCCTGTTCTTCCACCGCCTTCGGGTCTTCCTGGCCGGAGCCGACTTTGACGACGGCTTCCGGGTCGAAGGAGAAGCTGAGGCGCAGCCGCGGCCCCTTGGTCTTGTCGGCGGTCGGAGGCAGGAAGCGGTGGGCGATCCGCACCCCGGGCCACTCGCCGGGATTCAGCAGCGGGTCGTTGTAGAGGACGGGGAGCGACCCGCCGTGGGTGGCGTCGTCGAGGACGTTGCCGAAGACGTCGCCGATCCGGAAGGTCAGCTGCACCGTGCCGCCGACGGCGGCGTAGGGGTTCGGTTCCTTCCCCGCCTCGGGCACGAAGCGGTAGGCGGGCAGCACCTGCCGGTAGCGGTCGCTCGGGCCTTTTTCGCCCGCTTCGTTCTTGACCGGGCTGAGCGCCAGGCTCCACGGCGAGGGGTCGAAGCTCGTTTTCGGTTCCCCGCCGGAGACTTTGAACTGGAGCTGGTGGTAGAGCTGGCCGACCCAGTCATCGCTGTAGAGCGTCCCGCCGACGTCGGCCGCCAGCAGGTGGGCATCGAGCCAGGTGCCGTCGAAGCCGACGCAGCCGGGCGGGTAGGAGGGGTGCAGCGTCTGCAGCGGTTTCTTCGCGGTGTCGGTGAGGCCGACGTAGAGCGCTTTGTCGTATTCGCCCAGGGCGACGACGAAGGCGTTGTGCCAGCTCGAGACGGGCGTCGCTTCCGGGAAGGCGATCGCCAGCATCAGTTCGGCGCTGTCGCCCGTCGGGGCCTCTTCCTTCGGCAGCTCGCCGGGCGAGTTGAAGATCGTCTCCGGCAGGCCCTGCTTTTCGCGCGTCTGGTAGCGCAGGTAGAAGCCGCCGGCCTGGACGACGCTCAGCTCCCACAGCAGCCGGGCGAACTCGGGGACCTGATTCAGGTTCGCTGCGGTCGGGCCGAGTTCTTCGTCGAGGACGGTGAAGCGCAGCGGCGCGGTCAGCGACGTCGGCTGGCTGGTGGTCGAGAGGTTCGCCTTCGCCAGCAGGACCTGAGTCGGATCGACCTGGTCGGAGCGATAGCCCGCTTTTTCGTCGTTGTAGAGCACCGACAGCTGGACACCGGCGCCGAGCGCGTTCGCGGCCAGGGCGGCGGCGATCTGCGCCCGGGTCGCCTCGTCGGTCCCGTCGAGGCGGTAGACGAACGGCACGTAGGGCGATTCGGCTTCCGGCTTCTGATCGCCGGCCAGCTTCGATTCGGAGGGGTCCTTCAGGTCCTGGAGGCGCAGCCGGTCGACGCGATGGGCGCGGATCGGGATCAGCAGCGCCGGGCGAGCTTTCAGCGATTCTTCGCTCGCCGGCGGCGGTTCCTTCTGCACGTGCAGGCGCAGGTCGCCTTCGCCGGTTGCCGTCGCGACTTCGGGGGGCAGCGGGACGATCGCGGGCAGCGGCGTCCCTTCGGTTCCCTGCCAGGGCAGGCGGTTGCGGACGCCGATCCAGGTGTCTTTGGGGGTGGCGGGTGGGATCGCCGCCAGCTCGATCGTGGCGGCGGCGGCCCGGGGGCCGGCTTTGCCGGGGCCGACCCACACCGGTGCCGGTTCCGGCGGAGCTTTTTCGACCGGCATCGACGAGGTCGCCGATTCGCCGCCGCCGGCGAAGGCGATCGCGGATTTGCCCACCGGCCCGGGTTCGGAGCGGACCCGAAGGGTGGCTTCGCATTTCGGTTTCGAAGCGTCCAGTTCGAACTGCTGCCCGTTGAGGGCATAGCCGGAGGAGAGTGTCAGCTTGGAGAGCTCGTCCGGGGAGATGGGGTCCGGCGTCGTCGCCGGATCGGGGAGCCGCAACCCGTTGAGCAGGTACCGCGATCCGATTTCGGCCGCGCCCAGCGCCTGTTCGGGCGTCGGCAGGGCGCCGGCGCCGCGCTGCCCTTCCTGGTCGGCGAGCTCCTTCGCCAGCTGCCGCGAGATCATCAGGAAGTAGTCGCCGAAGACGAACCGGGTCAGCGAGGGGCCGGTCGGCGGTTCTTCTTCGCCGGCGCCCGCCGCGGCGTCGAGGGCGGGCGGTTCAGGGCCGAGGCCGGCGAGGGAGAGCTCGGCGAAATACCGTTCGACCACTTCTTCGTAGTTGGCGCGGGTGCGGGCCTGTTCGGCGAAGACGACCGGTTTCTCGCGCCCGGTCCAGCCCATCTGCAGGTCTTCGAGCATCGGCAGGAAGGCGACTTCCCCCCCTTTGCCGGCTTTTTCTTCGAGATCGATGCCGTGGACCTCGAACTCGAGCTCGGCGGCGACGAAGGCTTCCAGCTGCGCCTCCCATTCCGGCTGCTTCGACGATTCCAGTTTCTCCGCGACGGTGCTCCATTTCCGTTCGTCGCCGCCGAATTCTCTCAGCAGCCATTCGGCCAGGGCGTCGGTCAGCTCCTCGAACTGAGACTTGGCAGACCCTTCTTTCTGGGGGGGCGCCTGGGTGGAGACGACGAGGCCCGCGAACCCGCAGCTCGTGCCTTTTCCTTCTTCGTAGACGGCGGCGGGCTGCAGCAGGAACCCGACTTCGACCTTCGTCCGTTCGCGTTCCTCCCGCGGTGCGACCGGAGTGGGTGGCGCCGCCGGCAGGGCCGCCTCGGCGGCAAGCCGGGCCTGGTGCTCGAGCAGGGTCGCCTCCAGCGCCTCCAGGTCGGCAGCCGCCCAATCGTTCATCCCGTGGAAGAGGGGGTTCTGCGGGCCGTTGATCGAGGCTCTGGGAGAGCCGCCGCTGAGCGTGAACGACTGTTCGATCGTCGCGTGGAAGCCAACCGTGATCGTGATGAAGACGATCCGCAGGCTGGCTTCGGCGTCGACCGACGCCCGCACGGTGAGCTCGGTGGCGCAGCCGGTCTCGAGGGCGATGGCGGCGTTGGCTTCGAGCCGGACCAGCACCGAGAGGCTGACGATCTTCAGGTCGACCTTCCCCTGCAGGACCCCGACGATCCCGACGCTGGCGGCGAACCAGTAGTAGTCCGGTGCCTTGGCGATGCTCGACGCCTTTTCCGGGCCTCCTTCCGCCGGCGGCGCTTTCCAGGCCAGCAGCCCCTGGAAGGTGCCCCGCATGGTCAGGCTCAGCTCGGCGGAGAACGGCCCGGCGCTGAAGGAGCGCCCGACCCCGAACCAGACGCCGAGCCCGAATTCGAGGATCGGGTTGTAGTTCGGGGTTTCGGCGAGCGCCGAGCCCTGCGCGAGCAGGGCCTGGCCCCCGCTCGCCGGGTTGTCGGCGCTGCGCAGCTTGGCGAAGTAGAAGCCGCCGCCGCCGGTGAAGACGTAGACCTGGACCCCGATCGAGTTCGGCCCCAGCGGCCAGCCGACCGACACCTTGAAGTCGCCGTTGGTGTAGATCCAGAGCTTGAACGAGGGGATGGTGAGCGAGACCACCCCGAGCTGGACGGTGCGGAACTTTTCCGGCATTTCCAGCGCGCCGTAGAACACCCCCACCCCGCTGCCGAGCTTCTGGTAGAGGATCTCGACCTTCAGCCCTTTGAACGTTTCCACCGAGCAGGCGATCTCGAGCCCGTAGAGGGCGGGGTCGCTGAGCACCGCCCGCACCTCCCAGCCCCGCAGCAGTATGTGCGCGCCGAAGAACCAGTCGCGGTTGGGGTCGTAGTAGGAGGCCAGGCTTTCCAGCAGTTCGGTCGGGTTGTTGCTGGAGAGCTTTTCCTCGAGTTCTGTGAACAGTTTTTCGAGTGGGTCTTCGGAGCGCAGGTCGGCTTTGGGGCCGAAGCGCTGGCCGAGGCCGAGGTATTTGATCTGCAGGTTCTGGTTCGCCGGCGGCGGCGTCGGGAACGGGAAGGAGACCAGCTCCTTCTTGGCGGGAGGGGGAGGTCCCGCTTGCAGCGTGGTCTTCTGGTCCTCGAATTCGACCCGAGCCCGCACGTCGAGACCGCGTTTCTTGTCGTAGCCGATGACCAGGTCGTAGACAGTGAAGTTGGGCTTGATCGTCAGCCAGCTCGGCACTCCTTCCCCGGGCAGGTGAACACCCGGTTTTTCGTTCTCGAAGAGTTCGAGCAGCAGGGCGACCGACGGTTCGCTGGTCACCTCGACCGTCAACTGGGGCTTGACTTCGATTTCGAGGATCTTCGACCACGGCCACGAAGTGGGCAGGCCCCCCACTTCGTCGATCCGGTCGATCTTCAGCATCTTCGCCAGCCCTTTGACCACGTCTTTGATCGCCAGCTGGCCATGCTGGTTTTGACCCGGGCCGATCCTGAGCTCCGTCGGCCCGTCGCCGACGGAGAGCAGGAGCCCGAGTTCGTACGCCGTTTCTTCAGAGATCTTCAGCGCCGCTTCGACGCCGAAAGTCCCGCGCGTCATCTATTCGGTTTCGGTTTCGGCGGGTTTGTTGGTCGCGCCCACGGACAGGCCTTTGATCGAGAGGGGGAAGCCCGGAACGAGGGGAATGCCTTTTTTCGAGAGCCCGCTGACTTCGATCAGGTACCGGGTGACCTGGTCTTTCGATTTGGTGCCTGGGATTTTGACTTCGGCTTTGTGAACGGTGACCACCATCGAGGTGATCCCTTCGACGACCGCTTTGATCGGTTCCGGCAGTTCGCTCGCTTTCGGGATTTTGACGCCGAACTTTTCTTCCATCACTTCGATGAAGCCTTCGATGCTGCCGACTTCGACCGGTTCCGGCAGTTTCAGTTCACCGCCCTGTTCTTTCCATCTGGCGACGTCCACCCCGGTGACCGGGATCGCCTTCCCGTTCAGGTCGAAGGTGATCCCGAAGACGAGACTCGGTTTCGTTTCTTCACCCAGCGGCGCCACACTGCTTTTTTTCCGTTTGGCTACGGTCGTCGGCATTGCTTCTCCTCCTTATGAGGGTTCCTCGACCTCGATGGAGACGATGTTCTTCATCGCTTCCGGCACCGTGATCTTCACGGGCGAGGTTCCGATTGCTTTGTAGAGGTCCTTCAGCTCGCTCAGCGAGGGCCTCCCGGTCACTTTGATCTGTTCTTCCCAAAGCGTTCCCAGCTGGGTTCCTTTGGGGAAGGATTCGGGCAGTTCGAGGTGGTACGCCTCGTTCAGCGCGGCCATCATCTCCGCCACCGTGCTCGCTTCTTCGATCGGGTCTTTCATCCCGTTCGCTCCGTCAGCGTCGCTTGGGCTTTGGATGCGGGTTCGGCGGCCGCCAGGCTCCAGCCGAGGTTGCCGGTCCCGCCCGTGCCCGGCCCCGCGAAGAGGATGAAGTCGACGATCACCCGCGGCGGGAACTTCATTCCCAGCACGCTGATCGCGATGTTGTTGAAGAGGACCACGTAGGTGGGCCCCTCGGTCTTCGTTTCGACCCGCATCAGGTTGGCGTCGCCGAAGGTGGTCTTCAGCAGCCCCTGCAGGTCGAGCCCGAAGGCGCCGGCGGAGATGAACGGCAGCTGCACGAAGACGCCGATCCCGTCGTCGTCGGGGACGTAGGAGCTCGGCCCCCAGCCGAGGATGAGCGTCGCTTCCAGGGAGGCATGGGCGTCGGCGAGGCTGCCCAGCGTCCCCAGCGGCAGGCTGAACTGCAGCGCGTAGCGGGGGCTCGGGGCGGTCCTTCCCTGCGGCCCCGCCAGCTCGATGACGTTGACCGGCAGCGCTCCCAGCTTGGTCGGATCAAGCCCCGCCCCTTCGTCGTGCAGCAGCCCCTTGAGGGTCAGCGGCAGCTTCGAGACCAACCCTTCCGGGCGCCGGGCGCTCTCGCCGGGATCCCTCAGCACCACCGCCGAGAGGTCCGGCTTGATCGCCGTCGGGCTTTTGGTCCCGTCCGAGTAGATCGTGCAGGAGACCCTCAGGCCGAACCCCGAGAAACCGATCCCGGGAGCGCCGTAGGAGAAGAGGTCGAGGCCGGGAGCGCCGGGGATCGGCGCCTCGGCGAAGCGCAACCCGCCTTCGAGGGCGACCTGGGCGGTGATTTCCTTTGCTTCCGGCTGCCCCTTGAGCCCCTTCGAGGAGTCCGACGTCGTCACCGGGACCAGCGAGGCGCCGGTGACCGAGATCGCCTCGAGCACCCGCACCGGCGGCGCCGGGAGGTCGGAGCCGGAGAAGTCGAAGACGGCTTCTTTCGGGTCGGCGAGGGCGAAGGTGACCGTGCCCACCGCGCCGTGGCGCTGGTACTGCCCCGTGAGGGTGATCGTGTTAGGCACCTCGGTGGCCGGGGAGAGGGCGACCTCGCGGCCGAAGAGCTCGTTGGCCCGCAGGAGCACGGTGGCGTGGAACTCGGTCACGGCCGAGTTGCGGATCGTCACCTCGAGCTCGCGCAGCGTGAACTCGAACTCAGTGGTCGATTCCGGCTGTTTCGGCGTCCCCTGGTAGTAGATGGCCCCGAACAGAGAGCTTTCGGCGATTTCGGCTTTGCCTTCGCTGCGGGTGATCCGATTCAGCTCGACCCCGAAGTGGTGGGCGCGCAGCTTCCCTTCGATGCCGGCGTAGAGCATCTGCAGGTCGGGTGGCATCCCGGTGCCGGGCAGCAGGCACTGGAACGCCAGCATCCCGGTCCAATCGGCGCGGTGGGCGATTTCGCGGAAGTGCTCGAAGGGATCGTTCGGTCTTCCCTTCGCTTCCTCGGCCACCTCGAGCGCCTTTTCGAGCGCTTCGCGGGTCTGCGTGACCTTTCCTTCTTCGCCGACGAAGCGCTCTTTCAGGCTCCAGGCGCTGGTCGTGGGGATCAGCTCCGCCAGCGATTGCGAGGTGGCGAACTTGAAGACGAGGACCGTCTTCCCGCCGTCGCTTGCCAGTTCTTCGGCTTTGGGGGCCATCCGGAATTCGAAGCCCCCTACCGAGAGCAGCCAGTCCAGGGCGGGCAGCTTCGACCAGTCGTTGAGGACCATGAACAGCTGGTCCTTGACCAGGCTCGTCGACAGCCACGGGTCGACCACCCCTTCGGAGCCGGCCGGGACGGTGAGCACCTGGCTGCTGCTGCTGCCGCGGGCGAACTGCACTTCCTGCCAGGTGCCGGGCGCCGGGTCGCCGCTGCCGTCGTTGAGCCCGACCACGAAGCCCTGCGGCGTCGCCGTCTTCCCCCCTTTCAGCGGCGCCCCCGTGGCGTCGCTGAAGACCGGCGGCACCGGCGGGGATTCGGCGCCCGCCGCCAGCTCGCCCGGCGGAGCCGAATGACGGAGCTGGGCGCCGCGTTCCGGGGCCAGGGCGAAGTTCTCGAAGGCCATCAGGTCTTCCACCACCGGGGCCTCGGCTTCGCCCGCGCTCAGAGCTTCGCCGTAGAGGGCCAGCGGGAAGGGGTTGGAGCCGTTGGCGAGACCGCGGACCCGCGAGGCCACCGCCGCCGGCAGCGTCATCGTCTTGCCGCCGCGGGAGGGAAGGATCCCGTGGCCGTAGTTCGGGGAGGCTTCGGGCTGCCCGAAGTAGGCCCGTTTGCCCGTGTTCTGGCCCTGCGGCGCGAATTCGACCCAGGAGGTCGTGAAGGGAGGCTGCAGGAGCGGTTCGCCGCTCTCGTTCCCGGACTTGCTTTCGAAGGACGGCGCGAAGGCGGGTTGACCCGGAACGAAGACGAGCCGGTCGCCGGTGGCGGCGGCCAGGTACTCCAGGCCGCTCGTCCCGCACATCAGCCGCACTTCCCCCTCCTTGCCTTTTTCCAGGCCGAGCTCGAATGATCCGAGCGGTGCCAGGTAGACGGCCGGCTGACCGCTTTCGCCCGGGCGGCGGCCGAAGTAGAGCCCGGCCCGGCCCTCCCCTTCCGCCAGCGGAGTGAGGGTGACCGCTTCGCCCCCGGTGCCGTAGCCGCCGGCGCTTCCCAGGACCTTGGGGGCTTCCCGGAAGAGCATCCGCGTCCGCTCGCCGTCGAACGGCGCCAGCGGGTCGAGCTCGACGTCGAGTGCGAGCATGCCTTCGTCTTCCGATGGGATCGCCTCGAACAGGGGGTAGGAAAACGTCTTACCCCCTTCCGGGCCGTGGAAATAGCGCAGCTCGCCGCCGCGGACGGGTTCGATCGAGCTGAAATCGTCGCGGCAGAGCGCGAAGAGTTCGAAGGCCTGCCATTCGGCCGGGAAGTCCAGGCGCCCGGCTGCCGGCGGCTGCAGCGAGACCGCGACGGCGCCGCTTTCCGGGCGCAGGCTGTACCCCTGGCGTTCCCCGCGCTGGAGCTGGATGCCGGGGTCGCTGAAGCTCAGGCCTTCCCCCGTGATGCTGACTTTGGTCCCGTTCGGGATCAGCAGGCCGAGGTTGGCCAGGCCGACGTTGCGGGCGCCGCCGACGGTTCGCCCCGTGTTCAACGAGATCGAGATGGCCACACCTTCGAAGCTGGGATCGCATGACCTCACCCAGACCAGCCCGCGGCTTTCGGGGCTCAAACCGAGACGGGATGCCAGTTCCCCGGGTGACAGAGACAGCTCTTCGGCGCTGACCAGATAGGCCCCGGAAAGGGACCAGGATTCGGCCATGGTCAGGGTTTTCGCCGGTTCAGTCCCCGCGTTGTTACAGAGGAAGTACGCCCACGGCCCCTGCGATCCCCCGACTTCGTAAAGAGCATTTTCTCCGGAAGAGCGCAGCAGACTGAATTGCATCGGCGTAATATATGCCACTTCACCTATAGGTGAAAATACTTTTCTGTAAAAGAGATGCTCGATGGGCGCCCTTTACATCTTTAACCCGACCACCTCCCCTCTCGCCCTCGAAGTCAACGGGGAACGGGCCGGCTCCATCCGTCCCTGCTCCCCCGTCGGGTACAAACCGTTCGCGACCTGGGTGAGCCGCACCCGCGCTCCCGAACCGGGCAAGCCCTCGTTCGGCGAAAACACCCTGAAGCTGACTTTCGAAGCCGACCCTCGCACCACTTTTGCCTTCCCCTTCACCTTGCCTCGTGGCTATTCGCTCGAAGAAGACGTGGTCGCGTTCGCCGTGCGCGACTGGTTGATCCTGACCACCCCGTCGGGAGCGCCCCTGCCACCCAATCCCTTGCCGATCCCAGCTTCCTCTTCATCCAACAAATCAACTCAACACTCACAGCGAGGAGAAACAATGACCGAGGCTCAAGCCGCTCTAGGCAACGTCTACGTGTTCAACTACTGGTCCGAGGAAATCGAAAAGCTCACGGTTGCCGGGGAAGTGGTGAACAAAAGCCCCGTCGAAGGATGGTCGAAGGGCAGCAAAGAAGAAGGCACGAAGTACACCCCTCGGGGCATCACCGTCCCCCGTGCCAAACCGAAGGAAGAAATACCGGGCAAATTCGGCCTCGGTGAGCAGTCGATCCGCATCGAATGGCCCTCCATCACCCGCAAAGTGACGGTCACCATTCCGGGTCCGGAAGAATCGGGCGTCAACCTGACCGAAGACATGATCTTGCTGATCTCGCCCCACGTGGCGATTCTGCTGGCCCCCAACGGTCATCTCCTCAACGAACCGACGAGCGTTCAGAGCGCCTGAGTCGGCGGGGCGCCGCGGGTCTGCCGCGGCGCCCACCCAAACTGCAACAGCACCACAGAAGGGAGAAACGTGTCAGATTCTCAAGCCACCCTGGGCAACGTCTACGTGTTCAATTACTACTCCGAGGAAATCGAAAAGCTCACGGTTGCCGGGGAAGTGGTGACCAAAGCGCCGATTGAACCATGGTCCAGAGGCGGCGAAGGCGAAGGGCCCAAGTTCACCCCCCGTGGCCTGATCGTTCCCCGTGCCAAACCGGCCGAAGAAGTGCCGGGAAAATTCGGCCTCGGGAATCAGTCGGTTCGCGGCGAATGGCCCTCGATGACCCGTCAGGTGACCGTCCACATCCCCGGGCCGAATGAATCCGGCGTCAACCTGACCGAAGACATGATCCTGCTGATCTCCCCCTACGTGGCGATCCTGCTCGCGCCCAACGGGCACCTTCTCGACGAACCGAAAACCTTCAAAAGCGTCTGAGGGCGCGCGGGGCGCTAGAGCCCCAGCGTTTTGGCGATGATCGTGCGCTGGATCTCGGAGGTGCCGCCGTAGATCGTCGAGACCAGCGAGGTGCGGACGAGGCGCTCCATGTCGTACTCGGAGGAGTAGCCGTAGCCGCCCATCATCTGCATCCCCTCGAGGGTGGTGCGCTTGGCGACCTCGGTGACGAAGAGCTTCACCATCGAGGCCTGCTGGGGCAGCATCCGGTCGGGGTCCTCGTCGACCATCGAGGCGACCCAGTGGGTCATCAGGCGCGCCGCCTGCAGGTCGGTGGCGAGGTCGGAGATGCGGTGCTGAAGGGCCTGGAAGGAGCCGATCGGGCGGCCGAACTGGCGCCGCTCCTTGACGTAGACGATGAGGTCGTCGAAGGCGCGCTGGGCGATCCCCAGCATCGTCGCGGCGAGGATCAGGCGCTCGACGTTGAGCCCGGCCATCAGCTGCATCCAGCCCTGGTCGACCGCGCCGAGCACGTCCTCCTCGGCGGCGGCGCAGTCGGTGAAGTAGAGGTGGTTGGTCTCGCGGCCGCCCATCGTCTCGATCGGGACGACCTCCATCCCCTCGGCGTCGCTCGGGACCCAGATCATCGTCATCCCCGCGTGCTTGTCGTCGCTTCGGGTGGTGCGGCAGACGACGAGGATGTGGTCGGAGATGTGGGCGTTGGAGCAGAAGACCTTCTGGCCGTTGAGGACGAAGCCGCCGTCGACCCGCTCGGCCTTGCAGGAGAGGGCGCCGACGTCGGAGCCGGCCTCGGGCTCGGTCATCGCGATCGCCTCGACCGAGCCGGTGGCGATGCCGCCGAGGACCTTCTCCTTCTGCGCCTCGGTGCCGAAGCGCTGGGTGGCGCCGGCGACGATCAGCGTCGTCGCGTAGCCGCCGATCGGCGCGAGCCCGCGCGAGGTCTCCTCCATGAACAGGCAGGCGTCGAGCATCGTCCCGCCCGAGCCGCCGTACTGCTCCGGGATCGTCACCCCGAGCCAGCCCAGCTCCGCCATCTGCTTGTAGACGTCGAAGTTGTGGTGCTCCCGGTACCCGTCGGTCAGCCGCTCGCGCTGGTCCGGCGTCCCGCACTCACGGTCGCAGAAGTCCCGAATCGCGTCGACGAAGTCCTTCTGCTCGTCGGTCAGGGCGAAGTCCACGGCCGGAGCCTATAGATGATGGGGCATAAGTCGGCCGGCCAGCCGAGAGCGGCAGGCGATCGCCGGCGGTTCGTCGTAATGTCGCCAGGTGGCTTCGCTGACCGTTCGCCAGTACACGCAGCTGGGCGATCTGCCGGCACGAGCCTGGGATGCCCTGACGGCGCGACCCCCCGCATCGCTGATCGGATCGCGGATCTGGGTTTGCGCTGCCTTCGAAGCAGTCCACCCGCAAGCGCAGCCGTTTCTGCTGGCGATTGAGGACGACGGTCGTCTGGTGGCCCTGCTGCCACTCGCCCTCCACAGTTGCAACGGGAGGGGCGCGCTTCGGTTCGCCGGTTCGCCGCACAATGACCTCACCGATCTGATGGTCCTGCCCGGCTACGAGCGGGAAGCCGCCGAACTGGCTCTCACCACCCTCGGGGCGATCGCCCGTAGCGGCACTACCGTGCAGCTCGAGGAACTCGACCCCGAAGGTGCCCTCTCTAGTCTCGGCGCCCGGATTCGCAGCTTTACCTGGAGCGACGCCGAAGCGGCGCCGCGGATCGACCTCACCGGCGACTGGCGGATGGCAGCGTCACAGAGGCGTCGGCGCCGGTGGGCACAGGAGCTGAACAGGCTGCGGCGCGACCACCGGGTCGAGTTCCGGCGCGTGGAGGGTGAGACGATGCTCGAAGAGTTCCCGGGCTTCATACGACTGCGAGAGGCGCGCCTGCGGGCAACCGGCCGCTCGCTCGACCTGGTGCGCTGGGAGTTCCGCAAAGCGGTGATCAGTGGGCTGGCCGCAAGGAGGGGCTGTGCCTTCGCCGAGATGTCGATCGATGGCCAGGTGGTCGCCTGTGACCTCTACCTGACCCAGCGCCCGGTCGCGATGCTTTGGCTGCGCGGGCTCGATCCAGCTTGGCACCGCTACTCCTGCGGACACCTGTTGCTACATGCAACCGCGGAAGCCCTGGCAGGCGACGGCTACGACCTGCTCGACCTCGGTCGCGGCGCAGAGCCGTACAAGTTCATGTTCGGCGGCGATCGCAGGGTCTTGCGGATGGCCTGTTCGAATGGCGCGATTGCCAGCGAACCCGGCTAGTCTCCGCCAACTGGAGCGGACGTGAGGCGCAGCGGTCGCCTCAGCGCGTAGTACCAACGCAGCGGTGGCAGGATGCGAGCCCAGCGTGCGGCTGCCCTCAGCGCTCCGGCCTCCCGCGCCTCCGCAGGCAGTCCGAGCGTCGTCGCTTCCACGACCGCGAGAGAGGCCGGCGCCCGCGCGGAACCTGGATCGCCGCCGGCAAGGTTCAGACGCGCTGCGGTGAGGTTGACCCTGGCGAGTTGCCGACGGTCTTCGAATCGCACGGCAATCTCTCGCGCGCGGTCAAGCAGTTCGCCGGCCTCGCCCAATGACCGGCGCCGAATCGCGAGCTCGGCCAGATCGCGCAGCGGATAGGCAAGGCTCCGCTGCCAGTCGATCTCTTCGCAGATCCGCAGACACTGCCGCGCCTCCTGCTCCGCTTGTTGGATCTCGCCGAGATACCAATGGGCCGCGGTACGCAGACCGAGGATGTCGACGACGTTGTTGAGGTCTCCCGCCTCCCGGGCCAGCGCCTCAGCTCCTTCAGTCGCCTCCAGCGCTGCGTGTGGTTGCTCGTCCCGATAGTGCAAAAATCCCTCGCTGCGCTTTTGGCGTGCGATCTCGCGCGGCTCGTTCGAGGCCTTGGCGGCAGCGATACCGAGGGAGGAGGCTTCGCGTGCCTTGCCGATCTCTCCCTGGATCGCGTTCGTATTGGCGATCATCGCGCAGGCCCGCGAAGCCGCAGCGTAGTTCTCGGCCGTCATCGCGCTCTTGTAGGCAATCTCCCCGGCGGCGATCCGATCGTCGAACAAGCCCAGCGTGAAGTAGATGTCGAGCGTGACCCCGAGCAGCGCCTGCAGCTCATCGTCCCTCCCCAGCCTCTCCAGTTCCGCAATCAGCACCTGAATCGCGCCCATGTGAGGGATGGCTCCGGCGGCGTCCTCCCAGTCGGCGGTGAAGCGGCGTAGGTAGTAGGCGGTGAGGCGCTCGATGAAGGCGACGGTGTCCTCGGCCGGGGTCGCGGCCTGGACGAAGCGCTGCGAACCCGGCGCGCAGGCGTAGAGGTTGGGGCTGCCGGTTTCCCGAATCGTCCTCACCAGCCCCGCCGCCGCCAGCTCGTCGAGCTGCGTGGACACCTCCGTCGGGCTGAGGCCGCAGGCGATCTCGAGCTGGGCGGCGATCGCGCGGCCCTTCAGCAACCCGCACGCCCCCAGTACCGTCCGGCAGTCCCCGGTCAGCTCTTCCCATACGGGCATGAACATCTGCAGGAGGCCCTCCCCGCGTTCAACCGCTTCGAACTGGGCCTCAACCGGCCGGGAGGTCTCCTTCAGCGTTTTCACGAACCACTGGATCATGCGCGGGTTGCCGCCGACGAGCTTTCGTAGCCGGCAGGCGAAGTCGGCGTCGAAGTCGGCGTCACGCCCGAGCCCGAGCCGCTCGACCTCACGGGCGATCAGATCGCCGACGTGCTCCTGGTCAAGGTCTTCGACCAGGAGGTGGTGGCCATCGACGGCGCCCGATTTGTTCACGGACGCGATCACGATCGATCCGGCCGGCACCGTCGTGATCAGCTCATGCAGCACTTCAGCCTCCGCCTGATCCAACGGCCACACGTTGTCGAGAAGGAGCACGGTCTTGTTTCGCGCTAAATGCGCGCGCAGCACGTTCAGCTTTTCGTGGTCAGGGGCCGTCGTCAGCGACTGATCGCCGGTGAGGAGGGCGATCCCGTTGCAGATCGCGCGAAGGCTCATGCCTTCGCGCTCGCCGTCGATCCAAACGAAGGCGTGACCGCTCAAGTCGGGGTCGTCCTCCCCCGGCTTGTCTTTCTTCAGGCGATGGGCAACCTCCAGCGCAACCGTGCTCTTCCCGACGCCGGTCGAACCCTCGATCGCCAACACCGCCTCGCCTGCCCTGATCCGCGCCAAAGCATGATCGACCTCCTCTTCGCGATTGACCAGCTGCTGTTGGGTTGGCAGGGAACTCGGTGGCTCGGCGACGCCCTCGCGGAGCGGGGGCAGCGTGCTCGCCTGCGCGGTCTTCCAACCCAAGCGAGCGCTTCTACTCTGGATCAGGGCGTTGAAGACGCCGATCAGTGCCGCTACGAGGGTCAACGTGCCGACCAGGGAGGCGCTGAGACTCACGGAACCAATCTATCCGCATCTCAAGCAGAGCCGAGTGGTCAAGGACTGAGGCTGCAGACGATCCGAGGGTGACCGTCGACGGCGACCTCGGCCAGACATGCGGAGCGGGAAAATCCCGCGGTGCGAGCGAGGCGGTCGAGCGCAGTACGGCCGAACCCCCAGTAGACGAACTCATCTCCCTGGTAAGTCCCTCCCGGCTCGGGAACGTGAATCCAGGATTCGCTGCCGGCCTGGGGTCTCACCCCATAAGTCTCGACCAGAACCGCCCCTCCTCCATCCGTCATCTCGCGTAGCACCCGTAGAAGTCCGACGGGGTCATCGACGCGGTGCAGAAGCCCGAAGCAGAGGACCAGGTCGAACTTCTCACCGAGCGCCGCCAGCTCGAAGCCGTCGAGGCACCGGTACTCGACTCTGGAGCCCAGAGTCTCGTGGATCGCGCGGAATCCCTCACCACCACTCAGCTCGACGTTCCAGCGCGCCTTCACCCAGTGCCGGTACTGCTCATTGTCAACCGCGACCACCCGGGAGCCTCCGCGACGCTCGGCGAGGAAGGCATAGAAGCCGTCGAAGGTACCGACGTCGAGAACCCGCATGCCGCGCAAGTCGGCCGGGAGAAGAGGGATGCGGTAGCGATGGTCACGGGCGGCGCCGGGGGTGTACATCCGCTTCTCGCGGTTGAGGCAGAAGGTGTGAAACCAGAACGGCACCCGCTCCAAAATGGTCTGGCTTGTGCTCAGGCTGGCTTCGATCGGCAAGAGGTCGGCGACCTCTCGCTCAGCAGCAGTCACATCTGGACGGCTGGCCCCTAGGCCGGTCAAGGCCCCATCTCCCGCTCGTCCTGGGGAACCGACTCGAGGAGCGCCACCAGGGCCTTGTTGACCCCTAGAGCTTCCTCAGTCCGGCGACGCCGCCAAGCCCGATCGAAGAAGTCGCGGAAGAGCTCGCGGTAGAAGGGTAGGTAGAGCGCGTCGGTGCTGGCCCTTTGGCTGAGCGCCTCTGCGTCCCAGCTCGCCGCGGAGCACCCGGCGACGGCGAGGACCAGTGTCTCGTCCCACCACCGGAAACGCATCGGGCCGGCTCTCAGGTCCAGCCGGTTGGACGCGGCTTCGGCCGCAGTCGTCCCGCGAAAGCGAAACCCGCCGCAGCCGAGGCGCAGGTCGGCCCGAACCGATTCGCCTCTGTCGGCATCCCAGCTCCGCGAACCGGCCAGAACCTCCAGCTCTTCATCGAGCTGCCAGCAAAGCGAGAGATAGTGCACTGCATGGTCAGCGAGCAGGCCGCCCGCGGCGGGATCGTCGCGCCATCGCGAAACCGCCCGCCGGTCGGTCCCGTCACGGCGGACCTCCACCCGCATCGACACCGGCGCCCCGACCCGCCTCGCCCGCCGAGCCCAGCGCGCCACCCGGCTCCAAGTCGGCGAAAAGCGAAACTGGTGGACGGGAACGAGAGCGAGCTCGGGATGCCGCCGCAACTCCAGCTGGACCGTTTCGAGCTGGGACCGCCTCAGTGCCAGCGGCTTCTCGCAGACGACATGACGCCCATGCCGCAGTCCCAAGGCGGTCAAGGTCGCATTGGCCTCGGGATGGACGGCGACGACGAGCACCTCCGAGGGAACCTCGGCGAGCATTTCCTCGACCGTCTCGAAGGTGGGCACCCCCCGCAGCCGGGCCGCGGAAACGGCTAGACGGTCGGGGTCGGGGTCGGCGGTTGCAACCAAGCGCGCCCCGGCACGGTGGAGCCGCGCCAAGGCGGGAAGGTGGCCCTGAACCGTGGCGGTGCCGATTCCCGCCATCGCCACCCTCAAGCGAGCACCTCGGTGAGGACGTCGAACAGCTCGTCCACCTCCCCCGGGGAGATCGTCAGCGGCGGACTGAGCCGGACCCGCGGGACGTCGGCGGCGATCAGCAAGCCGCGATCGCGGCAATCGCGTACCACTTGGAGGCAGTTGACAGGGCTGGCCAGAGCGCCACTCTCCGCGTCGACCAGATCGAAGCCGAGCATCAGGCCGATCCCGCGGGGCCAGGCGACACGAGGAGACGTCGACAACTCCCTTAGCCGCTCGGCCGCCTGCCTGGAGGCTTGGGCGACGGAGGCCAGGAACTGCCCGTCGGTGATGATCTCCAGCGTCGCCATGCCGGCGGCGCAAGCAATGGGGTTGCCACCGTAACTGGTCGCGGTGGCCGAGGGATGGTCGAGCGAAGCGGCCTTCCAGAGGTCCGCCGAGGAGCAGACGGCGCTCAGCGGATAGCCACCGCCGAGCCCCTTGCCGAGAATCAGTACGTCGGGCTCGACCCCGAAGGATTCGAAGCCAAACGTCAAACCGGTGCGCCCGAAGCCGGTGATCATCTCGTCGAACAAGAGGAGCCAGCCCCTTTCGTCGCAGAGGCGCCGTAGAGCGGCGTGCAGCCCCCTGCGGGGAGGGATGTTTCCCGCGGTGCCTTGGACCGGCTCGATCAGGACCGCGCCCACCTCGTCCAAGTCCCTGCGCTCAATTGCCGCAAGGGCCTCCGTGACAGGCTCCTCGCAACCGGCGTACGCCAAGGGATCGTGACGCTCGCAGGCTGGAAACGGCGCACTTCGGAGCCAGGCCGGGCCGATCAACTCAGACTCGACGCCGCCGGCATCGTCGGAGTAACGCACTCCGAGCGTCTTGCCGTGGAAGCTGCCCTCGAAGGTGAGAATCCCGCGCCGGCCGGTCGCCCGCTGCGCAAGGCGAATCGCAACTTCCACAGCTTCAGCCCCGCCGGAGAAGAGTGCGGTCTTATTGAGGCGCGGGGGCAGCGCTTCGGCGAGTGCGGCCAAGTACTTCGCGAGCTCCTCGGTGTAGAGGGGCGTTACCCCGAGGCGAGCGGCTTGGGAGGTGACGGACTCGACCCACCTCGGGTGGCAGTGACCGAGCGAGGCGACGCCGAACCCAGACACGGCATCGAGGTACCGTGATCCGCTTGACTCGTACACGTACGAACCGCTGCCGTGATCGGCGACGATCTCGGCCGAGCTCCCGAAGCGCCGCACTCCGCCGCCACTGAACCAACCGATGGCAGCAGCAATGCCTTGCGCACTCCAGGCCTGATTCCTCATCGGGATTCCGGGCCTGGGGTTAAAGAATGATCAGGTACCCCCCCCCCCCGCAAGGGTGACTCGAAGGGTGGGAAGAGTAAGCCGAGCGCTCTCAATACCTTCAGTATTTGTTCTCCCGGCCATCAGTCAGGGGGAACATATACGGTGCCGCTCGCCGAAGGCGAGCTGATCTAGAGGCTCTCAGGAAGCGCGCTACTTCCCTCCGCGATTCGGACGTACCCGTAGTTGTCGCGGACGTGGGCGTTGAAGAAGCGGCCCTTGGACTCGGCCGCGAGCAGCTGGCGGTAGAGCTGCGCGGGGACCTCGAAGTAGCGGTAGACGCCGCCATTGCCGAAGCGGACCTCGAGGACTTCGTTCTCATAGCCGACGGAGTCGATGCAGCTCGACTCGACCGGGACCCGGCGCATTGGACGCCTCCCAAAACTTGTGGTTTTCCACAAGATAGCTACCCATGAGTAGCGCTCGGCAGACGCCGATGTCGAGAACGGAAAGGCGGCTCCGACAGACTGGTGAACGCGCCTTTCCGATGGCGCGACGAACAAGGAGGCAAGGATGAAGTTCATGCTGCTGCAGAGCTACGGCGGGGTCCCCGAGGGCGTGCCGCCGATGAGCGAGTGGACGCCGGAGGAGATCGAGGCCCACATCGACTTCCAGAAGGACCTCAACGCCGAGCTGCGCGAGCGCGGCGAGCTGGTCGAGGCGCAAGCGCTGACCGCGCCGCAGCTGGCCAAGTTCGTCGTCTCCGACGGCAGCGGCGCGCCGCTGGTCACCGACGGGCCCTTCCCCGAGTCGAAGGAGCTCCTCGCCGGCTACCGGATGATCGACGTCGACTCGCCGGAGCGGGCGATCGAGATCGCCGCCCGCGGCTCGGCCGCTCCGGGCCCCGGCGGCCGCCCGATCAAGCAGACGATCGAGGTCCGCGAGGTGATGGGAGCGATCGAGCACTGATGGCTCCGGCGGTGCGCCCCGGGCGCGTCGAGGACCTGCTGCGCGAGGCCGCGCCGCGGGCCCTCGCCGCGCTCGTGCGCCGCTTCGGCGACTTCGCCGACGCCGACGACGCGGTCCAGGAGGCGATGATCGAAGCCGCGCGCCAGTGGCCGGCCGAAGGCCCGCCGGAGAACCCCACCGGCTGGCTCGTCCACGTCGCCTCGCGGCGGATGACCGACCGGGCCCGCAGCGAGGCCGCCCGCCGCGCCCGCGAGCAGGCGGTCGCCGCCGAACCGGTGCCGCCACTCCCACCCCTGCCGGCGGCCGAGCCAGGCGACGACACCCTGCTGCTGATGTTCATGTGCTGCCACCCGGCGCTCAGCCCCGCCTCCGCGGTCGCCCTCACCCTCCGCGCCGTCGGCGGCCTGACCACGGCCGAGATCGCCACCGCCTTCCTCGTCCCGGAGGCGACGATGGCGCAGCGGATCAGCCGCGCGAAGAAGACCGTGCAGGAGTCGCCCGAGCCCTTCCGGATGCCCGCCGCAAGCGAGAGGGCGGAGCGGCTACGGGCGGTGCTGCGGGCGATCTACCTGATCTTCAACGAGGGCTACGCCGCCAGCGCCGGCGCCGATCTGGCGCGCGTCGACCTCTCCGCCGAAGCGATCCGGCTGGCCCGGATCGTGCGGTTGGCGCTGCCGCGGGAGCCGGAGACTGCGGGGCTCTTGGCGCTGATGCTGCTGACCGATGCCCGCCGCCCAGCGCGGACCGGCGAGCGCGGCGAGTTGGTCCCGCTCGAGGAGCAGGACCGCGAGCTCTGGGACCGGCAGCTGATCGAGGAAGGACGGACGATCCTCGCCACGGCCCTGGCCCGGGGCGCGGTCGGCGAATACCAGCTGCAGGCGGCGATCGCCGCCGAGCACGCCAAGGCTCGTCGCGCCGAGGAGACCGACTGGCGGGAGATCCTCGCCCTCTACGGGCTGCTGGAGAAGGTGGCGCCAAGTCCGCCCGTCGCCCTCAACCGGGCGATCGCAGCGGCCATGGCCGAGGGCCCGGAGGCGGGGCTGGCGCAGCTCGCGGAGCTCGGCGAGGAGCTGGAGGGAAACCATCGCCTCCACTCCGCCCGCGCCCACCTGCTGGAGCGGACGGGGGACGTCGATGGCGCCGTGCGCGAGTACGAGCGCGCCGCCGCCCTCACCCGCAGCCTCCCCGAGCGCGACTACCTGACCAAGCGGGCAGCGCGGCTCAGGCGCGGCTAAGCCTTCGCGCCGGCCTTCCGCCCCCGGTAGCGGCGCGTCTTCTCGCGATTGCCGCACTCCTCCATCGAGCACCAGGTGCGGGAGCGGTTGCGGGTGGTGTCGTAGAAGGCCCACTGGCAGCCCTCGTCGGTGCAGGCCTTGAGCCGCGGCCAGGCGCCCTGGGCCTGCAGGCGCTCGATCGCCAGCAGGAGGCGGGATTCGAAGCCGCTGAGGTCGGCGCGGGCCGGCTCCAGGGTCAGGCTCCCGTCGTCATCCAGCGCGGGGCGGTAGCGGCTGCGCTCCGCCGCTTCGCGCAGCGGCGTCAGCGCCCCCTCCCGGGACTCGCCGCCGTTGTTGGCGACGAGCAGCGCCCGCAGGGACTCGCGCAGAGCGCCCACCCGCGCCATGTCGGCGCGATCCGGCTCGGCGACGTATTCCCCGGTCTGCTCGGCGATCCAGGCGACGAGGCCCTCCGGCGTTGAGATCGAGTCCGTCTCCTCCTCGAGGTCGTGCGTGTTGACGAAGGCGACGAGCAGCTCCGCCTCCGGCTCGATCGATTCTTTCCTGATAGGGGTTGACACCGGCTATCTATTTTAGCTAGTGTTGGGGATACCGGCAACTTCATTTAGCCGGTGTTCCCAGCCTGAGAGGAGGCCGAAGATGAGGTTCATGGCCAGCTTCACCCTCGCCAACGCGGCCGAGTCACAGCGGCGAATGCGCGAGATCGCCGAGCGCGAGCGCCAGGTCCGCCGGCGCCCGCGCGGCTGAATAGCTCTAAAGCCGTTCCTTCAGCCGCAGCAGCGCGATCACCGTGGTGGCGTCGCGGATCTCCGGCAGCGCCGCCTCGATCTCGGCCAGGTCGAGGCGGACGATCTCGATCGCCTCGTCGTCGTCGCGCTCGCCGCTGGCCGGCGAGAGACCGGTCGCCTCGAAGATCGTCACCTTCTCGGTCAGGAAGCCGGGGCTGGGATAGATGACGTGCAACAGGTTCCATTCCTCCGCCCGCAGCTCCGCCTCCTCGGCCAGCTCGCGCTGGGCGCATTCCAGCTCGCTCTCCCCCTCGACGTCCAGCGTCCCGGCCGGGATCTCCAGCAGCCGGTCGTCCTCGACCGCCTCGCGCGGCTGGGCGACCAGGTAGGCGAACTCCTCGTCGTGGGCCAGCACCGCCACCGACCCCGGGTGCTCGACCACCTCGCGCTCGACCTCGGTGCCGTCGGCGCGCCGGTAGCTCTTGGAGACGAAATCGACGTGCTTGCCCTCGTACAGCGGCTTCCTGCCCAGGAGTTCCACGCGCCTACTCCATCAGATCGGCGATCTTCCGCTCCAGCAGCCGTAGCTCCGCCTCGTCCTCGGCCAGCTCGAGAGCCTGGCGATAGGCCTCTCCGGCCTCTTGGTCACGGCCGAGGCGACGCAGCAGCTCGCCGCGGGTGGCGTGAAAGTAGTGGTAGCTGGCGAGATCGAGCCCCTCGACGACCGCGAGGCCCGCGGCCGGATCCCCCGCCTCGGCCACCGCGACCGCCCGGTTCAGCTCGACCACCGCGGAGCCGGTCAGCCGCGAGAGCTCGCCGTAGAGGGCGGCGATCTGCGGCCAGTCGCGCGGCTCCTCCGCGTGCAGCGAGGCGATCGCCGCCTGCAGCACGTATGGCCCGCGACCGCCCAGGGCCAGCGCCCGCTCCAGCGCCAGCTGTCCGGCGGCAATCCTCTCCCGGTCCCAGAGCGAGGAGTCCTGGTCGGCGAGGAGCACCAGCTCGCCGTCGCGCAGCCGCGCCCCACGCCGCGCCTCGTGCAGCAGCATCAGCGCCAGCAGACCGTGCGCCTCGGGCTCGTCGGGCATCAATTCCACCAGCGCCTCCCCCAGCCGCAGCGCCTCGGCGGAGAGATCGTCGCGGCCACCATAGCCACGGTTGAAGATCAGGTAGACGACCGCCAGCACCGCGGCGAGACGGTCCGGCAGCAGGTGGTCGGGCGGAACGCGGAACGGGATCCCCGCCGCCTTGATCTTGCGTTTGGCCCGCACCAGCCGCTGCCCCATCGTCGCGTCGGCGACGAGGAAGGCGCGGGCGATCTCGCCGGTACTGAGGCCGCCTAGGGTGTGCAGGGTCAGCGCCACCTGCGCTTCCAGCGCCAGCGCCGGGTGGCAGCAGGTGAAGAGCAGCTCCAGCCGCTCGTCGGGAAAGGTCGTCTCCTCCAGCTCGTCCACGCTCGCCTCCGGAACCTCCAGCTGCCGCAGCTTCTCGGCCCCGACCTGCTCCCGCCGCAGCCGGTCGATCGCCCGGCGCCGCGCGGTGGTGATCAGCCAGCTGCCGGGATTGGAGGGCGCGCCCTCGCGGGGCCAGCGCTCGGCGGCCGCCGCGAACGCCTCCTGGGTGGCTTCCTCGGCGCGGTCGAAGTCGCCGAGGAAGCCGATCAGCGAGGCGAGGACGCGCCCCCACTCGTCCCGGTAGGCCTGCTCGAGGATCAGTAGCCCTCGTCGCTCAGGGGACGGATCTCGACCCCGCCGCCGAGGCGCGCCGAGGGCACCTTCGCCGCCATCTCGATCGCGGCGTCGAGGTCGTCGGCCTCGAGGAAGAAGTAGCCCCCGATCGCCTCCTTGGTCTCGGCGAAGGGACCGTCGGTGGTCAGCGTCTCCCCGTCGGCGACCCGCACCGTCGTCGCCGTCTCCGGCGACTCCATCCGCACGCCGGGCGTCGTCCGCGGGTCTTCGTTGATCTCCTGGTAGCCGGCGTAGACCGCGCCCTGCTCCTCGGCGGAGAGCCCGTCCCACTCGGGGGTGCCTGAGAGCGGCGTGGTGCCGTGGTGGATCAGCAGCATGTACTTCATCGCTTCCTCCTTGGTCGGATTGTCCCCCCTTAGACGAACGGGATGCGGCTATTTCGACAGCAGCTCGATCTCGATCTGCTCGCCGGCCGCGACCTCCTCGCGATCGGCAGGAATGACGGCGAGCGCCTCGGCGCCGAGCATCGAGGTGAGGATGTGGGAGCCCTGGCGCTCGCGGGTGAGGTGGGCGCGCCAGCCATCGTCGGTCAGCTCAAGCCGGCAGCGCAGGTAGTGGGCCTTGCCGGGCTTCTTGCGGTAGGCCGTGGCGAGAGCGGCGCGGGTCCGGCCGGGGAGCGGTTCGAGGCCCTGCATCGCCCGCAGCGCCGGTCGGGCGAAGAGGGAGAAGGTGACCATCGCCGAGACCGGGTTGCCGGGGATGCCGAAGACGAGGGTCGGGCGGGCGCCCTCGCGCGGGAGGACACCGAACCAGGTCGGCCCGCCGGGCCGCATTGCCACCCGCCAGAAGCGCTCCTTCACGCCGAGCGCGGCGAGGGCACCCTTGACGTGATCGTGGCGGCCGACCGAGACGCCGCCGGCAACGAGGAGGGCGTCGCAGTCGAGGGCGTCGCCGATCGCCTCGCGGGTGGCTGCCGCTTGGTCGGGGAGACGGACGAGGCGGTCGACCTCACTGCCCGCTTCGTGCACCAGCGCCGCCAGGGCGAAGCCGTTGGAGTCGTGGATCTGGCCGGGACCAAGCGGCTGCCCCGGCGGCACCAACTCGTCGCCGCTGCCCAGCACCGCCACCCGCGGGCGCGCCGCGCACCCGACCTCGGCGATGCCGGCGGCTGCCAGCACCGCGATCTCGGCGGCGCCGATGCGCGACCCCGGCGCGATCAGGGTCTCTCCCGCCTCGACGTCCTCGCCGGCGCGGCGGACGTGCTCGCCGGCGGCGACCGCGCGCCGCGGCAGCAGAAACCCATCCTCCTCGGCGGCGTCCTCGACCGGCAGCACCGCGTCGGCGCCCCCCGGGACCATCGCCCCGGTCGAGATCCAGATCGCCTCCCCCTCGCCCACCGGAACCTCGGCCGGATGCCCGGCGCGCGACTCGCCGACCAGACGCAGCCGCGGCTGCTCGCCCGCGGTGTCGGCGGCGTGCAGCGCGTAGCCGTCCATCGCCGAGTTGTCGAAGGGCTGAATCGCGAGCGCGCTCTTGACCTCCTCGGCGGTGACGCGGCCCAGACACTCCTCTAACGCGACCGGTTCGCCGGAGAGCGGCACCACCTCGCCGAGGACGATCTCCCGCGCCGCTTCCGGCGTCAACGGTGCGCTCACGGGCGGTGCGCGGTCGGGGTGCCGCGCAGGAGCGAGACCGCGTGCGGCAGCGCCGGCAGCAGGGCGCCGGCGGTCTCGGCGATCGCCTTCGGGTTGCCGGGGAAGTTGACGATCAGCGTCGTGCCGCGGATGCCGGCGACGGCGCGGGAGAGCATCCAGTGCGGGGTGTGCTCAGCCGAGGCCTGGCGCATCGCCTCGGCGATCCCCGGCGCCCGCCGCTCCAACACCGCCTCGGTCGCCTCCGGGGTGACGTCGGCAGCGGCGAAGCCGGTGCCGCCGGTGGTCAGGATCAGGTCGCACTCGCCGCCGTCGGCCCAGCGCCGCAGGCAGGCTTCGATCTCCTCGCGGTCGTCAGCCAGCAGCTCGCGCCCGACCAGCATTCCCTCGAGCTCTCCGACGAAGTCCACCAGCGCCTCGCCGGACTCGTCCGCGCCGCCGCCCTCGGCGCGCGAGGTGCTGACGGTGATCGACACCGCCCGCAGCGGTCCCTCAGTCGGGGGCGCGCCAGTCACTCTTGCCGCCGCTCTTCTCCAGCAGGCGCAGGCCGTCGATCACGACCCCGCGCTCCAGCCCCTTGACCATGTCGTAGAGGGTCAGCGCCGCCACGGAGCAGGCGGTCATCGCCTCCATCTCCACCCCGGTGCCGGCGGTGGTCGAGGCTTCCGCCTCGATCCGCGCCTCGCCGCTGGCGCCATCCACCTCGATCGCCACGTCGACGTGCGAGAGCGGCAGCTGGTGGGCGAGCGGGATCAGGTCCCAGGTCCGCTTCGCCGCCTGGATCCCGGCCAGGCGCGCGGTGCCGACCACGTCGCCCTTCGGCGCGTCGCCGGCCAGCACCCGCGCCGCCGTCGCCGGCGCCATCCGCACCCTCGCCTCGGCCCGCGCCCGGCGCCGCGTCGCCGGCTTCTCGCCGACGTCGACCATGCGGGCGGCGCCGCTGGCGTCGAGGTGGGTGAGGTCGCCTGGCCCATCGGCTTCGGCAGGGGCGCTCATCGGCCTATCCTAGGCCGATGTTGCTGCAGGTACGCCTCTTCGCGGTCCTGCGCGAGCGAGCGGGCCGGGACAGCCTCGAGATCGAGCTGGCGGAGGGGGTGACGGTCGGCGATGCGCTGCGGGCGCTGGCCGACGCGAGCGCGCCGCTGGGCGAAGCGCTGGAGGCGATGCCGGTGGTGATGGCGGTCAACCGCTCCTACGCCGGCGAGGAGCAGACGCTCTCCCCCGGTGACGAGCTGGCGCTGATCCCACCGGTCAGCGGCGGCGCCGAGGCACCGCACGTCCACGTCGGCCCCGAGCGGCTCTCCGCCGACCGCCTCGCCAAGGCCGTCGCCACCCCCCACACCGGCGCGATCGTCACCTTCCAGGGCACGACCCGCGACGTCGAGCGGCTCGACTACGAGGCCTACGAGCCGATGGCGAGCGAGCGCATCGCCTCGATCCTCGCCGACATCGCCGCCCGCCACGAGATCGAGGGCATCGCCGCCGAGCACCGCACCGGCCCCGTCCCCTTGGGCGAGCCCAGCGTCGTCGTCGCGGTCGCCGCCGCCCACCGCGGCCCCGCCTTCGCCGCCGCCCGCGAAGCGATCGACCGGATCAAGGCCGAGGCCCCGATCTGGAAGCGCGAGGTCGAAGGGGAGCGCGGGAAGTGGGTTGAAGGGAACCGCCCACCCAAGGAATAACCTTGTAAATCTTAAATCATGATTTAGGATTACAAGGATGTTCGAGAGGCGAGTTGGACCACTAGTGGAAACCCTGCTGGAGCAATCGCCAGCAGTCGTGCTGACCGGGCCGCGCCAGGTCGGCAAGACGACGCTGGCCCTCCATCTCGCCGAGCTCCGCCCGTCCACCTACCTGGACCTCGAGTCAGAAGCCGATCGAGCACGGCTCTCCGAGCCCGAGCTCTACCTGGCCGACCATGAGGACGAGCTGCTGGTCCTCGATGAGATCCAGCGCCTGCCAGGCCTCTTCGAAGCGCTGCGCGGAACGATCGACCGCGGGCGGCGGGCGGGAAAGGGGACGGGTCGCTTCCTCCTGCTGGGGTCGGCGTCCTTGGACTTGCTGGCGCAGTCCGGCGAGAGCCTCGCCGGCCGTATCGCCTTTGCCGAGCTGACGCCCTTCGACGTGACCGAGGTGGGTGGCGACCAGCTCGACCGGCTGTGGGTGCGCGGCGGGTTCCCCGAGAGCTTCCTCGCCGGCAGCGACGGGACCAGCCTGCGCTGGCGGCGGGACTTCATCCGCACCTACCTCGAACGCGACATCCCCCAGCTCGGCCCGCGGATTCCGGCGGAGACGTTGCGGCGACTGTGGACGATGCTCGCGCACAACCAGGGCGGCCTCCTGAACGCGGCCAACATCGCGCGCGGCCTCGGCGTCAGCGGCGCCACCGTCGGCAACTACCTCGACCTGATGGTCGACCTGCTTCTGGTGCGGCGCCTGCCGCCGCGCCTGGCGAACGCGGGCAAGCGCCTGGTGCGCTCGCCCAAGGTCTATGTCCGTGACAGCGGCATCCTCCACGCGCTGCTCGGGATCGCTGACAAAGAGGCGCTGCTGGGACATCCTGTCGTCGGCGGCAGCTGGGAGGGAATGGTGATCGAGAACCTGATCTCCCTGGCTGGTGAGGGGGCGGAGCCGAGCTTCTACCGCACCAGCGGCGGTGCCGAGATCGACCTCGTGCTCTCCTGGACAGACGGGCGCGAGTGGGCGATCGAGGTGAAGCGAACGCTGGCGCCGAAGCTGGAGCGGGGGGTGCGATCGGCTCTCGAGGACGTCAAGCCCGAGCGCGCCTTCGTCGTCTATCCGGGAGAGGAGCGCTTTCCGCTGGGGGAGAACGTGGAGGCGATCGGCCTGCCGGAGCTCTGCGAAGAGCTCAGCTCGAAGTAGGGAAATGCATGCTGGCGGCGCTGGCATCGTTGCCGGCGGGCCAGCGGCTGGTGATCGCCTTGCCGCGGGTGTAGAAGCGGACGCCCTCGGGGCCGTGGATGTGGTGGTCGCCGAAGAGGGAGTCCTTCCAGCCGCCGAAGGAGTAGAAGGCCATCGGCACCGGGATCGGCACGTTGACCCCGATCATCCCGACCTCGGCCTCGCGCTGGAAGCGGCGCGCCTCGTGGCCGGAGCCGGTGAAGATCGCGGCGCCGTTGGCGTAGGAGTTGGCGTTGACCAGCGCGATCGCCTCGTCGAGGCTGCCGACCCGCACCACCGAGAGGACGGGGCCGAAGATCTCGTCGCGGTAGACCGACATCTCGGTCTCGACCCGGTCGATCAGGGTCGGGCCGACCCAGAAGCCGCCGCCGTTCACCTCAAGCTCGCGCCCGTCGACGGTCAGCTGGGCGCCCGCCGCCTCGCCCTGGCCGATGTAATCGACGATCCGCTCGCGCGCCTGCGGCGTCACCACCGGGCCCATCTCCGAGGACGGGTCGAGGCCGGGCCCGACCTTGATCTCCCGCGCCCGCCGCGCCACCTCCTCGACCAGCGGATCGGCGATCTCGCCCACCGCCACCGCAACCGAGACCGCCATGCAGCGCTGCCCCGCCGAGCCGAAGCCGGCGACGACGAGCTGGTCGGCGGCGTAGCCGAGGTCGGCGCCGGGGACGACCACCGCGTGGTTCTTCGCCCCGCCCAGCGCCTGCACCCGCTTGCGCTGCTCGATCGCGCGCTGGTGGACGTAGGAGGCGATCGGGGTCGAGCCGACGAAGGAGACCGCGGCCACGTCGGGGTGGTCGAGCAGCGCGTCGACCGCGACCTTGTCGCCGTGGACGACGTTGAAGACGCCGGCAGGCAGGCCCGCCTCGGCGTAGAGCTCGGCGACCAGGTTGGAGGCGGAGGGGTCGCGCTCGGAGGGCTTCAGCACGAAGGCGTTGCCACAGGCAATGGCCACGGGGTGCATCCACATCGGCACCATCGCCGGGAAGTTGAACGGAGTGATCCCCGCGCAGACCCCGAGCGGCTGCCGGAACGAGAACGCATCGACGCTGGAAGAGACCTGGTCTGAGTACTCGCCCTTCAGCAGCTGCGGGATGCCGCAGGCGAACTCGACCACCTCGAGGCCCCGCAACACCTCCCCCTTCGCGTCCTCCAGCACCTTGCCGTGCTCGGAAGAGACGATCCGCGCCAGCTTCTCGACGTTGGCGTTGAGCAGCTCACGGAAGGCGAACATCACCTTGGCGCGGCGGTTGAGCGATGCCTGCGACCACTCCGCGTAGGCCGCTTTCGCCGCCTTGACCGCGGCATCGACGTCGGCCGGCTCGGCCAGCACCACCTCGGCCTGCTGCGCACCGGTCGCGGGATCCCAGACAGGGGAAGTGCGTGAGGACGAACCGGCGGTCTCCTCGCCACCGATCCGGTGGCGGATCATGCGAGCGGCCGGGGTTGCCTCGACGGCGACGGTATCCATTCCTCCATTGTGACTGGACGCAGCGGCGAGCCGAGCGTGGCCGCTAAATGACGGCCACGCCTGCTCCCGCGAGTTGAGCGGGCTGAGGTTCCCTATGTGATGTCCAACGTGCCCGGGGAGGTGAACTGGTAAGCGCCTGTCATCTGGGCGGTGGAGCCGCAGAAGGCGCCGCTTCTACCGCCGGTTCGCGGGATCGTCGCTCCGATGTCCAGTGTCGCTGTGCCTTTGGTGACAGCCGATCCTGTCAGCCTTCCCAGCAGCGTGGAATTGGTCTTGAAGATGCAGTGGAAACCAGAGAGTTCAATTGTCACTTCCATACCCGTCGATGTAACCGTCCCGACGTTATTGGAGGTGGTTCTTATTTGCACCAGACCATTTTCTTCGACTGTGTAGTCTGTGTGAATGTCCCAGCTCCCCGTTTGGAGCACTTTTACCGTCGCGTTGCAAACTTCGAAGGACAATTCCGAGACGGAAGCTTTCGCCGGATTGGGCCCAACACCCTGTTCTTGAAGTTTCAATGTGGTTGTTGAGGCGGCACATTCAACAGTCCCAATCGGTGGGTGCAGCGTAACCTTGTTGAGTAGTTCGGTTTCGGACTCGGCGTTGGCGTGGAAGTCCGTGCCGGCTTTGCAGGCCGATGCCCCGCAGTCGACCGTGGTGGCGGACGACATGGCTACACCGAGCCATGCCGCCGCGGCAACCGCGACAGCCGTCATGAACGCCAGCATCTCTATCTTCTTCATCTTCTCCTCCTTTGTCCGGCGCCGGAGCGCCCGTTCTGGAAGGCCAAGGGTCGACGAGTTAGAGAGCTCGATCAAGGTGGAACCGAACAGTGCACCCGTTCGATCGACGCGCGCGGGAAAGCGTCGGACTAGCGCCTTGACACCGGCGTCAGTAGCTTTTCGCCCTGCACGGCTGCGATCGCGTTGCGCGCCGCCAGCTCGGCCATCGCGGTGCGGGTCTCGATCGTGGCCGAGCCGAGGTGGGGCACCAGCACCACGTTCTCGATCTCCAGCAGCGCCGGCTCGACTTGCGGCTCGTGCTCGTAGACGTCAAGGCCGGCGGCGGCGATCGTCCCTGCCGCCAGCGCCTCGGCGAGTGCCTTCTCGTCCACCACCGGCCCGCGGGCGGCGTTGACCAGCACCGCGCTGGGCTTCATCGCCTCCAACTCCGCGGTCCCGATCAGGTGGTGCGTCTCCGGCGTCAAAGGGCAGTGCAGGCTGAGCACGTCGGACTCCGCCAGCAGGCGCTCCAGCGGCATCCACTCGGCGTCGAGTTCCGGCGCCGCCGGCGACGGGCGGCGGGAGTGGTAAGCGATTTCCATGCCGAAGGCCCGCGCCCGCTCCGCCACCCGCGCGCCGATCCCCCCCAAGCCGACGATGCCCAGCAGCTTGCCCTGCAGCGAACTGCCGAGCATGAAGTGCATGCCCCAGCTCCAGGGCCGCCCCGAGCGGACCAGCCGGTCTCCCTCGGCCAGCCGCCGCGTCGCCGCCAGGATCAGCGCCATGGTCAGGTCGGCGGTGGCGTCGTCGAGGACGCCGGGCGTGTTGGTCACCGCGACGCCGTGCGTGGCCGCCGCCTCGAGGTCGACGTTGTCGTAGCCGACGGCGACGTTGGCGACGCAGCGCAGCGACGGCCCGGCAGCGGCGAAGAACTCCTCGTCGACCCGATCGTGCAAGAGGGTAAGGGCCGCGTCCACCCCCGCCACGAGCTCGAGCAGGTCCTCACGCGGGAGCGCCTCCTCGCGCTCGTCGATCCGCACCTCACCCGCCGCGGCCAGCGCCTCCACGGCCTCGGCCGGCAGGCGGTTGGTCACCGCGAAGATGGGGCGGGGGGGAGACTGCATCTCGATACCGCGACGCTATCGCCCACGACGAGCAACGAGAAAGGAAACTCCCGAGACGCTTCTAGAAGGGCGCCTCGGGAGTTAGGAGAAATACACAACCCCCTTGTACAGGAAAGCCTACGTACCCGTCAAGAACATCCGGGTGCCTAAAGATGCAGGCGACAGACTTCACTTAGTCCCCGCTGTCATCCGGACTCTGGCTTCAGCACCACCAGGCAGAGGTCGTCGCGGATCGGCCGGTCGGCCCAATCGAGTATCGCCCTCTCGACCTCTCCCACCATCGCCCTCGCCGCCAGCCCCGAAAGCGGCGCCAGCATCCCGCGCAGGCCCTCGAGCCCGAGTAGCTGGCGGCCGCGCCGGACATCGGTGGCGCCATCGGTGAAAACAACCAGGCCCTCGCTTCCCGTCACCGAGACCTCTTCGTTTTGCAGCTCCAACCCCTCCTCGGCGCCGAGCAGGAAGGTGGAGCCGGCGAGGGGTAGCTCCTCCAGCCCGGGCAGGCGCAGCGGTGGGGGATGGCCCGCCCGCGCCCAGAGGGCCGTCTCCCGATCGGGCGCCAGCCGCAGGCATACCGCGCTGACCAGCTCGCGCTCGCGCCGCGGCCGATCGACCAGGGCCGCGTTGGCGAGGGTCAGCAGTTCAGCCGGGTCGCTGGTGCTGGCGGCGAAGGCGGCGAACCGCGCCCTGATGAAGGTCGCCAGGCGCGCCGCCCCCGGGCCGTGCCCGACCACGTCGCCGACGATCGCGACCGTCGAGCCGTCAGGTCCGTTGGTGAGCAGGTAGAAGTCGCCGGAGACCCCGAGCTCGGAGGGGACGAAGGCCGCCGCCGCGTCGACTCCGGAGAGGTCCGGCAGCTCGGCAGGGGTGAGCGCGGCGCGGATCGCCTCCAATTCCTCGGCCGAGTGCTCGAGCACCTGCAGACGTTCCGCAATCCAGGAGATAAACAGCGCGACCGCCAGCAGGAAGACGGCTCGGAGCAAGAGCGCCACGGCGAATTCCGGGACTGGGTGCACCGCCTCCCCCACCACGTAGAGACCGATGCAGATCAGCGCCACGGTCAGCGCGGCTCGTCGCCCGAACCACCAGGCCGTCAGACCAACGGGAACCGAGTAGAAGAAGGCCACACCGGTGCTGTGGGACCCCAACGCCAACCAGACGGCGAAGACGGCGGGGACTCCGCCGACTATCGAGGCGATGCGGACGGGTCGCGACGGTCCCCTGGGCAAGGCGCTGAACATACAGCAGCCCCGCCCCGCCTCGGGGGAGGAGCTACTCCGGCTCCGGCGCCTCCTCGCCCGGCCAGCTGCCGGTCAGCTTCGCGAACGAAGTGCGGCTGCCGTGGTCGACCAGGCCTTTGACGAGGCGGAAGATCGCCCCCTCCAGGACCAGGGCCGCGATCAGCTTCGGCCAGGAGAGCTCGCGGTGCTCGGGGCTCGGCGGCTCCTCGTCGTCGATCAGGCCCCAAACCTGTTCGAACGCCTTCTTGCCGACGATGCCGGCGATCAGGCCGAGGACGATGCTGAACGGGGCGAAGATCAACTTCATGGCGCTCCTCTCATCTAGGTGGTCTTCTCGTCCTTCGGCTCTTCCCGCGGCTCGAGCTGGATCTCCTTCTCCGCCCGCGGCTGCCCTTCGTCGATCTCGGCGCTGCGCTCGCGCTCGGCGTTGAGCTGGTGGCCGAAGAGGATCGCCAGGTTGGTGATCCAGAACCACAGCAGCAATACCACCAGACCGGCGAGCGTGCCGTAGGTCTTGTCGTAGGAGCTGAAGTTGGCGACGTAGAGGGCGAACAGGGCCGAGGCGATCGCCCAGACGACGATCGCAACGATCGCACCGGGGGTGACCCAGCGGAAGCCGCGCACCTTGACGTTGGGCGAGGCGTAGAAGAGGACGTCGACCATGAGGATGAAGATCGCCGCCATCGCCGGCCACTTGGCGACGTTCCAGACATCGACCGCGGTGCTGCTGAGGCCGATCGGGTTGGCGATCGCTTCGACCACCGGGCCGGTGAGGACGAGGCCGACGGCGAGCAGCGCCATCATCACGATCATCGCCAGCGTCACCGCGATCTGCAGCGGCCGCAGCTTCCAGAACGGCCGGCCCTCGGGGGTCTCATAGATGATGTTGGAGGCGCGGATGAAGGCGCCGACGTAGCCGGAGGCCGACCACAGCGCCGCCGCCAGGCCGAAGACGAAGGCGAAGCCCGCCGTGCTCTGGTTCTTGACGATCGATTCGATCGGTCCCTTGAAGGTTTCGGCGCTCGATTCGGGGCCGATTTCATTGACGATGTCGGTCAGCTTCGCGGTCGTCGTCTGCGGATCGCCGAAGATCCCGATCAGCGAGACCATCGCGATCAGCGCCGGGAACAGCGAGAGCAGGCCGTAGTAGGTGAGGGCCGCCGCCCAGTCGCTGAGGTTGTCCTCCTGGAACTCGGTCAGGGTCCGCTTCAGCGTCGGCCAGAGGCCCGTCTTGGGCGCCTCGCCCTCGGGCTTGTAGTCGCGCCTGACCGTTGCACTCTCCATAGGCCCTACCTGCCCGTTGGCGAAGAGTTCCTAACTAGAGGTCGGGCAACTCCTGCTCTTCGCTCAGCAGCGGCGCGAACAGGTCCCCCTTCGCCGCGACGCGCTCCAGCACCGCGGCGTGGTCGAAGACCAGCGCCTCGGCCTCGCCGGCCGCCAGCGCTGCCTCCACCTCGCTCCATTCCAGCGGCGTCGAGACGGTCGGCCGCTCCCGCGCCCGCGCCCGCAACGAGTAGACGCAGATCGTCGTCTTGTGGACGTCGTTCTGGCTCCAGTCGATCAGCACCTTGCCCGGCCGTTTCGCCTGCGACGTCTGCGAGACCACCCGGTCGGGGAATTTCCGCTCCAGGGTCTCGGCGACCGCTTTCGCGAACGGCTTCGTCTGCTCGTAGGTGGCGCTGCCGTTCAGCGGCACGTAGAGCTGCATCCCCTTCGAGCCCGAGGCCTTCGGGTAGCAGCTCAGGCCGAGCTGCTCGAACAGCCCGTGCAGCCAGAGCGCGACCTGGGCGCAGTCGAGCACGTCGGCGGGGGCGCCGGGGTCGAGGTCGAGGACCATCGCCGTCGGGCGCTCCCTCTCCTCCGCCCGCGAGAGCGAGACGTGGAGCTCGACCTCCCCCAGGCTCGCCAGGGTGGCCGCGTCTTCGACCGAGCAGCGCTCCTCGTCTCTGCCCTCGACCAGGTCGGGACTCCGCTTCAGGGTCACGGGCCGGCCACGCAGGTGCGGCAACAGCACCTCGACGATGCTGGCGTACCAGTCGGAGGGCGCAACCTCACGCTCCAGCACCACCTCGCTCGCCGGCTTGTCCTCGCGCAGGCCCTTGTAAGCGGGGTGGCGCAGCAGGCCCTCGTTGGTCAGCTCCCGGAACTCGATCTCGGCGACCAGGCGCGGCTCGACGAAGCGGGCGATCCGCGGCGGATGGGGGCCGGTGCCGAAGGGGCTCTCCTCGCGCTCCAGCTCCGCCAGCCGCGCCGTCAGCGCGGCCAGGTCGCTGTCGCTGAAGCCGGTCCCGACTTTGCCGCCGTAGCGCAGCACCTGCTTGCCGCCCTGCTGCTCGAAGTAGCCGACGATCAGCGCGCCGACCTGGTCGCGGCGCCGGCCCTCGCCGGGGGTCCAGCCGCCGATCACCATCTCCTGGCGCAGCGTGTTCTTCACCTTCAGCCAGGCGCCGGTGCGCTTGCCGGGTGCGTAAGCGCTGTCGAGGCGCTTCAGCACGATCCCCTCCAGGCCCTGCTCCGCGCTCGCGGCCAGCAGCTCCTCGGCGTGGCCGACCGAATGGTTCGGCGTCTGCCAGCTCTCCCCCTCCAGCTCCAGCTCCTCGAGAATCTCGCGGCGGCGACTGTAGGGCTCGCCGGTCAAATCTTTCCCGTCGAAGTGGAGGAGGTCGAAGATGACGTAGACGACCGGGTGGGTCTTCATCCGCCGCCGCACGATGCTCTCGGAGGTCTGGTGGATGCGCTGCTGCAGGCGCTCGAAGCTGGGTTTGCCGTGCTCGTCGAAGGCGACCAGCTCGCCGTCGAGGACGGCGTCGCGGGAGCCGAGCTGCCGGGCGAGCCGGTGCACCTCCGGGTACTGCGCGGTGACGTCGTTGAGGTTGCGCGTCTGCAGCCGCAGCCGGCCCGGCTGGCAGTAGGCGATCGCCCGCACCCCGTCCCACTTCACCTCGACCGCCCAGTTGCCGTCGTCACCGGGCAGCCGCGAGAGGCGGGCCAGCATCGGCACCACGTTCTCCGGGAAGGGGTCGCGCTCGCGCGAGGGCGGGTCGATCCGGTGGATCATCCAGTCCTTCTCGGCCTTGCCGGCGCGGAAGAGCGCGTAGCGACCCTGCAGCCGCTCGCCGTGGAACTCCACCATCACTTTCTCCGGCTCCCACTTCTCCAGCTCGTAGGTGCCGGCGTCCCAGATCTTCATCGTCCCGGCGCCGTACTCGCCCGCCGGGATCTCGCCCTCCCACTCCAGGTACTCGAGCGGGTGGTCCTCGGTATGGACCGCCTTGCGGTTCTCCTCGGGGCTCTCGGGGATTCCGTTCGGGATCGCCCACGAAGCGGCCACCCCGTCGTGCTCGAGCCGCAGGTCCCAGTGCAGGCGGCGGGCGCTGTGCTCCTGGACGACGAAGCGCGGCGCGCCCTGCTTCTCGCGACGCCGTTCAGGCGCCGGCTCCGACGTCTTCCCGAAGTCGCGCTTGCGCTCGTACTCATCGAGGTCTTTGTTCGACGCCTTCGCCTTTTTCGATTTGGCCGGCACGCTCCGGTCCTACCCGCGCCAGGCTCGCCAGTACCGGCGCAGGCGGCGCTCGAAGGCCTTCGGCTTCTCCGCGTAGAGGCGGTGGCCGAGGTCGAAGGCCTCGGCGGCGAGCTGCTCCTGGCGCGCGTCGATCGCCGCCTCCAGCGCCCGCGTCTCCCCCTCCCCCAATCGCCGCTCGTGCAGGTCGGCGCGGAGCAGGGCGAGGTCGTGGTGGTCGCCGAGCAGCTCGGTCAGCCGGTGGGCCTCTTCGGCGGTTGCCTCAAGCGGGCGAGGCCAGGCGCCGCTCAGCAGGGTGAGCTCGTACCAGAGGTCCTTCCCCCGTTTGCGCCAGCGGTGGAGGCATTCCTCGCTCGGCTCGCTCTCGGCGGCTCGCATCGCGCGCCGTCCGCGCCTGTAGGTGCGCTCGACCGATGGGCCGACCAGCCGCCAGGAATCTCCCTCCAGGGACCACTGTCGAATGCTCGTCAGGCCGGCTTCGAGCTGCGCGATCACCGTACCCTCGTCGGCGCCGGCGTTGGCGGCCGCTTCGCGGTCGCGATCGAGGATCGCCCGCCAGGCCTCGGTCGCTTCCGTGGGAAGCCCTTGCGCGTCGGCGAGGCGATCGAGCGTCGCCAGCTTCACGGTGGCATCGCGGCTCGCCGAGAGCGCCCGCCCCGCCTCCCGGTAGCGCTGCGATTCCTCCTTATGGAGAGCCTTCGGCAGCTCGCCCCGCACCAGCCGCAGGACCGTCCGCAGCTTCTTCAGGTCTTTGCGGGCGCCGTGCACGGCCTTGGCGCGGTCCTCCTCATCGCGGAGGCGCTCGAGCGCCTTTTCCGCCCGGCCGGCGGCGACGCGCCGCAGCCCCGCGCCGAGCTCCTCGTCGCTCTTCAATTCGTAGCTGCGATCGGCCTCGAACGGCATGGGGGCATCGTAGGATGCGTTACTTGCGCGCGCCACGTTTTCTTCTCCTGCTTGCCTGCCTCGGCTTCCTGGCGCTCGCTTCGCAGGCGAGCGCCAGCGAACCCTTCTTTCCCCACGCCGGCACCCACGCCTACGACGCGCGGGAATACAAAGTCAAGCTCGCCTACGAACCGGGCCGGGGTGGGCGCATCCAAGCAACGACGACGATCGTCGCGAACGCCCGGCGACAGCTCGCCAGTCTCTCCTTCGACTTCTTCGGGCCGCGAGTACTCCGGGTTCGGGTCAATGGCGAAGAGGCGAGGTTCGAACGCGAAAGAGGCAAGCTCATCGTCTCTCCGCAGCAGCCGATCGCCAAGGGGAGCCGCATCGTCACCAACGTCCGGTATGCCGGCAAACCACCGAAGATCACCGACCCCGACGGTTCGCAGGAGGGCTGGTACCCGACTGACGACGGGGTCCTGGCGGTCGGCGAGCCGCAAGGGACCGCAGCCTGGATCCCCTGCAACGACACCCCGACCGACAAGGCGTCGTTCTCGTTCGACGTCACCGTGCCCAACGGTCTGAAGGCGGTCGCCAACGGGAGGCTGACGCGCACCGATCTCGAGGCCGGCAACCTCCGCTTCCACTGGCGGGAAGAGGCGCCGATGAGCACCTACCTCGCGGTCCTCGACGTCGGCCGCGGGCGGCTCGTCAAGACCCGGGTCGGCAAGCTGCCCGCCTGGACCCTGGTCGACCCACGGATGCTGAAGCAGTCGCACCTGGTGCTGGCCGAACTGCCACGGATCGTCCGTTTCGAGAGCCGCATCTTCGGCCGCTACCCGTTCGACTCGGCCGGCTCGATCGTCGACTACGCGCCGAAGCTGGGCTACGCGCTGGAGAGCCAGAGCCGGCCGATCTACGCCTTCGTCCCAGATATCACCACCGTCGTCCACGAGACCGCGCACCAGTGGTTCGGCGACTCGGTCGGGCTCAAGCGCTGGCCCAACATCTGGCTCAACGAGGGCTTTGCGACCTGGGCCCAGTGGTACTACGCCGAGCGCCACGGCCGCCGCAGCGCCCACGCGATCTTCAACCGCCTCTACCGCGTGCCGGCTTCGGACAAGCGGTTCTGGAACCCGCCGCCGGGGCACCCCGGTTCGCCGCGCTTCCTCTTCGACCCGACCACCTACGTCCGCGGCGCGATGGCGCTGGAGGCGCTGCGGCTGGCGATCGGGACCAAGCCGATGCTGCGGGTGCTGCGGACCTGGGCCGAAGAGCACCGTCACGGCAACGGCGACATCGACGAGTTCATCGCCCTCGCCAGCCGGGTCTCCGGCCGCGACCTCGAACCCCTCTTCCACCACTGGCTGTTCCAGCGCGGTAAGCCGGCGCCGGAAAGGGAGCATCCGCTCGAAGCGCAGCGCTCGCTGCGGCCGGTGGTGGTCAAGCCGCCACCCCCGGTGCGGATCGGACACGCCTCCCTCGGCACCTCGGCCGACGGGCACCCGGTCGTCCTCGTCCCGGTCACCTACCCGATCCAGCTGGCCAGCCACAGGGTGCCGGTCGAGATCTCGGTGTCGGACTCGGCCGGCAAGACGATCGAATCGCGACAGGCGCGGATCCTCCTCAGCGCCGGCAAGCTGCGCCGGCCCGAGCGGCGGCGGCGGTTCACCTTCGTCCACCGCCTCGACCTCTGGGGGCAGCAGCCGCAGGATCTGGAAGGCGGTGTGCGGGTCCAGGTCCGGGTGCGCGGCCGGCTCGACGCCAACGGCGACGGCAAGCCGGAGCTGCAATCGGGAGACAGCTCGGCGCAAGCGCTCTCCCCGGGTGCGCCCAAGGAACCGGTCTGCAGCACCGTGCCCGCCTCGCGCACGCGGCCGGGCCGGCGGACGATGCTGCAGTTGCCCGCCTGCACCTCGTCGCTCCAGTGGCAGATCGCCAAGCAGCCGCAGCACGGCTCGGCCCACATCCAGGAAGGCAGCCTCGTCTACCGCTCCGGCCCGCAATTCCGCGGCACCGACACCCTCACCCTCAGCGGCGGCCAGGAAGTCCGCTTCACCGTCGGCGCGAGTGGCTCGCCGGTGGTCCGCGCGATCGGCGACTCGGTCACCGCCGGCTTCGGCTACTACAGCAACGGCACCTCGATGACGATCGGCCACCTGTTCGAATGCCGCCCGCCGGAAAAGGAGTTCAACGACGCCTGCTCTTCGAACTCGCTCACCCTCGACAACGAAGCCAAGCTCGAATACGCCCCCGACTACGGCCTCTCGAACGACGTCTCCTGGGCGGCGCAGTGGGCCAACGAAAACGCCGTCACCAACTACGAGAACCTCGCCGTCAGCGGCTCCGAACCGGCCAACTGGGCGCCGGGCGGCTACCTGCACGCGACCACCGCCCGGGTCGAGTCCGAAGACCCCGAATACATCCTGATGACGATCGGGGCGAACCCGCTGCTCTCGGAAATGCTGTTCGGGATCGACCACATGGGCTGCGCGATTTACGCGCAGGTCTTCGGCAACTACCGGGAATGCATCGAAGAAGCGTTCGCCGAAGTGAAGCTGCACGAAAGCCTCAAGCGCCTCTACACCGACCTGGTCGAACACACCTCGGCGACGATCTACCTGATGCAGTACCACCTCTCGGTGCCCTCGATCGCGCTCGCCTACAGCGCCACCCAGATCGCCGAGATGGGCAAGCTGCTGAACAAGGAAATCGCCGCGGTCGCCGCCGAAGTGAACCCGCACCGGCTGCAGGTGGTGACGCCGCCGCACTTCAACGTCGGCATCGACGTCTCGCCCGTCTACCCCTCCCACTTCTCCTGCTCGAGACTCGGCTACAAGGTCGACGGACCGAGCGTGCAGTCGACCCCGACCCAGACGGAGCTGAAGGTCCTGCACCCGCTCTCCTTCTGCAAGGGCCCGGCGAGCGGCGGCCCGCCCTGGGTGATCAGCGGCGACACCGGCATCCACCCCAGCGCCGCCGGCTACGCGCAGATGGCCTCGCAGGTACCGCCGCCGGCCGGCTAGGGCGATGGCCCGCTTCCTGGTCGCGCCGGACTCGTTCAAGGGAACCTTCGACGCGGCGACGGTGGCCGAGGCGCTCGCCGCGGGGATCGAGGGCGCGGGCAGCGAGGCGGATCGCTGCCCCGTCGCCGACGGCGGCGAAGGGACGATGGAGGTGTTGCTCGGCGCGCTCGGCGGCGAGCGCCGCGCGGCGCAGGTCCACGACCCACTGCGCCGGCCGATCGAGGCCGAGTTCGGGTTGCTCGGCGACGGCGAGACCGCGATCGTGGAGACGGCCCAGGCATCTGGTCTCTCCCTCGTCGCGCCGGAGGATCGCGATGCCGAGCGCGCCGACACCTTCGGCACCGGCGAGCTGATCGCGGCGGCGATCGCAGCCGGCGCACGCAAGGTCCTCCTCGCCGTCGGCGGCAGCGCCACCACCGACGGCGGCCGCGGCGCGATCGAGGCGCTGCGTCAAAGCGATGCGGCGTTCGTCTTTTGTACCCCAGGCGAAGTACAAAAGACGAACGCCGAGGTGAGGATCGAGGTCCTCTGCGATGTGCGAACGCCCTACGAGGAGGCGGCGCGCGTCTTCGCGCCGCAGAAGGGGGCGGACTCGGCCGCGGTCGAGCGCCTGACCGACCGCCTCGCCCACCTCGCCGCCGAGCTCCCCCGCGACCCCCGCGGCATGCCGATGACCGGCTGCGCCGGCGGCCTCTCGGGCGGCCTCTGGGCCCATGGCGCCGAGCTCCGCCCCGGCGCCGACTTCGTCCTCGACGCCCTCGACTTCGACTCCCGCCTCGCCCGCGCCGACGCCGTCGTCAGCGGCGAGGGCCGCTTCGACTCCCAGAGCCTCGAAGGCAAGATCGTCGGCACCATCGCCGCCCGCTGCGCCGCGGCGGGCAAGCCGCTGCACTTGGTCGTCGGCGAGGACACCTTCGTCTCCGATGCTCCTGTCGCAATTTGCTCGATTCAGGAGGCCGGCGATCCGACAGAGATGGAGTGGAGGGGGGAGAACTTGGCGCGCTCCAGTCTTTGAAAGGCCGATGGCTGTAGCCGCAAAACCGAGACGAGTCCATAGGCGACAAGACTTGGCGCTACTATCAGGCGACATGCCTTCCGATACCGCTACCATCCGCGTTCCGCGGCAGACGCGCGACCGTCTGGCCGCGCGGGCCAAAGAGCGTGGCGTCTCGCTCTCGGCCCTCCTGACGGACCTGGCCGAGCGAGCCGAGCGCGATGACGCGTATCGCTCGGAGCGGGAAGCGACCAGGTCCGAGGTGAACGACCCCGTGGCTCTGGCCGAGTACCGGCTCTGGGAGGGCACCCTTGAAGATGGAATCGACTAGGCCGCGTCGCGGTGAGATCTGGCTCGCCGCCCTTGGGGCAGCTCGCAAAGGCGAGCCGGGAAAGCACCGACCAGTGATCGTGGTCTCCGTCAATGAGTTTCTGGTCGGTGTCGACCACGAGTTCATCGTCGTCGTCCCTCTCTCCAGCTCTCTCCCATTCTCGGCACTGCGACCCAGAGTGGGTCCCGAGACTGGAATCGACAATCAAAGCGCAGTGATCACCCGAGGTATCCGTGGGGTTGCGCGCTCACGGCTTCTGCAACGGCTGGGTGAAGTCGACGCCGAGAAGATGGCCGAGATCGAGCACGCGCTGGGCCTGGTCCTGACGACCGCCTAGCCGCCTCACGCCGCCAGGTCCCGCCGTTCGAATAGCCAGGCGCCGAGCGTGGCGAGGGCGCAGGCGGCGAGGGTGACGCCGGCGAAGGCGAGGGGTTCGATGCCGTCTTCGATCGCGTTGCCGTAGTACTTGAAGACGGAGGCGTAGCGGACGCCGGAGAGGCTGGGGTCGAGCCGACCGACGAGGTCGACCACGTACATCGCCACCAGCAGGCCGGCGACGGAGCCGGTGACGACGCTGGTCCGCAGGGAGAAGCCGGCGGCAATCGCGCCGAAGCCGGCGAAGAGCAAGGCCAGCGGCCAGACGTTGGCGAAGCCAGCGGCGGCCCGGCCGGCGTCGAGGCCCGAGCCCGCCAGCAGGCTGCCGATGCCGGTGAGAAGGCCGGTGAGGACCAGCACCTCCACCAGCTCGACCGCGGTGGCGAGGAAGCCGGCGGCGACCAGCCGCGCCCGCGAGACCGGCGCCGAGAGCAGCACGTCGAGCCGGCCCGATTCGGCGGCGCCGGTGAGGCCGCTGGCAATCGCCCGCACCGCCAGGTAGCCCATTGCCAGCGGCACGATCAGGCTCAGCATCTCCGCGTGCAGGTACTGCTCGACGTTGCTGAGCTCGCCGATCCCGAAGGCTTCCTTCAGCCCCTGCGGGTAGCCCTGGATCGCCTTCGACAGCGACTCTTCGACCGAGGGGAAGATCGCGACGATGAAGGCCGACATCAGGCCCAGCGGCAGGCCCCAGGCCCAGACCGAGCGGCGGCGGTCGGAGAGGTGGGTCCGCAGCAGCGCCGCGACCTGAGCGCTCATCCCGCCTCCCCCTCGTCGTAGTAGCCGAGGAAGACCTCCTCCAGCGAGGGGTGGGTGGCCTCGAGGTCACGGACGTGGTGAGCGGCCAGCTCCCGCACCAGCGCGTCGAGGTCGCCGCCCGCGGTGAAGGTGGCGCGGTTGCCGACGATCTCCAGCTCGGCCACCCCCGGCAGCGCGCGCAATCGCTCCAGCCCACTCGGGTCGGCGACTTCCACCCGGAAGCGGCGGCGTGCCTTGCCGAGCAGGTCGGCGATCCGCTCGACTGCGACCAGGCGGCCGCCGCGGACGATCCCGACCCGGTCGCAGACCCGCTGCACCTCGTCGAGCTCGTGCGAGGAGAGGAAGACGGCGGCGCCCCGGTCGCGTTCCTCGCCGACCAGCGCCAGGAACTCCTCCTGCATCAGCGGGTCGAGGCCGCTGGTCGGCTCGTCGAGGATCAGCAGCTCCGGCCGGTGGAAGGTGGCGAGGATCAGCCCGATCTTCTGCCGGTTGCCGCGCGAGAGCTGGCCGAGCGGGCGGTCGAGGTCGGCGCGGAAGCGCCGCGCCAGCTCCTCGGCGCGACCGCCGCCGTCGATCCCGCGCAGGCGGGCCAGCAGCCGCACCGCCCCCCGCCCGGTCGCCTCGCGGCCGAAGCCGAAGTCGCCCGGCAAGTTGCCCAGCCGCGCCCTGATCGCGACGCTGTCGCGGCGGCTGTCCAAGCCGAAGAGCCGGGCCGTGCCGGAGGTCGGGTGGATCAGGTCGAGCAGCGTCCGGATCGTCGTCGTCTTGCCGGCGCCGTTGGGACCGAGGAAGCCGAACACCTCCCCCGGCCGCACCTCGAAGCTGACGTCATCAATGCCGCGGTGCTTGCCGTAGCGCTTGGTCAGCGCCTCGGTCTCGATCGCTGCCGCATCCGCCACGCCCCGGATTATGGAACGACGACCGGAGGGGCTAGTCGATCGGAACCGGCAGGCCGTGGAGGGAGCCGACTTTGGTCGCCCAGACGCGGGCGTCGTCGAAGGACACCGTGCCCGCGGTGGACCTGCAGGCGAGGACGATCGAGGTGGTGCCCGTGAAGCTGTCCGCCCCGGCGAGCGTGATCACACTGGAGGAGGAGACGCCCGCGATCGCCGGGAAGGCGGCGGTGCCACCGTCCCAGGCAGCGCCGCCTATTTCTGGCTCGATCAGGCAACTGGCTGCGCCCGCGGTGTTTTCCGTCGGGGAGAAGACGGTGGTTTTAGCCTCGATCAGGTATTCGCCGGCGGGCACCGAGGTCGCGGCGACCTGGGTGTAGGAGCCGGTCAGGCCGCCGCCGGCGGCACCGCCGATGTAGGTGTCGCTGGGGCCGGGTGGGCCTGGTTCGCCGGGCTTACCGGCGGGGCCTGCGGGTCCCGTTTCTCGTCCAGGGAGATGGGTCCTGAAGAGCTTCTTCAGTTCCCTTTTCAATCGCCTGTAGAACGACTTCGAGATTTTCGGCGGCGTAACCGCTTCCTTCTGCAGTTGCTTGGTCCCGACGCTGTTGGCCGGCGGGCTCTGGACCGCAGCGTAAGCACCGCCGCCGAGGGCGAAGAAGAGCGCGGCGATCGCGATCGCGTGGGCGCTGCTGAACCGGCGTCGGGACTTTGCACGATGCATCCTCGACCGACCCTAACCGGCGAGGGACTCAGTGTGAAGGGGTGCAGGTCCTGAGGACCGAACCGCTGAGATGGGTGCCTTCGATGAAGGTGGCGCCGAAGCCGGTCTGGAGGCGGCCATCAGAGCACGTCGCGGAGAGAGCTTCCTTGTGGAACCGAAGCCCAAGGCGAGTAATCGAGCCGGCGCCGCCGGCGATTTTCGGCGCCGATCCCACCAGCTTCAGTCCATAACGGCCATGATCGCGCTCGACCACGATGGTGATGACGACCTCCGTCGGAGTCGGGACGGTGATGTTGGTGACGGCGATGAGAGTCCTGGCGCCGTTTCGTACCCCGGCGTTGTAAACAGTCACATAGCTGTGAACCGGGGGTATCGTCGATTCCGGAAGACGTATGTCAGTGACCATCTTCCCGGCTCCGACCAGCGCTTCCTTGCATCCCTGCTGAATCGGAGGCTCGTCGATGTTTCCCGGGCGACAGACAGGTACATCCTTCAGGCTCAGTCGCGCGTGCCTGTCCAGGTCGATTTCGAATTGATGCAGAGCCGGCAGTTGCGATCCGTCGCTCGTCTTGAACTCCATCGTCGTGCGCAGCGAGACGGGGGTCCGCTTGCTCTTGTCGAGCGCCGTCGGCGAGAAGCCGGCGTCGAATCTCGCTTCCACGATCGGGGCGCAACGGGCTGCCGGGGCCGCGTCCACGCAGACGGCGGGCGGTCCCCCTTCCCAGGGTCCCGCGAGGGCATTGCCACTGACGGCCAGCCCGAAGGCGGCCGCCAGCAGCAATGCCCGGCGGAGGATCAGCTCAGCCCTTCCCGGTGCAGGGCCTGATGACGCTGCCTTCGATTTTGGTGTGTTCGGCATCGCCGAAGACCGCAAAGCCGCGGGCGTTCAGATGCCCGTCGGGGCAGGTCGCGGAGATGATTCCCTTGTTCAGCGTCAGGCTGAACGATTTGACCGAGCCGGCGCCGCCGGCGATCTTCGGGATCGAGGCGACCGAGATCAGGCCGTAGCGTCCTTTGTGGATTTTCTTGACCTTCACGGTGGTGACGATCGCCGCCGGGGTCGGGACAGTGATGTAGGCGTGGACGAGCAAGGTCGTCACCCCACCCTTGACGCCGCCGTTGAAGGCAAGTAGTTCGCTGTGGACGGGGATTTCGTTGGGTTGTTCTGCGAACTTGATCCCGACTTCGGTCTTGCCCGAGCCGATCAGCGCCGGACCGCAGATTTTCCGCGCTTGGGCGGTGGTCCGGGCGGTGATTTTGGCCTGCGTGCACTTGGCAATCCCCTTGACCGAGATGCTGGCGTGCTTGTCGCCTTCGATGACGAATTCTTTCAGCGGTGGAACATGCGCTCCGTCCAGTGTCCGCATCTGACCCGAGACGTTGAACGCGATCGGCGTCGGTTTGGTCTTCGACATGACCTTCGGCTTGAAGCCGCCGTTGAAGAGGACTTCGTAGTTGCCGACAATGACTTTCACCGGCGGTTCGGCGGCAGCGAAGCCGCTTACCGTCAGAACGATGGCAGCGGTCAATGCCGCAGCCAGAAACAGACTGCTGATTCGTTTATTCATGACTACCTCCCTTGGGTGTGACCCTATACCGTCAACCCTGAAGACCGCTTGACGATGCGGTTCCCAAGAACGAAGGCGAGCTGCCGACCATGAGAGTCCTCGCAATCGTCCACCAGCGCGACGCCGGTCCCGGCGTGTTTGCCGAGGTGATCGCAAGCGCCGGCGGCCGGCTGGACGAGTGGACGCCGGCCGAGCGGCCCGAGCCGCCGGCCGACCCGCTCGGCTACGACGCGGTCCTCGTCCTCGGCGGCGCGATGAACGTCGACGAAGGCGAGTGCCACGGCTGGATCGCAGAAGAGGAGGCGCTGCTGCGGGAGCTGCTCGAGCGCGAGGTGCCGCTGCTGGGCCTCTGCCTCGGCGGCCAGCTGCTCGCCGCAGCGGCAGGCGCTCAGCCCCGCCGCGCCGCCAGCCCGGAGATCGGCTGGCACCAGGTCGAGGTCACCGCCGAAGGCGCAGACGATCCCCTGCTCGGCCCCCTCGCCCCCTCCTTCGAGGCCTTCCAGTGGCACAGCTACGAGTTCCCCCTTCCGCCCGGCGCCGTTCCCCTCGCCCGCAGCGAGGTCTGCCTCCAGGCCTGCCGGATCGGCGAGCGCGCCTGGGCCCTCCAGTTCCACCCCGAGGTAAGCAAAGCCGACGCCCTGCACTGGGTCGACGACTACCGCGCCGACCCCGACGCCGTCCGCATCGGCATCGACCCCGCGGCACTCGGCCCAGAGACCGAAGCCAAGATCGGCGCCTTCAACCAACTCGGCCGAGGGCTATGCGGGCGCTGGCTGGAAACACCCTGCCTGCGCCGATAGCCTGTCTCGCATAAGTCGAGATCAAGGGAGCGTTTATGTCCTTTCTGAGCAGCGTACGTCGCGGTTTCCTCGTCCTTGCCATCGCCTGTAGCGCTCTGCTGATTCCGGTAGCGGCAAACGCGGCAACCATCGTCAATGGCGATTTCGAGACGGGCAGCCTCAGCGGCTGGCAGGTCTTCAACTCAAAGTCATCCTGTGGCAATTGGTTCGCCTACACGGGGGGAACGAAAACCCCGATTTCGGGCTTCTCCTTCTTCCCGCCTCCGCAAGGGAACTGGGCGGCGCTCAGCGACGAGCACTGCGCCGATACCACCATCCTCTACCAGGATGTGACGCTGGAGCCGTACTGGACCCACCAGCTCTCGATGGACCTCTACTACGACTCGAAAGCGCCGATCTTCGTTCCTTCGCCCAACACGCTTTCCGTTGAAGGACCAGAAGAACCGATCATCATTGGAGAAGAAGAAGAATTCCCGCCGATCAACCAGCAGATGCGGGTTGACGTGATGAAGCCGACGGCTCCGCTCGAATCGGTGAATCCGACGGACATCCTCGCCACCGTCTTCGCGAATAAAAACGGCGATTCGCAGACGATGTCCCCGACTGCGTTCACCGCCGATCTCACCCCCTTCGCCGGGCAAGTGGTGCGGCTGAGGGTCGCGGTGGCAGCGGGCGACTTCTACTTCAACGGCGGCATCGACGCGGTCTCGCTCACCAGCACCCCGCCCAACAACGCGATCACTCGCGGCAAGGTCGTGCTCAACAAGAAGAAGGGCACCGGCAAGCTGACGATCAACGTTCCGGGGCCAGGAATCCTTACCGCCGTCTCCAAAGGCAAAAAGAAGACGATCAAGACCGTCAATCTCACGGCCACGGCGGCAGGTGCGCTGAAAGTGCCGCTCAACCCGACCGGCGCCGGCCGCAAAGCGCTGAAGAACAAAGGCAAGCTGAAAGCCCAGCTCGCCGTCACCTTCACGCCGACCGGCGGTCTGGCCAACACCCAGACCTACAAAGTCACTTTGAAGAAAACGGTGAAAAAAGCGAGCTAGTCCCGCTGCACTGGAGTCAGGTAGGCGGCGGAGAGGCCGCCGTCTACCAGGAAGGTGCTGGCGGTGACGAAGCTGGAGTCGGCGCTGGCCAGGAACAGGGCTGCTTTGGCGATCTCGTCGGGCTCGCCGAAGCGGCCCATGGGGATGTGGACGAGGCGCTTGGCGGCGCGCTCGGGGTCCTTGGCGAAGAGCTCCTTCAGCAGCGGGGTGTTGACCGGGCCCGGGCAGAGGGCGTTGACGCGGACGTTGCGGTCGGCGAACTCGACCCCGAGCTCGCGTGAGAGCGAGAGCACCGCGCCCTTGGAAGCGGTGTAGGAGCCCTGCGAGACGGCGGCGCCCATCGTCGCGACGAAGGAGGCGACGTTGACGACCGAGCCGCCGCCCGCCTTCAGCAGGTAGGGGATGCCGTGCTTGCAGCAGAGGAAGACGCTGCGCAGGTTGACGTCCTGCACCCGCTGCCAGCTCTCCAGCGTCGTCTCCAGCACCGAGCGGTCGTCGGTCGGGTTGATGCCGGCGTTGTTCATCAGCACGTCGATGCGCCCGAACTGCTCGTGCGCCTCGGCCAGCGCCCCGCGCACCTGCTCCTCGTCGGCGACGTCGGCGGCGATCGTCAGCCCCCCGACCGCCTGCTCGGCGTCGAGGTCGATCCCGACCACCTCCGCCCCCTCGGCCGCGAACAACCGGGCCGACTCGGCGCCGATCCCGCTCGCGGTGCCGGTGATGACGCAGACCTTCCCCTCCAGCCTTCCAGCCATGTCAGCTCCCCTCGGTCGCGTAGTAGACGTTCTTCACCTCGGTGTAGTGGTCGAGCGCGTCGGGGCCCAGCTCCCGCCCCACGCCCGACTGCTTGAAGCCGCCGAACGGAGTCGAGACCCGCACCGAGGTGTTCGAGTTGATCGAGATCACCCCGGTCTCGATCGCCCGCGCCACCCGCAGCGCCCGCGCCCCGTCGCCGGTCCAGATCGACCCCGAGAGGCCGTAGATGGTGTCGTTGGCGAGCCGCACGGCCTCCTCCTCGGAGTCGAAGGGGATGACGCAGGCGACCGGGCCGAAGATCTCCTCGACGGCGGCGCGGTCGTCGTTCGAGACCGGCGCCAGCACGGTCGGCGGGTACCAGTAACCCGGCCCGACGGGGGCGCTGCCGCGGATCGCCACCGGGGCGCCAGCGGGGACGTAGGAGGCGACGGTCTCGCGCTGGGTGGCAGAGATCAGCGGCCCCATTTGGGTGTCCTCGTCGAGCGGGTCGCCGACCGCGATCCCCTCCACCGCCGGCTGCAGCGCGGCGAGGAAGTCGTCGACCGCAGTGCGCTCGACCAGGATCCGCGAGCGCGCGCAGCAGTCCTGGCCGGCGTTGCCGAAGACCGCCATCGGCGCCGCCGCCGCGGCCGCCTCGAGGTCGGCGTCGGCGAAGACGACGTTGGCCGACTTGCCGCCCAGCTCCAGCGTCACCCGCTTGATCGTCTGCGCGGCGCCGGCGGCGATCCCGCGCCCGACCTCGGTCGAGCCGGTGAAGGCGATCTTGGCGACGTCGGGGTGCTCGACCAGGCGCTTGCCGCAGACGCTCCCCGGCCCGGCGACCACGCTGAGCACTCCCTCCGGCAGCCCCGCCTCCAGCGCGATCTCCTCCAGCTCCAGCGCGGTCAGCGGCGTCAGCTCGGCCGGCTTGAGGACGACGCAGTTGCCGGCCGCCAGCGCCGGGCCCAGCTTCCAGGAGGCGATCGTCAGCGGGAAGTTCCAGGGGACGATCAAGCCGACCACGCCGAGCGGCTCGCAGAAGGTCATGTCGACGCCGCCGGCGACCGGGATCGTCCGCCCGAGCAGCCGCTCCGGCGCCCCGGCGTAGTAGCGGAAGGTCTCGGCCACCATCCCGATCTCGCCGCGGGCGTCGGCGATCGGCTTGCCGGCGTTGCGCGCCTCACAGGTCGCGAGCAGCTCGCAGCGGTCCTCGATCGCCGCGCTGAGGTCGAGTAGGAGCCCCGCCCGATCGGCCGGCGCCACCGCCCGCCAGGCCGGGAAGGCGGCCTTCGCCCGCGCCACCGCCGCGTCGACCTCCTCGACCCCGGCCCGCGGCACCTCGGCCATCACCCGCTCGGTCGCCGGCTCGATCACCTCGATCGTGCTCACGCCGCCTCCCTCGGTGCCGACGGGCCGATTTCGTCCCGTATGGGGACGTTTTCGTCCCGTCGGCGGGAGTTGGCGCGGGCGGCCTCGACCAGGGCCGCGATCACCTTGCTGCTCTCGTCCTCCTCCGGATGCCAGATGACGCCGAGGGCGAAGCGCTTGCCGGGCAGCTCGATCGCCTCCGGCAGTTCGTCCTCCAGCGACCAGCCGCTCACCTTCAGCCCCTCGCCAAGCTGGTCGACGCCCTGGTGGTGGTGGGACCAGACGACGAAGCCCTCCAGCCCCGCCGCCGAGCAGGCGAGCGAGCTGGGGTCGAGCCGCACGTGGTGCTCGCTGAAGGTGCCGGCGATCGTCCGGTGGGCCTCCGAGCCGAGCGTCTCCGGCAGGTGCTGGAGCAGCGTCCCGCCGAGCGCCACGTTCAGCAGCTGCATACCGCGGCAGATCCCCAGCACTGGCATGTCGCGCTCCAGCGCCCGCCGCGTCAGGGCCAACTCGAAGGCGTCGCGGTCGGGCCAGGATCCCCGCGTCTCGGGATGCGGCTCGGCGCCGTAGCTCGCAGGGTCGATGTCGGCGCCGCCGGCCAGCATCAGCGCATCGACCCGGTCGAGGAGGAGGTCGGGCTCAGCGACCGCCGCCTCGTCGGGCGGCAGCACGATCGCGATCCCGCCCGCCCGCTGCACCGCCCGCACGTACCCGCGCGGCGCCAGCGTCACCTCGTAGCCGTCCCACACCCCCCAGGAGACCCGCTCGATCGCGGCGCAGATGCCGATCGCCGGCGGCGGCATCAGAGCCTCTCGAACCCGCGGTAGCGCTCCCAGTCGGTGACGGCCGCCTCGAAGGCCTCGATCTCGACCCCGGCGCGGTTCAGGTAATGGTCGACGACCTCCTGGCCGAACGCCTCCTTCGCCACCTCGCTGGCGGCGAAGGCGTCGCGGGCGGCGTAGATGTTCGACGGCACCCGCGGCTTGTCGGACTCATACGCGTTGCCCTCGAAGACCGGCTCCAGCGGCAGCTCCCGCTCGATCCCGTGCAACCCCGCGGCGATCATCGCGCTCAGCGCCAGGTAGGGATTGACGTCGGCGCCCGGCAGCCGGTTCTCCACCCGCAGCCCCTGGCCCTGCCCGACCACCCGCAGCGAACAGGTGCGGTTGTCCCGCCCCCAGGCGATCGCGGTCGGCGCAAAGGAGCCTTTGGCGAAGCGCTTGTAGGAGTTGACGTGCGGCGCGTACATCAGCGTCAGCTCGCGCATGCAGGCGAGCTGGCCGGCGACGAAATGCTCGAACAGCGCCTGGTCGGCGGCGAACGCGTTGCCCCCGTCCTCCCCCGCCAGCGAGCAGTGGATGTGGCACGAGTTGCCCTCGCGCTCGTTGAACTTGGCCATGAAGGTGATCGCGTGTCCCTCCTGGGCGGCGATCTCCTTGGCGCCGTTCTTGTAGATCGCGTGGTTGTCGGCGCTGCGCAGCGCCCCCTCGTAGCGGAAGTTGATCTCGTGCTGGCCGAGGTTGCACTCGCCCTTCGAGTTCTCGACGCTCATCCCCGCCGCGGCCATCTCGTTGCGGATGCGGCGGATCAGCGGCTCCACCCGCGCCGTCCCCAGCAGCGAGTAGTCGATGTTGTAGAGGTTGGCCGGCTCGAGGTCGTGGAAGCCCTTCTTCCAAGCATCCTCGTAGGTGTTGCGGAAGACGATGAACTCCAGCTCGGTGGCGGCGTTGGCGCTGAGGCCGCGCTCGGCCAGCCGCGCCAGCTGCCGGCGCAGGATCTGCCGCGGCGAGGCGACGACTTCGCGCCCGTCGCCCCACTGCACGTCGGCCATCACCATCGCCGTCCCCGGCAGCCACGGCACCAGCCGCAGCGTCTCCAGGTCCGGGACCATCTCGAAGTCGCCGTAGCCTTTTTCCCAGGAGGCCATCGCGTAGCCGCCGACCGTTTCCATGTCGACGTCGACGGCCAGCAGGTAGTTGCAGCCCTCGGCCCCGTGCTCGAGCACGTCGCCGAGGAAGTGCGACGCGGTCAGCCGCTTGCCCTGCAGCCGCCCCTCCATGTCGGCGATCGCGAGCAGCACGGTGTCGACCGTGCCGTCCGCGACCGCCTGCTTCAGCTCCTCGACGGTCACGCCGGGAACGTTACGTGCTCGCGTCTGCGCTCAGCCCGGGGCGGGTCACGGCGCCGCCGGGCCGACTTTGGGCTCGGGACCGATGTCTTTCTCGAGGTCGATCTCGCGCACCTGTCCGGTGAAGTGCTTGCGGGCGGTAGTCATCCACCCGATCCAAGCCAGCAGGATCACCACTCCCACCGTCAGCGGCGCGTAGTTGAACGCCTCCCAGCTGAATTCGTCGTTCCAGGGAACGGCGAGCGGGGTGAACGGGAGGCAGAAGATGATCGTGATCAGGCCGACCCAGAAGGTCGCGAACGAGTTCATCCACTTGTACTTGGGCCCGTTGGTCCAGGGACCCGGCTCGAAGTCGTCGCCTTTGCGCCAGCGCAGGAAAATCGGGATCACGTAGGCGATGTAGAGACCGATCACGGTGATCGAGACCACCGCGAAGAAAGCGAAGGGCACGTTTTCGCCGTTCCCCTTCAGCGCCGGCAGGGTGATGAGCAGCGCTGCGGTCGCCATCGCCAGCACTGCGTAGATGGGCACCCGCTCGGAATTGACCCGCGAGATTTTCGCCGAGGCCCGTTTGCCGAACCCTTTGTCGCGCGAGAACGCGTAACACATGCGAGAGGCGCTGGTCAGGCAGGCGGCGCCGCAGAAGAGCTGGCCGACGACGGAGATGATGAGGACGAACTTGCCCCAGCCGGAGCCCAGCGCTTCGACCAGCAGCGTCGGCGCGAACCCGAGCGCTTCGTTGGCCCCGTTGACGTTGGTAACCGCGAAGGTGATCGCCAGCAGGACGATCCAGCCGATCAGCGCCGAGTAGAAGATCGACTTCCAGACACCCTTCGCCGCCGATTCCGAGGCCCCATGCGTCTCCTCGGAGATGTGTGCGGAGGCGTCGAAGCCGGTGATCGTGTACTGGGTCAGCAGGAACCCGAGCGGGAGGACATAGAACCAATACATGCTGCCGCTGAAGCCGCTGTTGTTGATCCGGTGGCCGAAGACGAAGCTGAAGCTCTGGTGGCCGTCGGGGACGAAGATGAGGACGAGGACGATCGCGAAGACGCCGACCACGTGCCACCAGACCGAGACGCTGTTGACCAGCGAGAGCAGGTGGGTGCGGCGGATGTTGACCGCGGTGTGGACGAGCAGGATCAGCGCGAAGAGCAAGAAGACCTCGCCGAGGATGTGCGATTCGTCGCCGAAGTTGATCCCGAAGACGTTGACTTCGTAGAGGCCGAGGACGACGTTGAGGAAGGTCGCGGCGGCGTAGTCGACCGAGGCGACCACGGCGACGAGGCCGATCAGGTTGAACCAGCCGGTGAACCAGGCCCAGACCGGTCCGCCGAGGCGGCCGGCCCACCAGTAGATGCCGCCCGCGGTCGGGTAGGCGGAGACCAGCTCCGACATGCAGAAGCCGATGATCAGGATCGGGATCGAGATCAGCGGCCAGCCGATCGAGATCGCGATCGGGCCGCCGTTGTTCCACGCCTGGCCATAGGTGGTGAAGCAGCCGGCGAGGATCGAGATGATCGTGAACGAGATCGCGAAGTTGGAGAAGCCGCTCCACGCTCGGTTCAGGGTCTGTTTGTAACCGAGTTCCGCCAGTCGCTGTTCGTCGCGACTCGGTGCTGAGGCGCTGCTCTCCATTCGACCTCTCCCTTCCCGGGTTTCCCGACCCGAGCATTAAAAGGTGTAAAGAACCGACCTATAAGGTTCGACGCGAGCCTAGAACTGCGCTTGACCGCTGTCAATGCCCGGCAGAGAATCTTCTTCCCTCGCATGGCTTCTCTCACCGACACCCTCGGAGCGATCTCGGCCCGCCTCGGCGAGCTCGAAGGCGACCCTGTCCCGCTGGAGGGCGGGATCACCAACCGCAACTTCATGGCCCGCTTCGCCGGCGAGGACGTGGTCGTGCGGCTGCCGGGCAAGGACACCGACCTGCTGGGGATCGACCGCGCGGCGGAGCGGGCGGCGGGCGAACTGGCGGCGGGGGTCGGGGTCGGGCCGAACGTGGTGGCGATGCTGGACGACCCGCCCTGCCTCGTCACCCGGTTCGTCGTCGGCCAGCCGATGAGCGCCGAGGAGCTGCGCGAGCCGGCCGCGGTGGCCGAGGTGGCGGCGACGCTGCGCTCGCTGCACGGCTGCGAGGAACGGCTGCCGGTCGCGTTCTCCAGCTTCCGCACGGTCGAGGACTACGCGGCGCGGATGGCCGCCCGCGGCGCCGAGGTGCCGGCCTCCTACGAGTGGGCGCTGGGCGCGGCGCACCGTGTCGAAGCGGTGCTGACAGGCCCCGAGCACGAGCCGGTCCCCTGCCACAACGACCTCCTCGCCGCCAACTTCATCCGCACCGCGCAGGGGATCCGGCTGATCGACTGGGAGTACGCGGGGATGAACGACCGCTACTTCGACCTCGGCAACTTCGCCGTCAACAACGAGTTCGACGAGGACGGCGAGACAGCGCTGCTGAGCGCCTACTTCGAGGCGCCGGCGAGTAGCTGCCGGCTGGCGGCGCTGCGACTGATGCGCTTCATGTCCGACTTCCGCGAGGCGATGTGGGGCGCGGTGCAGAGCACGATCTCCGACCTCGATTTCGACTTCGACGGCTACTGCGCCGAGCACTTCGAGCGGATGCGGGAGTTCGCCGCCGGCGGGCGGCTGGAGCGGCTGCTGGAAGAGGCCGGCGGTGCCGCGGGCTGAGCTGCCCGATCGCGCCCGCTGCGTCATCGTCGGCGGCGGCGTCGGCGGCACCTCGCTCGCCTACCACCTGGCCGAGCTCGGCTGGGACGACGTGGTCCTGCTGGAGCGCTCGCAGCTCACCTCCGGGTCGACCTTCCACTCGGCCGGCCTGGTCGGACAGCTGCGCGGCTCGGTCTCGCTGACGAAGATGATGATGCACTCGGTCGAGCTCTACCGGCGGCTGGGAGACGAGTCCGAGTTCGACCCGGGCTGGACCGAGTGCGGCGGCATCCGCCTCGCCTCCAGCGAGGAGCGGATGGAGGAGCTGCGCCGCCAGGCGGGCTGGGCGAAGACCTTCGGCCTGCCGCTGGAGCTGATCTCGGCGCAGGAGGCGCAGGAGCTGTTCCCGCTGATGTCGACCGACGGCGTGCTCGGCGCCGCCTGGCTGCCGACCGACGGCTACATCGATCCCGCCCAGCTCACCTACGCGCTCGCCGACGGCGCCCGGCGCGGCGGCTGCCGCATCTTCACCAACACCCGCGTGACCGGGATCGACGTCGTCGACGGCCGCGTGCGCGGGGTGCGGACCGAGCGAGGCGACGTCGAGGCCGAAGTGGTGGTCGACGCCGGCGGCATGTACGCGGCCGAGATCGCGCGAATGGCCGGCGTCCGCGTCCCCGTCATCCCGATGTCCCACCAGTACCTCGTCACGCAGCCGCACGAAGCCGTCCGAGAAGCCCGCCAAACCGCCAAGGTGCGGTCGACTTCAGACCTCCATAAGAGGCCTAACCTCAACCACACCCGGGGGCATTTGCCGACCTTGCGCGATCCCGACCTGCTCGTCTACTACCGCGAGGACGGGGACGGGCTGGTGATGGGCGGCTACGAGCGGCGCAGCGAGCCGGCCTTCCTGCCGGGCGGCCCGGAGCGGGTCGAGGCGATCCCGGCCGACTTCAACGGCCGCCTCCTCGAAGAGGACTGGGAGCGGTTCGAGGAGATCACCGAGAACTCGAAGCGGCGGGTGCCGGCGATGGAGCAGATCACGGTCACCAAGCTGATCAACGGGCCCGAGGCCTTCACCCCCGACAACGAGTTCTGCCTCGGCGAGACCGAGGTCGCCGGCTTCTTCGTCTGCGCCGGCTTCTGCGCCCACGGCCTGGCCGGAGCCGGTGGGATCGGGAAAGTCGTCGCCGAGTGGATCGCCGCGGGCGAGCCGAGCCTCGACCTCTGGCACATGGACATCCGCCGCTTCGGCGCCCAGTACCGCTCCCCCGCCTACACCCACGCGCGGATCAAGGAGACCTACGAGACCTACTACGACATCCGCTACCCCAACCACGAGCGGCAGGCGGGGCGGCCGCTGCGGATCTCCCCGGCCAACCTCTGGCATCGCGAGCACGACGCCGCCTTCGGCGAGAAGTCGGGCTGGGAGCGGGTCAACTGGTACGACTCGAACGCCGCCGCCGGAGACGAGGCGCTGCGGCCGCGCGGCTGGGCGGGACAGCACTGGTCGCCGGCGATCGGCGCCGAGCACCGCGCCTGCCGCGAGGCGGTCGCGCTCTTCGACGAGACCTCCTTCGCCAAGCTCGAGATCGAGGGGCAGGGCGCCGAGCACTTCCTCGAAATCCTCTGCGACAACCGGGTCGCCCGCGAGGTCGGGCAGATCACCTACACGCAGATGCTCAACCACCGCGGCGGCATCGAGTGCGACTTCACCGTCGCCCGCCTCGCCGAGGAGCGCTTCTCGATCGTCACCGGCACCGCCTTCGGCAACCACGACCGCGAGTGGATGCGTCGCCATCTCCCCGACGAGGAAGAGGTGCGCCTGCACGACGTCACCTCGCAGTGGGCCTGCTTCGGGATCTGGGGGCCGCGGGCGCGCGAGGTGCTGGCGCCGCTCACTCCCCAGGACCTCGGCAATGACGCCTTCCCATACATGACCCTGCGCGAGACGACGGTCGGCCACGTGCCGGTGCGGATGCTGCGGGTGACCTACGTCGGCGAGCTCGGCTGGGAGATCTACTGCCCGAGCGAGTACGGGCTGTGGCTGTGGCGGGCGCTGTGGGAGGCGGGGCAGCCGCAGGGGATCGTCGCCGGCGGCTACCGGGCGATCGACAGCCTCCGGCTCGAGAAGGGCTACCGGGTCTGGGGCGCCGACATCACTCCCGACGAGACCCCCTACGAAGGTGGCGTCGGCTTCTGCGTCAAGCTCGACAAGCACGGCGGCTTCGTCGGGCTCGACGCCCTGCTCGAAGCCAAGGAGCGCGGGCCGCGGGCGCTGCTGCGCTGCCTCACCCTGGAGGACCCGCGCTCGATCGCCCTCGGCAACGAGCCGGTGCGGGTCGGCGGCGAGATCGTCGGCCGCGTCACCACCGGCGGCTTCGGCTACACGGTCGGGCGCTCGATCGCCTACGCCTACCTGCCGGTGGCGGCAGCCGAGCCGGGCACCGCGGTCGAGGTCGAGATCTTCGGCCGCTGGGTCGAGGGCGAAGTCGCCGCCGAGCCGCTCCTCGACCCCAAGGGCGAGCGGGTCCGCGCTTAGCCAGCCAGGGGACTGAGTCGCAGCGGTGCCGGCAGCAGGCCGGCGAGGATGTGCTCGGTGCCCTCGGTGTGCTCGCGCATCTGCCGCAGCGCCAGCGGCGCGTCGCCCTTGCGCAGGGCGGCGATCAACCAGCCGTGCTGTTCGTTGGAGCGGGTGAGGACCTCGGGCGGGTGGGCGATCAGCGCGATCAGGTCGCTCATCTGCGCCTGCACGTCGGTCATCTCGCTGACCAGGCGCGGCGACTGCGCCGCCTCGGCGAGGCCGATGTGGAAGCGGACGTCGGCCCGCCGATACTCCTCGAAGTTCTCCACCGCCGCGGCCATCCGCTCGGCCAGCTCCTCGAGCCGGTCGAATTGCGCGCCGCTGCCGCGCTCGGCCGCCAGCTGCGTCGCTCCCAGCTCGATCGCCAGCCGGCGCTCCAGCACCGCCCAGGCGCCCTGGTCGAGCGGCTCGTCGGCGTGCTCGGTCAGCGGTGGCTGCTCGGCGACGAAGGTGCCGCCGCTCCGCCCCCGCGTGGAGACCAGGTGCCCGCTCTGGACCAGCGCCGTCAGCGCCTGCCGCAAAGTCGAGCGGGAGATCGCCAGCCGGCCCGCGAGTTCCCGCTCCGGCGGCAGCTTGTCCCCCGGCGCCAGCAACCCGATCCGGATCGCGCTCCCCAGCCGCTCGACCGTCTCCTCGAACGTGCTCGCCGTCCGCACCGGCATGAACACCGCCTCGAGGGCCGCGTCGCGCTCCATGTCACAACCGTAGCGCTCGGCTAGGAATCCATGTAGCGGTTGAAGGCCTCGCGAGCGAGATCGCTGAGCGACCGCCCTTCCTTGTCGGCCCGCGCCCAGGCGGCTTTGTAGAGGTCCGGCGGGACGCGGAAGCTGACGCGGGGGGAGTGGCCGGCAGGGCCGAGCGAGGGACGGCCGACGTAGCGACGTTTCCACTGGGATAGGTCAGGCGGGTTCTTCTCGAATTCTTCCGCCATTTCTTCGGCGACCTTCTCCGTGATCACCATGCCCGACCGAGTTACCCCGAGAATCTCGTCATCCTCAGCCTTCTTCCCCTGTTTCTTCACTTTTCCCACTGACGTACCTCCTCGTAAAAAACACGGAAGCGTTTCCGCATGTTCATCGCATGGATTACCACGAACTCTTCGTTGTCCTCTTCCACCGCCCCGACCTCCAGCGTGACTCCCTCGAGATCATCCCCGAGAAACACAACTCGCTGGCTGACATTTGGCTGCCCCGGCTTTCGGTAGCGGTTGACCAATTGCATTCCGCAGTGCTTGATTACATAGAGCGACCGCTCCCGGGAGATCCGGTGCTTCGTGGCTGAGCGTGCGAACGTGATCTGGGCTTCTTCAGGCCAAACATTCTGTCGGACAGAATAGCGCAGGCTCGGGTCCAGCTCCGTCCCCAGCACCCGCATCAGCAACCACGGCGGGTTGACCTCTTCGTATCGCGTTTTCGGGACGAAGACGAAAGCGCGCCCATCCTCCGATAGGTGGAGATAGTCCCGGGTCCAGTAGTGCTTGTAGGCCTGGAGGCGGGTCCCGTCGGTCAACTGGATGGTTCCCATCCACATGAAGTCGACGACGTGGTCTGGGGCGAGGTTCAGCAGTGGCTCCCATTCGGGCGCGTCCACCTTCAGGATCCGGCCGCGTTTCGGTTTCGGTTCAGGCATGCCCCGAGCCTTCCGAGGCAGGTGTGACCGAACAAGACGCGCGTGTGCCAATTGCGCGCCGGCTATGTCAAATCTTTGGAACTAGGGGGCGCCGGGGGACTGGACCACCTTGGCCGTGGCCCGGGCCTTGTTGTCCTTCAGGTTGGGGTCGGCGAGGGCGGAGCGGACACGGGCGCGGACCCGGAGCTTGCCGGCGTGGCGCGGCAGCACCACGATCCGCAGCTTCTTCGCCTTGCCGGGGGCGATCGCGCCGAGCTGGCAGGTCAGCCTCCGCTTGCCGCCCTTGGCCTTGGCCAGCTTGCAGGGCTTCTTGCCGCCGACCTTCGGCCCGCTCACCTTCTTCGTCAGCGCCGGCACCGTGCCCTTGACGACGACGCCCGTCGCTTCCCTCGGCCCTCGGTTGCTCACCGTCATCAGGAAGGTCACCTTGCCCGGGGCCTGCGGGTGCTTGGGCTTCGCCTTCAGCCGCAGCCGCAAATCGGCGGCAGCCGGGGTCGGCGGGGTCGGCACCAGCTCGAAGGCGCCGATGTCGCAGGCGCTGCCCTGTGGCCGCGTCACCCCGCGCTGGTCGGTCGCCGGGCAGCCTTCGTCGGTGCCGGCGTCGATCGCCGGGCTGCCCGCGAGCAGCGCCATCGTGTCGGTCTGGCCGCCGTTGCTCTGCAGCGCCCCCAGCTGCGGGTTCGTGCTCTGCTTGCTGCCGGGGTCGGTGAACATGCAACTGGCGTCGCTGGAGATGTTGTGGTCGGAGGTCAGCATCGCCACCGCCCCGCAGTCGCTCGGCCCGGTCGGCGCGGTGTTGCCGGCGACGATCGTGTTCTTCACCGCGAGGGTGGCCGATCCGCCCACCGTCGGTTCGGGGTTGTAGACGGCGAGCCCACCGCCGACCCCGGCCGTGCCGACGCTGTTGCCGGCGATCGTCGAGTTGACGATCGTTCCTTCGCTGCCTTCGGTGCTGGCCGGGTCGATCGCGAGCAACACTCCGCCGCCCTGGACGATCGGCGCCGTCGATTCGGCGCTGTTGCCGGTCACGGTCGAGTTGACCAGCGAGAATTTGCCGAGGACGTAGGCACCGCCGCCGAGCGCCTCGACCGCGCCACCGGTGATGTGGTTGTCGGCGATCGTGCTGTCGGCGATCGTCACCGCCGTCTTGTTCACGCCCTCGGGCGGGGCGGAGACGCCGGCGCCGTTCTGGCTGGCGACGTTGCCGCTCACGTCGACGCCCTGCAGCACCGCTTCGCCCCCTTCGTAGGCGAGGATGCCGCCGCCGTCGCCGGGAACCTCGCCGCCCGTCGTCTCGCTGGTGGCGCCGCCGGTCACGGTCAGCCCTTCGAGCACGTTCTTTTCCGCTTCGAGGTTGAACACTCTCGAGGTCTGATGGGCGTCGATCACCGTCGTGCGCGCGCCCTCGCCGCGGATCGTCACCGATTTGCCGAAGACGACCAGCTCGCCTTTGGAAACCGAGTAGTCGCCCGCAGGGACGAGGACGAGGCTTTCGGGGTCTTCGGATTCGCCGGCCCGGTCGATCGCGTCGCGCAGCGAGCAGGACGGTTCGGTCGTGCAGCCACCCGCGACCGTCGTGTCTTCGGTGGTATTGACTTTGAACGTCGCCGCCAGCCCCACGGCCGGCAGAATCAGGACCACCGCCACAGCGGCGCAGACGACTGGTATCAACTTGCGCATTCCCCTACCTCATCCTCGATTTTCGGTATGAGGCGCTGATACCCCAGCCCAGAGCGGGCAAACGAGCTAGGGAATGCTGCCCGGCGGAGCAAGCCAGACCGACTCGAACTCCATCACCTCGGCGAGCCTGTCGAAATCGCGGTCGTAGTGGAGAACGGCGGCGCCTATGTCTTGCGCCGCCGCCGCAATGAAATAGTCGGCGACCGAAATGCGATGAGCGCCTGCGGATCTTTGGGCCAGTGCACGCATCGCTGCTTCCGCCGCCCTCGCGACCGAAGTATCCAGCGGAGCCTGATGCAAACGGGCCAAGGACGCAGCTAGGTCGTCGAATTCAGTGCCATCTCGTGCCCGAAAAAGGCTCCCCAGCAGCTAGCGGCCGAAGCCCCATGCATCCGCCTTGCCCTCCCGCAGTCCCTCCCAGTCGTAGTTGGTGCTCTCTGGGTTCTCGAACCTCGCCGCTAGCTTCTCCAGGTGGCGTTGCACCTCGGCGTCGTCGGGCGGCACGTCCGAGAAATTGTGCGAGCCGATGAGGGCCAGCTCCCGGGTCTGCTGAGAGACGGACATCCCCGGCTTCAGGTACGGCGCGGCCTTCCGGAGAGCCTCTTCGAGCTCCGGGTCCTGCGTCACCTTTATGTGGGGATGCCGGTCAGGCATGCTCCGACGGTACCAGCGGCGTGCTACTAAATTCGTTCGCATCGCAGCTACAAGCCGCAGCGGTGTCGATTTCTCCCCCCGCTGTTCGTCGCTGAGGTAAAAGGGCCGGAAAGACCGGGCCGGAAACCGAAGGAGGAGCATCATGGGAAGGATCGTCGTAACCGAGTTCGTCTCCCTCGACGGCGTCATCGAGGCCCCGGGCGGAGGCGAGGGCTACCGCCACGCCGGCTGGACGTTCGAGATCGAGCGCGGCGCGGAGGGCGACAAGTTCAAGCTCGACGAGCTGCAGGAGGCCGAGGCGCAGCTGCTCGGCCGCGTCACCTACGAAGGCTTCGCCGCCGCCTGGCCGTCGATGGAAGACGAGGCCGGCTTCGCCGAGAAGATGAACTCGATGCCGAAGTACGTCGTCTCCTCGACCCTCGAGCGCGCCGACTGGCAGAACTCCACGATCCTCAGCGGCGAGGTCGCCGACTCGGTCGCCCGCCTCAGGGACGAAGTCGACGGCGTCATCCTCGTCGCCGGCAGCGCCACCCTGGTCAAGGCCCTGATCGAAGCCGACCTCGTCGACGAGTTGCGGCTGATGGTCTTCCCCGTCCTCCTCGGGCAGGGCAAGCGCCTCTTCCCCGAGGGCGAGGCGAAGCACCGGCTGGAGCTGATCGAGGCGAAGACCGTCGGCGACGGCATCTCGCTGGTCCGGTACAAGCGTCCATAACCAAAACGAGTTTTCAAAGTGGTTGTAGCCTCTGGCGATGCCGGTCTACTCCGTGCGCTTCAAGGGTCCGATCTCCGCAAGCCACCGGGCCCGGCTCCGCGAGGCCGGCGTCGTCATCGAGTCGAGCGAGCCGACGATGAGGATCGGCGCCATCAAGGTCGGCCAGTCGATCCACACCGCCCGCGCCGAAGCCGACTCGATCGAGGACGCACTCGCGACGGCGATGGAAGCCCTGGCGCCCGACGACGTCAACTTCACCGAATGGGAAGCCGGGCCGCTTTAGACCTTTGCAATCTTTTGTCGTCGGCCTCTATCCTCTCCGTGGATGACGGTGGTCTTGCTCCCTTATAACAGATCTGTTCTATCCTCTTTCGCATGCCCGAACCGCGCCTCAGATGCGGCGGTCTCATCCGCGATGCCCGGCGGCGCCACGGCTTGGGCCAGGGGGAGCTTGCCCGGCGCGTCGGATCAGCCCAACCAGCGATCAGCCGGATTGAGCGGGACGCCATCTCTCCGACCGTCGAGACGCTCAACCGTCTACTCGAAGCCATGGGTGAGACCCTCGCGGTGACGTCGTGGAGCCTCAGCTCGCCGGCGCCTGGCGGGAGCAACCAGTCGATCGCCGAGCTCCGCGCCGACTACCAGGATTTGACCGCCGAGCAGAGGCTGGCGCAAGCCGCTCGGCTCAGCGAAATCGCCACGGAACTTGCGGCGGGGGCAGCTGAATGACCATCCCCCTCGCGCCGGAGCCCCTGCTCAAGGTGTTGGCGGACCACCGAGTCGACTTCATCGTCGTCGGCGGCTATGCGGTGGCCGCCCACGGCTTCGTCCGCGCCACCAAGGACATCGACATCTGCCCCGACCCCGCCGAGGAGAACCTGATCCGGCTGGCAGATGCCCTCGCCGAGTTGGAAGCGGAACCCACCGGCTTGGACGACTTCGCCGAGGGAGAGTTCGACTTGAAGCCGAATCTGGAGGGCCTCCGCTACGGCGGTAACTGGACGCTTCACACCAAGCACGGGCGGCTCGATGTCCTTCAGCACATCGCAGGGCTCGGCGATGACGGCGGAGGATGGAACGAGCTCTCGCGCCATGCGGTCACCCGCACCTTCCTCGGCCATCAATGCCTCTTCTGCAGCTACGAGGACCTCCTCAGGATGAAGCGCGGGGCCGGCCGCCCCCAGGACGAGGTCGACATCAACAGCCTCAAAGCAGCTCGCGGAGAGGTCTAGCAACGCGTTGTAATGGACAAGCGCGACGAAGAGGTGAAGGAAGGCTTCGCTCGGCTCGAAACCCAGGTCGAAAGGGCCAAGGCCAAGAGCGACGAGCAGTTTGCCAAAGTCGACCGGCGGTTCAAGAGAGTCGACGAGCAGTTCACATCCTCATCGGCTTTTGCGGCACGCTCCTGGCGACCCTGATCGCCAGCAAATTTTGAGTGCCCCTAAGCGCCGTCACAAATGACGCAAAGAATTTACTCTTTTGCGCGCAACACGTCGGAATGTTTCGTCTACACTTGCCATCATGGAGGCACTAAGGATGCGCAACTGGAACGAAGACAGGCTCGACAGGGGGGATGAGGAAATGACGGAGGGCTTCACCCAGCTCGAGGATCAAATCAAAGCGGGATTCGCCGAGAGCGATAAGCGCTTCATCAGGCTCGAAGCTCAGCTCAAGGAAAGCATTGCCGTGAGCGACGAGCGCTTCGCTCGGCTCGAAGGGCAGATCTTGGCCACCAACGAAGCGATGAAAGAAGGCTTTGACAGGGTCGACAAGCAATTCGAAGCTACTCACCGGGAGATGAGGGAAGGCTTCGCCAGGGTCGACAAGCGGTTCGAGCAGGTCGACAAGCGGTTTGAACGAGTCGATGATCGATTCGCAGCGCTGAACCACAGGCTGCTCGCCGGCGCCATTGTCCTCCTCGCCGCGCTGATCGGCGTCATCGGAGCCTTGCTGGCGTGATGTCACCGTGGAGGCAGGGGACGAGGAAATGAAGGAAGGCTTCGCCAGGCTGGAAGGGCAGATCAAAGCGGGATTCGCCGAGAGCGATAAGCGCTTCATCAAGCTCGAAGCTCAGCTCAAGGAAAGCATTGCCGTGAGCGACGAGCGCTTCGCTCGGCTCGAAGGGCAGATCTTGGCCACCAACGAAGCGATGAGGGAAGGCTTCGCCAGGGTCGACAAGCGGCTCGAGCAAGTCGATTTGCGATTCGAACGAGTCGATGATCGATTCGCAGCGCTGAACCACAGGCTGCTCGCCGGCGCCATTGTCCTCCTCGCCGCGCTGATCGGCGTCATCGGAGCCTTGCTGGCGTGATGTCACCGTGGAGGCAGGAGACGAGGAAATGAAGGAAGGCTTCGCCAGGCTGGAAGGGCAGATCAAAGAGGTCAAGGCCGAGAGCGATAGGCGCTTCGTACGGGTCGAAGCTCAGATCGAGGCAAATCGCAAGGAGACGAACGAAGGGTTCGCCGAGATGCGGACCGAGATGAACGAAGGGTTCGCCGAGATACGGACGGAGATGAGCAACGCGTTCGCCGAGATGCGGACCGAGATGAGCAAAGGGTTCGCCGAGGGCCGCTCAGCCCACCTAGCTCTCAACCGCACGCTGCTGGCTGCGGCCGCGGCCATCGTGGCCACGCTGATCGGCGCCCACGTCTTCTAGATGCACACAGTGCCAGGATCGCCGAAAGGCCGGTTTTTCGGTCGCTTTTAAAAGACCCTCTGACCACCAAAAATCCTGCTTATAAAGGTCAGTCAATTTGACTTGCTCTTATCTCTAAGGCTTGTAATGATCCCGCCGCTGGGGAATGGATGAAGTCACTTAGGTAAACAGCCCAGTACGTTAACGGCAGGGGAGGAGACTTGGAGAGCAAGGGATCGGCGGCTGCCTGCCGCCAGGAGTTGGCCAAGAAGCTACGGGAGAACGCCAACACGATCACCAGGGACGTCGTGGAGCGGAACAGAGCGCTCGTAGAAGAGCGTGGTGAGGAAATCGGCGGAGATCCCGAGGAAGTCGAGAAGGTCGTGCACGCCGTCCTCGAGTATGGGTTCCGGGCGATCGAAGGGCGGGAGGACCGGCAGCCCCCTCCCGAGGTGGTCACCCATGCCCGTCAGCTGGCGTGGAAGTCGTTTGGGACCCACACCGTTCTGCGCCGCTACGACGCCGGCGCAGCCGTCTTCAGGGAGCATCTTCGCCAGGCGGGCTCCACGGTCAAGCCGCACTCCCCGGCCGGCTACGCCGATGCCGAGAGGGCGATCGAACGCTCCCTCAAGCAGCTGAAGGACAGCGTGGAAAGCGAGCACACCCAGGAAGAGCAGCGGTTGAAGTCCTCGCCCGAGGCCCGCAAGCTCGAACGCGTCAAGCAGGTCCTGTCCGGCGAGCTGATCTCTCCGCCGGAAGATCTCGGCTACGACTTCACCGCGACGCACATCGGCGTGGTCGCGTCGGGACCCGGCGCGGATGGTGAGATCCGCCGCCTTGCGAAGCTCCTCGGAGGCCAGCTCTTGATCGTCCAGGCCTCTCCTAACGAGTACTGGGGTTGGATTGAGCTAAAGCGGCAAAGCTCAGCCGGACGACTCGGTGAGGTCCTAAACGCTGAATGGGACCCCGCTGTCTGCATGGCGATAGGGGAGCCGGCGGACGGCTTACCTGGATGGAGCTGCACCCATCGTCAAGCCAAAGCAGCGCTCCCGGTTGCGATCCGCGGGGATGCTTCAGTAGTTCGCTATGCGGAGGTGGCGCACCTCGCCGCGGCGGCTAACGATGATTCCGCTCAGAAGTTCCTCCAGCAAAGCTACCTGGTCCCACTTAGCTCCACTCATATGGCCGGTCTGACGATCCGTAACACGCTGCGTGCCTATCTCGACGCCGGCCAAAGTCCCTCCGTCGCAGCGAAGGTCCTAGGCATTACCCGGCAAGCCGTATCGCAGCACGTTCAAAAGGCCGAAGATCGCCTCGGCTTCCCCATGCGCTCCCGGCAAACCGCCTCACTACACCTGGCCCTTCAACTTGAGGAGCTTGGCTTCTTCGGTCCAGTCGTGAAGACCACGCTTGACAAACGCTAGCCGATACCTCGGTTTTTTGACAGAACGCAATAGCCGCGTCGACAGCCGTGAGTAAGGATTCAATGATCTATACCTATATCGACTCGAAGGGAGATCGATGGTTACTGCATTGAATCGCAAGGTCAGGCTTACGCTGACGCTCGTTGGAGCCATGATGGCGCTAAGCGTAGGTCTGATTGCCGGGCCTGCATCGGCGCAGGCCTCAACCTCGAACTACTGCGGCGGAGTGTTGAACAGTGGCGCCTACTGCTTTGGCGCGGCTCGGTGGCAGTACCAAACCTACGGGTGGGGTGACCAACAGGGTGTCTGTGTAGGTATATTCGGATACCCCTCGGAAGCATGCACCTATGCTGCTAATACTGGCGTCTACTCAGCAAACGTGGGCTCCAACGTATGGGCGCAGCCCTTCATCCACAATCTACCCGGCGTATCCAATAACGTTCATGGTGTAGCACTTACCCATTAGGACTAGTAGGTGGGGAGTTGGTACCAGCTCCCCACCCGCAAGCACCATGCGTAGGCCCTTTCAGCTACTAGCCATCCTTGGCGCCCTAGTAGGGATGGTGGTGGTAGTGTCCGTGGGTGTCCTCGGTGGAGCTAAAGCCCCACCGGACAATCTGCAAGCTGTGTTTAGTGTCTTGCGAACGCGCCCTGAAACGGCACCGCGGCGCGTAACAGCAAACCTCCTTGGGATGGTCCCCCATAGCGAAGCCAATGAATTGTTAGCCCGAGGAATGCTGGCCACGCGGATGCGAGACTCAACTTGGGTATTTTCAACGACGCACCAGCTATGCCTCGTCCAAATGCGAGGGTCTTCATGCGCGCCGAAGTATGTAGCGCGACATGAAGGGGTCTTCCTAGGCACGTTTCGACCCCCAACGAAACGCGATCCAGCTCTCCACGATTTCTTAGTCCAGGGGCTAGTCCCGAACGACGTGAGGAAGGTTCTGCTGGTAGTCGGCTCACACCGCAAGGTCGTAGTTGACGTTAAGCAAAATGTCTTTTCCTTCGAAAGGGATCGGCCAGTCCACGTGAAGCGCCTGCTGCGCTAGCGACCTGCGCGCCTAGTCAGAAGTCAAGGCTGTTCGAACGTGTGCTGGTACTGGGTGCTGGGGCCGCTGCCGTAGATCGGTTTGAAGGGGCCCTGTTGCTTGCAAGCCGGGGCGGCGATTGCTGAGGTGTCGGTTTGGCCAGCGAAGGCGTACTTCTGGATGCGTTCAAAGAGAAGTTTGGCGTTTTCTTCCTGGGTTTTGACTTCGCTTGCGCTTTTGCCTTCACCTTTGGTTTCGACGGCGCGTTCCTGGAAGGCTGGGTTTACCGCCGAGGTCGAGTTGAGCGTCGCGTGGATCCCAGTCGTGCACTGGGCGGTGCCGAAGCCAGGCAGGCCTTCGGTCAGTCCTTCTGCCCATTTTGGCGGGCTGTAGGCGCTGTTGCGGTTGATCGAGAGCCGTGAGGGGTACGTCGCCAAGGTTTCCGGGTTCATCGGGCCAATCACGCGGAGGTAGTGAGGGTGTTCCGTTTCCCCCGGCGCGCCTGGAGGCAATTCGCCGCTGAAGGTGGCGGCGAGGTTGCCGAAGAAGGCGGTGGCCTCCCGCTTGTAGAGCTTAAGGCCGACCAGGATCGGATTGAGGTTGCGGATGAACGGGTCGAGCGCCCGCAGCAGCGGTGGGAATTCGTCGCGGAAGATCTTGCGGAAGGCGGAGAAGCCGGAGGGGGCGCGCTTGATAACTGGGCCGAGGCCTTCGAAGAAGGCCTTCGATTCGGGTGCCAGCTTCGAGAGGGCGACGAGGGTCGGCGAGAGTTGTTCGGCCGCAGGCACCAGCTGCTTCATCAGCGGGTCGGCATTGAGCGAGAAGCCTTTGAGCCGGTGCACGGTCAGTCGCGACTCGTCGAGGAAGGTTGGGAAGGCGCGGAAAAGCGCTTCGATGTCGCGGTCGCGGCGGGCGGTGGTCTGGAAGACGGCGTTGGAGCTGCGGATGAGGTTGGCCAGCTCCCCTTCGCGACCACGCAGGGCGCGGAAGGTGGTGGCGCCGTTGCGGAAGAGCTGGGAGACAGCGAGTTCCTGGCTGCTGAGGACGCGGAAGAGCTTGTCGAATTCGGTGAAGGTCGGTTCGAGACCGCCGAGCGCGTAGGAGAGGTTCTGGCCCTGGCCGTTGATGGCGACGGCGGCTTCCTGCATCCACTCCTGGAAGGCGGCGCGGGTCTTGGCGTTGAAGGTGCGGAAGATCTCGTCGAGCTGGACCGATTCGGCGATGTTGGCCTCGGGCAGGGTGCCGCCGTCGGCGAGCTCGGGGCCCTGCCTCGAGCCCGGGGTGAGTTCGACGTAGGTCTCGCCGAGGAGGGTCTTGGTGCGGAGGATGGCCCGGGTCGACTTCGGCAGCGGCGCGTACTGGTCGTCGATCGAGACGGTGGCGAGCGCCTGCTTTCTGTTCGGCGCCAGGGCGATGCCCTGGACTTTGCCGACGTTGACGCCGGAGATGCGGACGTCCGATTGTTCGGCGAGCTGGGTGGCCTCGTTGAAGGGGATCTTGACTTCGTAGTTCTTCGCCCGGAAGGGGGTGGGGCCGCCGAAGGTGACCCAGAGGAAGAGCAGGATCCCGAAGCAGGACAGGGCGAAGCCGGTGATGACCAAGAGCTGGGTGGTGCTGGGGGCGCGCTTGCTCATTCGCCGCCACCCCCCTTCGGGGTGTAATGGCATTTGCCGTCTTCGGTGGAGAAGGAGACCGGGATTTCCTGAGCACGGGGGAGACCAATGACTTCGAGCAGGGTTTCCAGGAAAGGCTTTCCCTGACCGGTCTGTTGCTTAACGAACCCGTAGCCGAGATCCGCACCGGTGCAGGAAATAACTACCAAGCCGCGGAGGATCGGCCCGCCTGCATCCTGCAAGTTGAATGAAGCGTTGAAGTCGTGGTTGAGCCACGGCAGATAGAAGAGGAAGCTCTGTTTTGAGCCCTTCGGCTTGTAGGAGAGCTCGTTGAGGAAGGAGTTGAAGCCGCCGAGCGAGTTGCCGAAGCTGCGCACCGTCTTTTCGAACGGCTTCGCCGCTTCGGTGCCGTGGGTCAGCACGGGGCGGACTTCCCGCGTGAAGGGGCGGATCTGGTCGCGGATCGGGCCGGTGGTGTTGGCGAAGAGGCGCTCGGTCGCCTTGAAGGCGGGGGTCAGCGCCTGCGCCTGCGGGATCAGCTTGACCAGCGCCGGGGCCGCGACCTTGGAGAAGCGGTTGGAGCTGGCGAGGCCGGCCTTGGCCGCCTGCAGGCTGGAGGGGAATTCTCTGAAGGCGTCCTGGACCGATTCCTGCTGGTTGGCGAAGTTGCCGAGGGCGGCCTTGGAGGAGGTGACGAAGCGTTCGACCGAGGCGTCGTGGCGGGCGAGTTCGGAGGTGAGCAGGTTGAAGTTGTGGATGACGTGGGCGAGCGCGACGTGGCGGGCGGCGACGGCTTTGTTGAGCTTGGCGGTGTAGTGGACGAAGGGCTCGAAGCGGCGGAAGGCGTTGGAGACCTGCTTGCCGCGGCCACCGATGCCCTGGGCGCCGCCGGCGAGGAGCAGCTGCAGGTACTGCCTGGTGTCGGCGTCGAGGGTGCCGAGGAAGGCGTCGAGGTTGGTGTTCGGTTCGGTCTGGGCGAGGGTGAATTCGTAGCCGCTTTCGACGTGCTTGGCACCGGTGCCGGGTTCGATCTCGACGACCATGTCGTTGAGGTTGGTCTTCGGCCGCAGCAGCAGGGTGGCGTTGGGGTGGATCAGCTTCATGTACTTCGGCTCGATGTCCATGCCGACGACGGCGTGGCCGTCTTCGAGGTCGACCGAGGTGACCTTGCCGACCTGGATGCCGGCGATGTCGACCGCCTGGCCCTGGCCCGGGGTGACCGCCTGGGCGGTCGTGAACTGGGCGCTGATGTGTTCGAATTCTTCGCCGACGAAGGGCAGCCACGACGGCAGCGAGGCTTTCTGCTCGGTGAAGATGAAGAGCGTCATCACGACGCCGGCGAGGGCGAGGGCGATGATCGCGATCGTGTCTTTGCGGTGCCCGCGCGACTGCCGTCCCAGCCAGGCGCGGAAGTGGGTGAAGCGGTTGGTTTTCTGGGTCGGCTCGCTCATGGATTGACCCCCGCGACCGAGGGTGAGGCCGGGCCGACCTGGCCCAGCGGCCCGTTCACGTCCGGGGGCGAGTTGGTGTAGCAGCGGACGTCGGGCTTGAGCGGCGGCTTGCCGCCGAGCTGCGGCTGGGTCCCGAGCGGGTCTTCGATCGTGTGGGCGTAATTGATTTTGTCGCTGAGGGTGGCTGGGTTTCCCTTAGGGTTCGGTTCGCCGACCAGTACCGGCCCGCCACCCACCTGCGCCCGCGCATAAGGCCCGTTGCCGTCGAAGTTCTGCGCCATCCCGGCGAAGTTGACGAGGTTGTAGAGGAACTCGCGGTAGTTGGGACCACCGGTGCTGAAGCGGTCGTTGATCACCTCATTGCCGGTCGGGACCATGACTTTGGTCGTGCAGACGCTGAGCTGGTTGATCTGCGGCACCGTCGTCTGCTTGCTGGCCAGGGCGGCGCCGGCGAGGGCGGGGGTCGATTCGGCCAGCAGCTTGACGTCGCCGCCGCCCTCCTTGGCCGAGAGCAGCGGCCGGACCTGGGCGAGGAAGGGTTTCGAGGCGTGGATCAGCCCCGGCAGCTCGGCCACCGCCGGCCGCAGCTCGATCGCGTAGGTGCGCAGCGGCGGCAGGCTGCGGTTGAGGCTGACGAGGGAAGCGTGGGTGATCCGCAGCGTCGGCGCCAGCAGGCGGATCGTCGTCGAGAGGTTGGTCGACTGGTTGGCGAGGGCGCCGGTGAAGGTGTCGAAGTTGTCGATCAGCCCCTGCAGGTCCTGCTGGCTGTGCGAGAGGGCGCCGAAGGAGCGGCCGGCGCTGGCGACCAGGCGGCTGAGGTCGCGCTGTTCGGTGCCGAGCAGGGCGTTGGTCACCTGCGAGCTGTAGCGGCCGGCGTCGCCGCCGTACTTGAAGGCGCCGTTGAGCGCTTCGGCGCCGGTCTTGCCTTTCACCTCGGGCAGCTGGGTGGCGTCTTCCGCGGCGGTCGGTTCGTGGGTGAGCGCGGTGCCGTAGCTCTCCAGCAGCCGACTGAGGTCGGCGCGGACGGGCGACTGCAGGGCGGTGAGGATTTCGTCGAGCTGGACCGCGATCGAGGTGCGGCTGACCGGGATCGTTTCGCCGCTCTGCATTTCCGGCGCGCTGGGGCTGCCGGGGTCGAGTTCGACGAAGAAGTTGCCCTCGAGGAAGATCCGCGGCCGGATCGCGGCGAAGGCGTCGTTGTGGACCGGACGGCCGGAGCCGCTGACGGTGAAGGTGACGGTGGTGTTGTCGCCGTCGCGACTGGTCGAGATGACTTTGCCGACGTCGACGCCGGCGATCCGCACCGGCGAGTTGGTGGCGATGTTGGCCGAGTTGGAGAAGGTCGCCTTCAGCTCGTACCCGTAGCTGGTGAAGGGGACGTGTTTGGTGAAGGCGAGGTAGGGCCCGATCGTGAAGATGAGGATGAAGATGATCGCGATCATCGCGTTGCTCGGCCGCCAGCCGAAGAGGCCGCTCTTCCCCGCCGCCGCGCGCCTGTCTCGCTCCGGCAGCCGGCTCACTTTTCCACCTGCCCGCGGGTCGTGGTTCCCCAGAGTTCGGGCGCGTGACCAATCACGGTCTTGCCGGGGACGTATTTCTCGTTGCCGGCTTCGCAGACCTTGCCCTGCCCAGGAGCGGCGGTCTGCGGGAACGGGTTGTAGTGCAGGTGGTTTTCGTGCTCGGGTCCGTTGGCCGGGGCGCTGGCGAAGGTGCTCTCGCTGTTGGTCCCTTCCGGCGGAGCGAACGAGATGAACTGCAGCCAGTTGCCGTAGGCATTGCCCTGTTTCGCAGCGTTTGCGATCTGGCTAAAGGTAAGCGTCCAGTAGTTGCAGACGGTCTGACTGGGGACCACGTAGGTCAGCGACGGCTTCAGCAGCCGGTTGGTATCGGTCAGCAGTTCGAGGCCGTTGAAGACGCCGGGGGCTTCCTGGAAGTCGACCAGCGCCTGCGCGGTCGGCTGCAGCTGCGCGTTGAGGACCGGCGAGGCGTTGAGGACGGGGATGCCGGCGTGGAGCGATTCGGCGATTACCGGCGAGGTTTCGGCGAGGGCTCTCACCCCCGGGCGCAGGGCGGTGAAGAAGCGGCCGGTGTCGCGCAGGAAGGGCCGCACCGCCGGCAGGTCGGCGTTGACCTCGTCCAGCGTCGGCGGGCTTTTTTCGATCGTTTCCTGGATGAAGGGGCGGGAGACGCGGGCGAAGGCGGCGAAGGTGCGGTCGAGGGCGACGAACATGGTGGCCTGGGTTTCGGCGACCGGGGCGACGGTGGCCGAGAGGTCCTCGAGCGCGCGCCAGAAGCCGCCGAAGTCGGTGCTCGGTTCGACCAGCGTGTGCAGGACCGGCTCGCTCTGGACGGCGAAGCGGGCGAGGGCGCCGAGCGCTTCGTTCAGCTGCGGGCCGCGGCCGGCGAGGGCGTTGCCGAAGCCGGCGTCGTTCTGGCGGATCGCCTGCCGGGTGCGCTTGTCGAACATGTCGAAGAACTGGTCGATGTCGACCGGTTCGGGCTTGGCGGCGGTGACCGGGATCGTTTCCCCTGCCTTGAAGCCCTTTTCGGAGTTGCCCGGGGTGACCTGGAGGAACTTCAGCCCCAGGGCCGACTTCGGCCGCACGGTGATGGTCGAGTCGACCGGCAGCGGTTCGGCGCTCTTGTCGAGGCTGAGCGAGAGTTCGGCCGCCTGCTTGCCGTCTTCGAGGTTGATCGCCTTGACCGACTTGACGACGCCGACGCGGACGCCGCCGATCCGCACCTCGTTGCCCTTGACCAGGGCGTCGGCGTTGGGGACGCGGGCCTTGAGGTTGTAGGTGGAGACGAAGGGGAGGCCGTTGTTGGCGTTGTAGGCGAGGAAGACGGCGACGATGACGACGAGCACGGTGACCGCGCCGACGAGGATCGGGCTGCTGGCGACGCCGCTGAGTCCGCTGCGGTTCCTCATGGTCCCAGGAGGTAGTTGAGGAGGGGTTCAGTCCCTCCGGTTTTCGCGGACTGCGAGACGCTTGCCTTGCCTTCGGATTGATGGCCGGTGCTGCTGCCCTGGCCGACGCCGATCGCCGGGCCGGGTTCGGCGGCGGTGCCGCCGTTTTGCTCTTCCATCCCGCGCTCCAAAAGGCGGAAGAGATCAGCGGTGCTGGTGCTGGCTTCTCCTTCCGCAACACCAGGCCCATTGAACCTGGCGGCACACCCAAAGGCGGCTTCGCCTGATGCATTGGCTTTGTATTCGAGACAAGGTGACAGCGTCACCCGCGTCCGTCCGAAGTGCCCGTACTGGTCGAAGCCGTTGATCGAGGCGGTGCTGTTGTAGATCAGTTCGGTGAGGCCGTCCCAGCCTTTGGTCTGCTTGAGGTTGACGAACAGTCTCGCCAGTTCGGCCGTCGGCACCACCCCGGACTTGGCGAGGTCGCGCGCCTTCTTGACCACCGGGTCGGCTTCGGCGAAGAGCGGGCCCGAGGCTTCGCCGGCATTGCCGAGGCTCTTGATCGCCACCGTCAGCGCTTCCGAGAACGGGGTCAGGGTGCGGGTCGCGTCGGTCAGCGACGGGGCCGCGGTGCCGAAGTCTTCGAAGACCGGCGTGCCGGCGTCGGAGAAGGACTTGAGGCTGACCATCGTCTTGCGGAATTCGCGCAGGAAGGTGGGGAACTTCTGCAGCGCTTCTTCCAGTTCCGGGCCCTTTTCGGAGCTGGCCTGGGCGGCGGCGCCGGCGTTGGTGAAGAAGCCGGCGACGTGGCTGCGCTCGCGGGCAAGCGGGACGAGGATTTCGTTCGAGTCGCTCGCCAGCTGCGCCAGCTGCTTGCGCTGGGCGGAGAGGATGCCGAAGAGGCGGTCGACGTCGCGCAGGACCGGGTTGGCTCTCATCACCAGCGTTTTGATGTCTTCGCCGCGGCCGGCGAGGCCGGCGCCGAGTTCGTTGAGGATCAGCCGGAAGCGCTGCGCGTATGGCAGGGTGTTGATGTCGTTGATCAGGTCCGGGTCGACGCTGGTGCCGTTGCTGCCGAGCGGCAGCAGGTACTCGCCCGCGCCCGGCTGGCCGCTGGGGATCCGGTGCAGCGGCGGTGGCGGTTCGGTGCCCGGCGCCCGCGGCAGGGTCGTGCGGCAGTCGACGAACTTCTCGCCGATCAGCGACTGCGGCCGGATCAGACAGGTGGCGTCTTCGCGGAAGTCCTGGAAGCCGGGGTCGGTGATGTCCATGACGATGATCGCCTTGCCGGGCTTCGAGACTTTCTTGCCGTTCTTGTCGTAGGCGACGGTTTCGCCCGGCATCGTCACGCCGACCGATTCGATCGTGCCGACGTTGGCGCCGGCCACCCGTACCTGCTCGCCCTTGACCATGAAGGAGCCGTTGTCGAAGATCGCCCGCACCCGGTAGCCGGAGGAGGAGCCGCCGCCGGAGACGAGGAGGACGACGAGGACGACCGCCGCGACCAACGCTGCCGTGATGATCAGGCGCCTGCTCATGGTCCGGGGGGCACGTCGGCCGGGTTGCATTCGGAGGAGTTGACGCTGCCGCCGCCGACGAACGGGTTGGAGCCGTCGGCGGCGGGCTGGGTGGCGCCGCCGGGGCAGCGGCGGTGGGTATGGATGGTCGAGCCGAAGGGTTCGTACTGCTGTTCTTTCTTGATCGGTTCGAGTTCCCCGGTGGGCCCGTACTTGAAGAGGTTCTGGGCGGAGGTGGCGGCGCGGACGTAGTGCCCGTTGCCGTCGTAGTAGCCGGAGATCGCGCCGAACTTGCCGAGGGCGTTGAAGAGGTCGGGCGTGTAGGCGCGGATGAAGTTGAGGTTCGGCTGGAAGGCGGCGACGGCCGCTTCGGAGTGCGGGAACGCCTTCGAGGTCAACCGCTGCACCGCCGGCAGCGTTGCCAGCAGGTCGGCGGCGTCGTTGCCCGGGCCGGGCCGGTGGACGACCAGCTTCAGGTTGTGGGTGAAGGGCACGAGTTTCTGGAAGACGGGCCGCAGTTCGGAGAGGAACGGGGCCAGTTCCTTGGTCGCCGGCTTGGCCGTGTTGACCAGCGGTTCGAGGTCGTCGAGGGCCGCACGGAGGTTGACGAAGGTCGTGTTCGACTGCCGCATCACCGGCGGCAGCTCGCGCAGGGTCTGGTCGAACGCTTCGGTCTGGCCGGCGATCGCGTCGAAGGCGGTGCTGGCGTTGGAGATCGCGCTCGAGAGCTGTTCGCCGCGCCCGGCGACCGCGGTGGTCAACCGCGACGAGCTGACGATGAAGCGCGAGAGCAGGCGCTGGTCGGCGTTGAGTTCGCGGGCGAAGGCAGTGGTGCGGTTGAGCGCGGTGCCGAAGTACTTGTAGGCGTCGTTGGCGTTCTTCCCTTGACCCGAGTAGATCGCCGCGTTGCCCTGGATGAACTGGCCGAGGGCCTTGCGCACCGGCGGCGGGAAGGTGTTGAAGAGCTGGTCGATGTCGACCGGGGTCGTCGTCGAGGAGAGCCCCAGCGTCGCCCCTTCTTCGAGGGCGGGGTTGCTGTTCGGGCCGGGGCTGATCGAGACGTAGTGGTTGGCGACGCCGGAGAGGGAGGTCGCGCGGATCACCGCCGTGGTCCCTTCGTGCAGTTCCTGTTCGACTTCGACGTGGACTTCGGCGAGGTTGTCGTCGGTGAGGCCGATGCTTTCGACCGTGCCGGCCGGCGAGCCGCCGATCAGGACCTGGTTGTCGGGGACGAGCTGGCCCGCATTCTGGAAGAGCAGGGTGTACTTGTGGCCGCCGCCGCCGCTGAGAAGGACGATCGCCAGCACGATCACCGCCACCGCCAGGGCCGCGATCGTCGCAATTCGCGCTGGGGTGGTCCCCCGGCCTGCCGCCGGGCTACTCTCCTCGCCTAAGGGTTTGGCAGCCACGGATAGTCGCGTTGCTTTCAGGTTCCCCGGCCCCTCCGACCCGGTGGAACGGCCGCAGAATCGTATCCGAGGGGGTACCCGGCACGACCCGTGCGAGCAGGGACTTAACTGGAAATCAACGCGCTACTCTGGCCGTCGGGAGCGGTTAGTGAATTGGGAGAGGGCGCCGCACGAATCCAACCTGAGGAGCGAGAATGCGCAGAACCCCATTTTTGATCGTCGCGATCGCCGCCCTGGCGAGCGCGGCGGCGGCGGTTGCCGGCCCGGTCGTCAACGGTCCCGACGGCAACACGCAATCGATCGATTCGCTGATTACGCCAAAAAAGCTTTCGAAAAAGAAGCTGACGCCGGCGACGCTGCAGGTGACGACGCTGACCACCTCGACGACCGACCCCAACGGCGTCCCCATCCCGGCAATCCACGCGGTGATCGACTTCGACAAGAACGCGGTCCTGTTCACCAAGGGCCTGCCGACCTGCAACCCGGCGAGCGTGATCAACCAGTCGACCGAAGCGGCCGAACGCGCCTGCGGTAAGGCCAAAATCGGCAGCGGCCACGCGCTCGCTTACCTGCGGTCGAGCAAAGTCTATGAAGTGCCCCAGACCGTGACCGCCTTCAACGGCACCCCCAAAGGCGGCAAGCCGACGGTCATCCTCCACACCTACGGGACGACGCCGCTGCAGACCTCCCTGGTCCTCGTCGGCACCGTCTCCAAGTTCAACAAGGAAGGCTACGGCCCGCGCCTCGACCTCGAAATCCCGCTGATCGCCGGCGGCACCGGCGCCCTCAAGGAATTCGAGGTCAAGATCAACAAAAAATGGCGCTACAAAGGCGAACAGCGCAGCTTCATCTCGGCCAAATGCCCGAACTCGAAGAAGCTGAAGGCCCGCGGCACCTTCACCTACAGAGACGGCCAGTCCCTAACCGCCTTCTCGACCCAGACCTGCAAGCAGGCCAAATAGCCAAAGGCGGCTCGCTCCGGCCATTTGTTCCGCATAGCGGTTCAAATGACCGGGGCGGCTCGCTGCTCCAGCAGGCGCGCCACCCGCGCGATCACCTCGTGCGGTTCACGCTCCAGCCGCGGCCCGGTCACCCGCGTCATCGCAATCCCGGCCAGCAATAGGTCCTCTTGGCGCTTGCGATCGCGCTCGAAGGCGGCATGAGTGCCATGGGTCTCGAAGACGTCGAGTTCGACCGCAAAGCGGAACTCGGGCCAGTAGCAATCAAGCTCGAAGCCGTGCTCGACGTAGTTCATCCGCGGCTGTGGTAGGCCAGCCTCCAGGCAGAGCTCCAAAAACCGTCTCTCAAGTCCCGAGCGCGTAAAACTCGTGGGCTGATAGAGCGCGATCGCCTCTCGCAGTCGCCGGTGGCCGTGATGGCCGACCGTGCGCGTCAACAGCTCTTCAACCGCGCGCAGGTCGAAGAGGCCGCGGTCTTCGGAGCGCTCGACGAGTCGTTCAAGGGGCTTCGGTTTCAAACATGCCGCCAGGTCAAGCAGAAGACGAGGGATCGCGGAGACCGGAATTTCTTTGGTCAGAGTCCAATCCGGGCTCGCCAGCCGTCTCGTCCGGTGGATCCGCACCGGCAACCGCGGTCGGCGCGCCACCGGGCCCGTTACATGAAATGGAGCCGGCCGCCACGACGCCAGCCCCCAAAGCCACGCCGCCGAGTAATGGCTCAACACCGCTCCCGGCCCGCAGGCAAACACCGCGGCCAGGCACTGCCCGTGCAGCGACAAATTCGTGTGCCCCACCGCGTAGACGCTGCGCTCGAGCCGGTGCAGCCGCCCTCCCTGAACCGCCTTTTCGATTGCGCCCTTCGTATAGCCGAGGCAATGCAACTGACCCACCGAGACGACGCCGTGCTGGCGATGCGCAAGCAGTGCCAGATCCATGTGTCCCACCCGCCGCCCGCTCGGGTGTGGTCGAGTTTCAGCCTCCATAGGTAGCTCAAGCTCAACCACACCCGCGTTCGAGGGGACGCCGTGCTGGCGCCGGGCGAGATCCGCGAGGTTTTCAGGCGCGGCAAGCGCGCCCGCCGGTCCTTTGCTCCGCATGGCGACTCAAGGGTCCGGCGGACCCATCTCTCCCCCCTACCACGGGGACTTTGACCCTCGGTGGGGCCTTTTTCGGTTTCGGCTAGCGGTTCCTGTGGATGCGCGCGAGGACGAACAACGGCGCAGCTTTGGCGATGAACAAACTTCTCACCTCTTCATTCGAGTAGCTGTCCCGGCTTGACGTTCAGTGCCTTGGCGAGGCGCAGGACCGTCGAGACGCGTGGATCTCTCTTCCCGGCCTCGATCCTGCTGACCTCGGTCGCATGCACGCCGCTCCGATCGGCCACCTGTTCCTGAGTCATTCCCGACCTCGTGCGAGCGTCCCGCAGGTTTGCCCCAAGGCTGCTCACGCAGCAGATCGTTAAGCCTCGAACGCTCCAGCGCCATAGGGCGTTTCACAAGTTTGTATCGGAAGCCGCTAAACGCTGAACTTCGGGATCGCCCGCGCCAGCGGCCTCGGCAGCCACCAGATGCGGTCGCCGAGGAGCAGCATCAGGGCCGGGAGAAGGACGATGCGGACGACCGTAGCGTCGAGGATGACGGCGATGGTGAGGCCGATGCCGAGCTGGCTGACGGTGGCGATCGGGGCGCTGGCGAAGGCGATGAAGACGGCCATCATGATCGCCGCGGCACCGGTGATGACCCCGGCCGTGCGCTCGAGCCCGAATCTGACCGCGGCGGCGTTGTCGCCGTGGCTGTCGTAGTGCTCGCGCATGCGGCTGAGGAGGAAGACGGCGTAGTCGATCGAGAGGCCGAAGACGAGGCCGAAGATCAGCGTCGCCCCGACCGCGTCGACGTAGTTGTGGCCGCCGAGGGGCCAGTCGGGCGGGACGTTGAAGAGCAGGGTGAGGACGCCGAAGGCGACGCCGACGGTGAGCAGGTTGAGCACCACCGCGATCGCCGCCAGCAGCAACGCCCGCAGCACGATCATCAGCACCAGGAAGGTGGCGATCGTGATCGCGATGACGACCCAGGGGATGCGTTCGCGGGTGACGCGGCTGTAGTCGTTGAGCTGGGCGGCGCTACCGGCGACGCCGGTGGTGAGATCGGATTCTTCGCCCAGTTCGGCCGCGTCGCCGTTGAGCTTCTCGTTGAGCCGGATGGAACCGGGAGTGTTGAAGCTGTAGTCGGAGACCACCAGCATCGTCGCCGCCTGGCCGCCTTTGCGGAGGTCGATGCTTTCGCTGATCGCGGCGCGGGCCCGGGGCGGGGCGCCGTCGAGGGCGGAGAGGACGAAGTAGCCGGAGTTGAAGAGGCCGGGAGTGGAGCGGGCGACGCGGGTCGCCTGGCGGTTGATCCGGTGCTTGCCGGCGAGCACCTGCACGCTGGCCCGGTCCAGCCCGCTTTCCAGCGGCGCGCTTTCTTCGACCCCGGTCAGCAGCCCTTCGGCGAGCGCTTCGGCGCCGCCGCCGAGGCGGTCGATGCCGCCGACCAGCGCCGTCGCCCCGCCGGCCAGCCGCGAGAGGCCCGTGCCGAGCCGCTTGGCTTCGCGCGCCAGGCGTTTGGAGCCGCTCTCGAGCTTTTGGCCGCCCCGCTTCAGTTTCAGCAGCCCTTCTTCGAGCTTTTCGACCCCCCTCAGGAGTTCCTTCAGCTCGTTCTTGAAGGTGATCAGCCAGAAGGTCATTTCCTTCGCTTCGTGGTGATCGACCAGTAGGCGTTCGTTCAGCGCCGTCAGTTCGGTGGGCAGGCCGGTGTAGTTCGGGGCATAGGGAGCGCCGGTCACCGGGTCGGTGCCGCTGACCGCTGCCGAGGCCCGCCGCACCGCTTCCAGCGCCGCCGTGTATTCGGGGTCCGATTTGCCGACGCTCATCGCCCCCAGCCGCGCCAGCGCTTCCTTCAGCTGTTCTTCGGCCGCCTTCGCCGGCGCGATCAGTTCCGGCAGCTTTTCGTTGGCGTCCCCGTTCAGCGACTTCTGCAGCCGGCGCGAGCGGTTGAGGAGGTCGTGGCGGAGATTGGGGATCATCGTGTCGCGCACCAGCAGCTTGGCTTTGAGCACGCCGGTGGCGGCGAACCCGAGCGAGTTGACCAGCCGCGTGGTTCCCTTCGCGAAGCGTTCCAGCGCGCTGATCGCCCGGCCGCTGCCGCTCGAGGCCTGGCCCAGCCCGCTGGCGATCAGCGAGGCCCCTTCGCCCGCCCGGTCGGACCCGAGCGCGAGCAGGCCGGCGCCGTCGCTGGCTTCCTTGATCCCTTCCCGCAGCTGCCCCACCCCACCGGCGGCGACGGCGAGGCTGCGGCCCAGCTTGCCGAGCCGCTTGACCGGCCCGTAGTTGCCTTTCGAGGAGAGCACGGCGTTGCCGAGCTGCTGCAGGCGTTCGACCCGTTTCACCGCTTTGCCCGGTCCGATCACCGCCTGCACGCCGGGCGTCGCCGCCAGCCGCTGCTGGAAGCGTTCGATCGCGGCGCTGCTCTTCGGTTCGGTGATCGGCCCTTCTCTGGAGACCGCGACCACCTGGAAGGGCGCGTCCCAGCCGGGCCCGATCGCGTCGTCGATCAGTTCGGCTTCCTGGCGGGCCTTGTTGTCCTTGGCCAGCTGTTCGGGACTGGGCGGCCCCGTCTTCAGCCCCAGCGCCGGCGCCGCCAGCAGCAACAGCACCGCCCCGATCAAGAGCGCCGCCACCGCCGGCTTGCGCAGCGCCGCGCTGACCATGACCATCAGCCGCGAGCGGCTGCCCTTGGGGGCGCCGCCGACTCGCCAGCGGTCGAGGTTGGTGCCGACCAGGGTGAGGATCGCCGGCCCGACGATCGTGGCGACGGAGACGCTGAGGATCACCACCATGCAGACCGTGCCCGCGAACGAGGCCAGCAACGACCCCGGCAGGATGAAGAGCGAGACGATCATCGAGAGCAGCAGGGTGCTGCCGGCGAAGGCGACAGTGCGGCCGGCGTGGCGCCGCGTCTGCCGCGCCGCCTCGACCGGCTCCGCCCCCCCGGCGAGCTCCTCGCGGAAGCGCGAGACCATCAGCAGCGCATAGTCGACCCCGAGCGCCAAGCCCATCATCGAGCAGACGGTGAGCGCGAAGGCGTCGATCGAGAACCAGGAGGTGAAGAAGTAGAGGATGCCGCGCGAGGCGATCGCGGTGATCGTGCCGAAGGCGAGCGGGATCAAGGCGGCGATCGGCGAGCGGAAGACGAGCAGGAGGATGATCAACAGGAACGGCAGCGCGATCAGCTCGCTGCGCTCGCTCGCCTTCAGGTTCTCGTCCTGGATCGCCCGCGAAAGGGTGGCGTAGCCGGTCTGGTTGGCGCGCACCGGGGCATGGATCACCCGGTCGAGGACGCGGTTCACATGCGGCACGGTCTCGTTGACCGCGGTCTTGTTGTCGACGTGGAAGTCGGCGAGGATCAGCGCCCGTCGGGGAGTCGGCCGCAGCCGCTGCACGCTGCCGGTGTCCCAGGGCGAGAGCGTCGTCACCTGTGGATCCCGCCGCAGGGCGCGGATCAGTTCCGGGCCCTGGCGGTTGACCGCCGCCGCCGGCCCGCGCAGCAGGATCGCGAACGGCGCCGAGTTGCCGAAGTGTTCGCGCAGCAGTTCGGTGCCGCGGAAGGATTCGGTCCCGGGAACCGCGAGGGTGGTCGGGTCGAGGCGGCTGTTGACGCCGGTCCCGATCAGTCCCAGGCTGACGAGGAAGACCACCGCAACGGCCAGCACCCCGCGCGGGTGGCGCAGCAAAAACGGCTGCTCGTGCAGCGGCCCATTTCGCGGGGCCCCCTTCCGTCCCCTGCCTATCCTCCTTCCCACGCCTGGTAGTTTGCCGGTACGGGCTATGAAGGGGGAGGATTTCGTGCGGAAGATCTTGTTAAGGGCGCCTGTGCTGGGAGCGCTGCTGGTGCTGGTCGTGGCCGGCTCGGCGCTGGCGATCACGCTGCGTGCCGGGAACCTGGTCGTCACCACCGACGGTGGCTTCTCGCCGACCTCGCTGCCCAAGCACGGCTTCGCGCCGATCAAGCTGCACGGCTTCGGCAAGATCGACACCGAAGACGGCTCGCTGCCGCCGGTCCTGAAAACCGTGACGCTCTGGTTCGACAAACACGGCGAAGTCGAGACGCGGGGACTGCCGACCTGCACCCCCGGCAAGCTGGCTGCGACGACCACCGCACAGGCGCGCAAGCTCTGCCCGGGCGCGATCGTCGGCAAGGGCTTCGGCACCGCCGCCGTCGCCTTCCCCGACCAGCCGCCGATCATGGCCTCCTCGGCGATCACCCTCTTCAACGCCAAGCCCAAGCACGGCAACCCGGTGGTGCTGGCCCACGCCCATCTCACCGTGCCGGGCCCGACCACCTTCGTCGTCCCGATCGAGATCCAGCGGGTGCACGACGGTCGCTACGGCTTCAAGACCGTCGCCGAAATCCCGAAGATCGCCGGCGGTGCCGGGATCCCGCTCTACGCGCGCCTGACGGTCGGGCGCAAATGGAAGTACAAGGGCAAGACGCTGAGCTTCGCCAATGCCGGTTGCCCGGATGGGCGCCTGCAGGCGAAAGGACAGTTCCTCTTCAAAGACAACACCTTCTTGCAGGGTTCCGTGTTCAAAACCTGCAAGGGGATCTGATTGAAGGCACACCTGCGCAAAGTCCTGCTCCTCGCCGGCCTCCTGACCCTGGCCGGCGCCGCCACCGCTTCGGCCATCGGCAGCTGCATCGGACCGCTCTGCGTCAGCGTCACCGCGACGCTGCAACCGCGCGAGCTGCCCAAGCACGGCAACGCCCCCGTCAGCCTCAGCAGCGTCGTGCGGATCAACAGCCACGACGGCTCGACGCCGCCGACGTTGCAGACCCTCGAGTTCCTCTTCGACAAGCACGGCACCGTCGACACCAGGGGCCTGCCCGTCTGCACGCTCGCGAAGCTGGAAGGGACCACGCCCGCGGAAGGGCGCAAGCGCTGCGCCGACGCCCTCGTCGGCAGGGGGAGCAGCAAGGTGCTGGTCTCGATGCCGGGCAAGGCGCCGTTCACCTTCACCTCGCCGGTCTCCTTCTTCAACGGCGCCCCCAGCGGCGGCAATCCGACCCTGATCGCGCAGGGCTACGAGACGGTGCCCGCGCCGAAGACCCTGCTGGTGCCGATCGTGATCGAACGGATCAGCCACGGCCGCTACGGCTTCCGGGCCCGGATCGAAATGCCGGAAATCGCCGGCGGCTACGGGGCGCCGCTGCTCGCCGAAGCGACGATCGGCCGCACCCGCATGCGCGGCGGCAAGAAAGTCGGCTACATCAACGCCCACTGCGTCGGCGGCCGGCTGCAGGTCTACGGCACGATGCGGGCGACCAACGGCGACTTCTTCCCGGCGACCCTGACCTCGCCGTGTCACACCCCCGGCTGACCAAAGCGCGCCCCTTCCTCCTCGCCGTCGCGGCGCTGGCCATCACCGCTGTTCTCATCGCCGGACCAGCTTCGGGAGCTCTGGTGGAAGTGAACGGCCTCGTCCTCCGCGCCGACGGCGGCTTCCACCCCCAGCTCCTTCCTCGCCGCCAGTTCGCCCCGATCGCCTTCGAAGGCCACGTCGACGTCAGCGCCAAAGAAGGTGGGCGGCCCTCGCCGCTGCGCCAGGCGCTGATCGACTTCGACCGCGACGGGCGCCTCGACGTCGCTGGGCTGCCGACCTGCGCTCCGGAATCGATCGCCAACGCCAGCGTCGAAGAAGCGCGGCGGATCTGCCGCGGCTCGATCGTCGGCGACGGCCACGTCGAAGCGCTGGTCTCGCTCTCGAGCGGGACCGTGCCGACGAGCTCGCTGCTGACGATCTTCAACGGGCCGCCGCTGAACGGCCAGCCGACCGCGATCCTCCACGCCCAGTTCACCACGCCGGCCACCCAGACTTACGCGATCGTCGTCCCGATCGAACGCCGCCGCGGCGAATTCCGCTACCGCGCCCGGATCGAACTGCCACCGCTCGCCGGCGGTCTCGGCGCCCTCACCCACCTCGACGTCAAGATCGGCCGCCGCTACCGCGCCGGCGGTCGGCCACGCAGCTACGTCTCCGCCCGCTGCAGCGACAACATCCTCCGCACCCACGGCCGCTTCACCTTCGAAGACGGGACGATCATCGACGGCCAGGTCGAAAAGTACTGCCGCCAGAAGTAGCCGCCGCCCGAACGGCCGGTCTTCCTATACTTGGCCGTCCCCGGGGCCGTTAGCTCAGTTGGTAGAGCAGGAGACTCTTAATCTCAAGGTCGTAGGTTCGAGCCCTACACGGCCCACTATTCGCCCGGCGGGGCGCCGCCTTCGAGGCTGCTGCCGCTGAAGCCGTTGAGCGGATTTTCTTCCAGCGCCTGCTTGCCGCCTTTGCCTTCTGCTTTGGACAGCGCTTCGGCTTCCTTGATGGATTTCAGGTATTTGACGCCCTCTTCTTCGTAGCGCTTGAGTTCGTTGTCGATGTTTTCCTTTTCGAACTTGTTGTTGCCGTATTTGGCGGCTTCGTTGGCCAGCTGTTTCGCTTCCTTGTTCCTGCCGAGGATGGCGTCATAGAAGGCGAGCGTGGTCAGCGAGTTGAGGTTCGGCCGTTCGTCGGCGAGCAGCTTCTGCGCGGCGGCGGCGGCTTCGAGGTTTTCCTTCGATTCCGGCAGCGAGCCGGCGAACTGGGCCAGGGTGAACAGCGTCCCCGACATCAACTGCGCCAGGCCCAGATTCGGTTCCTTCGTCACCTTCAGGTATTCGCTCCAGGTGTCGCTCGCCTGCCGCAGCTGGTTCAGCGCTTCGGGGGTGATGACCCGTTCTTCTCCCGGCGCGGTGCCTTCGTAGAGGCTGTTGCCGGCGTTGATCTGGGTCCGCGTCAAGCTCACGAGCAGGTCGGGGTTTTCGGGGTCTTTCCTCAGTTTCCGTTCGATCCGCACCGCCTGTTCTTCCAACTGCTTGCTGGCTTCGGAGGTACTGCCGCCGCTGTTGAAGAGTTCGCTGAGGTTGAGGCCGCCGACGACGAGGAAGAGGCTCAGCCCCATCAGCACGGCGAGGACGGCGTAGACGACTTTGACGACGCTTCTACGCCGCCGACCCCGGAGGTCGAAGAGCATTCTGTTTTCCTTGCCGCCTGAAGCCATCTCTCTCCCTACTGCTGTTGCGGCGAGGGCGTTGCCATGCCCCCGCTCTCTCCTGGCCGGCCAAAGGCCCGCGCAAGCAAGATACTCAACTCATACAGAACAAGCAGCGGAACCATCTCCAAGAGCATGGAAACCGGGTCGACGCCGGGCAGGGCGGCGGCGACGATCGAGATCGCCAGGTAGGCGTAGCGGCGGTTCTTGCGCAGCTGCGCGACTCTGACGATCCCGAGCCGGGTGACGGCGAGGATCAGCAGCGGCATCTGAAAGACCAGCCCGCAGGCGAGCTCGGTCATCGAGAAGAAGCTGTAGTAGTCGCGGGCGCGGACCTGGACGTTGAACTGGTTGTTGTTGAAGCCGAGCAGGAAGTGCAGCGCGGCGGGCATGACGACAAAGTAGGCGAAGGCGAGCCCGGCGACGAAGAGGACGGGGAAGAGCAGCAGGATCGGCAGCACGACCCGCTTCTCGGCTTCGCTGAAGGCGGGCAGGACGTAGGCGTAGAGCTGCCAGAGGATGATCGGCAGGGACAGCACGAGCGCCCCGTAGGCGGAGACCGTGAGGGTGGTCGTGAACGGCTCGGTGACGCCGAAGGTGATCAGCCGGTCGTGGTTCGCGGGCAGCGGGCGCTGGGCGATTTCCAGCAGCAGGTGGTTCTGCCAGAAGCAGAGGGCGAGGGCGACGCCGAGGACGACGACGCAGACGACCAGCCGGGTCCGCAGCTCATCCAGGTGCTCGACCAGGGTGAGGCGATCCTCGTGCGAGACGGCCTTGACGCGGCGGGCCATCCGGGGCTGCCTCAGCTGGGCTTGTTGCGGATGACCTCCGCCTCGGCCGGGTCGCCGTGGGCCTTGGCCGGCTCAGAGGGGCTGAGCTGAGGCTTGTCGCCATCCTCGTCGTCGTGCTCGTCGTGCTCGCCGCTAATCGAGCCTTTGAACTCGCGGATGCCGCGACCGAGGCTGCGCCCCAGCTCCGGCAGCCGTTTCGGCCCGAACACCAGCAGAGCGATGATGAGGACGATCCCAATCTCTAGTGGTCCGATGTTTCCTGGCATCTCCTCCATGGTAACGAGGGTGCTCACCGCTCGGATCAGCGTCCGCCGGTGTTTCGATCCATGACTGCGGGGTTTCGGGAAAGGGAGTGAGGCGAATTACGGATCAAAGGAAACAAGTCGTCGCAGATGATGCGGCCATGGCAAAGCCCTTCGGCAAGACCGCGAACCGCTCGCTCCACGTCTGCCCCGAGTGCGAATCGGGGCTGGTCCAGCCGACCCGCTGGAAGCAGGAGGCCGACCGCACCCGCTGGCGCGTCTGGCGGCGCTGTCCGGAGTGCGAGTGGGCCGGCGACGGCGTCCACAGCGAGATCGAAATCGACGCCTTCGACGAGCAGCTCGACCAGGGGGCGCACGATCTGGCCGCCGAGCTGCGGGCGCTCGAGCACTCCAACATGAGCGAGATGGCGGCCTCCTTCATCGCTGCCCTCAGCCACGATTTGATCGGCGCCGACGACTTCGCCTGAGTGAGTGGCGGGCGCCCGGGCCGGGTATAGGCCCGGTCGTGGCCGACGCGAGCAAGCTCGAGGGGACCGTGGCGCTGGTGACCGGCGCCTCCAGCGGCATCGGCGAGGCGACCGCGCGAGCGCTGTCCTCGCAAGGGGCGGCGATGGCGCTGGTGGCGCGGCGGGTCGAGCGGCTGGAGAAGCTCGGCGGCGAGATCGCCGACAGCGGCGGCACCGCGCTGCCGATCGAGGCCGACGTCAGTGAGCGCGAGCAGGCGGTCGCGGCGGTGGAGCGGACGGTCGCCGAGCTGGGCCGGCTCGACGTCCTCGTCAACAACGCCGGGGTGATGCTGCTGGGGCCGATCGTCGAGGCGCCGGTGGAGGAATGGGAGCAGATGGTCCAGGTCAACCTGCTCGGCCTCCTCTACACCGCCCACGCGGCGATCCCCCATCTGCTGCAGGCGGCGGAGAACGGGCCGCGCCAAGTCGCCGACCTGATCAACGTCTCCTCGGTCGCGGGGCGGATAGCGCGGCGCGGCAGCGGCGTCTACAACGCGACCAAGCACGGCGTCGGCGCCTTCAGCGAGTCGCTGCGCCAAGAGGTGACCGGGCGTCATGTGCGGGTGGCGCTGATCGAGCCCGGTGCGGTCGAGACCGAGCTCCCCAGCCACAATCGCCCCGAGATCCGCGAGCAGATCAAAGACACCTTCGCCAAGATCGAGCGGCTGCAGTCGGAGGACATCGCCGACGCGATCGGCTACGTCGTCACCCGGCCGCGGCACGTGGCGGTCAACGAGGTGCTGATCCGCCCGACCGAGCAGGAGCGTTAGGCGAGCACCACCTCAGCTGTAGCGCTGGACGACACCGTCGGCGACCAGCTCCAGCAGCCGCCGCTGTTCGGGCTCGAAGCCGGAGCTCGTCAGCGCACGCTTGGCCTCGGCGACCAGCTCCAGCGCCCTCGCCCGCACCCGCTCCAAGGCGCCGGTGGCGGCGATGCGGTCGCAGAGCGCCTCGGCCGCGGCGGCGTCGAGCGCGCGCAGGTCGGCTTCGCGGATCGTCGCGTCGCTCTTCGCCGCCTCGATCAGCGGCAGCGTCACGGTGCCGTCGAGGAGGTCGGTGCCGCGGGCCTTGCCGGTGCGCTCGGGAGGGCCGCTGACGTCGAGGACGTCGTCGAGCAGCTGGAAGGCGAGGCCGATGCCGGCGCCGAACTCGCGCAGGCTCTCGGCGTCGCGCCCGAGCAGGCAGGCGCACTCGAACAACCGCGCCGTCTTCAGCCGGCAGCGGGCGAGGTAGCGCTCTTCGCTCAGGCCCAGGTCGAAGGCGTCGTGGCGCTGCATCAGCTCGCCGCGGGCGAGGGCGACGGAGGCGTCGGCGAGGAGGGCGATCGAGCGGGCGTCCCCCGCCTCGGCCAGCAGCGCGAAGGCGCGCGAGAAGAGCAGGTCGCCGGTGGCGGTCGCCCGCTCCCGGCCGCCGGTGGCGGCGACGGTCGGCAGACCGCGGCGCAGCGGCGCAGCGTCGAGGATGTCGTCGTGGACGAGGGTCGCCATGTGGATCAGCTCGATCGCGGCGGCGGCCGGGACCGCCTCGGCGTCTCCTTCCGGTCCGGCGCAGAGGAGGACGAGCATCGGCCGCAGCCGCTTGCCGCCGGCGGCGAGGGTCGCCGCCGCGTCATCGCCCAGCGGCTCGCCCTGGTCGGCGATCGACTCGCGCAGGAGCTCCTCGACCTCGCCCAGGCGCGACGGCAGCCAGCGGCTGGAGGCGTCGAGGACCGCCGTCACCGGCGGCGGCACGGAAGAGGGCCTGGTCACCTCAGGCTCGGACTCCGGAGTGGATCGCGATGATCCCGCCGGCGAGCACCGTGTAGCGAATCGCTTTGAAGCCGGCGCTGTCCATCTTCTCGGCCAACTTGTGCGGGCCGGGGAAGCTGCGCACCGACTCCGGCAGGTACGAGTAGGCCTCCGGGTCGCTGGAGAAGGCGCCGAGCAGCGGCACGATGCGGTCGAACCAGAGCGAGTAGAAGAGCGAGAGCGGCGGCCGGGTCGGCTGGGTGATCTCGAGGATCACCGCCCGGCCACCGGGCTTCAGCACTCGCGCCATCTCGCGCAGGCCGCGGTCGAGGTCGGCGAGGTTGCGGGCGCCGAAGCCGACGGTGACGGCGTCGAAGCGCTCGCCGTCGTAGGGCAGCTCAAGCGCGTCGGCCCACTCGAAGCGGAGGCCCGCGGCGCCACGGGTCGTGGCCTTCTCCCGCGCCAGGTCCAGCATCGGCTCGGAGAAGTCGCAGCCGACGACGTGGCCGCCGGGGCTGACCAGCTTCGTCAGCTCGAGCGCGAGGTCGCCGGTGCCGCAGCAGACGTCCAGGGCCGAGTCGCCGGGAACGAGGCCCGTGCGGGCGGCGGCGCGCTCGCGCCAGCGGTGGTGCAGCCCCGCCGTCATCAGCGAGTTGAGCGCGTCGTAGCGGCTTGCCACCCGGTCGAACATGCGGTTGACCTGGCCGGCGAAGTCCGGCGATTGGCGGTTGTCGTTGATCGTGTCCATGGGGTTCAGGGCTCCCCTGCCCCGCCCCCGACGGCCGACGTCAGTGCAGCGAGGCGAGGAATTCGGCGAGCTCTTCGATCTTCTGCGGCGGCAGTTCGCGGAACGAAGGCATGATGCCCGGCCCGATTTCCACCGAGCGGATGATCGCAGCCCGGGGGATGCGGGCGCCGATGTGGGTCAGTTCGGGACCGGGGCCGTTGTTCCCGTTGTCGCCCAGTTTGTGGCAGGCGAGGCAGCCGTTGCCGGCCACGACCTCCTTGCCCTTTTCGTATTGGGGTGCCACCTTCATGTCGATCTCGGTCGGCGAGCCCGCGGTCGCGCCGGCGTAGGTCAGGTAGCCCATCGCCAGGATCGTCAGGCAGCCGGCGGTGGTCGCGATCGGGCGGCGCTCGGGGCGGCGCTCGGCGTTGCGGTCGTAGAACGGCAGCAGCAGCAGCAGGACCATGCAGATGGTCGGGATGCCGATCGTCGCGATCGGGACCAGCTCCGGCGGTTTGATCACGCGCAGGACCTCGAAGAGGAAGAAGAAGTACCACTCGGGCCGCGGCACGTAGGTGGTGGAGGTCGGGTCGGCCTTCGGCCCCTGCTCGGCGCCGAGGATCAGCGACATCGCGATGATCACGCCGACGACGATCACCGCCATCGTCGAGTCCTTCATCACGGCGTAGGGGAAGAACGGCTTCCCCTTCTTCTTCAGGAGCTCGTATTCCTCGAGGTAGGCCTGCTTCTCCTTGGGCTTCATGGATGGGCCCTCGATGCTCCGTTGACGCGGCCGTTGCCGTTGGCGCCTGCCTCGAGCTCGGCCACCGGCGCGGCGACTTTCGGCTTCTCGGCCTTGACCCACGGCGGCGCGGTCGTGCCGAGCTTGACCACGAGGTAGAGATGGGCGCCGATCAGGGCGATGATCGCCCCGGGCACGAGCAGCATGTGGATCGCGTAGAAGCGGGCGAGCGTGGTCGCGCCGAGCTCGGGGCCGGCGCGCAGGAAGTCGCTCAGGTACGGGCCGACGACCGGGCCGGTGCCGTTGATGTTGATGCCGACGATCGAGGCCCAGAAGGAGCGCTGGTCGAACGGCAGCAGGTAGCCGGTGAAGGCCATCGTCATCGTCAGGATCAGCAGCACCACGCCGATCACCCAGTTGAGCTCGCGCGGGTACTTGTAAGCGCCGAAGAAGAAGGTGCGGCCCATGTGCAGGAAGACGAGGATCACCATCACGCTGGCGCCCCACTTGTGCATGCCGTGCACGAACTGGCCGAGCGGGACGTCGTTGTTGATGTGGGCGATCGAGGCGTAGGCCTGGGTCGCCGAGGGCGTGTAGTACATCGCCAGGAAGACGCCGGTGACGGCCTGGACGATGAAGGCGAAGAGCGTCGCCGAGCCGAGCGTGTAGAACCAGTTGGTCCCCTTCGGCACCTTGCGGTAGAGCATGCCGGTGAGGAAGCCGCTGGTGCCGAGCCGCTGGTCGACCCAGGCGAGGGCGTCGACCGGGGCCTCTTTGGCCATCCCGCCGAGGCGCTCGCCGTGGGTCGGGCGCGGCGGCTCGGAGGTCTTGAGGTCGGTCGGCGCCTGGCCTTTGGGCGTGCCGGCGCTGCCGGGCTTGGCCGGTTTGCGAAGCGGCGGCGGGACGACGGCGTCCGGGATCTTGGGCATGCGGACTTTCGGCATCAGGGCGGTGGGAAGGTAGAGGGACGCGGCGGGTAGAGGTATTCCCAGATCCCGCCGGTGAACTCGCCGGGGTCGCGGGCGCGGACCGGTTCGAGCGACGAGGTGACGCTGTAGCGCGGCCCGATTTCGACCTGGCCGCCGCGGACGCGGGTCTGGAAGCGGTCGAGCGGGCGGACCGGCGGGCCGCCGATGCGCTTGCCCTGGAAGTCGTAGACGCCACCGTGGCAGGGGCAGATGAAGTTGCCGGCGGCCTGGACGAAGCGGACCGGGCAGCCGAGGTGGGCGCAGCGGTTGGAGACGGCGACGAACTGGCCGGGTTCTTCTTCGAGCTGCTTCGAGCTGCGGCGCACGTAGGCGATCGTCTTGCCGGCATCGCCGATCCCCTCGGTTTCGGTGAAGACGACCTGGCGGTAGGTGTCTTCGACGAAGTCGGAGATCGGCCCGACCGCCTCCCAGCGCTCCTTGCCGCGGTGGAAGATCGGGGCGACCGCGAAACCGACGGCCGGGAGGATGATCGCCGCGCCGGCGAGCCCGCCGATGCCCTGGGCCGCAATCGTGAAGGCTCGCCGACGCGTCATCGACTCGCCCTCGAAGTAGCCGGGAGGCTCGGGCTTAGCCCGCTCCTGCCTGAGGGCCTCCTCGGCCCCGTTTACCTTGTTCGCGTCGTCAGCCACAGTTCGTTCGCGTTAGGACGACGAAGTCTATTGCTTGACGGCTGTGACTTGCATCACGGAAGGCCGATCTCTGTAGAAGCGGGTGCGTAGGGGGGAGAGTTTGGTCGCCTCTCGCCTTAAGCATCCGATGAGGAGATTTCGTGGAAGAGGTAAGACGGCGGTCAGGCTAGGGATTGTCGTCGCTTGCGCCATCGCGATCGTGCTGCTCGTGAAAGGCCTCTACCCGGCCGATCTTCCCGAGAGCCGGAACCCCGACTTCGTCGACAACGTCTTCAACAACAGCGGCGTTCTCTAGGCAGCTCGCCTGCTGCTGGTATCGGCGGCGGCTGTGCTGGCGTTCGGCGGCGTCTTCGTTGTCGCCTCCATAGGGATGCGGATGAAGAACGAGGAATGGTTGCGGCGAGCGGGGCCATTCGAAATCTCGGAGGGGACGCTGGGTCAAGCCAAGGGCGAGACCGCCTTCTGGCGGCAAGCGGCCCACAGCAGTGAAGCGGAGACCGATCGCTTGCAAGACCGCCTCAGGCAAACCGAAGAACTGATTGGAAATCTTAAAAGGCCTTAGATAGAATGCTGTTGTCTACTTCAAGAGAGGGCTCCTAGCTATGACGCGAGAGGAACTTGACAAGAAAATCGAGCTGACGCTGGCGGAGAATCGCGCCGCGATCGAGAAAGCCGACGCCTTTTTGCGTTGGTTTAGACGGGAAGCCCCGATCCACGAAGCCAGGACGGAGCGGGTCTTCCGAGAACTGAGCGAACAAGCACGTCGCCGATAACGGTCAAAGGGCTAGCGCGGTGCGGCGGCGATCTGCTCGGCCGTCTTGCGCCACAGAGCGGGGATCGAATCGGGAGCACCTTCCGCTTGCAGGCGAGCACAGGTGGTGATCAGGTCGGAGAGGATGGCGACGGTGGGGGTATCGTCGAGGGTGGCGAGGCGGTCGAGGCCGAGGGCGTAGAGGTAGTCACCGGCGAGAAGGGCGAGATCGGAGTCGTGGCCGGCGAGCAGGCGCGACTGCTCGTAGTGGAGCAGGTAGCCCTCGCGCACGGCCTCGACGACGAGGGCGTACTCGGCCGGAGCCGCGGCGGCTCCGGGGCCGGCGGCGGCGAGCTCGCCCAGATGCGGCGGCTCGGCCGGGTCGACCACATGGGGGGAGATCGGGGTGTCCTCGGCCCTTAGCTGCTCGGCGAGGGTCTGCAGGGCCTCCCCCGGAGTTGCGTGGTTCCTTTGTCCGGTCATAGGCGACAAAGGAACCACGGAACGGGGGTATGGGTCATGCCAGCGCCTCGGCCAGGGACTCGGCAGCGGCTTCCAGCGTCTGGTCGATCGTCGCCTCGTCGTGGGCGAGGGAGACGAACCAGGCCTCGAACTGGGCCGGGGGTGGGTAGACGCCGCGCTCCAGCATCGCCCGGCAGAAGCGGCCGTGGGCCTCGACGTCGCAGGCGGTCGCGGCGGCGAAGTCGGTGACCGGGACCGGGCTGAAGAAGAGCGTGACCAGGCCCGGTGCCGCGGCGACCTGCAGCGGGCGGTCGGCGGCCAGCTGGCGGAAGCCGGTGGCGAGGCGGTCGGTCAACGCGCCCAGGCGCTCGTAGGCGGCGGCGTCAAGCTGCTCCAGCGTCGCCAGGCCGGCAGCGACCGCGAGGGGATTCCCGGAGAGCGTCCCCGCCTGGTAGACGTCGCCGGCCGGAGCGATCCGTTCCATGTGCTCGCGCGGGCCGGCGTAGGCCGCCGCCGGCAGGCCGCCGCCGAGCACCTTGCCCAGCACCGTCAGGTCGGGTTCGACCCCGAACAGCTCCTGGGCACCGCCGCGGGCGGCGCGGAAGCCGGTGATCACCTCGTCGAAGACCAGCAGCGCCCCCGCCGCGCGGGTCACCTCGCGGAGGAACTCGAGGAAGCCCTCGGCCGGCGGCACCACGCCCATGTTGGCGGCGATCGGCTCGGCCAGCAGCGCCGCCACCTCGTACTCGGCGAGCGCCCGCTCGACCGCCTCGCGGTCGTTCCACGGCACCACGACCGTCGCCGCGGCCTGCGCGGGGAGCACGCCCGGGCTGCCCGGGACGCCCAGCGTCGCCAGCCCCGAGCCAGCGTCGGCGAGCAGACCGTCGGAGTGGCCGTGGTAGGCGCCGGCGAACTTGATTACGACCTCGCGGCCGGTGATCGCCCGGGCCAAGCGCACCGCGCTCATCGCCGCCTCGGTGCCGGAGCTGGTCATCCGCACCATCTCCACCGAGGGCACCCGCGCCGTCACCTCCTCGGCCAGCCGCACCTCCTCCAGGGTGGCGGCGCCGAAGCTCGTGCCCTTCTTCGCCGCTTCGATCACCGCCGCGACCACGGCGGGCTCGGCGTGGCCGAGGATCATCGGCCCCCAGGAGCCGACCCAGTCGAGATAGCGGTTGCCCTCGACGTCGAACAGCCGGCAGCCTTCGCCACGCTCGATGAAGATCGGGTCGCGGCCGATCTGGCGCATCGCCCGAACCGGCGAGTTCACCCCTCCGGGCAGGACCTGCTGGGCACGCTCGAACAGGCCGCCCCCCTCAGGAATGCTCCGCCTCCCAGCGCGCGTAGTCCTCGGTGAAGTAGTGGAGGCGGATCTTCTTGTACTCGGTCGAGGAGTAGAGGGTGGCGCGATCATCGGGGCCCATCCCACACTCGGCGGCGATCGAGTCGAGGATCGCGTCGCACTCCTCCTTCGAGCGGCCGTGGGCCATCGTGAAGACGCTGTAGGGCCAGTCCTCGTAGGTCGGCCGCTGGTAGCAGTGGGAGATGCCGCGGAAGGAAGCCATCCGACCCCCCACCTCGAGGATCTGGTCCTCGGGCACCTTCCAGACCCCCATCCCGTTGGCCGAGAAGCCGGCGCGGCGGTGGTAGAGGATCGCCGCCACCCGGCGCAGGATCTTGCGGTCGACCATCCCGCGCAGGCGCTCGAGCAGCTCCTCGGTCGAGATCCCCAGCTCGGCGGCGGCCGCGTCGTAGGGCCGGGCGACCGCCTCCATCGGCCCCTGCAGAGCGCGGATCAGGGCAATGTCGTCGGCATCGTAGGGCTGCGGCTCCAGCTCGCGCGGGGGCGCCGCTTCAACCGCGCTCGCCAGCGCCTCGGTCCCCTTCTCCATCTCCAGGTTCATGTTGATCTTGAACAGGGTCAGGGTCGGCAGTTCCCGCATCGACTCGGCCCCGGTCTCCTCCATCAGCGCCTCCAGCGTCCCCTGCAGGCCGAGCTTCGAGTCGGGCGGGGTGGCGATCGTGAACCAGAGGTTGAACTCGTGCGTGCGTAGGTAATTATGGGAGACGCCGGGATGGGCGTTGACGATCTTCGCCGCCCGCTGCGGGTGCTCGGCGTCGACTTTGGCCGCCACCAGCATCGACTCGTAGCCGAGCGCGCGGGTGTCGAAGATCGGGGTGATCTCGCGGATGATGCGGTTGTCGAGCAGGCGCTTGGTGCGGCCGAGGACGTCGTCCAGCTCCAGTTCCGCCTCGGCGGCGACGAGGGCGAAGGGCTCGGGGTCGAGCGGGAAGCTCGACTGCAGCAGGTTCATCAGCCGCCTGTCGGTCTCATCGAGTGGGATCGCGGCGCCGTCCTTGCGGCTGCGCGCCTTGGACTGCGGGACCTTCACCGAAGCCATGCCGCGGCCTCCTTCGCGTAGTAGGTGACGATCGCGTCGGCACCGGCGCGGCGGATCGAGGTCAGCGCCTCGACCACGGCGGCGCGCTCGTCGAGCCAGCGGTTGGCGGCGGCGGCCTTCAGCATCGAGTACTCGCCGGAGACGTGGTAGGCGGCGACGGGGGCGCCGGTGGCGTCCTTGACCCGGCGCACGACGTCCAGGTAAGGCAGCGCCGGCTTCACCATCAGCATGTCGGCGCCCTCGTCGAGGTCGAGCTCGGCCTCGCGCACCGCTTCGGCCCCGTTGGCGGGGTCCATCTGGTAGCCGCGGCGGTCGCCGAACTCCGGCGTCGACTCGGCGGCGTCGCGGAACGGCCCGTAGTAGGCGGAGGCATACTTGGCGCTGTAGGCGATGATCGGGGTGTCGGCGTGCCCCTCCTCGTCGAGCTGGAAGCGGATCGAGCCGACCCGGCCGTCCATCATGTCGCTGGGAGCGACCGCGTCGGCGCCGGCCTCGGCGTGCGAGATCGCGGTTTTCGCCAGCAGCTCGACGGTGACGTCGTTGTCGACCTCGGTGCCGCCGTCGCGGACGACGCCGCAGTGGCCGTGCGAGGTGTACTCGCAGAGGCAGACGTCGGTGATCACGGTCAGGTCGGGGTGGGCGTCCTTCAGCGCCCGCACCGCCATCTGCACGATCCCCTCGTCGTCGTAGGCGCCGGAGCCGGCGTCGTCCTTGACCGCGGGGACGCCGAAGAGCAACAGAGCGCCGATCCCGGCGGCGGCGATCTCGCCGGCCTCCTCGACCAAGTTGTTGATCGACAAGCGCTCGATGCCGGGCATCGACGGGACCTCCTCGCGCACCCCCTCGCCGGCGACTACGAAGGCCGGCTGGATCAGGTGCGTTGGTGAGAGCTCGGTTTCGCGGACCAGGCCGCGGAGCGTGTCGGTGCGCCGCAGGCGGCGCAGACGCGTGCTGGGGAAGGACATCGAGGCCGATATTAGGGGAGGGACGGGTACACCCCTACCGGACGCCTTCGGCTTGAGTGTCCGTACGGGGTGTACCCGTCCCTCCACAATCGCCGGCAGTAGCCTGCTCGCGTGCGGGCGCGAGGCATCGTCAAGCGGTTCGGGAGCCGGGAGGCTCTGCGGGGGGTCAGCTTCGATGCGGATGCTGGGGAGCTCGTCGCGGTCATCGGTCCTAACGGGGCTGGAAAGACGACCTTGCTGTCGATCCTGGCGGGGATCGCTAAACCGGATGCGGGCGAGGTTGCCTCCCCCAATGGCGAGGTGGGATGGGTGCCGCAGCAAGTGGCGCTCTACCGGCGGCTGACGGTCGAGGAGAACCTGTTGTTGTTCGCGCGGTTGGAGGGGCATGAGGATCCGCGCGCCTCGGCGGAGGAGATGCTGGAGCTGACGGGGTTGGGCAAGCGGCGGGGGGAGATCGTCGCGCGGCTCTCGGGCGGCAACCAGCAGCGGATCAACATCGCGATCGGGCTGCTCTCACGGCCGGCGGTGCTGCTGCTCGACGAGCCCAGCGTCGGCCTCGATCCGCGCCAGCGGGCGCGGCTGTGGGAGTTCGTCTCCAGCCTCGCCGGCCGCGGCACGACGGTGATCTTCTCCACCCACGACATCCAGGAGGCCGAGCGCTACGGCGGCCGGATGCTGGTCCTGGCCGACGGCGAGGCGCTCTTCGACGGTCCGCCGGAGGAGCTGCGCGAGGCGGTCCGCCGCGAGGCGCCCGAGGCCGCCGACCGCGACTTCGAGACCGCCTTCGTCGCCTACCTGCACCACCGGGGGCACTGATGCGAGGCGTGCGCTGGCTGCTGCTGAAGGACCTGCAGATCCTGCGGCGCTCGCCGCTGCAGGCGGTGCTGCTGGTCGCCTACCCGATCCTGATCGCGGTCCTGGTCGGCTTCGCGATCTCGCGCGGGCCGGAAAAGCCGCGGGTCGCCTTCTTGAACGAAGTGCCGCCGGGGACGCGGATCGACGTCGGCGGCCAGCAGTTGCCGCAGACGAACGTGAAGGGGCGGATCTGCCAGCGGGTCGAATGCATCTTCGTCGCCGACCGCGGCGAGGCCGAAGCGAAGGTGAAGTCGGGGGACGCGCTGGCCGCGCTGATCCTTCCCGCCGACCTCGTCAACAAGATCAACTCGCTCTCGACCCTGGCGCCGGGGGTGCCGGAAGTCGAAGTCCTCGTCAACGAGGAAAACGCGGTCAAGGCGGAACTGGTCGACGACCGGATCACCGCCCTGCTGGCGCAGGCCAACCTGACGATCGCGCGGCGGATCGGATCCGAAGGCGGCCGTTATCTGAACCTGATCGTCAACGGCGGCAACTTCCCCGTGCTCGGCGAAACGATCCACATCCTCGGCCTCCGCGCCACCGCCAACATCCTCACCGCGGTGACGCCGGCGCTGCCGAAGCCGCTGCGGCCGTCGCTGGAAGAGGTGACCGAATTCGCCACCCAGGCGCGCGACAACCTCAACGTCGCGAAGCCGCTGATCGACCGCCTCGCGCAGCCGATCAAGGTCGACAAGGTCGTGGTCGGCGGCGAAAGCCCGCCGCTGGAAATCTTCGCGATCGCCGTCGCCGCGACTTTCACCCTCGCCTTCGTCGTCGTCCTCCTGGTCGGCGGGTCGCTGGCGCTGGAGCGGGAGGAGAATGCCTTCCCGCGGCTGACCCGCGGGCTGGTCTCGCCGCAGGGGCTGCTGGGCGAGAAGGTGCTGTTGGGTATCGCCGTCGGCTTGGTGGTGACGCTGCTGATGCTGTTCGGGATGCAGTTCTTCGTCCCGCTGGAACTGGGGCGGGTGTGGCTGTGGCTGATCGCGATCTTCGCCGGTGGCGGGGCGCTGGCGGCTGCCGGCGCGGCGCTGGGGGCGGCGGCGCGCGAGGTGCGGGCGGTCTCGCTGCTGGCCTTCATGGTCACCCTCCCGGTCGCCTTCCTCTCGCTCGTCCCCTCGGGCGCGGTCAGCCCTGCCGTCTTCGACCTGATCCGCTACGTCACCGCGCTCTTCCCCTTCAAGCCGGCGCTGCAGGCGATGACCGCGGCGCTGGACGAGACCGGCCCAGGAATCGGCGCCCCGCTCCTGCACCTGGCGATCCTCTTCGCGGCCTACGCCGCCCTGGCCCGCCTAGCCCTCCGCCGCTTCACCGCCGTCTGAACATCGTTTCCACCTTTGTCCTCGCTATAGGAGGGTCAATCGTGGAAACGACCTGCCGCCGCGGGAGATGCAGGTGAGGATGAACTCTTCGAGGTTGAGCTCGGGCGCGAGCGTTGCGCGGACGCGCTCGAGGATCGCCCGCTGATCGAGCTCGGGCAGGGTCCGTCCGCGCGAGGGGACCGCCGCCAGCGCCACGGCGCTGCCTTCCAGCGAAAGGTGGCCGTGCTTGCTGCGAAACGCCTCCATTCCCTTCACCTCGACGAGGTCGTAGTTGAGCTCGCTCGCCGTCAGCAGCACCCGCTGCTCGGGGGTCGGGTGGATGACGAAGACCGGCGCCACCGTCCCCGGGCTCTCGACCAGGGTTGCCGGCACCGCGCCGTAGGGAGAGACGTGGGCGGAGTAGACGACGTCGAAGCCCTCCAGCTCGGCCTGCAGGACCGGCAGCTCCACCCCCGGCAGCGAGGCGAGCTTGCGGGCGAGCGCCTCCGGCGCGGCGTTGGCGCCGTAGGAGAGGAGCGGCGTGCGGCCGGAGAGGTCCGGACCGGCGGCGGGCAGCGCCTCCGCCCTGCCGTCGCGGTAGAGATAGGAGCGCTCCGGGGTCGCGAAGGGGTAGGCCAGCGCCCGCTTCAAGATCGCTGCCGTCTGCTCCGGCTCGCCCACCTGGCTCAATCTCGCAGATAGGGTCCTGCTGCGATGCGGGTTCTATTCATCGGCGACGTGGTCGGCAGTCCGGGGCGGCAGGGCCTGCGCGAAGCGATGCCGGCGCTGCGCGAGCGCCACGCGCCCGACCTGGTGATCGTCAACGGCGAGAACTCGGCCGGCGGGGTCGGGATCACCGAGCGCACCGCCCGCGACCTCTTCGAGTCGGGCGCCGGCGTCATCACCACCGGCAACCACGTCTACCGCCACCGCGAGGCCTACGACTTCCTCGACCGCGAGGAGCGGGTGGTGCGGCCGGCCAACTACCCGCAGGCGAACCCCGGCCGCGGCCACACCGTGGTCGAGGCCGGTGGGATGCGGGTGCGGGTGGTCAACGTCAGCGGCGGCGTCGGCCTCCGCGTCGCCCGCTCCCCCTTCGACACCGTCGACTCGATCCTCAGCCACCACGAGCAGGACGCGGTGATCGTCGACTTCCACGCCGAAGTCTCGAGCGAGAAGGTGGCGATGGGCTGGCACCTCGACGGTCGCGTGGCGGCGGTGCTCGGCACCCACACCCACGTCCCCACCGCCGACGGCCGCGTCCTCCCCGGCGGCACCGCCTTCGTCTCCGACGTCGGCATGACCGGCCCCCGGACCAGCATCCTCGGGGTGAAGCCGGAGCAGGCGCTGCGCTCGCTGATCACCCAGATGCCGACGCGCTTCGAAACCGCAGACGAGGACGTCTGGGTGATGGGGGCGGTGGTCGAGGTCAACCAGCAGGGGTTGGCTGATTCGTTCGAGCAGGTGATGGTGCCTGTTACTCCCCAGGGTTCGTAGTCGCTGGGTTTGGGACCGGATACACCCTCTTCACTCAACTTGCTCGGGTGAGGCGTGCTCGGGCAGTCCTAGATGGCCATGACCGAGAAGTACAAGCCGTTCAGAGGGTGTATCCGGTCCCTTCTCGAGGGCTGCCAGGGCTACCAAGAGGAGTGGGAAGAACCACACTATGTAGAGGTAGAACCAGTGGTGGAGCGTTAGCTGGAGCGCGATCAGCAGGGCTGCCGAGAGGGCGGCAAGTTGGACCATCGACTTGCGGCGGGGGACGAAGGCGAAGAGCAGGGAAAGGGCGCCGGTGAGGGCGAGGAGACCGATGCGGATCGGTTCGAGCGAGGGCGCCTGGCCCCAGATGCTGAACGGAGATTCGCGGCCGGCCTGACTGGCAATCGTGCGGTCGTAGAACGTCTTCAGGCCCGGGTCGATCGCCGGCCACAGCATCACCGCGACCGTCACGACGACGAAGCCGGCGATGAACAGGAGGGCCGGTCGCAGCTTGCGCTCGTAGGTGAGGAGCATGGGAGCCAGCGGCGCGGCGACGAACTTGGCCCAGGTGGCCGCGGCGAGCGTCGCGCCGCGGGCCAGGGGTCTCGCGGCCACCAGGAGGGTGAGGACGAGTAAGGCCGCGACCAGGGAATCGTTGGAGTTCGACTCCAGGACGTAGGCGGAGTAGGGGTAGGCGGCCCAGCCGAAGGCGAGGGTGGCGGCGAGGCGCTGGCCCGCCGGTCCGGGGCGGATCCGGATCCCGAGCAGGAGCAGGAAGGCGAAGGTGGCGACGTCGAAGAGGACCGAGGCGGCGTGGGCGGCGGGAACGTCGTCCCAGCTGCCCGACCAGGGCCAGATCCGCTCGAAGGGCACGTAGGCGAGGTAGTTGACCGGCCCGTAGGTGTCGCCCTGGGAGATGTCGGAGGGGAAGTTGTCGTAGATCGGTTCCCCGTGGCTGATCCGGTCGGCCCCCACCACCCCGGCATAGCCGACGTCGATCACGCCCGCGTCGGCGACGTTGAGGCCGACCCGGAAGCCCATCAGGAAGAGCGCGGCGACGACCATCCAGGCGACCGGCCAGACCGGGCGCAGCCCCTCCCCCCTCCCTCGCAGGCCGATCCAGAGGCAGCGGGCGAGGAGGTAGAGAAGGACCGGGTAGACGAGCGGGACCGAGACGCCGATGTCGGCCCGGTTGAAGAAGTAGTGGGAGACGCCGAAGCCGAGCAGGACCAGCAGGTCGAGGTTGGCGACCCGCCGCAGCCGCCGCCAGTCGACCAGGCCGAGCAGGAAGATCGCGCAGAGGGGCAGGAAGACGTAGGGCGCGTTGAGCTTGTGGCCGAAGGCACCCGAGTAGCCGCGGGCCATCTTCCAGTTGACCTGGTAGCCGGTCCAGGACTCGAGCACCTCGCCGCTGTGGCGGTCGACCAGGACCAGCACCACCTCCTTGCCGGCGGCGAAGTAGGCGACTTCCCAGTGCCCTTCCTCGATCGTCGCGGTCGGCGCCAGGTTCGGGTGCTCTTCTTTCTCGGCGCGGACCTTGGGGTCGCGGTTGGCGGCGGCGATCGCTTCGGCGCGGTCGGTCTTGTGCGAGGGGGCGGCGAGGGCCGGCGGCGCCGACAGCGCCAGCGCAACCAAAACGACGATCGGGATGGCGGGCCTCACCGCGGCGCGGCCCCGAAGTGGGCGCGGACGATCGGGGCGACGTCGCGCAGCGTCCACTGCTCCTTCTCGTCCGCCGAGGCCGGGCCGCAGCCGACGAAGAGCAGCGGACCCAGCGAATCGCCGGCGTGGAGGGCGCCGTGACTGCCGCCGCCGGCGTGGCTGACCCCGCCCCAGTCGACCGTCTCGAAGCCGGGCTCCAGCGAGACGACGAAGTCGCCGGCGTGGGGCGCGGTCAGCGCCGACCAGACCCGCGCCAGCGGGTCGGGATAGGTCTCGCTGCTGAGCCGCCCCTCGGCGACCGAGGCCTCCAGCGCCGCCAGGTCGCCCTCCACCTCCCAGCTGCCGCCGCGCAGGTCGCCGACCTCGCCGCCGGGACGGAAGCGCAGCACCGCGTCGCCGCGCTCGACCGCCGCCCACTCGCCCCCCGCGAGGGGCATCCCCGGGCTCTCCCGCCGCAGCGGCAGCCCGTCGCCTCCCTCCAGCCGGCAGACCAGGTCCACGCCCTCGATCACGCTCAGCCGCGCCGCCACCGCCGCCGGCTCGGCCCGCTCCCCCTCACCCGGCAGCAGGTAGACGTGGGCGGCGCGGCCAGTCGGGCTGACCGCCAGCTGCGAGCGCTCCGGCCGCTCCTCGGAGGGCTGCAGCACCGACCACTCGGCGCTCAGCAGCTCGGCCAGCGGCAGCCCGCGGTGGACGTCGGTCTGCGCGTGGTCGGCGAGCAGGATCACCGCGTGGTCGGCGAGGAACTCGTCGAGGTCGCCGGCCCCCTCGACGTAGCCGGCAAAGGATTCGTCGGCCTTGGCGATCGACTCGACGCTCGCCTCCGGGCCATAGCGGTGCGAGTAGTTGTCGTTGTCGGGCAGCGAGAGGAGGAGGAAGTCGTAGAGGTCCTCGCGCAGCAACTCGGCGGCGCAGCAGGCGGCGTAGCCGTCGCGGTTGCCGGGGATCGAGGTCGAGCGGCAGGGGACCTCGCGGCTGGCGTAGAGGTCGCCGTAGAAGAGGTCGGTCGGCCCATAGGTGTGGTGGTGGAACTTCAACTTGGTCGCGTCGACGGCGCGGCGCATCAGTCCCTCCAGCGTCACCTCGTGCCGCTGCCGGCCGCGGTAAATAAGGAACGGCGTGCAGGCGGTGCGGGCGCCGCCGTCTTCGAGGCTCTCGAAGACGGTCTCGACCTCGGGGCTGAGGTGGCCGAGGTTCATGTTGTAGACGAGGTCGTAGAGGGCGCGGAAGACGCCGAAGGCGCGGGTCGCCTCCAGCGAGGAGCCGTACTCGACGTAGCGCCGCTCGAGCCGGTGGTACCAGTTCATGCCGCTGATCCAGTGGCGCTCGGCGCCGACGCCGGTGACCATCTCGGCGCAGGCGACCGGAGTCACCGAGGGGAAGCTGGAGACGCAGTCGGGGATCAGGACGCCGCGTTCGAGCAGCGCCCCGAAGGTCGGGGCCCGGTCCTCGGCGACCGCCCGCCGCAGCATGTCGGTGCGCAGCGAATCGACGTAGGTGAGGACGAGCTTCTTAGGCGAAGCCATGGCCCGAATGATGCCCGGCCTGCGGTCGCGGCCGCAGCCGCGTGTTCGGCCGCGTTTTTAACGGAGGACGCGCAGGCCGGCGTGCTTGCGCTGGGCGCGACGGTGGCGGGAGATCCCCAGCCAGATCAACGCCAGCACCACGATGATCACCACTGGGGCGACCAGGAGGGCGAGGGCGACGACCACCAAGGCCGCCAGGCCGACGATGAACCCAAGCGCGCCGCCACCGCTGCCCTCGCGGCGACTGGCGCCGTAGACGACGTCGCTGACGAGGATGCAGGCGAGGGCGGCGCCGACCAGCGCCACCAGCGCTCCGACGATCCCGTCGAGGAGGAAGCCGGCGACGATCCCGATCACCGCGGCGAGGATGGTCATCCGCCCGCGGGAGGAGCCGTGGGTGCCGGCGGTGCCGGCGAGCATCCCGATCGCGATGCCGATTCCGAGGTCGGTGAGAATGTCCACGTGCGAAAACCTAGCCTGCCGAGCGGGCGCGCGTCGATCCGCCACACTTCCGGGATGAGCGAAGTGCCCGAGCCGACCCACAGACGCCGCGCCCACACCAGCACCCGCGACCTCGAGCGCTACGCCGGCCTGTTCGCGGAGCGGACCGGGATGATGCGCTCCTCGGCGATGCGGGACCTGATGGCGATCACCGCCCGCCCGGAAGTGATCTCGCTCGCCGGCGGCCTGCCGGACACCTCTACCTTTCCGCCCCAGAGCTTCGCCGCCCAGATGACGCGGATCGCCCAGGAGTCGGCGGCCGAGGCGCTCCAGTACGGGCCGACCGAGGGCTTCGAGGAGACCAAGGACTGCATCCTCGAGGTGATGGGCGGCGAGGGGATCCTGCCCGACCCCGACGACGTGATCGTCACCACCGGCGGCCAGCAGGCGATCGACCTCGTCTGCAAGACGGTCATCGATCCCGGCGACGTCATCGTCTGCGAGGCGCCGACCTACCCCGGCGCGCTCTCGGTCTTCTCCAGCTACCAGGCCGACGTGGTCCAGGTCGAATGCGACGAGGAGGGGATGCAGGTCGAGGTGCTGGAGCAGCTGCTCGGCGAGCTGCGCGAGGAGGGGCGGCGGCCGAAGTTCGTCTACTCGGTGCCGAGCTTCCAGAACCCCTCCGGGGTGACGATGTCGCTGGAACGCCGCCAGCGGCTGGTCGACCTGGCGCGAGCCGAGGAGCTGCTGGTGGTCGAGGACAATCCCTACGGGCTGCTGCGCTACGGGGGCGAGCCGATGCCGCCGCTCTACCAGCTCGACGGCGGCGACTTCGTCATCTACGTCGGCACCTTCTCGAAGATCCTCTCCCCCGGCATCCGCCTCGGCTGGGCGGTGGCGCCGCCGCCGGTGATGGAGAAGATCGTCCTCGGCAAGCAGGCGGCCGACCTCTGCACCTCGACCCTGACCCAGTACTTCGTCCGCGAGTACTTCGCCGAACGGCGCTGGCAGCACTACATCGACGACCTGGTCGAGATCTACCGCGGCCGGCGCGACACGATGCTGGAGGCGCTGCGGACCTACTTCCCGGCGGAGGCGACCTGGACCGAGCCCGAGGGGGGGCTCTTCATCTGGGCGACGCTGCCCGGCTACATCGACACCAGCGACCTGCTGGCGAAGGCGTTGCGCGCGGATGTCGCCTTCGTCCCCGGCGCGGCCGCCTACCTCGACGGCCGCGGCCGCCACTCGATGCGGCTCAACTTCTCCGGCGTCGACGCCGAGACGATTCGCGAGGGCGTGCGGCGGATCGGCGAGGTGATCGGCGAGCAAGTCGAGCTCTACGGGGCGCTGACCGGCGAGCACCGGGTGCCGGAGCGGACCGAGGAGCCGCAACCGAACGTGCTGCCGTTCCGCAAGGCGGAGGAAGCGTGAAGGTCGCGGTGCTCAAAGGCGGCCGCTCGCTGGAGCGCGGGGTCTCGCTGCGCTCGGGGGCGCGGGTCGAGGACGCGCTGGAGCGACTCGGCCACGAGGTGCTGCCGATCGACGTCGGCAAGGACCTGGTCAAGCGCCTGCGCGCCGAGCAGCCCGACGTCGCCTTCGTCGCCATGCACGGGGTCGGCGGCGAGGACGGCACCGTGCAGGAGCTGCTGGAGATCCTCGGCATCCCCTTCACCGGTCCCGGCGCCGCCGCCTGCGCCCGCTGCATGGACAAGGTCCTGGCCAAGCACGCGATCGAGGAGGCGGGGCTGCCGACGCCCGACTGGTTCGCCTTCAACCAGACCGCCTTCCGCGAGCTCGGCGCCGCCGACGCGCTCGGCCGGCTGGAGGAGACGCTCGGCTTCCCGCTCGTGGTCAAGCCCAGCCGCGGCGGCTCCTCGCTCGGCGTCAAGTTCGCCGCGGCGGCGGGCGAGGTCCCGCAGGCCCTGGTCTCGGCCTTCAGCTACGACGAGCGGGTGCTGCTCGAGCGCTACGTCGAGGGGCGTGAGCTCGCGGTCAGCGTCCTCGCCGACGAGCCGCTGCCGGTGGTCGAGGCGATCCTGCTCGAGGGCGACCGCTACGACTTCGAGGCGCGCTACGAGATCGGGCGCACCCGCTTCGTCTGCCCGGCGGAGCTGAGTCCCGAGGAGGAGCGCGCGGTCACAGAGGCGGCGCTGGCGACCTACCGGGCGCTCGGCTGCACCGGCTTCGCCCGCATCGACCTGATCCTCGCCGCCGACGGGCCCTGGCTGCTGGAGGCCAACGCGATCCCCGGCCTCACCGACACCAGCCTCCTCCCCCAGGCCGCCGAGGCGGCCGGGCTGTCCTTCGAGCAGCTGGTCGAGCGGATCCTGGACCTGGCGTTAACGCCGGCCGCGCACTGAGAAGCTGGCCTACGAATCGCCTTGGGCGAAGTCGTCGGGGGTGACCTCGTCGAGGAACTCTTTGAACTTGTCGACGACCTCCTCGGTGTCCTCGACCTCGTGCTCGAACTCGATCGCCGACTCCTCGATCACCTCCTCGGCGGCGAAGATCGGCGCCGCCACCCGCACCGCCAGCGCCAGCGCGTCGGAGGGGCGCGAGTCGATCTCGATCTCCGAGCCGTTGACCGAGACGGTGATCGAGGCGTAGAAGGTGTTGTCCCGCAGCTCGGTGACGGAGACCCGCTCGCACTTGGCGTCGAGGTTCTCGAGCACGTCGGAGAGCAGGTCGTGGGTCATCGGCCGCGGCGTCGAGGCACCCTGCAGCTTCATCAGGATCGCCGCCGCCTCCGGGTGCCCGATCCAGATCGGCAGGAACTGATTCCCATCCACGGTCTTCAGCAACACGATCGGCTGCTTGCCGACCATGTCGAAACTGACGCCATAGATCTGCATCTGCTGCAAGAGAAGCTCCCGGACCGTCGGACCTTGGTTGACCGCCAAGTATAGGTCGGGCTTCTACCCGGTCCAGAGGAGGAGCTACACAGCAGAGACGGTCCGAGCGCGCCAGCCATACGAGACCTGCATCTGACTTGGGTGCTCGTTTCGCAGGGTCGCAGCTACTCGTTCGTCATGTCAAGAACAGTGGCGCTACTCGCCTCGTCCTTAATGACGTCGATGGCGTGCTGAGCGGAAGTCTTCCTCGTATAGGTCTCCGAGGTGACCATCGTCTGCCCGTTATCGCCTTTCCCCACAAAGTAGTACTGGCCGTTCTTGCTTTTCCAGATTGAAAAACGCATAGGCCAAATTAGCCGGGGGATCGGATGCAGCGCGTCCCGTAGCGGCTGAAAGAGGCTCCGAAATTGGTGGCGACCTCCGCACTGTTTCTGCCGGGAGGCGCCTTTCTGCTTTCGCCGTAGCTCGAATCGAGTGGGCGATCCTGGATTCGAACCAGGGACCTCATCCTTATCAGAGATGCGCTCTAACCAACTGAGCTAATCGCCCATCGCGGCTTGATGCCGAGGCACATCGTAGCGACGCGGAATCGCTTCTGCCGCTGCCGCCCAGCCCGTCGAACCTATGGCCGAAATACCGTCCATATGGACGACGGAGTGGCCATGGAGAGTCGTTCAGGACGAGCGCTTGCGCAGCCGGCGCGCCAGGGCGTGGGCCTCGCGGACGTCGTCGAAGCGGAGCTCGGCGACGATCCCCTCCCCTTTCGCCCGCGTCGTCACTTCGTGGCCGAGGGCTTCCTCGAGGGCGTCGGCGGCGTCGCGGAGGGCGGCGACGGCATCGGGATCGGTAGGAGCTCGTCGCGGCCTCGCCTTCGGCTGGCCAGCCAGCCGAACCCTTTGCTCGGTTTCGCGGACCGACCAGCCGCCCCGTGCGGCGTCGCGGGCCAGGCGCCGGCGCACGTCGTGACCGGTGGCACCGAGCAGAGCCTTACCGTGACCCTCGCTGAGCTCGCCGCTCTCCAGCAGCTCCAGCGCCTCGTCGGGCAGCTCGAGCAGCCGGATCAGGTTGGAGACCGCCGGGCGGCTGCGGCCGACCCGGCGCGCCAGCTCCTCTTTGGTCAAGCCGAGGTCCTCGACGAGGGCGGCGCAGGCTTTCGCCTCCTCGACCGGGTTGAGGTCCTCGCGAACCATGTTCTCGATCAGCGCCGCCTGCAGCCGCTCCGCTTCGGCCTGGTCGCGAACTACCGCCGGGACCTTGTCCAGCCCCGCCTGCTGAGCCGCCCGCCAGCGCCGCTCGCCGGCGACGAGCTCGTAGCTGCCGTCGGGGAGGGGGCGCACCAGCAGCGGCTGGACGATCCCACTCGACTCGATCGACGCGGCCAGCCCCGCCAGCGCCTCCTCGTCGAACTTGGTCCGCGGCTGCGAGGGGTTGGGCTTGATCAGCGCGACCGGCAGCTCGCGCAGCTCACCCGCGTCCGAGACCTCGGTTTCGGGGAGGATCGCCGCCAGGCCGCGGCCGATTCCGCGCCTGCTGCTAGCCACGGCTCGCCAGCTCCTTCGCCAGCGCGCGGTAGGCGACGGCGCCGTAGGAGGAGGGGGCGTGCTCGGTCACAGGCAGACCATAACTCGGCGACTCGGCGACTCGGACGCTGCGGGGGATGACCGTCTCGAAGACCATGCCGTCGAAGTGCTCGCGCAGCTCCGCCTCCACGTCCTGAGCCAAGCGCGTGCGCTCGTCGTGCATCGTGATCAGCAAACCCGAAACCTCTAGTTGAGGGTTGAGTTGGCGCCGGATCAAGCCGAGGGTTTCCAGGAACTGGACCAGCCCCTCCAGGGCCAGGTACTCGGCTTGGACCGGAACGATGACCCGGTCGGCGGCGACCAAGGCGTTGACGCTGACCGGGCCCAGGGACGGCGGGCAGTCGAGCAAGGTGACGGCGAAGCGCTCGCGGACCGGCCCCAGCCGCTCGCGCAGGCGCAGCTCCGAGCCCTCCATGCGCGGCAACTCCACGGCCGCGCCGGCCAGGTCCCGGTTGGCGGGGACGAGCCAGAGGTTATCTGGACCCGCCGGCCGGGCCGCCTCGGCGACCGAGACCTCCCCGGTGAGGCAGTCGTAGGAGGACGGGTGCAGATCCCGGCCCCCGCCCAGCGCCACGGTCGCGTTGCACTGGGAATCGAGGTCGACGAGGAGGGTCTGCTGCCCCTCGGCAGCAGCGCAGGAGGCGAGGTTGACGGCGGTCGTCGTCTTCCCGACGCCGCCCTTCTGGTTCGCCACGGCATAGACCTTGCCCATCCCGGCCAGCCTAGATGGTCGGCCGCGCGCCCGCGTGTGACCGGGGGCAGCCGTGGCCAAGCAGATCAAGGACGCAGGGCGAAGACTTTGGTGGTGCCAAAGGCGAGCCCGAGGACGCAGAGCTGCGCAGCGCCACGGATGTCATCCGGGCGCGCGGGGTCGCGCGGCCGACCATCTAATGGTCGGCCTCCCCGAGCGCGTCGGCAGGCGGTGGGATAGCCTGCGCACCGTGTCTGAGACCTTTGACTGGCCCGATGATCCCGCCGAGCGAGCGCAGGAGCTCGTCGAGGGCGTTCTGGACGAGCTCGACCTCGACGGCGACGTGGTGGTCGAGGAAGACGACGACCGGATCCTGCTCACGGTCGAGGGGGAGGACGACTACGGCCTCCTGATCGGCAAGCGGGGACAGACGATCGACGCCCTGCAGCTGCTCTGCTACCAGGCCGCCTTCCGTGGCCTGCGGGACCGCAAGCGGGTCGTCGTCGACGCCGCCGGCTACCGGGAGCGGCGCCGCGAGGCGCTGCAGTCGCGCGCCGACCGCGCGGCGGAGCAGGCGCTCGCCAGCAACCGCCAGATCGAGATGGACCCGATGAGCGCGCAGGAACGGCGTGTGGTCCATGAACGGCTGAAAGAGCGGCAGGGCATCGAGACCTACAGCGAGGGCGACGAGCCCAATCGCTGCGTGATCGTCGCGCCGCTCCTGCCGGAGTGACCGAGGATCCCGCCGCCGCTCTGAGCGAGGCCGCCCGAGGGCAGCTCGAGACGGTGCTCGGCCTGCTGGCCGAGGAGCGGGCGTCGGTCAGCTCGGTGGTCGACGAGCGCGCCTGGAAGGTGCACGTCGAAGACAGCCTTACCGGGCTGGAGGTGGTAGGGCTGCGCGCGGCCGGGCGCATCGCGGACATCGGAGCCGGGGCGGGATTCCCGGGCCTGGTGCTGGCGGCGGCCCTCCCCGAGGCTCAGGTCGACCTGATCGAGTCCGTCAGCCGCAAGTGCGAGTTCATGCGCCGCGCGATCGCGGCCGCCGGGCTGGCCAACGCCACCGTCCTCGACACCCGCTCCGAGGACTGGGCGGGGACGGGAGGGCGGGAGGCCTACGACGCCGTCACCGCCCGCGCCGTCGGCCGCCTCTCCACCCTGGCCGAGCTCGCCTCCCCGCTTCTGAAGCCAAATGGCGTCCTCGTCGCCTGGAAGGGCAAGCGGGACGAGGAGGAGGAGCAGCAACTGGCCAATGCCGCCGAGGCACTAGCCATGACGCCCGAGCAAATCCTCGACGTAGGCAACCGCGCCGGCTCCACCCACCGCCACCTCCACATAATCCGCAAGTCCGGCCCGACCCCAAGCAACCTCCCCCGCAACCCCGGTATCGCCAAGAAGCGCCCCAAGGGCTAGCTGAACTCAAGCCAGGCTTCGAGTAAGGACTTCTGGAGGTCCCGCAGGAGCCTCCCCAAATCGCGACGGAGGGACCTCCAGAAGTCCCTCCCACAAGCCCTATCGTCGCTTCTTCTTTTTGCGAGGAGGCGGCGGAGGCGCTTTCGCCGCCTGGATCGCCGCCGCCCCCGAAGCCGTCGCCGCAACAGGCGGCGGCACGATTTTCTGGATCACGAAGGCCTGCCCGATCGTCCAGAAGTTGGTGGTGATCCAGTAGAGGATCAGGCCGGCGGGGAAGTTGAGGATGAAGGGGACGAAGATCAGCGGCAGCAGGAACATCATCGTCCGCTGGCTTTTGTCAGCGGTGACCGACATCACCATGCCGGAAACCAGCTGGGTGCCGACGTAGAGGATCAGCAACGCGATCAGTTCGCCGCCCGTGGCCTTGCCGGTGAGGTCGTGGATGAAGAGGAATTCGGCTCCATAGGCGCTGCAGTGACCGGCGGCGGGGCAGCCCATGTCCGGCGGCAGCTCGTGGCGGAGGACATAGAAGAGGGTGATGAAGACCGGGAGCTGGGCTATCAACGGCAGGCAGGAGGCCAGCGGATTGACTTTGTTCTCTTTGTAGAAGCGCATCATTTCCTGCTGCATGCGCTGTTTGTCGTTTTTGTATTTCTCCTGCAGCTCTTTGATCTGCGGCTGCAGCGCTTGTAGCGCCCGCATCCCTTTCAGCTGTTTGTAGGTGAGGGGGATCAGCACCGCCCGCGTGCAGACGGTGAGGGCGATGATCGACATCCCCCAGCTGAGGCCGGCGTTGTCGTGGAAGAACTGAAGGACGGCGTTGGCGACGTCGATCAGCGGCTGCAGGATGTTGGCGCTTGGCACGATCACGGGTGGGTGCGGTGGTAGTCGGCCGGGTGGACGGGGCCGGTGCGGAGCGTGAATCTATCGGGGACGGGGTCGAAGCCGCCGTGACTGAAGGGATTGCAGCGCAGAAGCCGCCAGGTGGCGAGCAGGAAACCGCGGATCAGACCGAAGCGTTCGACCGCTTCCACCGCGTAGGCGGAGCAGGTCGGCTCGTAGCGGCAGCGGCGGGGAAGGCCCGGGGAGATCCAGCGCTGGTAGGCGCGAATGGGCGCCAGAAAGACCCGTTTCACGTGGAACGCCCTCCGGCCAGCGCCTCTTTGAGGTTGGCGGTCACGCCGGTGGTGCCCTCTTTCTCGATCAACTCGTTGATCTCCGCCCGGGCGACGATGACGAAGTCGTGCTTGGGGGGAAGATCGTCCGAGAGACTCCAAAAGGCCTCCCGCAGCGCCCGCTTCACCTTGTTGCGGTCGACGGCACCGCCGACCTTGCGGCTGACGGAGACGCCGAGGCGCACGTCCTCCCGCTCCTCGTCCTTGCGCGGGAACGTGTAAAGCACGAGGTAGCGAGTCGCGTGCGAGGAGCCATCGCGATAGACGCGGTCGAACTCGCCGCTGCGCGAAAGGCGCCGTCGAGGCCGAGGCATTAAGGAGTAAGGCGCTTGCGCCCTTTGCGGCGTCGGCGCTTGAGGACGGCGCGGCCCCCGCGGCTGCTCATGCGGGCCCGAAAACCGTGGGTCTTCGCCCGCTTCCGCTTCTTTGGCTGGTAGGTGCGCTTCATGCCGGCGGAAGTATACGGACGGGCCCGAAAATCTTTTCTACGGCATTTGCGAGGCACCAAAAGAGGCACCCCAGGCACGGCGCTATGGTCGCCGACCGGGTGCCCGATGACTCCTCACAAGACCACCTCGACGCCCTTTGGCGGGCGACCCAAGATCGGCTCAGGGCCTCCGTCCCGGAGTCGACCTACCGTCTTTGGCTGGAGCCACTCGAGGCGATCGGGATCGACGGCGAGACCCTCTACCTGACGGCCCCGGAGCGGGTCCGCACCTGGGCCGAACGGCGCTACACGGCGCTGATCGGGGAAGCGCTGAAGAGCGTCGACCCCTCCCTGCAGGGGGTCAGCTTCTCGGAGCCTCAGCTTGGCGCGGAGCTCGAATCGGATCTGGAGCTGAATCCCAGCTACACCTTCGAGCGTTTCGTGATCGGCCCCGGCAACCGCCTCGCCCACGGCGCCGCCCTGGCAGTGGCAGAGGCGCCTTCGGAGGCCTACAACCCGCTCTTCCTCCACGGCCCCCCGGGGCTCGGCAAGACGCACCTGCTGGCGGCGATCGCCAACTACCTGCGCGACAACGCCCCCGGCCTCAGCGTCCGCTACACGACCGCCGAGTCGTTCACGAACGAGTTCGTCACGGCGCTGAAATCCTCCGGCAGCGAGGCCTTCAAGGCGCGCTACCGCGACATCGACGTGCTGCTGATCGACGACGTCCAGTTCCTCGAGGGCAAGCCCGCGACCGAGGAGGAGTTCTTCCACACCTTCAACGCCCTGTATGAGGCCGGCAGCCAGCTCGTCCTCTCCGCCGACCGCATCCCCAGCGAGCTCTCCACCCTCGCCTCGCGCCTGCGCGACCGCTTCGAGTGGGGCCTGACGGTGGCGGTCGAGCCCCCCAACCTGGCGACCAGGCTCACCGTCCTGCGCCGGCTCGTCGAGGAGGCGGGGGTCGAGATCACCGACGCCGACGCCCTGGTCGAGCTCGCGAACCGGATCGAGGCCAACGTCCGCCAGCTCCACGGCGCTCTCACCCGGGTCATCGCCCACGCCTCCTTGATGGCCCGTCCCCTCAGCACCGACCTGATCGCCGAAGTCATCCCCGGCGCCAGTCGTCCGAAGCGCACCTCGGTCGAGGAGATCCAGCAGCGGGTCGCCGAGCGCTTCGGGATCGCCAGGGCCGAGCTGATCGGCTCCAGCCGCGCCGCCACCCCCCTCCGCGCCCGCCAGGTGGCGATCTTCCTCACCCGCGAGCTGACCGACCTCTCGCTGCCGCAGATCGGCCGCCTCTACGGCGGTCGCGACCACACCACCGTGCTCAACTCCCTGCGCCGGATCGAAGCCAGCCTCGACGAGGACGCCGAGCTGGCCGAGAAGGTGCGCGAGTTGCGCGGAGCAATCCACAACCCGGTCCCGGGGGAGCGCTGATGGCCGCCCGCACTGCAAGAATCCCCAACTTCCCACAGCCGCTTCCACATCTCCGAATCCGCAGCAGAAGGCCGATTCCTCACCAAAGCCAGCTCTTTCCACAAGCCCTAACCCAACTCAAGAAAGAAATCAGTTGAAGCTCACGACCAAACGCGACGACCTCGTCTCCAAGCTCTCCACTGTTTCCAGGGCTGTCTCCACCCGCGCCGCCACCCAGGCGCTCTCCGGCGTTCTCCTCACCGCGGGCGAGGGCCGCGTGACCCTTGCCGCCACCGACCTCGACCTCGGGCTGGAGACCGCCCTCGAGGCCAACGTCGAGGAGGGCGGCTCGGTTCTCCTCCCCGGCCGCCTCTTCGCCGAGGTGGCGCGCTCCCTGGCTGACCCGTCGGTGGAGATCGAATCGCGCGAGGCCGAGCACGACGTCGAGATCCGCAGCGGCAGCTCGAGCTTCCACCTGCGGGTGCTGCCGGTCGAGGACTTCCCGAAGCTGCCGGAGGCGCAGGAGAGCGGGGGCCTGAAGCTCCCGGCCGCCGCGCTCGAAGAGAGCATCGACCTGGTCGCCAGAGCCGCTTCGCGGGACGACATGCGGCCGGTCCTCACCGGCGTCTTCGTCACCGCCAGCGGCAAGGAGATGACGATGGTCGCCACCGACTCCTACCGGCTGGCAGTGAAGCGGACCGAGTTGGAGAGCGACCTCGGTGGAGAGCTGGAGGCGAACATCCCCGCCCGCGCGCTGCGCGAGCTGGGCCGGATCCTCTCCGCCGAAGGCGCCGGCGAGGCCTCGATCTCGCTGCTGCCGAACCAGGCGGTCTTCGTGGCAGGGTCGGTCCTCCTCTCGACGAGGCTGATCGACGGCCAGTTCCCCAACTTTCGACAGCTCTTGCCGGAGTCCTACGAGCACGACGTGCGGCTGCCGCGGCCGGACTTCCTCGACGTCACCCGCCGGGTCAGCCAGCTGGCGCAGCGCAACGCGCCGCTGCGGCTCTCGTTCGAGTCCGGTCAGTTGACGGTGGCGGCCGAGACGCCGGACATCGGCGACGCCCAGGAGACGATGCCGGCGGCCTTCGAGGGGGAGCCGCTGGAGATCGGATTCAACCCGGAGTTCCTCCGTGAGGGGATCGAAAGCATCGCCGGCGACGAGGTGCTGGTGCGGCTGATCTCGCCGCTGCGGCCGGGGCTGCTGGAGCCGGTCGAGGGCGAAGACTTCCGCTACCTGGTGATGCCGATCCGCCTCAACGTCTAGATGCCCAACGTCGCGTTGGTCATCTGAGGTGCCGCGGTGCTCGTCACCGCGATCGAGGCGAAGCCGCTGCGCAGTCTCGACCGCGTCCGGGTCGAGCTGGCGCCTGGGATCGTCAGCGTCATCGGTCCCAACGGGGTCGGCAAGACCAACCTGGTGGAGGCGCTCTACTTCGCCCTCACCGGACGCTCCTTCCGCACCTCCGATCGGCGCGACCTGATCCCGTTCGGCGGCTCGCTGGCCCGGGCGGAGGCGACGATCCGCGACGAGGACGGAGTCGAGCACCGGCTGCTGGCGGCGATCAGCCGCAGCGAAGGACGGCGGCACCTGCTCGACGGCAACCCCGCCGACCCGGCGACGCTGGCGCGGAGCCGGCCGCCGGTGGCGGTCTTCGCCCCGGATCGGCTGACGCTGGTGAAGGGCCCGCCGGCAGAGCGTCGCGCTCACCTCGACGGCTTCATCGCCGCCCGCTGGCCGGCCCGCGAGGGCCTGCGCAAGCGCTACGGCCAAGCGGTGGCGCAGCGCAATGCGCTGCTCTCGCGCCTTGCCGCCGGCTATGGCTCGCCCGAGGATCTGCGGATCTGGGACGCCGGGCTCGCCGACGCCGCCGCGCCCTTGATCGAAGCGCGGACGGAGGCCGTCGCCGAGTTGGCGGAGGCGTTTGCCGGCACCGCCGCGGAGCTCGGGCTCGAGGAGGCGACGTTGGTCTACGCGCCGCGGGCATCGGGCTCGGCGGCGGAGATCCGCGCCGGCTTGGAGGAGCGGCGCGAGCAGGACGTCAAGCTGGGCCGCAGCTCCTGGGGCCCCCACCTCGACGAGCTCAAGCTCGAGGCCGGCGCGCGCTCGCTGCGGCGCTACGGATCCCAAGGGCAGCAGCGCGCCGCCCTGCTTGCCCTCCTCTTCGCCGAGCGCGAGGCGCTGCTGAGAGCACGGCGGGTCATCCCCCTGCTATTGCTCGATGACGTGATGAGCGAGCTCGACCCCGGCCGCCGCGAGCGCCTCGTCGCCCGGCTGCAGGACGGAGGACAGGTCTTGATCACCGCCGCCGACGAGGAACAGGTCCCGGCCGCCGCGCAGGAGTCGGTGGTGCGGATGCCGCTGCAGACGGAAGGTTCCGGCTAGTGAGCCGCCGCCGCGCTCCCCGCCCCGCCGCCCCGGCCTTCCAGGCCGCCCTGCAGAAGGTCGCGCCGCAAACGCCGCTGGCGACCGTGCAGACGGCGTGGGCGGCGGCCGTGGGAGAGCGGCTCGCGACGGTCGCCACGCCCGTCTCGGAGCGGGCGGGAACGCTGACGGTGGAGTGCGTGGACGCGGTCTGGGCGCAGGAGCTCGACCTGATGCAGGAGACCTTGTTGGAGCGGTTGCGGGCCGAGGTAGGGGAGCAGGCGCCCCAGGCGTTGCGCTTCCGCGTCAAATCTGCCTGAGTTCAAGCACTGTTTTTCCACGATTTGCAGGGAGATTTTACCTACGGGCGAGGTTGTCCGCGGCCTCCAACTGGTATTCTTATGGCAACTCGTTTTGCGCCCCGACCTACCGCGGAGCAAGTCTCCAGGCGTCGGGGCTTTGTGTGTTGCTGTGTCAATCGGAAGGGACTCATTGCCTGACAAAAAAGCCAGCGGCGACTCCTACGGCGCCAAGGACATCACCGTCCTCGAGGGCCTGGAAGCGGTTCGCAAACGCCCCGGCATGTACATCGGCTCGACGGGCCCGAGGGGGTTGCACCACCTCGTCTACGAGATCGTCGACAACTCGGTCGACGAGGCACTCGCCGGTCACTGCGACAGCGTCCGGGTCATCCTGCACCCGGACAACGCCTGCACGGTCGAAGACAACGGCCGCGGGATCCCGGTCGAGACGATGGAGAAAGAGGGGAAACCGGCCGCCGAGGTCGTGCTGACCGTCCTCCACGCCGGCGGCAAGTTCGGGGACGGCGGCGGCTACAAGGTCTCCGGCGGCCTGCACGGGGTCGGGGTCTCGGTCGTCAACGCGCTCTCCGAGCGCCTGCACCTGGAGATCAGCCGCGACGGCTTCGTCTGGTCGCAGGACTACGAACGCGGGAAACCGCAGAGCGAGCTCTCCAAGGGGGAGACGACCGAGGAGCACGGCACCAAGATCACCTTCCTGCCGGACCTCGAAATCTTCGAGGAGATCGGATTCGACTTCGAGACCCTGGCGGAGCGCCTGCGCGAGACCGCGTTCCTCACCCGCGGTCTGAAGATCGAACTGGTCGACGAGCGCGGCGAGACGAAAGCCGTCACCTTCCAGTACGAGGGCGGGATCGAGGACTTCGTCCGCCACCTCAACGCCAACAAGGAGACGCTGAACCGCAAGCCGATCTACTTCGAGGGCAGCAAAGAGGACGGCGAAGTCGAGATCGCGATGCAGTGGAACAACTCCTACCAGGAGTCGATCTTCAGCTTCGCCAACAACATCAACACCCACGAGGGTGGCACCCACATGTCCGGCTTCCGGGCGGCGCTGACGAGGACCCTGAACGCCTACGCCCGCAACAAAGGCCTGCTGAAAGAGAAGGACGACAACCTCGCCGGCGAGGACGTGCGCGAGGGGCTGACCGCGGTGATCTCGGTCAAGCTCCACGACCCCCAGTTCGAGGGCCAGACCAAGACCAAACTCGGCAACCCGCCGATCAAAGGGCTGGTCGAGGAGATCGTCAACCGCAAGCTGGCCGAGTTCCTCGAGGAGAACCCGCCGGAGGCGCGCCGCATCATCAGCAAGACGATCGACGCCGCCCGTGCCCGCGCCGCCGCCCGCAAAGCCCGCGACCTGACCCGCAAGTCGGCGCTGGAGAACTCGACCCTGCCGGGGAAGCTCGCCGATTGCACGGTCAAGGACCCGAGCCTGGCCGAGATCTTCGTAGTCGAGGGAGACTCCGCCGGCGGCTCGGCGAAGCAGGCCCGCGACCGCAACACCCAGGCGGTGCTGCCGCTGCGCGGGAAGATCATCAACGTCGAGAAGAGCCGCATCGACAAGGTGCTGGCCAACAACGAGATCCAGGCGCTGATCACGGCGATCGGCACCGGCGTCCACGACGAGTTCGACATCGAAGCCGCCCGGTACCACAAGATCGTGATGGCGACCGACGCCGACGTCGACGGGGCCCACATCCGCACCCTGGTCCTCACCTTCCTCTACCGCCAGATGAAGGAGCTGATCGAGGCGGGGTACGTGTACATCGCCAAACCGCCGCTCTACCGGGTCAAACAGGGCAACCAGGAGACCTACCTCGAGCGCGAGTCCGAACTTGAAGAGCTCCTCTTGCGCGACAAGATCGAGGAGTTCGAGCTGACCGACGCGAGCGGCGAGAAGCGCAAGCTCACCGCGAGCCGTTGGCAGTCCTACATCCGGCGCTCGAAAGAGTACGAGGGCTGGGGCTCCTCGCTGCAAGCCGACTTCGGCCATGAGGTGGTGCGGTTCCTCGAGGAGTCCAGCCTGCTCGACGAACAGGTGGCATCGGTTGCCGCCGCGCGCGACCTGTTGCAGAAAGGCGGCGACCCGCGCGAGCCGTTCGAGACCGAGGTCCTGGAGAGCAACGACGAGCTCGTCGTCGTCAAAGCCGTGGAGCGGAAGAGCGGGCTGGCCCGCACCCACCGTCTCCCGGCGGCTCTCTTCCAGCATCACGACTACCGCAAGTTCGCCGAGGTCCACGCGGCGCTGCTCAAACAGGTCGGTCGCCCGCCGTTCGAGGTCAGCCGGGGTGAGAAACGCAGTGTGGCGCTCTCCTTCGAGGCGCTGCGCGGCGCCGTGCTCGAGCTCGCCCGCCACGGCGTCCAGCTGACCCGGTTCAAGGGATTGGGCGAGATGAACGCCAAACAGCTGCGCGAGACGACGATGGACCCGGCTTCGCGAACGCTCGCGAGGGTCACGCTCGAAGACGCGACCGCGGCCGACACGATCTTTTCGATGTTGATGGGCGATCAGGTCGCCCCCCGTCGCGACTTCATCGAGACGCACGCTAAAGAGGTGAAGTTCCTAGATGTTTGAGAATCCTTTGTCGCGGACGCTGCAAACCGGCGCATCTCGCGTGCCTCAGTCGTCTCGGATCGGGTCACGCACTGTTAGTGCGCTCCCCTCACCTCGCTCCCTGCGGCCCGCGACCTGCTTGGTTTTCGCGCCCGTAGCGCTGATCGGAGGAACCACCTATGGCTCTTGATGCATTGACGGGGAACATCGAGGAGCGCGGGCTCGAGCAGGAGATGCGCTCGTCGTATCTCGATTACGCGATGAGCGTGATCGTCGGCCGGGCGCTGCCGGACGTGCGCGACGGCCTCAAGCCGGTCCACCGCCGGGTGCTCTACGCGATGCACGACATCGGCCTGCAGCCGACCCGGCCCTACCGCAAGTGCGCCTTCATCGTCGGCGAGGTGATGGGCAAGTACCACCCGCACGGCGACTCGGCGATCTACGACACCCTGGTGCGGATGGCGCAGGACTTCTCACTGCGCTACCTCCTGGTCGACGGGCAGGGCAACTTCGGCTCGATCGACGACGACCCGGCGGCGGCGATGCGCTACACCGAGGCCCGCCTCGGCCGGCTGGCGACGGAGATGCTGCGGGACATCGACGCCGACACCGTCGACTTCGGGCCCAACTACGACGAATCGACCCAGGAGCCGCTCGTCCTGCCGTCGCGCTTCCCGAATCTGCTGGTCAACGGCACCTCCGGGATCGCGGTCGGGATGGCGACGAACATCCCGCCCCACAACCTCCGCGAGGTCGCCGCCGCGGTCGCCGCCTACATCGAGGATCCGGAGATCGACCTCGCCGGGCTGATGCAGCACATCAAAGGCCCGGACTTCCCCGGCGGCGGCATGATGAGCATGGAGGGCATCCGCGACGCCTACGCCTCGGGCCGCGGCAGCATCCGGGTTCGCGCCCGCGCTCACGTCGAGCCGCTGAAGGGGGGCAAGGAGGCGATCGTCGTCACCGAGCTTCCCTTCATGGTCAAGAAGGGCGGCGAAGGCGGGCTGATGACGAAGATCGCCGACCTCGCCCGCGACAAGAAGCTTGAGGGCATCTCCGACCTCCGCGACGAGAGCGACGAACGCTCCGGGATGCGGCTCGTCATCGAGCTCAAACGCGGCGGTCCGCCGGCCAAAGTCGTCCTCAACAACCTCTACAAAAAAACGCCGATGCAGTCGACGTTCGGGGCGAACATGGTCGCCCTGGTCGACGGCGTCCCCCGCACGCTCAGCCTGCTGGAGCTGATCGAGCATTACGTCGAGCATCAGCGCGAGGTCGTCACCCGTCGCACCCAGTACGAACTGCGGCGGGCGGAGGCGCGGGCCCACATCCTCGAGGGCCTGCTGGTGGCGCTGGACAACCTCGACGCGGTGATCAAACTGATCCGCAGCTCGAGCGACCCAGACGCCGCCCGCGACGGCCTGATCGAGAGCTTCGAGCTATCGCGCGAGCAGGCGCAGGCGATCCTCGACATGCGCCTGCAGCGGCTGACCGCGCTGGAGGCAGACAAGGTCCGGGCTGAGCACGCCGATCTGATGGAGCGGATCGGCGAGCTGCGGGCGATCCTCGGCGACGAAGCCAGGGTGATGGGGCTGGTCAAGGACGAGCTGGCGGAAATCGTCGAGGCCTACGGCGACGAACGGCGCACCGAACTGGTCCACTTCGAGGGCGACGTCGGGATCGAGGACATGATCGCCGACCAGCAGATGGTGATTTCGCTGACCGCCTCCGGCTACGTCAAGCGCCTGCCATTGGCGACCTATCGCCAGCAGAACCGTGGCGGGGTCGGGGTGATGGGGATGAACCTGAAAGAGGACGACTACATCGCCCACCTCCACATCAGCTCGACCCACGACTACCTCCTCTTCTTCACCAACCGCGGCAAGGTCTACCGGCTCAAGGTCTACGAGCTGCCGGAGGGTTCGCGGACCGCGAAAGGCAGCTCGCTGCGCAACCTGCTGCCGCTGCGCGAGGGGGAGAAGGTGATGGCGGTGATCCCGACCCGTGACTTCAAAGAGAACAAGTACCTTGCCTTCGCCACCGCCAAGGGCATGATCAAGAAAACCGAGTTCCTCGCCTACAACACGCCGATCCGCGCCGACGGGATCATCGCGATCAAGGTCCGCGACGGCGACGAGCTGGTCCAGGTGCGGCTGACCTCGGGCGAAGACGACATCCTCATGGTCTCCCACTCCGGCCACGCCTCCCGCTTCTCGGAGGAGAAAGTCCGGGACATGGGCCGCGACACCAGCGGCGTCAAAGGGATGAACGTCGCCGGCAAGGACAACCGGGTGCTGGCGATGGACGTCGCCCGCAACGACACCGAACTCTTCGTCGTCACCGAGAACGGCTACGGCAAGCGCACGCCGGTCTCCGAGTACCCGATCAAGGGCCGCGGCACGAAAGGCGTCCTCACCGCGAAGCTGACCGAGAAGAAGGGCGGCCTCGCCGGTGCCCTGATCGTCGGCGAGCACCAGGACCTCCTCTTCATCTCCCAGAACGGCATGGTCCAGCGCACCTCCGTCAGCGGCATCTCGCAGATGGGCCGCGCCACCCAGGGCGTCAAGGTGATGAACATCAAGGACGACGACCGCGTCAGCGCCGTCGCCCTCGTGGTCGAGTCAGAAGAAGAGTCGTCTGTGGTCAGCGGCGAGCCGGAGCAGAACGGCCAGGGCGAGCTGGCCTAGGAGGGCGGCTGTCTCGGTCCGCGCCTACAACGGCGGGACGGCGACCTGGACTTCGAAGCCGGGACCGGTGAGGGGGAACCGGGGGGCTCCGAGGAAGTTGACCGAGAGCGGCCCGGTCCAGGTCGTGGTGCCGTCGGAGGCGGCGTGGTAGTGGCCGGTGCCGTGGAACGGACGCGGGGGCGAGAGGGATGCCGCGGTCACCGCTTCGTTGACATGGATCCGCTTGCCCTTGCCGCCGTTGACGAACGCCATCCGGATGATCGCCATCCTTCCGTGGGTTTCTTCGTGCGAGGCGAGGTAGCGGGTGCCGCTCTTGCGCTCGAAGCCGAGGACGCTGGTCGTCGCGACGCCTTCCCTCGAGCCGGCGAAGAGGCCGGAGGCGGGTTCGAAGAGGGATTCGATCAGCTTTTCCACTTCGGCGCGCGTCAGGTGATGGCGGGGGCAGCGGCCGGCAGGAGTGACGATCGATCCCTTGGCGCGGTGGAGGTCGAACCTGACGTAGCCGTTCTCGCCCTTGAAGGAGAAGTGCCCGACGTAGGTGCCGTGCTGCCGCGACAGCCGCTCGCCGAAACGGCAGATCGATTCGACGTCGTGATGGCCCCGGGGCGGCCGAAACCGCATCGAAACCCGGCCGAGGTTGCCGAAGGTGGCCTGCAGCCGGTGGGGCACCGCCACTCCCCGGGCCAGATAAGCCGCCAGCGAGAAGGTCCGGCGGTCGTGATGCGTGACCTCAGCGACCACCGCGGTGCCGAAGGTGAAGACCTCGACCTTGTAGCCGTGGGAGGCGGAGACGGTGAAGCTCGATTCGAAGACCGGCCGCGGCGGCACCGGCTTGCCGACTTCGGTCAGGAGGCGAGGGGGTACGAGCTCGGGGAGCAGCGCCGGGATTGCGCCACCGGGAGGGGCCGCGTGCGCACTTCCCGCCGCGAGCAGCGTGACGAGGACGGCCAGCATTGCGATTCGCCGGCTCATCGCACCTTCTCCGCTCGGCCGTAGAGCCGCGCGACTTCTTTGCCGAAGTAGGCGCCGAAGTCCGGGCTGGTTTCGTCGAAGTAGCCGTAGTTGGTGACGCTGTCGAGGATTTCCCCCGGGATCGTCCAGCCGCCGCCCGAGGCGCCGCCGGTGACGTCGCAGTGAACGGCGAGGTTGAGGGGGCCGGAAAAGAAGAACGAGTACGGATCGTGTCCGAGGTACTGCGCGGAGGGGCAGATCCGCTGCGTTTCCCCGTCGAACGGTTCTTCCGCCGGATAGCCGTGCACGGCAAATTCCTGTTTGGGCTTGAGGTTGAAGGCGATGCCCGCGCCGCCGACCGCTTCGCCCAGCGTTTCGCCGCGCTGGTTGCGGCCGACCACGGCGGCGCCGACGTCGTAGTTCTCGCTGCCGCTCGCCCGCCACTGCCGCGTCGTGTCCAGCCACTTCGCCGGGAAGACCCCGAAGGGTCGCTGCCCGTAGCGATAGGCGGGGATGAATATCCAGTGATCCTTGAACCAGCGCCCCCGCCGGCCGCCGCTGTTGACGCAGTGACCGGCGGTGAAGACGACGCTTTCGTTGCCGGAATGGACGGCCGTGCCCGAGCAGCGGGCGTACCCGAAGATCCCCAGTTCGACGAAGATCGCCCCGTTGACCCGGAACCCTGGCGCGGTCGGATCGGCGACCTGTTCGAAGTCGGTGGTGAAGTCCTCCCGACGGGAGGCGACCGCGGCGACGCGACGCGGCCTGCCGCGTTCCTCGCCGCCAGCCCGGGAACGCCCGCTCCGGGCCGGCCCGCTCACCTCGAGCGGCTTGGCTTCCCGCATCCGTCCCAAGCTCCAAAACGCGTTCGCTTCGCTCGCCGAGTCCTGCCGCACGCGCACGCCGCTCTTCGCCAGCGCTGCGGCCGGAAGCGGAAGAAGCATCAATGGGAGTAGGAGCAGCGCCGTTCGCGCCCCGGCTCGACGCCGCATCATCGGCGGGATTCTACCTGCGTACTCAGCGGTACCGCGCCCAGGGGTCCGCGGAGCCCTATGCCGCCTGGGGCAGGTACTGCTCCCAGGCCGGCGGGATCTTCGGGCTGGCGACCTGGATGAAGACCGTGGGCGGGGGCGCCTTGGGGGTGTTCGCGGGGTGCATGTGGATCTCGCGGGGGAGGCGGTTGCCCTTGCGCCGGTTGCAGGCGGCGCAGGCGGCGACGATGTTCTCCCAGACCGATTTGCCGCCGCGGGAGCGGGGGATGACGTGGTCGACGGTGAGGCCGGGCTTGGTCGAGCCGCAGTACTGGCAGGTCCAGGAGTCGCGGGCGAGGACGGCGCGGCGGGTGATCTTGCGGCGGTGGGCCTCGCGCGGGATCCGCACGTAGTTGACGAGGCGGATCACGTCGGGGCGCTCCATCGTCATCCGCTCCGAGTGCAGCGCCGCACCTTGCCGCTGCTCTAGAAGTTCTGCCTTTTCCTTCAGGAGGAGGACAGCGGCCCGCCTCAACGTGCAGACGTTGATCGGCTCATACGTCGCGTTGAGTACCAGCACCCTGGCCATCGTTGCCGGAAATTGTAGGGCTCAGCGGGTAGGAACCCAGAATCCGGACCGACTCGGCCTTCGCCCGCAGCTCCGCGATCGCCTCGGCGACGGCCGGATCGGCCTCTCCTCCTTCGAGGTCGCAGAAGAACATGTAGCGGCCGAGGCCCTGCCGCAGCGGGCGCGACTCGATCCGCGTCAGGTTGATCCCACGGCCGGAGAACTCGCTCAGCGCGTTGACCAGCGCCCCCGGGTGGTCGGCGCCGAGCTCGGAGAAGACCAGCGAGGTCTTCCACGGCCCCTTGCCCTCGGGCTCGGTCCCCGCCGGCGCGATCCAGACGAAGCGGGTGACGTTGTCGTCCTGGTCCTCGACCCCCTCCTGCAGCAGCTCGCAGCCGTAGAGGGTCGCCGCCGCCCGGGCGCCGAGAGCCGCCCAGGGCCGCGAGGACTCGCTCACCATCCGCACCGCCGCCGCGGTGCTGCTGACGCTGCGCAGTTCGACGTCGGCCAGGGTCTCGCGGAGGAAGCGGGCGCACTGGGCGAGCGGCTGGGGATGCGAGAGCACCGCCTCGACGTCGCCGAGCTGCACGCCCTCGCGGGCGATCAGGTGGACCCGCACCCGGTAGTCGTGCTCGCCGACGATCGCCACCCCGCTGGCCTCGAAGGCGAGGGTGTCGAGGGTGGGCCGGATCGATCCCTCCAGCGAGTTCTCGATCGGCACCAAGGCCCGCTCCGCCTCCCCCCGCTCAACCGCCAAAATCGCCTCAGGAACACTCCGCGTCCTCAGCGCCTCGTAGTCCCCCCCAGGCATCGCTTCTCCCAAAGCGTCCTCAGTGAAGGTGCCCGCCGGCCCCAAATAAGCAATCCGCATAGGGAGATCAAACCAGAGCTTGCGTGGCCCGGCGTCTAGCGGATCGAGACTGCGGCTTGAGAGGGCCCGAGGGTGACCCCGTACGGACACTCAAGCCGAAGGCGTCCGGTAGGGGTCACCCTCGGGCCCCCCAACAGCCACCTATTCGATGATCAGCGAGTAAGTGGCTTCGTTGTTTTCAGTCACGTGCTCCCCCGGCACCGGTTCCACTTCAACTTCCAGCGCCACTTCGCCTTCCGGCGTCGGCGTCAGCGGAATCGTCACCGTTCCTTCCGCCCCCGCTTCGATTTCTTCGATTTCGCCCTGCAGCGTGGTGCCTTCGAAGGTGACCGAGACGTTGACCCCGTTCTCGGTCGATTCGCCCTGGTTCTGCACCGTCACTTCGACTTCGACGCTTTCTTCGGCGGCGATCGTGGTGCTTTCGCCTTCGATCAGTTCGGAGCCGTTGACGGTGACCCCGACCAGTCCGAGGCCGTGGAGGCCGGGCGTGGCGGCGCCGCTGTTGCCGCTGATCGCTCCGAGCGCCTGGCTGACCGTGCTTTCTTCGATCCACTTTTCGTCGGGGAGGAAGGAGCTTTCCGGGATGTCGTGGCCGCTGATTTCGTTGTCGGAGAGGACGGCGTCGATTTCGGGCCTCACCACCGTTTCGTAGACGACGTCGGAGGCGAGCAGCTTCTGCATCTGCCTGGCGATCCCCGCCATCGCCTTCTGCGCCCCGGCGTCGCCGAGCGCGGTGCTCATCTTTTCGGCGATTTCGTTCATCGCCCGATCGCGCAGCTCGTAGGTGAGCTCGAGGTTCTGCTGGGCTCTCCCCATGTCCCCGGGGGCGCCGAGGCTGTCGACCCGCGTCGCGTAGTTGTTGATCGCGCTGCGGTCGGCGTTGACCTTGGCGACGAACTCGGTGACCGAGAGCCCTTCCGGTTCTTCGAGGCTGCCGAAGAAGTCCTTGCTCGTCTGTTCGGTTTCTTCGGCGATCTCGCTGACCTTGTCGGCGTAGTCGCTCAGTTCCGACTTGGCGCGGGCGTCGAGGCAGCCCTTGACCCCGAGCACGATCAGGATCAGGAGGATCAGGCCGCCGCCGAGGGCGAGCCCGCGCCGCAGCATGATCTGCTGGCGTTCGGGGCGACGTCGGGGGCGCTCGCGTCGGGGCGGGCGTCGTGAGGCGAAGTCCTCCACGGGGGCGAGAGTATGAACGCTCGCGTGGCCGCAACGCCAGGAGATGCCGCAAACGGTGGGTTTTTCCCAGTCCAGTGCGCAGGAGAGCGCCCCGGGGCGGCGAAGGAAAAGAAGCTTTGGTCGGTTCGCTCGTACTCAACCGCTTCTTGATCGAGCGCCGCATCGGCAGCGGCGGCTTCGGCGTCGTCTACGAGGCCTGGGACGGCCGTCTCGAGCGGCCCGTGGCGGTGAAGGCGATCGAGCAGCGGGGGGAGGCCGGCCGCCGCGTCCTGCGCGAGGCCCAGGCCGCCGCCCGGCTCAACCACCCCGGCATCGTCACTCTCTATGAGCTCGGCGAAGAGGACGGCAACGCGCTGCTGGTCACCGAGCTGGTCGAGGGCTCGACCCTGGCCCGGCTCTCCCACAACGGCGAGCTCTCCGACCGCGAGATCGGCGAGATCGGCGCCGACCTCTGCGAGGCGCTCGACCACGCCCACTCGCGCGGCGTCGTCCACCGCGACATCAAGCCGCAGAACGTGCAGGTGATCGCCGACTCCGAACCGCGGGCGAAGCTGATGGACTTCGGCGTCGCCCACCTCGCCGGCGACGCACCCCTGACCGCCGCCGGCGACGTCGTCGGGACCCTCGCCTACATGGCCCCCGAGCAGGCCGAGGGCCGCGCGGCCGGCCCCGAGGCCGACGTCTACTCGCTGGCCCTGACCCTGTACGAGTGCTGGAGCGGCGAGAACCCGTACCGGCGCGCCGGTCCCGCCGCCACCGCGCGGGCGATCGGCGGCCGCGCCCGGCGACTGCGCCGCCTCCGTCCCGACCTGCCGCGCGAGCTGACCGAGACGATCGACGCCTGCCTCTCGCCCCGCCCCAACCACCGGCCCTCGCTGGAGGAGCTGGGGACGACGGTCGAGGACTGCCTCGACGGGCTCGCCGACCATCCACCCGCTGCCTCCACCCGCCTCGCTCGCTTCGGCGCTCTCGCCGCCGCCGCGACCCTCGGCGGCTTCCTCGCCCTGCACGGCTTGGCTCTCCCTTGAGCGGGCATCTCTAGGATTCCGCCATCGGCGTTCTACGGAGTCTCGAGTCGCGGATCGAAGGCCTCGTCGAGGGGGTGTTCAGCCGTGCCTTCAGCTCGGAGGTGCAGCCGGTCGAACTGGCGCGCAAGCTGGCGAAGGAAATGGACGCCCACAAGACCGCCTCGGTCGAGCGCGTCTACGTCCCCAACGAGTACACGGTCTTCCTCTCGCGCCAGGACCGCAGCAAGCTCGAAGGCTACGAGCGCTCGCTCGAGCAGGAGCTCTCCGGCTACCTGCTGGAGCACGCGCGGCGGCGCGGCTACGACCTGCTGACCCGGCCCGCGGTCGAGTTCGACACCGACAACCGCCTGCGGCTGGGCGAGTTCGGGATCCAGGCGCGGCTGGTGAAGCCGCCCGCCCACGAGGGCCAGGCGCCCGAACAGGGCGAAGAGGGCCACACGATGGTCTACTCGGCGGTGCGCGAGCGCGACCGCAGCCGCCCGAAACGGCCCGAGCAGGCGGTGGGCGCGCTGGTCTCGACCCGCGCCGTCGTCTCGCTCGAAGACAGGCGCTATGTCCTCGACGGGCCGCAGGCGACGATCGGGCGCTCGAAGTCGGCCGAGTGCGTGCTTTCCGATCCCAACGTCTCGCGCCGCCACGCCGAGCTGCGGCGCGCCGAGAACGGCGACTGGCAGATCGTCGACCTCGGCTCGACCAACGGGATCAAGGTCAACGGCCGCCGCGTCGCCTCGACCCGGCTCAGCCCCGGCGACCAGGTCACGCTCGGCACCACCACCTTCACCTTCGACATCGAGCAGTAGCGGCGGCTGCCGCTCTCACTAAGGTGCCTGTCGCGTGGAATACGACCCCGTATCAGTAGCTCTGAAATTCGGCTTCCTCGCCGTCCTCTACCTGTTCGTGCTGGTGATCGCCCGCAGCGCGTTCAAGGACCTGCGCCGGACCGTCTCGCCGGCCCCGGACGCGACCGGGTTCCACGCCGCCCCCGCCTTCGCCGAGGCTCCGCGCGGGCCCGACGCCTGGCTGATCGCCGAGCGCGGCGGCGGCCTCGAACGCGACCGCCGCTTCGACTTGATCGGCGGCCTCTCGGTCGGCCGCTCGAAGGACGCCGACGTGCAGATCGACGACCGCTATGCCTCCAGCATCCACGTCCGCGTCTTCTCGCGCGAGGGGAGGTTCTACGTCGAGGACATGAACTCGACCAACGGCACCCTGCTGAACGGCGCCACCCTGCAGGGGGAGGCGGAGTTGATCGACGGCGACACCGTGCAGATAGGCGACACGGTCTTCCGCTTCGAGGTCGGGTGATCTAGATGAGCCTGCGGATAGAGGAGGAAGCGGTCCGCACCGACACCGGCCGCCAGCGCAACGCCAACGAGGACTCGCTCTTCACCAAGGCGCCGCTGTTCGTCGTCGCCGACGGGATGGGCGGCGCCCAGGCCGGCGAGGTCGCCTCGAAAACCGCTGCCGACTCGTTCGCCCAAGGGCTTCCCAAAGCGGCGCCCGAGCGGGCGCTCGAGCAGACGATCGAGGGAGCCAACCGGACGATCCACGAGCTCGCCCGCAAGGACCCGAGCCTGGCCGGGATGGGGACGACGACGACCGCCGCGCTCGTCGACCTCGAGGCCGAAGAGGTGGCGATCGGGCACGTCGGCGACAGCCGCGCCTACCGGCTGCGGCGGGGCCAGCTCGAGCAGCTGACCCGTGACCACTCGCTGGTCGAGGAGATGCGGCGCAAAGGGCAGCTGACCGACGCCCAGGCCGAGGACCACCCGCAGCGCTCGATCATCACCCGCGCCCTCGGTCCCGAACCCGAGGTCCAGGTCGACCTGCAGACCGTCCCCGCCCAGGCCGGCGACGTCTTCCTGATCTGCTCCGACGGCCTGACGACGATGCTCGACGACGAGCAGATCGGCCGCATCCTCGCCCGCGCCACCTCGCTGACAGCGGCGGTGCGGGCGCTGGTCGACGAAGCCAACCGCGCCGGCGGCCGCGACAACATCACCGTCGTCGCCTTCCGGCTCGAGGACGCGGCGGCGCCGGCGAAGATGGCCGAGGGGGCGACCCTGATCGGCCCCGACGCCGAACGCGAAGGCCTGACCGCGACCGAGGTCCGCCGCCGCGCCGCCGCTGAGGCCGCGCGCAAGCGCCGCGAGGAGCAGGAGGCCCGTCCGCAGCGCCGCCGCCTGCGCACGGTGGCGAAGTGGGGCGCGGTCGTCCTGGTGCTGGCGGCGCTCGCCTTCGGCGCCTGGTACGGCAACCGCCAGATCTGGTTTCTCGGCACCGACAGCGCCGGCCGCGTCGCCCTCTACCGCGGCGCCCCCTATGAACTGCCGTTCGGGATCAAGCTCTACAGCGAGCGCTACGCCGCCCCGGTCCAGACCGAATCGCTGCCGCGGAGACGCCGGGACGCGGTCACCGGCCACTCCTTCCGCTCCCGCGCCGACGCCGTCACCCTGCTCGAAGAAATCGAAAAGTACGCGGGGCTTCGTTGACGTCTGCCCGGAACCGCGAGCTGCTCGCGCTGGTTCCCGTCGCCCTCCTGCTGACCGCCGGCTTCGCCGCGGTCTTCTCGCAGGAGAGCGCGAAGCTCGGCAACCTCAGCCTCACCTACGGGGCCTACTTCTTCGCCGTCTGTCTCGCCACCCACGTCTTCCTCCGCTTCCGCCTCCCCAACGCGGACCCCTACCTGTTCCCGCTGATGGCGACCCTGACCGCCTTCGGCTTCGTGATGATCTACCGGATCGAAGAAACGCTGGCCCGCGACCAGGCCAACTGGTTCCTGCTCGGGCTGGTCCTCTTCGCGGCGACGATCTACTTCCTGCGCGACTACGAGGTGCTGGAGCGCTACCGCTACACGATCGCGATCGGCGGCCTGCTGCTCTTGCTGGCGCCGCGACTGCCGGGGATCGGCCAGCAGGTCAACGGCGCCTACCTCGGGGTGAAGCTGGGGCCGATCGCCTTCCAGCCGGCCGAGTTCTCGAAGATCGCGATCGTCGTCTTTCTCGCCAGCTACCTGCGCGAGCACCGCGAGGTGCTGATCGTCGGCGCCCGCCGCGTGCTCGGGGTGACGCTGCCGCCGCTGAAGCACTTCGGGCCGATGCTGGTCGTCTGGGGCGCCTCGATGTTCATGCTCGTCTTCATCCGCGACCTCGGCAGCTCGCTGATGTTCTTCGCCGCCTTCCTCGCCCTGCTCTACGTCGCGACCGGGCGCTTCTCCTTCGTCGTGATCGGGATGGCGATGTTCTTCCTCGGCGCCTGGTTCTTCGCCACTACCGTGCCCCACGTCCACGACCGGGTCGAGGTCTGGCTCCACCCCTACAACGAAGCGCAGGGGAACGGCTACCAGATCCTGCAGTCGATCTTCGCCCAGGCCGACGGCGGCCTCTTCGGCAAGGGCTTCGGCCAGGCGTTGATCACGATCCCCGGCACCCACCCACCGGCGCCGCTGCTGCCGGCGGCCGAAACCGACACGATCTACTCGCTGATCGTCAACGAAGTCGGCCTCTTCGGCGCCTGCGGCCTGATCCTCGTCTACCTGCTGATCACCGCCCGCGGCTTCAAGGTCGCGCTGCTGGCCAGCGACGGCTTCTCGAAGCTGCTGGCGACCGGCCTCTCCGCGGTCTTCGCGATCCAGGCCTTCGTGATCATCGGCGGCGTCACCAGGGTGATCCCGCTGACCGGCGTCACCTTGCCTTTGATCAGCTACGGCGGCAGCTCGATCGTCGCCAACTTCGTGCTGCTGGCGCTGCTGCTGCTGGTCTCCGACCGGGCCCGGCGTGAGGCCACCGAAGCCGCCCGCCGCCCGGAGGTCCGGCTGTGAACCGCCAGATCGTCAAATTGTTCGCCTTCATCGTCGTCCTCTTCGGGATCCTGGTCGGCTTCACGTCCTACTGGTCGGTCTTCGACGCCAAGGCGCTAGAGGAAAAGGAAGCCAACCGCCGCCCGCTGCTCGAGCAGCAGCAGATCCCTCGCGGTCGCATCCTCGCCGCCGACGGCACCGTGATCGCCAAGTCGGTGGCGAAGGGCAAGGGCTCGGCGAAGCGCTACGTGCGGCGTTATCCGGAAGGTGCCCTCTTCGGCCACCCGATCGGGTACAGCTTCGTCCGCAACGGCGACGTCGAATTCGAGCAGTTCCACAACGAAGAGCTGATCGGCGAAGAATCGGAATTCGGCTCGATCCTGGAAGAAATCCTCGGCAAGACCCCGGAAGGCAACGACATCGTCACCAACATCGACACCGCGGCCCAGCGGGTGGCCACGGCCGACCTGCAGGAAGGGGGCTACTACGGCGCCGTGGTCGCGATCGTCCCCCAGACCGGCGAAGTGAAGGCGATGGTCTCGAACCCGTCGTATGACCCCAACCGCGTCCCGTTCGAACAGTCGAAGCTGAACACCAACAAGATCGAAGCGCCGCTGTTCAACCGGGCGACGCAGGGGCAGGAGCCGCCGGGCTCGACCTTCAAGGTGGTGACGGCCGCCGCCGGGCTCGAAAGCGGGGTGATCACGCCGGAAACGACGATCGACGCGCCGGGCTCGATCGAAGTCGAAGGGACGCCGCTGCAGAATGACTTCAACGAGAACTTCGGGCCGATCACCCTCGACACGGCGCTGACCAACTCGGTCAACACCTGGTTCGGCCAGCTCGGCCAGCAGCTCGGGCAGGACGCGCTGTTCGAGCAGATGGAAAAGTTCGGCTTCAACGCCATTCCCGCGATCGACCTGCCGAGCGAAGAGGTCTACCCGAGCGGCGTCTTCGACGAAGAACGTGGCCTGCTCAACAAGAACGACCCGGTCGACCTCGCCCGGCTCGCGATCGGGCAGGAGCGGCTGCTGGCGACGCCGCTGCAGATGGCGGAGGTCGCCGCCGCGATCGCCAACGGCGGCAAGCTGATGAAGCCGCAGATCTGGAACCGGGTGATCGACCCCGACGGCCGCGTCGTCAAGCGGCTCGACCCCTCGGTCTACAGCGAAGCGGTCAGCTCGAAGACCGCGGAAGAGCTGACGACGGCGATGGAAGGCGTGGTCAGCGAAGGGACCGGGACCAACGCCAACATCCCCGGCGTGCCCGTCGCCGGCAAGACCGGCACCGCGGAAACGCCGGGCAACGAAGCCTGCGGCGGCGGCGAAAACGAGAACCAGGCCTGGTTCATGGGCTTCGCGCCGGCGAACGAACCAAAGATCGCTATCGCCGCCACGGTCGAGTGCACCGAACAGTTCGGCAACGACGTCGCGGCGCCGATCTTCCGCGACGTCGCGGAAACGATCCTGAATGGGGAATGAGGAGGAACGGTGGCTGAGATAGCCGAGGGCAGCGTCGTCGACAAGCGCTACAAGGTCCTGCGCCGGATCGGCACCGGTGGCATGGCCGACGTCTGGCTGGCCGAAGACACGCACCTGCAGCGGCAGGTGGCGCTGAAGGTCCTGCACCACCGCTACCTCCAGGACCGCGAGTTCGTCGAGCGCTTCCAGCGCGAGGCCGAGTCGGCGGCCGGGCTGCAGCACCCGAACATCGTCGGGGTCTACGACCGCGGCCAGGACGGCGAGGTCAACTACATCGCGATGCGCTACGTCGAGGGGCCGACGCTGAAGGAGCTGATCGACCGCGGCCTCACTCCGCCGCAGGCGGTGGCGCTGGTCCGCCAGGTCCTCGAGGGCGCCCGCTTCGCCCACCGCAACGGGATCGTCCACCGCGACCTGAAGCCGCAGAACGTGATCGTCGACAGCGAGGGCAAAGCGGTCGTCACCGACTTCGGCATCGCCCGCGCCGGCGTCTCCGAGATCACCCAGACCGGCTCGGTGATGGGGACGCCGCACTACCTCTCGCCCGAGCAGGCCCAAGGGCACGACGTCACCTCCGTCTCCGACCTCTACTCGATCGGGGTGATCCTCTACGAGGCGTTGACCGGGCGGGTCCCGTTCGAGGGCGAAAGCGCGGTGGCGGTGGCGATGAAACAGGTCTCGCAGGTGCCGCAGCGGCCGAGCTCGATCAACCCGCAGGTCTCGCCGGCGCTCGACGCGGTGGTGATGCGGGCGCTGGAGAAGGACCCCGGCGCCCGCTTCCAGAGCGCCGACGCGTTCATCGCCGCCCTCGACGCGGCGATGAAGGACCCCGGGGTCTCGCGCGACACCGCCGCCTTCGCGCCGCTGCCCCCGGTCGTCGGCGTGCCGGAGGAGGAGGGGCCGGCGGAAGACCGCAAACGCAACTGGTGGCTGTGGGCGCTGCTGGTCGCGGCGATCGTCATCGGCATCCTCGCCGGCCTGGCGCTGACCCGCGACACGACGACCAAGGTCCCGAACGTGACCGGCACGCCGCTCAACGTCGCCGTCACCCTGCTGCAGCAGAACGGCTTCGAGGTCGGCGAAGTGATCCGGGTCGAACGCCAGGCGCCCGCCAACGAAGTGCTCGAGCAGGAACCGGCGGCCTCGCCCCCGGCCAAGCAGGCCGAGGAAGACTGCGCCTTCATCACCTTCTTCTGCTCGAAGCCGAAGGTGAACCTGACGGTCAGCGCCGGCCCCGGTCAGGCGAAGGTTCCCTCGACCGCGGGGGAAACGCAGGAAGAAGCGACGAGGAAGCTGGAAGCGGCCGGGTTCGAAGTCGCCGTCCAGCGGGTCAACTCGAGCTCGGTCGAAGAAGGGCTGGTGATCCACTCCGAACCGCAGAGCGGCGCCACCGCGACCAAAGGCTCCACCGTCACCCTCGTCGTCTCGCGCGGGCCGAAGCTGACGAAGGTGCCGGTCCTGGTCGGCAGCCAGCGCAAGGCGGCGGTGGAATCGATCCGCTCCCGCGGTCTCACCCCCAGCGTCAGCGAAGAAGAAGACCCGGCGCCGAAGGGGCAGGTGATCAGCCAGTCGCCGAGCGCCGGCAGCGAAGTCGAACCCGTCTCGACCGTCTCGATCGTCGTCTCCAGCGGCGAAAAGGAAGAACTGGCGAAGGTTCCGTCGGTGATCGGCAAGGAACGCCGGGAAGCGGTGGAAGCGGTCCGCGCCGCCGGCCTGCAGCCCAACGTCGAAGAAGAAGAAACCGAAGTGCCGAGCCAGGTCGGCCGCGTGATCGACCAGTTCCCGCCACCGGGCAAGCAGGTCGAACCGGGCTCGGCGGTGACGATCGTGGTCGGCAAGCGGGCGGCCGAAGCGGTCGAAGAAGAAGGGGTGGAAGGGTGAGGGTCGCGGTCCTCTCCGGCGGGCGTTCCTCCGAGCACGAGGTCTCGCTGCGCTCGGGGGCGGCGGTGGCGCGCGGCCTGCGCGAGGCGGGCCACGAGCCGGTCGAGGTGACGATCGCCCGCGACGGCAGCTGGAGCGCCGCCGGAGCCCCGGTCGCGCTCGTCCCCGGCGGCGGCCTGCTCGGCGCCGACGCTGCCTTTCCCGCCCTGCACGGTGCCTTCGGCGAGGACGGCAGCGTCCAGGGCCTGCTCGAGTGGCTCGACCTTCCCTACGTCGGCTCCGACGTCCTCGCCTCGGCGATCTGCATGGACAAGCTGACGCTGAAGCGGCTCTTCGCCGCCCATGGGGTGCCGCAGGTCGAGTTCACCGCGGTCGAGGGCAGCGACTGGTGGGGGCGCTGCGAGCAGATGGGCCTGCCGCTCTGGGTCAAGCCCTCGCGGATGGGCTCCAGCGTCGGCATCACCCGCGTCGCCAAGCTCGACGACCTCGACGCGGCGGTCGAGCTGGCGCTGCGCCATGACCCGCGGGTGATCGTCGAGGCCTCCTCGCCCGGCCGCGAGGTCGAGTGCTCGGTCCTCGGCAACTCCGAGCCGCAGGCTTCGCTGCCCGGCGAGATCGTCGCCCACAGCGCCTGGTACGACTTCGAGGCCAAGTACACCGAGGGCGGGATGGAGCTGCGCGTCCCCGCCCCGATCGGCGAGGCGGCGATCGCCAACGTGCGCGAGATGGCCGTTGCCGTCTTCGGCCTCGCCGGCTGCTCCGGCCTCGCCCGCTGCGACTTCTTCGTCGAACCCGACGGCTCGGTCCTCGTCAACGAGATCAACACCATGCCCGGCTTCACCGACACCAGCGTCTACGCCAAGCTCTTCGAGGCCACCGGCATCGGCTACCCCGAGCTCTGCGACCGCCTGGTCGAGCTGGCAGTCGAGCGCCACCGCGAAGCACGCGCCTACGAGTTCTGAGCGACGATTGGCGAGTTGACCCGGCTATAGGCGGCCAAAGTCGCCAATCGTCAGTAGGCCGTGTTGCGGGAACGCGGGCGGGGGAGTGACTTGTAGCGGGGGTCGCGGCCACGGTTCCAGAGGGTGCTGTCGATCGCGGCGGGGGTGAGGGCGCTGGCGGCGGCGAGGAGCTCGATCGCGTGGACCGCCGCGGCGCGTAGCTCTACCTCCTCCGGCGAGCCATGGGGGAGAAGCTCTTCGGCTCCGATCCGGGCGGTGAGGGCGGGGTCGAGGTGGAGGACACCGTCGACGCGGAGGACGTGGGGGACGAGGTTGTCGGCGAAGCCGGTGAGGCGGTCCAGTCCCGGCAGGTCGGCGACGCCGGCGCGGTGGAGGTCGGCGGCGGCGAGCTGGGCGCGCTTGTAGAAGGGGACCTCGCGGCCCTCGTAGGTGGAGACATCGGCGAATGCTTTCCAGTCGGCGAAGGTCTTGGCGAGCGCGGGAATCGAGTCGGCGGCTTCGGCGGGCCCGAGGAAGCGGCCACCGTGCTCCGCCTGCAGGTGGGCGCTGACGTCGCGCAGGGCCGCGGCGAACTGCGCCATCAGCGGGTGCTCCGGGTCCTGGCCGACCATGGCGGCAATCGTGGCAGCGTCCATCGCCGCCAGTTCCTCGGCGCTCCAAGGACCACGCTCCTCGAAGCGCTCGCTCACGCCCGCCTCCATCGTCGCGTAGCCGCTGAGGCCGTCGCGCTTGCGGATCGTCGGCCACCAGCCGGAGCCGAAGTTGATCGCGTTCATGCAGATCGCGAAAGCGGCAGCTGCTTCAGGATCAGCCGCGGTGGCGGCTGGAGCGCCGGCCTCTTCGGTTGCCTCCGGCAAGCCGGCGGCGTAGTCGGCGATCCGCCCCTCGTCCACCCGCACCCAGCGTGCCCGCTCCATCACCCAGGCGCAGGCGCCGCGGACTTCGTCGGGGAGCGAAACTGAGGCCATGAACCAGTCACAGATACCGATTCGAGAGGCGACTACGGAGGACGCTCCCCTGATCGCCAACCTCTTGCACGACTTCAACACCGAGTACGAGGAGGAGACGCCGGGGGTCGAGGAGCTGACCCGGCACGCGACGCGGATGCTGAGCGAGGGGGAGATGACCGTGCTGCTCGAACCCGACGGCGCCGGGCTGGCGCTGCTCCGCTTCCGCCCCTCGGTCTGGACCGACCAGAGCGAGGCCTACCTGCAGGAGCTCTACGTGGTGCCCGCGCGGCGCGGCGAGGGAATCGGCGAAGCCCTCCTCGAGGCCGTACTGGAGGCGAGCCGGAGGGCGAACGCGGCCTGGATCGAGCTGAACACCGGCGAGACCGACGTCGCCGCCCGCAGTCTCTACAAGAAATTCGGCTTCACCAACGAAGAAGGGCCGCAGGGGGCGGCGATGCTCTACTACGAGCGCGAGCTCTGAGCGCCCAGCTCGGCGAAGCCGATTCCCTCCGGCGGTGGGACAAGCTCGGGGTGGAGGAGGTGGCCGAGCAGCTCGACGCCGTCGACCAGGCGCGGTCCCGGTCGCGAGAAGGTCGAGGCGGCGTCGACGGCGAAGAGGCGCTCGGCTCCGAGCAGGTCGAGCCGGTCGCGGTGCGCAAGTGCCTGCGCGCGGGAGTCGTCGAGGTACCAGCCGCAGGGCATCGCCACGATCGCGTCGGGGTCGAGGTCGCGCAGACTCTCCCACTCGACCTGCGGCGACTTCTCGCCGACCTGCCCGGCGACGTCCTCGCCGCCGGCGATCGCGATCATCTCCGGGATCCAGTGGCCGCCGAGGAACGGTGGGTCGAACCACTCGAGCGCGAGCACCCGCGGTCGCGGCGCTCCGGCTACCGCCTCCCGGACGGCGTCGAGCCGCCGTTCGAGCTCGTCACGGAGCGCCCGCGCCCGCTCCTCGATCCCCGCCGCCTCGCCCAGCCGGACCACGTCGTCCAGCACCTCGCCGAGCGTGCTCGGGTCCTGTTGCACCACCCGCGGCCGGCCCGGCAGCCGCGCCGCCACCGCGACGACGTCGTCGTAGGAGACCGCGCAGACCTCGCAGACCGCCTGGGTGACGATCAGGTCCGGGGCGAGCTCGGCCAGCCGCTCCTCGTCGAGCGTGTAGAGGGCGCGGCCTTCGCCGACCACCTCCTTCACCGCGGCGTCGATCTCACCGGCGGAGAGGCCCGGCGGCAGGACCGTCGCGGTCAGGTGCGGCAGCCCGCTTGCCCCCGGCGGGTAGTCGCACTCGTGGGTGACCCCGACGACGCTCTCGCCGAGGCCGAGCGCGAACAGCATCTCGGTCGCTGAGGGGACGAGGCTGGCGATCCTCATCCCCTCAGCATGACGGGTCAGCGGCTTACGCTCCCGCCGCCAACAGTGCTCTCGCACCGCCTTCCATCCCGGCCAGGTTGGGATGGATCGGCGCCGCGAGTTCGCCTGGCACCAGTGGTTCGACCCAGCGGGTCGAGCTGCTCTTGCAGGCGTCGTGGCCGATGCTGGCGTTGTACCAGTTGACCAGCGTCGCCCCGTTCGCCGCCGCCTGGGTCGCGAGCATCGCGTCCAGTCTCTGCTCGGTCGAGCGCAGGTAGGGCACGTCCTGGAACCCGATCGGCATCTGCGGCCAGCATCCGAACCCGGTCTCCGGGAAGATCGCCGGGTAGTTGACGACGTAGATCTTCGCCGAGGGCGAGCGGGCGTGGATCCCCTGCAGGACCGCCGCCACCTTCGGCGCCGTCGCTTCGATCCGCGCCTTCAGCTGGTCGACCCCGCCGGCGTCGTATTTGTCGAGGCAGGGATGGCTGAACGGATTCAGGGTGATGCAGCTCTCGGCCACTTCCGAGAAGCCGATGTCGTTGCCGCCGATCGTCAGCGAGACCACCGTGGTGCTTGCGTCGAGGGAGTTGAACTGCGGCGGGTTGGGCCCGTCGATTTCGACTTCCTGCGGGTTGGTCATGTCGACCGTGGTGGCGCCGCTGCAGCTCGCGTCTCTCAGGCTCAGCCCGATCCCGGGAGCCGCCAGGTGCGGGTAGTTGTGGTCGGACTTGAGGCAGCCGAGCGGCAGCACCGGGTTGGGGATCAGGGGCCCGGCCGCATACGAGTCGCCCAGGGCGACGTAGTTGGCCGCTCGCGCCGCGGTTGCCGCTGCGCCGTAGAGAACGAGCGCGGCGAGCGCCAGGGCGAGTAGCCACAGCAGACCTCGGCCGCGGCTCACAGTTGACTGGTTCATCTAACTCTCCTTCTGATTGCTTGCCCCCGCCGGGCTCCTGGCTTATGCTCAAGATAGTTTGCGGTTAGAAGTAGCGCAAGCTTGTACTAATTTCTGAGTAGCCAGTCATACCGTAGAGCCCCGGGAGGAGCCCCATGCGCCGCAGCTTCGTCGTTCTGTTTCTGACCCTGATCATCTCCGCCGCGGTCGCGGCGCCGGCCCAGGCCGAACTGCCGGTGATCTACAGCGGCACCCTCGGCTACGCCCACGTCAGCCCGACCGCGAGCCCCCCCGGCGCCAATGACTGGTCCTGCAAACCGAGCGCCGCGCACCCGCGCCCGGTGGTCCTCGTCCACGGCACCTTCGCCGACATGTCAGACAGCTGGCAAGCGCTCTCGCCGCTGCTGAAGAACAACGGCTGGTGCGTCTTCGCCCTCAACTACGGCTCCTACGAAGGCAGCGGCTCGATCGGCATCTACGGCGTCGGCGAGATCCGCAACTCGGCGCAGGAACTGTCGGCCTTCGTCGACAAAGTCCTCAGCTCAACCGGCGCCTCGCAGGTCGACATGGTCGGCCACTCGCAGGGCGGGATGATGCCGCGTTACTACCTGAAGAACCTCGGCGGCGCGGCCAAGGTCCACACCCTGGTCGGACTCTCGCCGTCGAACCACGGCACCACCCTCGACGGGCTCTTCACCCTCGCCGAATTCTTCGGCGCGACGAAATTCACCGGTGCCCTCTGCCCCGCCTGCGAAGAGCAGGCGGCCGGCTCGTCATTCATCGCCGAACTCAACTCCGGCGGCGAGACCGTCGCAGGGGTCGAATACACGGTGATCCAGACCCTCTACGACCAGGTGGTCACTCCCTACACCTCTGCCTTCCTCTCCGGCTCGAACGTCCACAACGTCCTGCTGCAGAGCCAGTGCATCCTCGACGGCGGCGACCACCTCTCGATGCCCTACGACCACATCGCCGACGCCGACGTGCTGACCGCGCTCGATCCGCTGCACCCGCGCCACCCGTGGTGCACGCCGATCACGGCGATCAACGGCGGGTAGCGCCGGACCCCTCAGCTAGCGACCGGAGCCGTTCTCGTCCCCGCGGTAGGGGCCCGGCTTCGGTCGCGGCTTGCCGCCCGGGAAGGCGAGCCGCAAGATCGTGCGCTGAACCATTCCCAACTGCTGCATGAAGGGGCCGCTGTTGTAGGGGAGGCCGTAGCGCTCGCAGACGTCTTTGACCTGCGGGGCGATCTCGGCGTAGCGGGTGCTCGGCATGTCGGGGAAGAGGTGGTGCTCGACCTGGTAGCCGAGGTTGCCGCTGGCGACGTGGAAGAGGGGGCTGCCCTCGATGTTGGCGGAGCCGGAGAGCTGGCGGATGTACCAACCGCCGCGGCTCTCGTCCTCGACCTCCTCCGGGGAGAAGGTGTAGGTCTGGTCGGGGAAGTGGCCGCAGAAGATGATCGCGTAGGCCCAGACGTTGCGGACGATGTTGGCGGTGGCGTTGGCCTTGGCGGTCGCGCGGAAGGTCCTGCTGCCGCTGTCCAGCGCGGCTTCCACCACCGGCGCCCAGCGGCTCTGCCGCCTCCGCCTCACCCGCCCGAGGAGACCGCGCGGCTGCTTGCGCTGCCGCCGCGTCTCCAGCGCCGCGTCGACCGCCGTCGCCGCCAGGGCGCTGACCAGCGGCCAGGCGATGTAGTCCTTGACGACCTGGCTCCTGGCCTTGCCGGCGATCCCCTTCAGCTCCCGCTTCAGCTGCGACTTCGATTTCCTCCCCTTGCGGATCGCCTCGAAGTCGAGGTCGTGCAGGGCCACCCCCCACTCGAAGAGCGCCATCAGGATCAGGTTGTAGAGGGGCTGCAGCAGGTAGACCGGGTGCCAGCGCTGGGCGGGGTCGATCCGCATGATCTCGTAGCCGAGGTCCTTGTCCTTGCCGCGGATGTTGGTGTAGGTGTGGTGGACGTAGTTGTGGGAGTGCTTCCAGGCCTCGGCGGTAGAGGCGGTGTCCCAGTCCCACGTCGAGGAGTGGATGCGCGGGTCGTTCATCCAGTCCCACTGCCCGTGCATGACGTTGTGGCCGATCTCCATGTTCTCGAGGATCTTCGCCGCCGAGAGAGCCGAGGTTCCCGCCGCCCAGACGGCCCGGTTGCGGGAGCCGAGCAGGAGAGCGCGGCCGAGCACCGCCAGCCGGCGCTGCATCTCGATCATGCTCTCGATGTAGCGCCGGTCGCGGTCCCCGAGCTCGGCCATCACCCGGTCGCGGATCGCGTCGAACTCGCGCGCCAGCTCGTCCAGCTGCTCGGTGGAGAGGTGGGCGAGCGGGCTCTCCTCGTGGGTGTCGATCGGGGCGGTGGCGGGTGGGGCGGTAGTGCTCATTCTCAATGCCTTTCTCTCAAAGTGCGATCGCAACGTCGCCTTCGGGCGCGTTGACGCAGGTTCGGACCATCTCTCCCTCTTGGCCGTAGACCTCCCCGGTCCGCAGGTCCCTCACTTCGCCGGCGCAGAGCCGGCCGATGCAGGTGTGGCAGATCCCCATCCGGCAGCCGAACGGCAGCTCGGCGCCCGCCTCCTCGCCGGCGACGAGGATCGGCGTGCCGCCGTCGCAGGCAGCCTCCACACCACTTGCGGTGAAGCGGATGGTCCCCCCCTCGCCCTCGACGGCGGAGCCGCCGATCACCGGCTGGAAGCGCTCCATCGCCAGTCGCTCCGGGTCCCCCTCCTCGCTCCAGTGCTGGACGAGCGCGTCGAGCATCTCGCCCGGGCCGGAGGCGAAGGCGTGGCGCTCGCGCCAGTCGGGACAGAGCTCGTCGAGGTGAGCCGGCGCGACCCGCCCCGCCTCGCTGGTGATGCGCAAGTGCGGCCGGTAGCCGGCGCAACGGCTGTCGAGGTCGCGCAGCTGCTCGCCGAAGATGACGCCGTCGGGCGTTCGCGCCGAGTGGATGTGGACGACGTCGTCGAGAGCGCTGTCGCGATCGAGGCTGCGCAGCATGCTCATGATCGGCGTGATCCCGCTGCCGGCGCTGATGAAGAGGATCCGCCGCGGCGGCGGGTCGGGGAGGACGAAGGTCCCTTCGACCCCGCCGAGGCGGACGATGTCCCCCGGCCGCGCCTGCCGCACCAGGTAGGGCGAGACCACCCCCGACTCGACCAGCTTCGGAGTGATCCCGATGCAGCCGTCGGGCCGCCCGGGGTCGGTGGTCAGCGAGTAGGCGCGCCAGTGGTGGACGCCGTCGACCACCACCCCGATCCGCAGGTACTGCCCGGGCCGGTGCCCGGCCCATTCGTAGCCGGGCCGGATCAGGACGGTGACGGCGTCGGGAGTCTCGCGCTCGATCCGCTCGATCCGGCCGCGCAGCTCCTGCGTCGACCAGAGCGGGTTGATCAGTTCGAGGTAGTCGTCCGGCAGCAGCGGCGTGAACAGCGAGCGCACCGCGTCCAGCGCTCGGCGGCGCGTTTTCGAAACCTGGGGTTTGGCGCCGCGCTCAGCCACAGTTCATAGTTGCACGAATCGATGTAATCGTTTGTGAAGCCGGTCACTCCTATACCCACCTGGGCGGGGATCAGTCGATCAGCTTCACGTCGCTGATTTCGACCTGGTAGCGCCCTTCCTGGTCCTGTGCGGGGGCGGCTTTGTTGAACCAGATCAGGAAATACTTGGCCGGTTCTTCCAGGTGGAGCTCGACTTCGTTGAGGCTCTTGGCGTCGGTCACGGTGCCGACCGGTTCGCCCCATTCCTGCAGTTCTTCCGGCGGCCCGGAGGGGGAGGCGAAGATCTCCGCGTCCCAGCCGGGGCCGGGGGTGCGGACGATCATTTCCGCCGGCTTCGCCGTCGACTTGGCGGTGACGTAGAGGCCCACCCCGGGGTCGGGCCCGGTCTTGGTGCCGGCGAAGGTGTCGGTGTCGTAGTGCTCGCTCGACCAGGCGGTGCCGGTGGGGTTGCCGTCGATCGCGAAGCCGACGCCTTCCGGGTCCTCTTCGCCGTCGCCCTGGGGGTCGTAGTCGGAGGCGCCGGCCAGCGGGACGACGTTGCCCTTGCCCTTCAGCGCCCCGCCGCCACCGCCGCTGTTGCCGTTGCCGATCAGCTGCACCGCCGCCAGGATCGCGATCACGACCAGGACCAGCGCCCCGATCGCCAGCCACGAGCGCCGGTGCCCGCCCGAGAGCTTTCGCTCCGCGGGGGGGACCGCCTCCAGCACCGTCGTCGCCTCGCCGGTCGTCGAGCCCGCGCGCGCCGCCTCGACCTCGAGCGCAGTCGAGAGGTCGGCGATCATCTCCCCGACCTCCTGGTAGCGCTCGTCGGGGTCCTTGGCGGTCGCCCGCTCGACCACCAGCGCCGCCGCCGCCGAGAGCTCCGGCCGCCGCTGCTGCACGTCGGGCATCTCCTCGTTGACGTGTTTCATCGCCACCCCGACCTGGCTGTCGGCGTGGAAGGGGACCTGCCCGATCAGCATCTCGTAGAGGACGACGCCGAGCGAGTAGACGTCGGAGCGCTGGTCGACCGGGTGGCCCATCGCCTGCTCCGGGGCGACGTAGTCGGTGGTGCCGAGGACGCGGCCGGTCGCGGTCATCCCGTCCTGCTCGAGTTGGCGCGAGATCCCGAAGTCGGTCAGCTTCGCCCGCCCCTCGGAGTCAATCAGCACGTTCTGCGGCTTGATGTCGCGGTGGACCATGTTGCGGGCGTGGGCGACGGTGAGCCCGCGGGCGATCTCGATCGCGTAGGCGAGCGCCTCCTGCGGATCGAGCGCGCCGAGGCGGTTGATCCGCTGCTTCAGCGTCTCCCCTTCGACGTATTCGAAGACGATGTAGGGGTGGCCGCCGTCCTCGCCGGCGTCGATCACGGCGACGACGTTTGGGTGCGAGAGCTTCGCCACCGCCCGCGCCTCCTGGCGGAAGCGCTGCAGCTGGTCGGCCTGCTCGGACATCTCCCGGTGCATCACCTTTACCGCGACCGAGCGGTCGAGCGTGGTGTCGCGGGCGAGGTAGACCGTCGACATCCCGCCGCTGCCGAGCTTCGCCTCCAGCTTGTAGCGGCCGGACAGCACGGTGCCGATCATCTTGGAGCTGGTCGAGGCCGGGTCGGTCACTTTGCGCGGCCTACGTTACGACGCGGCGGGGGCAGAGGCGGCTCAGAGGATTCGCGGTGGGCCTTCGGTTGCGCGGCCGATCCGCTTCGCGGCGGGGTAGTGGGCGCGCAGCAGGGACAGCGCCGCCTCTTCGTCGGCGGCCGGGACGACGACGCAGAAGCCGCAGCCCATGTTGAAGACCTCGCGCATCTCCTCGTCGGAGACCTCGCCGAGTTCCTGGATCAGAGCGAAGATCGGCGGGACGGGGAGCGGATCGTCGATCTCGTAGCCGACCTCGGCGGCGAGGCGCAGCAGGTTGCCGGTGCCGCCGGAGGTGATGTGAGCGAGGCCGCGGACGTCGACCTCGGAGCGCAGCAGCTCGACGATCGGCTTGACGTAGATCTCGGTCGGCTCGAGCAACACGTCGCCGAGCGGCCGGCCGAGGCGGTCGTCATCCAGCGGGATCTCGGCCAGGGCGGAGCGGGCGAGCGTGTAGCCGTTGGAGTGCAGGCCGGTGGAGGGGAGGCCGATGACGACGTCGCCGGGCTCGACCGCGGAGCCGTCGACGATCGCGTCGAGGGCGACGGTCCCGAAGCAGGCGCCGGAGACGTCGACGCCGCGCACCAGCTGCCCGAGCTGGGCCAGCTCGCCACCGGGGATCTCGATCCCGGCGAGCTCCGCCCCGCGGGCCAGGCCGACGCCGATTTCCTCGCAGACCTCCGGTTCGGCCTTCTCGATCGCGATGTAGTCGAGCATCGCCAGCGGCTCGGCGCCGACGCAGATCACGTCGTTGACGTTCATCGCCACGCAGTCGATCCCGACCGTGTCGTAGCGCCCGAGCTCCTCGGCGATCACCAGCTTCGTCCCCACCCCGTCGGTGGAGAGCGCGATCCCGGTCCGCTCGTCGATCCCGATCACGCTCGCGTAGTGCCCCGGCAACGGCACCTGCGCCGAAGGCCGCCCCAGCTGGATCGCCCCCAGCGCCCGCACCAGCCCGGCCACGGCCGAATCGGCCGCCCCCTGGTCGACTCCGGCTTTGGCATAGGCGTCGGTCATCAGTTGGATTCTCTCAGTCTTTCGGGCGGATCAGATAGGCAAAAAAGTAGCGTTTTTGCAGGTATTTCCAAATCAAGTCCAAATTCATCCAAAATTTGGATTTGGATTTGGAGAACGGCGAAGCCTGATAAGAACCACGGCCGCCAAGCCGATCCGGTAGGCCGCATATGGCCACAGGGCGCGGTCGCGCTCGACCAGGCGGATCAGGCGTTGGGAGGCCAGGGTCGAGGCGAAGGAGGCGGTGATGCCGACCGCCAGCGAGCGGCGCATCGCGGGGGTCGTCCCGCGGCGCGCCAGCCGCACGCCCTTCAGCGCGGTGGCGCCGACGATGATCGGCAGGGCGATCGTGCGCGAGAGCAGGTTGGCCTGGTCGCGGGAGAAGCGGCGCCAGCGGGCCGCCGCCAGGGTGACGCCGTTGCGGGAGACCCCCGGCGCCAGGGCCGCCGCCTGGGCGATGCCGAGCGCAAGGCCGTCCATCGCGGTGGCGTCGCCGCGTCCGCGCTGCTGCGGTCGCCGGTCGGCGATGAGCATCGCCGCCGCCCCGGCCAGCAGCCCGTAGGCGGTCGTCCGCGGCCCGCCCAGTCGCCGCTCGATCGGCCGCTCGAGCGTGTAGCCGACGACCGCCGCCGGCAGGAAGGAGAGCCCGAGCAGCAGCGCCCGCCGTCCGTCGAACTGGCGTAGCTCTTCGGCGATCGTCTGTCGCTGGCCGATCAGCAGCGCCGCCGCGGCACCGGTGTGCAGCGCCACCTCGAAGCTCTTGCGCAGCTCCGGGTCGACCTCGTCCCAGTCCCAGCCCGCCAGCCAGGGGACGAGGACGATGTGGGCGGAACTGGAGACGGGGAGCAGCTCGGCCGGACCCTGCACCAGCCCCAGCGCGACCGCGCGATGGGCCGGGATGCCGCCGTCGCTCAAGCGCCCCCGGTGCCGACCGGCTCCGCCTCGGGCCGCCGCTCCGACTCATCGTCGCCGGAGCCACCGCCGCGTCGCCGCTTGACGATCAGGTAGACGACGCCGATCACGATCGCCGCCAGCACCACGTAGTCGAGGTAGCCGAGCTTGTGGCGCCAGTCTTCCCAGTTGCGGCCGACCTGTTCGCCGACGATCGCCAGCATCAGCACCCAGGGGATCGAGCCGAGCAGCGTGTAGGCGCTGAAGCGCCAGAACGGCATCTTCGCCACGCCCGCCGGCAGCGAGATGAAGGTGCGGATGATCGGCAGCATCCGCGAGAAGAAGACGGTGAGGGCGCCGTAGCGGGCGAACCAGTCGTCGGCCCATTTCAGGTGCTTGGGGCTGATGTGGATCAGCTTGTTCTTTTCCAGCAGGTCGATGCGGCCGTAGTAGCCGATCGCGTAGGCGATCCAGGAGCCGACGAGGTTGCCGAGCACGCCGGCGGCGACGATCCCGACCAGGGTCAGTTCGCCTTTCGAGGCGCTGAAGCCGGCGAAGAGCATGATCCCCTCGCTCGGGATCGGGATGCAGGCCGACTCGAGGATCATCAGCGCGAAGACGCCGAGGTAACCGGCGCTGCCGATGAATTCGGTCGCGACTTCGATCACCGGTTCGACGATCTTGTCGCTGAGGGTGGCGAGGAGGAGGGGCGGCATCCGTGAAGCGGAGATTGTAGGGAGATGGCTTAGCACCAACTAAACTCGGGTGTTCATGCGCCGGTTGAACCACCCCGTCTACCGCAACCGGGTTCTGCAGATCGCGGCCGATGCCGTGCTCGTCGCGCTGGCCTACTTCCTCGCCTTCCAGCTGCGCTTCCTCGACGATCCGCACGGCTGGCCGCACCGCTACGAGGTCCTCTTCGCCCAGTCGGTCGGCTTCGTGATCGTCGGCAAGCTCGTCGTCTTCGCCGGCTTCGGGCTCTACCAGAAGTGGTGGCGCTACGTCAGCGGCCGCGACTTCATGCTGATCTTCCGCGCCGTCGCCGTCGCCAGCGCCCTGCTGGTGATCGTCTTCGCCGTCGCCAAGCCGTTCCCGCACACGCTGCCGCGCTCGGTCGAGGTGACCGACTTCGTCCTCACCCTGATCCTGATCGCCGGCGCTCGCCTCGGCGTGCGGCTGATCGTCGAGCGCCCGACCCGCGGCGCCCGCCTGCCCAAGCACGAGGTGCTGGTGGTCGGCGCCGGCTCCGGCGGCCAGATGGTCGTTCGCGAGCTGCAGCTCAACCCCAACCTCGGCGCTACCGCGATCGGCTTCGTCGACGACGACCCGCGCAAGCGCGGGATGCGGATGCTGGGGCTGAAGGTGCTCGGCTCCACCCGGCAGATCGAGGCGATCCTCGACGAGACCGAGCCCGACGAAGTCGTGATCGCGATCCCCTCGGCGCCGGGCACCCTGCGCGGCCGCATCGTCGCCGCCTGCCGCGAGCGCGAGGTCCGCGTCCGCACCCTGCCGACCGTGTTCGAGCTGCTGCGCGGCGGCGTCCAGCTCAACCGCCAGCTGCGCGAGGTCCAGGTCGAGGACGTGCTCGGGCGCGAGCCGATCGTCCGCGAGCTCGACCGCGTCGGCGCCTACCTCGGCGACCGGATCGTCCTCGTCACCGGTGCCGGCGGCTCGATCGGCTCCGAGCTCTGCCGCCAGATCGCCCAGGTCAAACCGCGCCTGCTGGTGATGCTCGACCACGCCGAGGACAACCTCTTCCAGATCGACCGCGAGATGGTCGAGGAGCGCCACTTCGCCAGCTGCGAGTCGGTGTTGGCCGACTGCAAGGAGCCGCACCGGATGCTGGAGGTGATGCAGCGCTTCAAGCCCGACGTCGTCTTCCACGCCGCCGCCTACAAGCACGTGCCGCTGATGGAGGCCAACCCGCTGGAGGCGGTCCGCAACAACGCGATCGCCACCCGGGTCACCGCCGAGACCGCCGCCGCCTCGAAAGTCGAGCGCTTCGTCCTCATCTCCACCGACAAGGCGGTCAACCCGCAGACGGTGATGGGCGCCTCGAAGGCGATGGCCGAGTGGATCGTCCAGGTGGCCGGCGAAAAGTACCCGGAGACGCGCTTCGCCTCGGTTCGCTTCGGCAACGTCCTCGCCTCCTCCGGCAGCGTGGTGCCGATCTTCCGCAGCCAGATCGAGCGGGGGGGACCGGTCACCGTCACCCACCCCGAGATGACCCGCTTCTTCATGACTATCCCGGAGGCGGTGCAGCTGGTGATCCGCGCCGGCGACATCGGCACCGGCAAGGGCGAGGTCTTCGTCCTCGACATGGGCGAACCGGTGAAGATCGTCGACCTCGCCCACAACATGATCCGGCTCGCCGGCTACGAGCCCGAAGAGGACATCGCGATCGAGTTCACCCAGCCGCGGGCGGGGGAGAAGCTGCACGAGGTGCTCTTCTCCGATGACGAGGAAGTGCAGCCGACGGCGGCGCGGCGGATCAACCGGGCGGTGCGGCAGAAGCCGCGTGACACGGAGTGGGTGGAGTCGACCCTGAACTCGCTCGAACACCTGGTTCTGGCCGGTGACGAGGCTAATTTGGCGGAGCGAGTGGTGGAGATGATCGCGGCACCGGGTGGCGACGCTGCGACGGTCGCCCCCAACGAATAGCCTCTCGCAGCCACTTTGGTCCATGCGATCGAACAAATCGGCGCCTTCGCCGGCCTCGCCGCCTTCCTCGGCCTCGCCGTCCTGGCCCTGCTCTCCTTCACCCACGGGCGCGACATCCGCCGCCTGCGCGACTGGGCGGGCTCGGCGCCCGAGCGCGACGCCGAGCGCAAGGAGCAGACCTCGACGATCGCCGCCCAGCGGGCGGAGGAGCTGCGGGCGCTGGAGGAGGCGCGCACCGCCGAGCACCAGGCGGTGACCAACCGCGAGGAGCGGCGGCGGCGGCGGGAGGCGGGACTGCCCGAGCAGACCCGCGGCGAGCGGCTGCGGGAGCGCTTCTCCGGCTTCGGCGAGTGGGCGGCGCGGCCGACCTCGCTGGCGGCGCTCTTCGTCGTCGTCCTGGTGATCGTCGGCGGCATCGTCTTCCTCGTCGTCGGCGGCTCGGACAGCGGCTCCGGTGGGCAGAGCGGCAAGCAGGCGGCGGCGAAGGTCAAGCCGAGCGAAATCAAGGTGACGGTGCTAAACGGCACCGCCGTCCCGGGGCTGGCCGCCACCTTCGCCGACAAGGTCGAAAGCAAGGGCTTCCAGCGCGGCGCCGTCACCAACAGCAGCTCCAGCTTCGCCACCAGCGTCGTCATGTTCAAGCGCGGCCACAAGCCCGAAGCGCGCAAGGTGGCCAAGCAGATGCAGATCTCGAAGCTGCAGTTGATGACGGGGGAAATCGAATCCGCCTCGGCCGGGGCCCCCGTCGCCGTGATCGTCGGCGAGGACAATGCCGAAGCGGCGGAATGAGCAGCGCGCCGCCGCGATCGTCTTCGCGCTCCTAGTCCTCGCCACCGTCGTCGCCTTTGCCTACGCCCAGCGGGTCAAGCGCGACCCGCTCGTGCTCGACCGCGTCACCTTCGTCGGCGCGCCGCGCGCGAAGGGGGCGCCGGTGGTCCACTGGTTCACCCCCAACGGCGACTGCCGCTACGACCAGATGCGGATCCGCTTCCGCACCACGGTCTCCGGCCAGGGCACCGTGCAGGTGGTCAAGCCCGGCGGCCGCGTCGTCCTTACCCTCGCCCGCGACAAGTTCCTCAAGCGCTACCACTTCCACACCTACTACTGGGACGGGCGCCAGCGCAACGACGGCATCGCCCCTCCCGGCCGCTACAAGCTGCGGGTCAAATTCGACGGCCGCACCCTGGTAACGCCGGGCGCGATCCGCCTCCACCCGGCGCCGCAGGGCGCGAGGTCCCACTGCGCGAGCGCCGCATCGGAGCTTGACCACAGCGGGGTGGGGCGAAAGTCGGCCGCGGCGCCGGGGTCCAAGCCGTGAGCGGCCTCCTCGCCGGTGCCGGCGTCCTGGTTGCCGCCGCGGCCAGCGCCGCCGCGATCCTGCTGCCGCCGGGACGCCAGCGCTCGCTGGCGATGCTGCTGGCGCTCGTCCTCTTCCCCGTCCTCATCCTCGGCGACCAGTGGCACAACCACCAGATCGCCGACCTGCGCCATCACGCCGCGCGGCTCGTCGTCCTGCTGGCGATCGCCGCTGTCGCGGTGGGCGCTCTCACTTATGTCTTCCACCGCTGGCGAACCTTGCTGCCACTCGCCATCGTCTTCGCACTCCCCTTCCGAGTACCGCTGCATGCCGGCGGCGAAACGGCGAACCTCCTGGTGCCCCTTTATCTCGTCATCGCCGGAGGTGTAGTCGCCGCCCTCCTGCGCGACTGGGCGATCCCTCGGGCGGGTGGCGACGATCGGGAGGACTCTCCCGGTAGGGAGAGCCCCCGATCGGAGACAGGACCCGCCCGCCGGCTACCCCTCGTCCTAGCGGCAGTTGTCGTTCTCTACGCGCTGCAGACGCTGTACTCCGATGACTTCAGCAAGGGACTGCAGAACGTCTGCTTCTTCTTGGTTCCGTTCACGGTTGCGTTCGCGCTGCTGCGAGACGTCAAGTGGGATGCCCGGCTGCTGCGGTTGGTGCTGATCGTGCTGGGAGTAGAGGCGACCCTCTTCGTGCTGATCGGGTCGGTGGAGTTCGTGACCCGGAGCCTCTTCTGGAACGACCAGGTGATTCGCTCGAATGAATTCCACACCTACTTCCGGGTCAACTCCGTGTTTTGGGACCCCAACGTCTACGGGCGTTACCTGGCGCTCGTAACGGTCGTCGCCACCGCGGCGATGCTGTGGGCGCGGACGCGGGAGGCGTTCTGGTTGCTCTGCGGGCTGATCCTGGTCCTCTGGGTCGGCCTGGTGCCGACCTTCTCCCAGTCCAGCTTCCTGGCGCTGCTGGCAGGCCTCGCGATGCTCGCCGCGATCCGCTGGAGCTGGCGCTGGACGCTGGGCGTGGTGGTCGTCGGCGCGATCGGCGCCGTCCTCGTCGTCCTCCTGGTCGGCGGCTCCGGCAAGATCACCTCCGACCGCCTCAACGTCGACCTCAGCGGCCGCGGCAACCTCGTCTCCGGCGGCCTGGACCTCTTCTCCGAACGCCCGCTCCAGGGCTACGGCTCCGGCTCCTTCCAAGCCGCGTACCGGGAACACCGCAAGAACAAAGACGTGCCAGTAACCGTCTCCCACACCGAGCCGGTGACGGTTGCGGCAGAGCAAGGCTTAATCGGCTTGGTTGCTTACGCAGCTCTAATCGTGGTGGCGTTGTGGACCCTGGGCAGCGGTCTCTGGGCAAAGGCTCCTCGGGCGGGTGGCGACGATCGGGAGGACTCTCCCGGTAGGGAGAGCCCCCGATCGGAGACAGGACCCGCCCGCTTGGCCCCCCCGTCCCTCGCGGCTAGGGCAGCCGTCCTAGCAACCTTTGTCGCCCTCCTAGTCCACACCCTCGCCTACGCCGGCTTCTTCGAGGACCCGATCACCTGGGTCCTCCTCGCCCTCGGCACCTCCCTCGCCACGGCGCCCGCAGTCCGCGACCCCGCGTAGGGTCCCCGCATGTCCGGATACCTGCGCCGGCTGGCGACGACGGGCGCCGCCTACACGGCCGCGAGCATCCTCTCCAAAGTCATCGCGGTCGCGCTGCTGCCGCTCTACACGCGGTACCTGAGCCCGGAAGACTACGGCGCCGCCGAAATCCTCTTCGTCGGCGTCGTCACCGCCAGCATCGTCGTCCGCCTCGGCCTGATCGAGGCGATCCTGCGCTTCTACTACCAGGCCGACGAGGACCCGGCGGCGGTCGTCCGCAGCACCTTCGCCGGCCTCTTCTGGCTCTCGACGCTGGCCGCCCTCGTCCTCCTCCCCTTCGCCGGACCGATCTCCGAAGCGCTCCTGAAGCACTCGGACCCGGCCCTGACGCGGATCGCGATCGGCGGCCTCTGGGTGCTGACGATGTCCGAGTTCATGCTCACCCTGTTCCGGCTCGAGGAGCGGGCGCGGGCCTACTTCGTGACGACGATCCTCAACGTCCTCGCCACGATCGCCCTCACCGTCGTCCTCGTCGTCGGCTTCGAAGATGGCGCCCGGGGCCTGCTGATCGGCAGCTACGCGACCGGCGCCGCCTTCGTCGGTGGCCTGATCGTCCTGCAGTGGCGCCGCCTCTCGCTGCGCTTCGACCGCGCCCTGCTGCGCCGCCTCTTCCGCTTCGGCCTGCCGACGATGCCGGCCGAGGTCTCGCTCTACCTGCTCAACTTCGTCGACCGCCTGATCATCGTCCGCACCCTCGGCCTCGCCGAGGCCGGCCTCTACTCGCTGGCGGTGAAGTTCGCGCAGGCGGTCAACGTCCTCGTCCGCGGCTTCCAGCTCGCCTGGCCGCCGCTCGCCTACTCGATCCGCGACGACGACGAGGCCCGCGGCGTCTACGCCACCGTTGTCACCCTGTTCGCCGCCGGCTGCGCCTGGATCGTCGCTGGCATGTGGCTGTTCTCGCGCTGGATCGTGCGGGCGCTCGCCGACCCCAGGTTCTTCCACTCCTACGAAGCGATCGGGTTGGTCTCCACCGCCGTCACCCTCTACGCGCTCTACCTGGTGCTGGTCGTGATCCTCGGCCGCACCGGCCGCACCGAGTTCAACTTCCCGGCGGCGCTCGGCGCGCTGGTCGCCAACGTCGTCCTCAACCTCCTGCTGGTGCCGCCGCTGGGGATCGTCGGCGCCGGCCTCGCCCTCGTCGCCTCCTACCTGGTCGTGCTGGGGCTGATGTACGGCTTCACCCAGCGCCTCTTCCCGGTGCCCTACGAGTGGGGCCGGCTGCTGCGAGTCGTCGCCACCGTGGCGATCCTGGTCGGCGCCGGCGAACTGCTGGTCCCGACCGCCGGCGCCGCCGGCCTGCTGATCCGCCTCGCCCTCTTCGCCGCCTACCCTATGGCCCTCCTCGCCTCCGGCTTCTTCACCGCGGGCGAGCGCCGCTGGCTCGCCCGCCTCCGCCACCCCGGAGCGGTCCTCGCCGGTATCGCTTCCCTGCGCGCTCAGCCTGCGGCAGTGGACGGACAGATCCCCGAGGTCTACGAGGCCGAGCGAATGGACGAGGACACGCGTCTCTAGCTCACCCTGCGCGGTCGCGGATCGATTCGCCGCGGCCGGGTAACAGGGCTTGCTTTGCGTGAGCCCAGTAGACGCGGGCGGGCTGGCTGGGGAGGAAGGTTGCGGCGAGGGCGCGCAGCACGTAGGACCAAGCGGTGAGGACGCGGACCACGAGGGCCGCGGCGGGGCCGTGGTGCTTTCGCATGTAGAGGTCGCGGTTGCGGTGGAATTCGACGATCCGGGGCAGGCCCTTGGTGAGGTCGGTCGAGAGCTGGTCGTGGTGGACGGCCTCGGCGGCGGGGACGAAGAGCGAGTGCCAGCCGGCCTCGGCCAGGCGCTTGGCGAAGTCGCACTCGTCGTAGTAGACGAAGAAGTCGGGGTCCATGAAGCCGACTTCCTCGGCCGCCTCGCGCCGGACCAGGAGCGCGCTCGACTGCCCCCAGTCGACCCAGCGGGTCTCCGCCCCCTTGCTCTGCACGGTGAGCCAGCGGTGCAGGAACAGCGCCCCGGCCGCCGCCGTCCCCACCCCGGGGAAGCGCCAGGCGCAGGGGACGGCGCGACCGGCGGAGTCGAGCAGTTGCGCCGTCGCGGCCGCCGCCTTCGGGTCGGCGTCGAGGGCGGCGAGCAGCGCCGCCGCCGCTCCCGGCCGCAGCTCCGAGTCCTCGTTCAGCAGCAGGCAGTACCTGCCGCGCGCCTCCCGCATCAGGGTCGAGTCGTTCTCGGCCTTGCCGGTCCGCCGCTCCAGCGCGATCAGCCGGATCTCGCCGCCGAGCGCCTGCACCGCCTCGGCCGAGCCGTCCTCGGAGGCGTTGTCGAGGACGAGGACCTCGCGCTCCACTCCGGCGGGGTGCGTGCGCTCGATCGCCGCCAGGCAGGCGAGCAGGTACGCGCGGCCATTCGTGTTCACGACGCAGTAGGAGAGCGTGGGCGCCAAGAAGGGCACGATAATCGCACCGTTTGATTCCGCTTACCGGTAAGTACCGCTTTCCAAAATGAAAGTCCAACTCGTCGATCCCTCCGCGTTCACGCCGCCCTACGACCGCGCCCTCGCGGCCGCGCTCGCCCGCGCTGGCGCCGAGGTCGAGCTGCTGACCACCCGCTTCCTCTACGGGCCGGTGCCGCCGGCCGAGGGCTACGAGGTCGACGAGCGCTTCTACCGCCGCAGCGCCGCCCGCGGGCTCGGGGCGCGGGGGCGCCTCCCGTTCAAGACGGCAGAGCACCTCGGCGACATGCTCCGCTTCCGCCGCGAAGCGAGCGCCGACGTCGTCCACTACCAATGGCTGACGATCCCGCCGCTCGACGTCCGCCTGCTGCCGCCGACCCGGCCGCGGCTGATGACCGCCCACTACATCCTGCCCCCGCAGCCGCGCCGCCGTGCGGTCCGCTCCGCCCGCCGCGTCTTCGGCGCGATGGACGCGGTCGTCGCCCACTCCGAGCACGGCGCCGCCCGCCTCCGCGACGAGGTCGGCCTCGACCCCGAGAAGGTCCGCGTCATCCCCCACGCCGCCTTCGACTACCTGACCAGGCTGCCCGAGGAGAAGCCGCTGCCCGCCGAGCTGGAGGGCGCCGAGGGGCCGGTGGTCCTCTCCTTCGGCTTGCTCCGCCCCTACAAGGGGATCGAGAACGTGCTCGAAGCGTTCCGCCAGGTAAGGGGCGCCGAGCTCTGGATCGTCGGCAACCCGCGGATGGAGGTCGAGCCGCTGCGCGCGCTCGCCGCCGAGGCCGAGGGCCGCGTCCGCTTCGTCACCCGCTTCGTCGAGGACGCCGAGATCCCGGCGATCTTCCGCCGCGCCGACCTCGTCGTCCTCCCCTACCTCGACGCCGAGCACTCCGGCGTCCTCTACACCGCCCTCGCCTTCGGCAAGCCGCTCGTACTGAGCGCGGTCGGCGGCTTCCCCGAGGTGGCCGCGACCGGCGCCGCCCGCCTCGTCCCGCCCGGCGACACCGCGGCGCTCGCCGCCGCCCTCCAGGAGCTGATCGGCGACGAAGCCGCCCGCGCCGAGCTCGCCGCCGCCGCGACCCGCGCCGCCGCCGGCCCCTTCTCCTGGGACGAGGCGGCCCGCCTCACCCTCGACCTCTACCGCGAGCTGCTGGAGGCCCGCGCATGACCACCCTCGCCGCGATCCTCTTCTGGCTTAGCGCCGTCCTGCTCGTCTACACCCACCTCGGCTACCCCCTGGTCCTGGCAACCCTCCTCCGCCTCCGCGGGGGCCATCGTCGTTTCCACCCTTCTCCTCGCTATAGGCAGGACAAAGGTGGAAACGATGCAGCGGGGGAGCTGCCGACGGTCTCGCTGATCATTCCCGCCTACGACGAGGAGGAGGTAATCGGGGCGAAAGTCGCCAACGCGCTCGCGCTCGACTACCCGCGCGAGCGGCTGCAGGTGATCGTCGCCTCCGACGGCTCCAGCGACGCCACCGCCGAGCGGGCCCGCGCCGCCGGCGCCAGCCTCGTCCTCGAGCTGCCGCCGGGCGGCAAGGTCGCCGCCCTCGACGCCGCCGCCGAGCAGGCGGCCGGCGACGTCTTCGCTTTCTCCGACGCCAACAGCGTCTGGAGCCGCGACGCGCTGCGCCGCCTCGTTGCCCCCTTCGCCGACCCGGGCGTCGGCTACGTCTGCGGCCAGGTCCGCTTCCTCGACCCCGAGGGCAACAACCTCGAGGGCGCCTACTGGCGCTACGAGATGGCGGTGCGGGAGATGGAGTCGGCGCTCGGCGGCGTCACCGCCGGCAACGGCGCCATCTACGCGGTCCGCCGCGACGCCTACATCCCGCTGCCGGCCTCCGGCAGCCACGACCTCAGCTTCCCCTTCCTCCTCGCCAAGCGCCGCCGCCGCTCTGTATACGCATCCGGCGCCCGCGCCGAGGAGAAGATGGTGCCGACGATCGAGGGCGAGTTCGCCCGCAAACGCCGGATGATGCTCGGCCTCTGGGACATCGTCGTCGGCGAAGGGATGCTCTCCCCGCGGGGCTACCCGCCGCTGTTCGCCTTCGAGATCGCCTCGCACCGGTTGCTGCGCTACCTCAGCCCCCTCCTCCACCTCGTCGCCTTCATCGCCAACGCCTTCCTGCTCGGCGCCGGCTGGTTCTACGACCTCGCCTTCGTCTTCCAGCTCGCCTTTATCGCCGCCGCCCTGCTCGGTCGCTCGGTCCCGATCGCCCCCTTCCGCATCGCCCGCTACTACGCGCTGACCACCGCTTCGATCGCCGCCGGCCTTTGGGACCGCCTCCGCCACGGTCCAGGCGGTCGCTGGGAGAAGACGGAGGGGACCCGCTGATGCCGCGCGCCCTCGACATTCTCATCGCCGCCCTCGCCCTCGCGATCCTCTCGCCCGTCCTCCTGATCGCGGTGATCGCGATCAAGCTGACCAGCCCCGGCCCGGTGGTCTACCGCCAGCGCCGCGTCGGCCTCGGCGGCCGCGAGTTCGAGATGTGGAAGCTGCGGACGATGGTCCAGGGCTCCGACCCGGTCGGCGTCGGCAAGGTGGTCTACCGTGACGACCCTCGCGTCACCGGCCCCGGCCGCTTCCTTCGCCGCACCTCGCTCGACGAGCTCCCCAACCTGGTCAACGTCCTGCGCAGCGAGATGGCGATCGTCGGGCCCCGCCCGACGATCCCGACCCAGGTCGAGGCCTACACGCCGCACCAGAAACGCCGCCACGAGGTGCTGCCCGGGATCACCGGCTGGGCCCAGGTCCAGGGCCGCGCCGGCATCCCCTGGGAGGAGCGGATCGAGCTCGACGTCTGGTATGTCGACCACCGCAGCCTCCCCCTCGACCTCCGCATCCTCGCCAAGACCGCCTGGCTCGTGGTGACGGGCCAAGGCCTGGCCCCCGACTGATCGCTTCAGCCGCTCAGAAGCGAGGCGTCACAGATCGCGAGTACGACTGCCGTCAACCCTGCAGCTGCGAAGCAGAGGAGGCTCGTCACCCAAAGGGTCACGGATCGGCCCCGTGCGAGACGGTCCACGATCAGGTCGTTCTGGATCGCCTTTCCCCGCACCGCCGGCGAGTCGTGCGGGTTGTGGCCGGAGCCAATCCAGATGCCGACTGCCGACTCCAGCTCTTTGAGGATGAGGTTGTCGGTTTTCTCGTTCGCCCGGTGCTTGAGCATGGTCTGAATCGCAACCAGCGCGACGACGACACTCAGACCGCCGGCGATACAGCGGGCAATTACGCTGCTTTTCGAGCCGTAGGCGATAGTCAGGAGGAAGGCCTGAGCAGCTAGACCCAAGGCGGGCACCTGCCACATCAAGGTGTCGAAGGCCGTGCGCCGGTGGGCCACGACCGTGTAAACGGCGTCGAAGTGCTTCGCCGGCAGGCTGAGCTTTCGCTCGGCTGCGCTGCGAATGCGCCCCTCCCGCTCTCTCGCCATCCGTCAATCGTATTCCCGGCTCCCGCGACTAGTCTTCGCCGCGTGAGCGACCGTCCCGAGGTGAGCCTGCGGCCATTCCAGGAAGCCGATGCGCCGGCTGTCCACCGCTGGTTCAACAACCCGGAGGCGACGCAGACGCTGATGGAGCAGCGGGACGAGTTCACGCTGGAGCAGGCCGAGGCCTGGACGCGGCGGGCGATGGACGACTCCGGCGAGGACCGCAAGTTCGCGATCGAGGTCGAGGGCTACGAGGAGCCGGTGGGCTTCACCGCCCTCTACGGCCTCTTCCGCCAGACCGCACCCGAGCTCGGCGCCATGATCGGCGACGACGTCCGCGGCAAGGGGGTCGGCCGCCGCGCCGAGGCGCTGACGATCGCCAAGGCCTTCGACGAGTACGGCGCCCACCGCGTCTACGGCCGCATCCCCGCCCGCAACGAGGTGGCGAAGAAGACCGTCGCCGGGCTCGGCTGGAAGCACGAGGGGACGATGCGCGCCCATCTCGCCCGCCGCGACGGTCCGCCCGACGACTGCGAGGTATGGGGCGTGCTCCCGGACGAGTTCCGTGCCGCCGCCGCGGACCTGCTGCGGTGAGCACTGCCAGGGCGGAGCTGATCGAGGACCGCGGCGAGGCGGCGGTCTCCGCCGAGTTCTTCCGTTCCCGTCCCTTCCTCGACGCCGAAGACGCCACCCACACGCTGCGGATTGAAGCCAACGACGCCGAGTTGCTGGCGCCACTGCTCGTCCGAGAGATCCCCGGGACTGACGAGCGCGACGCAATCTCTCCCTACGGATATCCGGGGGTGGTTGGTGGGGAGGGTCGGGTGCACTCCCTACCGGACGCGCTCGCTTCGCTCGCTTTGGGGAGTGTCCGTACGGGAGTGCACCCGACCCTCGATCCAGCCGCGGTTGATTTCTCGAGGACGGGACTCGTCAGCGTCTTCCTTCGACATACGCTCGGGCCGTCGCCCTTGGACGAAGCCACCGAGCGCAATGTGGTTCAGATTGCTGATCCGGCGCTGCCGCCGAAAAGTCGGCCCAGCGATCGTCGGCAGGTCAGGCGCAATCTCGAAGCGGGATATGAGTTGGAGCTGGTGCCGGGAGGGGAGACGAGTGCTGAGCAGCGCTCGGGCTTCAACGAGGTCTACGAGCAGACGATGCGGCGCACGGGGGCCGCTGGGCAGTACTTCTTCGGGCTCGCCTACTTCGATCGCATCCTCGAAGCCGAGCGCACCTGGCTCGCTCTTGTCCATGGCCCCGATGGCGACCTCGCCGCCGCATCGATCGCCGTGGTCAGCGACGGTTTCCTCCACTACTACCTCAGCGGCAGCGCCGACTTCCACCTGCGCAGCGCCCCGATGAAGAACGTCGTCACCCGCCTCGTCGAGCACTCGGCCGAGCTCGGCCTCCCACTCAACCTCGGCGGCGGCATCGCCCCCGGCGATGCGCTGGAGGAGTTCAAGCGCGGCTTCGCCAACCGCCAGCAGGCCTGGCTCACCTCGGAGCTCGTCTGCGACCGCGAGAAGTACGAGCGGCTCAGCGCCGGCCGCGATGCCGGCGGCTTCTTTCCCGCCTACCGCGCCTGATCGGCTGCGGCTGGCCTCAGGGTTCTTGCGGTTCCGCCGGCGTCGGACCGGTGAAGGTGAACGCGAAGACTTCCTCGCCGCCGTACTTGCCCCAGGTCGCCTTGCCGAAGTCGCGGATCGCGTCCAGCGTGATCGCGCCCTTGTAGGTCGGGCAGCCGAGCATGTTGGTCCAGGTCGTCGCCGCTACTTCGTAGGGCATTTTTTCGTTGGGGAAGAGCAGCGTCGCCCCGTACATCGTGTCGTAGAGACCCTTCAGTTCCAGCTGGCCCTTTTCGAGCAGTTTCGGCGCGTACTGGATCTCCATCCGCCCGTGCTCGAGCGAGTGGACGAAGTCGATCGGTTCCGGCATTTCGCTGTAGGCGCCGTCGGCCTGCTGGTAGGGCGGGACGACATGCGGGCCCGAGGTCGGGGGATTCGTTTCGTATTTCGGTTCCGACGAGCCCACCGGGATGTGTTCGTGGCCCTCGTCTTTGAGTTCCAGCTTCAGTTCGCACCCGGCCTGTTTGGCCGCCGCTTGCAGGTTGGGCACCTTGACCGGCGGCGGCACGATGCCGGCTCGTTCGTCGGGATGGACCCCATTGGTCGAGCCGACTGCGGAGTCGACGTTGACGTGGGCGCCGCCTTCGTCCTTTTCGCCGCTCTTTCCACTGCCACCGTTGCTATTCCCACTGCCGCCGCTGGCGAGGATGAAGACGACCACCGCGACCACCAGGACCAAGGTCGAGATCACGGCGTAGCCGATGATCATCCGGCTGCGGTTTGAGCGCTGCTCGCCTTTTTCGTTGGCGATTCGCTCCTGCCGGAGTCGCTCCCGATCTTTCCCGCCGTCGGCCATGAGTGACCAAAGCCTATTCGGCCGGCTCCATTTCGGCGGCGTCGCCCCGTACCCGCTCCCACGGCCGCGACGCTTTCAGCGCACCCAGCACCGCCCGCGTCGCCGGCGCCCGGTTCAGCGCGTAGAAGTGGACCCCCGGCGCCCCGGCGATCAGCAGCTCGGCGCATTGCTGCGCCGCGTAAGCGATCCCCAGCTCGAACTCCCGCTCCGGATCGCCCCCGGCGGCCTCGAAAGCCGCTTCCAGCGCCGGCGGGATCGTCGCGTCGCAGAGCTCGCAGATCCGCTTCGTCTGGGCGAAGGTGGCGACCGGGATCACGCCCGCGAGGATCGGCACCTCGATGCCCTGCGCCCGCGCCGCCCGCACGAAGTCGAAGTAGACCTGGTTGTCGAAGAAGAGCTGCGTGATCAGGAAGCCGGCGCCGGAGTCGACCTTCGTCTTCAGGTAGCGCAGGTCGGTCTCGAGGTCGGGCGCCTCGGGGTGAACCTCGGGAAAGCAGGCGCCGCCGATCCCGAAGCTCCAGCCGGCCGAGATGAAGGCGGCCAGCTCGGCCGCGCTCCCCAGCCCGCCCTCGGGCTGGACGAAGTCCTCCTGGCCCCGCGGCGGGTCGCCGCGCAGCGCGAAGACGTTCTCGATCCCCGCCGCCTCGATCCGGTCAAGGGTCGTCGCCAGCCCCTCGGTCGTCTCGCCGACGCAGCTGAGGTGGGCCATCGTCTCGAACCCGATCTCGTCCTTCAGCGCCGCGGTGATCTCGACCGTCCCGTCCCGGGTCGAGCCGCCGGCCCCGTAGGTGACCGAGACGAAGTCGGGCTCCAGCGCCCGCAGCTCGCGCGCCGTCTCGTAGAGCTGCTCGGTCGCCTCCGCCGTCTTCGGCGGGAAGAACTCGACCGAGAACGTCGGCCGCCGCTCAGCGATGATTTCGTCAATCCGCACGGGACGAGAGTAGCCGTCCCCAGTCAGATCAGGACTTCACCCGTGCCTCGAAGGTGAACTTATCGCTCTTTGCGGACTGCTTCAGCCGACACCCCTGGCGCCGGGAGCGAGCGAGGAGTACCGTCGTCTTGCGACCGAGAGAGACCGGTCCCGCGGAAGCCAAGTGGGAGCGAGTCTCGAAGGTGACGCCACGAGCTTCTGAGCGCGAAGGCTACGCGCAAGGCAGGCAACGAGCGTCATCCTCGGTTGCTTTTTCGTTGTCCGCCCGGACGCCTAACGTTGCAGGCGGTCTTGGGGTCCTGCCCTTCCAAGATCGGCGACCGGGGCGCATTCTCGGGGAGCCGGGCGTCGTCGCGAACCCCGTGAGTCGCGCGCCGACTAGCCCGCCCGCTTCCCCTGTGGAACGATCTGCGAATGAGCCGCGACGAGGTGCGCTACGAACGGCAGGGAGCCGCCGCGGTGCTGACGATCGATCGGCCGCAGCGGCGCAACGCGATCGACGGCGCAACGGCCCGGGGGCTACGGCAGAGTCTGGACGAGTTCGAGGCGGACGACGGCGCCCGGGTCCTCATCCTCACCGGGGCGGGTGGCGAGGCCTTCTGCGCCGGCGCCGACCTCAAGGCCCTCGATCTCGACGTCACCGATCCGGCCGGCCCCGAGGGGATCACCCGCCTCACCCCGTCCAAGCCCACGCTGGCGGCGATCGACGGCTGGTGCCTGGCCGGCGGCCTCGAGTTGGCCCTCTGGTGCGACCTGCGTATCGCGACCCTGAAGTCGGTCTTCGGCTGCTTCGAGCGGCGCTGGGGGGTGCCGCTGATCGACGGCGGCACCCAGCGCCTACCGCGGGTGGTCGGGATGGGACGAGCGCTGGAGATGATCCTCACCGGGCGGCCGGTCGAGGCGGAGGAGGCCCACCGGATCGGCCTGGTCAACGAGATCGCCGCCCCCGGCACCCACCTGGAGCGAGCGCTGGAGTTGGCTGAGAGGCTCGCCTCCTTCCCCCAGGAGACGATGCTGGCCGACCGCCGCGCCGCGCTCGAAGGGGCGGGTCTGCCGCTGGCCGAGGGGCTCGAGCTGGAGAGTCGGCTGGGCAGGGAGGTGCTCGAGGTTGCGGCCCGGGGCGCCGCCCGCTTCGCTGCCGGCGAGGGGCGCCACGGGAAAGGCGTCTAGCCGGAGGCCTGCATCTCGGCCGCCGCCGCCTCGGGGCCGAAGAAAGGGAGCACGGCCAGGTACATCAGCTCCGGCAGTAGGGGGGAGAAGGCGGTGTCGACCTCCCCCGTGAGACGGATATGAAGGACCGCCAGGATTCCCGCCACGACGGCTTCAGCTGAGATCGACGGCGCGCCCTCGCTGCCTTCTCCCCGCGCCAGGTCGATCATCGCCGCCGCCCGCCCCATCGCTTCTGCCCGCCGTTCCACCGCTTGCGCTCCGGCGGCGTGGACCTCGACCAGGAGCGCCCGCCCCACCATCGGCTTCTCGTCGAGGAAGCCGAGCAGCCCGGCGAGCGCCCTCCGCAGCCCTCCCCGCCAGGTGGCCTCTCCCGCCGCCGCCTCCCGCATCGCCAGCTCGATCCAGGCGAAGCCGGCCTCGATGCTTTGCAGGTAGCAGTCCTTCTTGTCTTCGAAGGAGTCGTAGAAGGCTTGGCGGTAGAGCCCCGCCCCGGAAATCACGTCCTGCACCGAGGTGGTCTCGTACCCCTGGCTCCCCACTGCCTCGAGCATCCCCAGCAGGATGCGCTCACGCTTTCCAGTCAAATTCCCGTCCGGTCGAGATGGATGGAAGAACAGCTTGTCTACCTTTCGGTACCTAAAGGTATCCGTTTGCGGCGAAAAATAAGCCAAGGATCGCGGTGCGGTACGCTTTCGTTCGTGGCGTCCAAATCAACAAGCCGTCCACTTCCAGGGCGGCAGCTTCTCGCGCGGGAGTTCGTGGTCGAGCACCAGCGCGCCCGGATCGTTGCCGCGCTTTCCGCCGAGGTCGCCGAGCGCGGCTATCACGCGGTCACGGTGGCCGACGTCGTGAAGCGGGCGGGGATCGCTCGCAACACCTTCTACGACAACTTCTCCAGCAAAGAGCAGTGCTTTCTCGCAGCCCAGCAAGTGGCTATGGAAAGCGCTTTGAAGCGAGTGGTCGAGGCTGCCGGAGATATCGAGGACTGGCCTGCGAGGGTTGTCGCCGGCCTCGCCGCGCTCCTCGACTTCGTGGCCGAGGAGCCCGCCCTCGCCAGGACCTGCGTGGTGGAGTCGCTGGTGGCCGGACCGGCTGCCGTGAAGCAGCAGCAGGAGAGCTTGCGGTCCTTCGTCTCCCTGTTCAAACTTGGACGCGATGTCTCGCCATACGGGAAAGACTTGCCGGAGAGCTTGGAGGAAGCGATCGTCGGGGGTGTGTTCTGGATCGTCCACCAGCGTCTGCTTCGCTCTGAGGACGCCGACGTCAAAGAGATCCTCCCCGATCTGGCGGAGTTCGTTCTAGCCCCGTATCTCGGGGTAGAAGGTGCGAAGAATTTGTCTATCTCGCAAAGAACTGGCTAATTAGCCAATTTCAGATGCAATCGCCCAGATCGGTATCGTCGATTCTCTTGAACGAGCCCCTCAAGCCCTCCTCGGCCGAGTCGCCCGAGTATCCGCCTGAGCTCTCCCGGCTGCCGCCGGGACGACACGGGTTGCCGCGGGAGTTCGTCTCGCGCAACCAATACGAGCGACTGATCGCCGGTCTCGCCGAGGCCGTGTCCGAGCACGGCTACGCCGGCACGACGATCGCCCACATCACCAGCCAGGCGGCGGTTTCCCGCCGCACCTTCTACGAGCACTTCAGCAGCAAGGACGAGTGCTTCGTCGCCGCTTACGACAGTGTGATGGCGGAGCTGCGCGAGCGGGTGGGGAAGGCGTTCGACGAAGAGGAGGAGTGGCCACAGGCGATCAAGGCCGGGATCAGGGCGATGCTGGAGTTCCTCGCCGCCGAGCCACACCTGGCCCGCCTCAGCATGGTCGAGGCCCTGGTCGCTGGACCGGTGGTGGTGGAGCGCTACGACGCGGCGATCCAGAGCCTCGTGCCCTACTTCCAGGCGGGGAGAGAGGGACGCTCCGCCGACGTGCTGGCGGGGCTTTCGCCGACCACCGAGGAGGCGCTCGTCGGCGGCATGGTCTCGTTGATCTCCCGCCGCATCTTCGCCGATCGCACCGAGGAGCTCGAGGCGCTGCTGCCCGACCTCGTCGAGTTCACCCTGACGCCCTATCTCGGCAGCGCCGAGGCGGCCAGGGTGGCTCGCGACGACTGAGCCCCGCCAAGGTTAAGAAGCTTGCGGTTCGCCGCAAGGGCGCTTGAAATCTGCGAACATGAACCCGAACATATGTTCGTATGGAGATCGCCTGCGTCATCGACACACGTTTGGCGACTCCCCCGCGCCCGGACCGTGCCGGGGGGCCTCGGTCCGGGCGCGCCGCTCTTGACGACCCGGTTGCCGCAGCAGAGGCGACCGAGTCGATGGTCCGGGCGCTGGAGGCGCTCGGCGCCGCGGTCGAGTCGGAGCAGTCGGGCGAGGCGTTCTTCGCCGTCGACGGCCTGCGCGGCCTCTATGGGGGCGAGACGAGTGGCGTCCTGGCAGCGGCCCGGCGCGCGGCCGGCGAGGGCACGGCGCTCGGCACCGGACGCACGCGCTTTGCCGCTTTCCTCGCGGCGGGTGGTTGGACGCATCCGGTACCCGTCACCGCCTTGCGCTCGCGCCTCGACGTCTCCCAGCGCGAGGCCGACGAGCTGATCGAGGCGCTGCGGCGCCTCGGGATCGAGACGCTGCCGGCGCTGGGGCGTCTCTCGGCCGACCAGGTCGCCGACCGCTTCGGTCCGCTGGGGCTGCAGGCGCTGCGGCTTTGCCGAGGCGAGGAGGCGCCGCTGCGCCCGCGGGTCCCGCACGAGGAGCTGGCGGAGGAGATCGAGCTGCCGGAAGGAACCGCCGGGCGCCAGCTCGACCGCGCCCTCGAGCTGCTGATCGACCGCCTGCTGGCGGCCCCCCGGCGAGGGGGAAGGACCCTGCTCGGCCTCCGCCTCGGTGCCCGCCTCGCCGCCGGCGGCAGCTGGAGCATCGAGCAGGGGCTGGGGCGGCCCAGCGCTTCCCCGCGGGCCTTGCGCAACGTCCTCGCACCCCGGCTCGAGGAGCTGCCGGGGCCGGCGACGGCGCTGCGGTTGCGGGCGATCGGCCTCGGCCCTCCCGCCCGCGATCAGCTCGAGCTCTCGGTGGGCGGCAACGAGCCGCGCCGCCGCCGGCTGGGGGCGGCCGTCCGCGAGGTCAGGGCCGCCCAGGGGGCGGAGGCGCTGCTGAAGATCCTCCCGATCGATTCCACCTCGCGAGTCCCCGAGCGCTGGGCCCTGCTGACCCCCTTCCCGGAGACCTGATGCCAGGGCTACGCCGTCTCTACGCCCCCGAGCCGGTGGCGGTTCGAGCCGACCCCCGCGGCGCCCCCGTAGAGGTTGGTGACGTGGCCGTCGAAGCGGTCCGCGAGGAGTGGCTGGTGGAGGACCGCTGGTGGACGCCGCGGCCCCTGCGCCGCCACTACTTCGAGCTGGCGCTGGGCGACGGCCGCGCCCTCACCGTCTTTCGCCGCGCCGATGGTGGGCGCTGGTACCGGCAGCGGGCCTAGCTAGGGGCCGGCATGTACGTAGAGCTGCACGCGCACTCGGCCTTCTCCTTCCTCGACGGGGCTTCGACGCCGCTGGAGCTGGCGGCCGCCGCCGCGGCGCATGGGTATCCGGCCTTTGCCCTGACCGATCACGACGGGGTGTGGGGGTCGATGGAGTTCGCCCATGCCTGCAAGGGGTTGGGGATCCGGCCGATCACCGGTGCGGAGTTGACGGTGGGCTGCGGCAGGGACGCTCACATCACGCTGCTGGCAGAAGACGCAGTCGGATATCGGAATCTGTGCAGGTTGCTGACGCTGGCGCATGCGCATACGCGGGACAACACGCCGCGAACGCCGATGCAGCCGTGGGCGACGCTGGAGCAGGTGGAGGAGCACGCGGCGGGGTTGGTCTGCTTGTCGGGATGCGCGCGGGATGGGGCCGTGGCGGGAGCGTTCGAGCGGGGGGAGACCGCCGAGGGGGAGCGGGTGGCTCGGCGGTTGCTGGGTGCCTTCGGGCGGGAGCGGTTCCGGATCGAGTTGCAGCGGCCTTACTGGCGGCGGGACCGGGCTCGCAACCGCTGGCTGGCGTTGCTTGCGGAGCGCCTCGGCGTTGCCAGCGTCGCCACCGGCAACGTCCACTCCCACGACCGCAGCCGGGCGCCGCTGCAGGACGCGCTGGTGGCGATCGGCCTCTGCGAGACGCTCGAGGAGTCCGAGCCCCGCCGCCGCGGCAACTCGACCTCCTCCCTCGCCCCGCCGGCGGCGATGGCCGCCCGCTTCGCCGAATACCCGGAGGCCGTCGCCGAGACCGAGCGCCTCGCCGAGCGACTCCACTTCGACCTCACCGAGCAGCTCGACTACCGCTATCCCGGCAGCGAGGAGAGCGGCACAGACGCCGAGCTCGGCCGCGTCTGCGCCCACCGCTTCGGCGAGCGCTACGCCGGCAGCCGCCACCGCCGCGAGGCCGAAGCGCGCCTCGACGAGGAGCTGGGGACGATCCGCCACCTCGGCCTCTCCGGCTTCTTCCTCCTCCACCGCGACCTGCTCGAGCTGGCGCGCGAGGTCGCCGCCGAGGTGCGCGGTCCCGAGTCGGCCCGCAACGTCCTGCCCCCGGGCCGGGGACGCGGCTCCAGCGTCAGCTCGATCGTCTGCTACCTGACCGGCCTCTCCCACGTCGACCCGGTCGCGGCCGGCCTCTTCTCCGGTCGCTTCCTCAACGAGGAAACGACCTCGATGCCGGACATCGACCTCGACTTTCCCCGTGACATCCGCGCGGTGCTGATCCCGCGCGTGCACCAGCGCTACGGCGCCGATCGCTCCGCCCTGGTCGCCGCCTTCCCCACCTACCGTCCCCGCGGCGCCGTGCGCGACCTCGGCAAGGCGCTCGGCCTGCCGGCGGCGGAGATCGACCAGGTGGCGAAGACGGTTCCCTTCCACGGCGGCGCCGAGGAAGTCGAGCGCGACCTCGTCGCCGTGCTCGGGCGCCAGCGCGCCGCCGAGCCGCGCTGGCGGGCGCTGCTCGGGCTCGCCGGGGAGATCATGGGCCTGCCCCGGCACTCCTCCCAGCACCCCGGCGGGATGGTGATCTCAACCCGGCCGCTGATCGACGTCTGCCCGGTCGTGCCGGCGGCGATGAAGGGCCGCCAGACGGTCCAGTGGGACAAGGACTCCTGCGCCGACGCCGGCTTCCTCAAGATCGACCTGCTGGGGCTGGGGATGCTCTCGGCGGTCGAGCGTTGCGTCGAGGAGATCGGCCGCGCCCGCGGCGAGCGACTCGACCTCTCGCGGATCCCGCTCGACGACGCCGAGACCTTCGAATCGATCCGTGCCGCCGACACCACCGGCGTCTTCCAGATCGAGAGCCGGGCGCAGATGCAGATGCTGCCGCGCACCCAGCCGCGCGACCTCGACGACCTGATCGTCCAGGTGGCACTGGTCCGCCCCGGCCCGATCCAGGGCGGCGCCGTCCACCCCTACATAGAAAGGCGGAAGCTGCTGCGGGAGGACCCGAGCTACCGGATCCCCTACGAGCATCCGCTGCTGGAGCCGGCGCTGGAGGAGACGCTGGGGACGATCGTCTTCCAGGAGCAGGTGATCGAAGCGGCGATGGCGCTTGCCGGCTTCAGCTCCTCGGAGGCGGAGGGGCTGCGGCGGGCGATGAGCCGCAAGCGCTCGGAGGAGGCGATCGCCGAGCACCACCGGCGCTTCGTCGAGGGCGCCGCCGCCAACGGGGTCTCGGAGCGGATCGCCGAACGCGTCTGGTCCCAGATCCAGGGTTTCTCGGGCTACGGCTTCCCGAAGGCGCACTCGGCCGCCTTCGGCCTGCTCGCCTACCAGTCGGCCTGGCTGCGCGCCCACTACGGCCCCGAGTTCCTCTGCTCGCTGCTGAACGAGCAGCCGATGGGCTTCTATCCCCCGAACTCGCTCGTGCACGAGGCGCAGCGACGCGGCATCCGCGTGGCGCCGCCCTGCGCCAACCGCAGCAAGGTCCTCTGCCACGTCGAATCACCGTGCGAAGAGGGGGTTCGCGGAGGGTTGCAGGTGCGGGTCGGGCTCGGTTACGTGAAGGGCACGCGGGCCGATGAGATGGAGGCGCTGGTCGCCGAGCGCGAACGCGGTGGCCCTTACCGGGGCATCGCCGAGCTGGCCTCCCGCTCGGGCGCAGGCCTGCCGAGCCTCGAGCGCCTGGCCTGGGCCGGCGCCCTGGACGGGATTCCCGCGGGAAGCGAGGAGGATCGCCGCGAGGCCCTCTGGCGGGTGGGAGTGACCGGCGCCGGCCGCATCGCCGGCCGCAGCACCCAGCTGGCGCTGCCGATCGAGCCACCGCAACCGCCCGAGCTAGAGCCGCTGGACGATTGGGAGGCGATGGTCGCCGACTACCGCTCGACCGGGATGAGCGTCGAGAAGCACCCGATGGAGTTGCTGCGCCGGGGGCTCGACCCCAAACTCGCCCGCACCTCCGACCTCTCCCGCCTCGACGACGGCTCGACGGTCGAGCTCGCCGGCATGGTCACCGCGCGCCAGCGCCCCGAGACCGCCAACGGCGTCACCTTCATTCTGTTGGAGGACGAGCGCGGTTCGGTCAACCTGGTCGTGCCGCCGACCGTCTACGAGCGCTACCGCTCCCTCGTCCGCACGGCGCCCCTCCTCTGCGCCCGCGGCCGGCTTGAGCGCCGCGAGGGCACCGTCAACGTCGTCGTCAGCTCCATTACGCGACTGGAACGGACTGAGCCAACTGCCGCTCCGGCTCCCCGCTCGCCCATAGCGCCCTATATAGGTGCGACAAAAGCGTTTCGGTGAGAGCCGAGTCGCCCTCCGTCCGGATGCCGGAGGTCGATCCGGTGACGAGCGCATCGAGCCACGCCTCCACCTTCCCTCGCGCCTCTCCATCGACGTTTGGGACGAGGGGCTCGCCCTCGCGGAGACCGCCGTGGTCCTCGATCCGCACCCGTATCTTCTCGGTGCCGACCTTGATCTGGAGCCCCTTCCCCGTCTGCTCGGGGAGGGCGACCAGGGGCAATGCCGTCCGCAGCGCCGAGGCGGCTTCGCCCGGGGTCATCGCCATCTCCCCCTCTGCGACGAGGTGGCGCTGCCGCCAGCGGCCGACGCCGGCGACCAGCGCCATTGCCCGCCGCGCTCTTTCGGTCAGGGCGTAGCGTCGCCGCCGCCCGTTGTCCTGCCGTTCTTCGATGAAGCCGCCGATTGCGAACAAGCTGGCGCGCCGGCTGACCTGGTGGTAGCTGAGCCCGTGGGGGCCACGCGAGAGCTCGGTCGGGGACTGAGGCCCTCGGTGCAGAACCTCGATCATCCTCGCCTCCCAGAGGTCGGCCAGCAACGTCAGCGACCCCCAGGCATGGGCGTCGATCTCCCCGTTCGGCAAACGGCTCAGAGAGGCGGTCGCATAGGCCTCCACCAGATCGTGGAGCTCTCGCCCGCAAGGGTTGGTCAGGCTGTGGGTGACTTTTGAAGGCACACCCGCCTCTTCGTGGCGCTCGGTTATCCCGATCTCGGTCAGTTTGCTCGTATAGCGGTAGACCGTGCGCGGCGTGTATCCACGGACCCGTTCGGTCAGCTCCTTCGTCCGCAGGCCGCTATCGCCCAAAGCCATCAGGATCGCCCCGCTCGCGCCGGCGCCGAGAAGCCGTAGCACTCCCGGCGTCGATAGCTGAGCCACGACTCTCTTTTCTTTTGCGGCTCCTGACTTCGCCGCGGACTCCCCGATCAATCCTGCCCCCTATAGGCTCGCACCGAACCCGGTGTCGAGGTGAGAAAGCCTCAGCCGTTGCGCGAGGCAGGATAGTTCCTTCCTAAGGGATACTTAGAAGTACCAAAACCTCCGAGAGTGACAACATCGTCGGGTGAAAAAAGTCACTTCGGCAGTGCCGGAGAGAGAGCCAGCGCACTGTCTCGCTAAATTGGCCAGGGGGCGATGAGTTTTCCTCCGCCGCCCGGTCTCTACCTGCATGAACACCACCGAGAACGACAAAACCCGTTGGCTAGCCCTCTACGTCCTCTGCGCGGGGATGCTGATGATCGTGCTCGACGCGACGATCGTCAACGTCGCCCTGCCCACGATCCAGGACAGCCTCGACTTCTCCCAGAGCAACCTCGCCTGGGTCGTCAACGCCTACATGATCCCCTTCGGCGGGCTGCTGTTGCTGGCGGGGCGGATGGGGGACCTGCTCGGCCAGCGGCGCGTCTTCCTGGTCGGTCTCGGGATCTTCACCGCTGCTTCGCTGGTCTGCGCCGCCTCGCAGTCGCAGGAGATGCTGATCGGCGCCCGCTTCATCCAGGGAATCGGCGGCGCGATGGCCTCGGCGGTGATCCTCGGAATGATCATCACGATGTTCCCGGAGCCGGCCGCCCAGGCGAAAGCGATCGGCGTCTACGGCTTCGTCGCCTCCGCCGGCGGCTCGATCGGCCTGCTGCTCGGCGGTGTCCTCACCGACGCGATCAGCTGGCACTGGATCTTCCTCATCAACCTGCCGATCGGGATCGCCACCGCCTACCTGGCGCTGCGCCTGGTCGAAGGCCGGGAGGGCATCGGCCTCAGCGAGGGGGCCGACTTCCCCGGCGCCGCCCTGATCACGGGCTCGCTGATGCTCGGCGTCTTCACGATCCTGCGGATCGAAGCCTGGGGCTGGGGCGACACCCGCGTCCTCGCCCTCGGCGCGATCAGCCTCGCGCTGCTGGCGATCTTCATCCACCGCCAGGCGACGATCGCCAACCCGCTGATGCCGCTGCGGCTGTTCCGCTCGCGCAACGTCGCCGGCGCCAACGTCCTGCAGGCGCTGCTGGTTGCCGGCATGTTCGGGATGTTCTTCCTCGGCGCTCTCTACCTGCAGCGGGTGCTCGGCTACAGCCCGCTCGAAGTCGGCTTCGCCTTCCTCCCGACCACGCTGGTGATGGGCACCCTCTCGCTCGGCTTCTCGGAAAAGCTGATCATGCGCTTCGGCCCGCGCACCACCCTGATCCCGGGCGTCTGCATGGTCGTCGTCGCGCTGCTGCTCTTCGCCCGCACGCCGGTTAACGCCAATTACCTGACCGACCTGCTGCCGCCGTTCCTGCTGATCGGCGTCGGCGTCGGCACCTCGTTCCCGGCGATCATGACCCTGGCGATGTCGGGCGCGACGCCGGAGGACGCCGGCCTCGCCTCCGGCTTCGTCAACACCAGCATGCAGGTGGGCGGCGCGATCGGCCTCGCGGTGCTGGCCACCCTCTCGGGCGAGCGCACGAAGTCCCTCCTCAGCGACGGCCACAGCCTGCACTCGGCCCTCACCTCCGGATACCACGTGGCCTACCTCATCGGGGCCGTCTTGGCGGCGATCGCCGTCGCGATCGCGGTGTTCGTCCTGCGAGCGCCGGAGCCGGCCGCGATGCCGACTCCCCAGGAGCAGGAGGGCGAGCCGGAGCCGGCCTTTTCCGAGGTCGGCTGAGCGGAGCTAGGCGGGGGCGGGCGTCCAGAGCGCTCCGTGGAGGGCGCCGAGGCAGTCGTCGACCAGCTGCTCGTCGCCTCCCACCAGCACATGCTGGGGGCGACCGTCGAGCAGGGTCGGGGTCCAAGCGCCGATCTTGCCGCGGGCCCAGCCGGTGACCTCTCGGGTAGGGCTGGCACAGCCGCGCAGCGTCCCGTCCTCCTCGACGTCGGCCCAGACCGATTCGCCTTCCCCTCCAGTCCCCTCGTCGTCTCTCAGCACCTGGATCTGCAGGCACTTGCCGGCGTGCCGCGGTGCCCGGACCAGCGGCAGCGCCGCCTTCAGCGCCGTCGTCATCTCCGGGGGGGTCAGCCCCTCTTCGTCCTCCGCCACGGCGTGGTGATGACGCCAACGCCCGATGCCGACGATCAGGCCCATCGCCCGTCGCGTCTTCTCGGCCAGGGCGTAGTAGCGGCGGCGGGCGGCGCCCTCGAGCTCGCAGATGAAGCCGCCGGTCTTGAACAGGCCGGTCCGCCGGTTGACCTGGTGGTAGCTGAGCTCGTGGGGGCCCTGGGCAAGTTCGGTCGGGGTCTTCGGGTCGCAGGCCAGCTCCTCGACCATCCCCGCCTCCCAGAGGTCGGCGAGCAGGCCGAGGGACGCCCACGAATGGGCGTCGATCCGGCCGTCGGGAAGCCGGGTCATCGAGGCCGATGCAAACCGGTCGACCAGTTCGTAGAGCTCGCTCCCGCAAGGGTGGGTGAGCGTATGGACCACCTTCGACGGCACCCCCGGCTGCTCTTCCCGCTCGATCACGTTCAGCTCCGCCAGCCGCCCGGCATAGCGGTAGACCGTTCGCGGCGCATACCCTGGCACGTGTTCGGTCAGCGCCTTGGTCCGCAGCGAGCCTTCCCCCAGCGCCATCAGGATTGCTCCGGCCGCGCCGGCACCGAGCAGTCTCAGCGTCTCCGCTATCGAGATGCCCGCGGCGCACTCGCCGCTCTCAATGGGTTGCGTCTTGGTCAAAATCTCCGTCGTCACGCGTCGTCCACCCCTCCTCCCCCGTTTCGTGGCGGTCGCGATGTCGCAGCCCAGCTACCCGGGGGACGCGATCGACACACCGCTTCCAAATCTCTTGTGTAAAAGGCAAGTCTCTGGTGACAGAGTCGTACGGGTGACTTGAGTCACCATGCATCACCTTCACCCTGAAACTGCGGCGCCTTTGGACAGGCTGTCAACCGTGGTGGGGGCCTATATCCCGGCCGAAACAGCTGCCCCGGCATCCGGCACTTGACCAATGGCGAACCCGGGTGTTAGAAAGCTCTCCGAAAGGTCCGCGTCTCTTGAGCGGACAGGAAAAGTCCCGGGACGCCCTCTCAGCGGACAGCGCCCCGGGTTAACGCAACAAACCGAGCTTTCGCTCGGAATGGAGGAATAATGAAGTATCTCAAGCTCATGGGCCTCGCGGCCATCGCCGCGGCCGCCCTGATGGCGTTCGCCGGCACCGCTTCGGCGACGACTCTCACAGGCGCGGGTGGCGCGACCCTCGGTTCGGGGACGAAAATCGTCTCCGAAAACGAGGGGACGGTCACCCTCGACCCGCCGTTCGGCGCCATCGAATGCAAAGAATCCAGCGTCTCGGGCAAAACGAGCAATGCTGGCGGGACCGGCGTCAACGTCGAAGGCAAAATTGAAGCCCTGTCGTGGAGCTCCTGCAACGCGACCGTGACCGTGCTGAACAAAGGTGAACTCTCGATTGAAGGGACCGGCAGCAACAACGGTCTCCTGCGGGGGACCAACAACGAAGTGACAGTGGAATTCGTCGGAACCCACTGCATCTTCAAGACCAACAACACGGCGCTCGGTACCGTTACAGGCTCGAGCACCACGGGCAAAACAGCGACACTGGACATCTCCGCGACGATCCCGCGGACCGGTGGTAGAAGCGGTGTCTTCTGCGGCTCCTCCGCCGCCTGGACAGGCGCTTACGTGATCACCGAACCGGACACCCTCAACATCGACAAATAAGTCGAGCTTGGGTTTCGGAATTGAAAGCGCGGCCGCCTTTGGGCGGCCGCGCTTTTTGTCACCCGAAGAGGCCCTGGGGCGCTTGACAGCTTCTCAGTTTCTCTCTAGCGTGGCTGCAGGCGCCTTCAGGCGCACGGGGACGATGCTTTGTGGCAGGAAGGGGTTTCAATGAGGGGGCTTAGAACTCGACTGAGTGCCCAGGCGATGTGCTTGGGCTTTGCTTGCTTGCTGATGGGGTTGGTCGCCGTTTCCCAGGCGATGGCCGCTGAAGAACCCCCTTACGAATTCAGTGCCCAGCTCTCGCTCACCGGCAGCTGCGGCACCTCGAAAGCCGATCCGGTCCCCGACCCTGGCTGCCCTGAAAAGAAACCGCCGAAACCCTTCGCCAAGCCGCAGGGGATCGCGATCGACTCCTTCGGCGACGAGTACGTGGCGAGCTATGGCAGCGAAGAAGGCAAACAGGGGCGAGTCGACTTCTTCAGCTCTGAAGGCGTCTTCATCGGCGAGGTCAAAGACGAATTCGGCCCCAAAGCCCTCGCCGTCGACAGCGAAGGCGTTCTTTATGTCTTTGACCAGAGCCCTGGTCACGACGGCGAATTTGCTCGCTTCAAACCGAAAGCTTACGAACCAGTTGAAGGCAAAATCGAATACGGCCCACGAGAACTGATCGCAGCCGAACCTGGACCTAGCGAAGCCGGAATCGCAGTGGACGGCAACGATCACGTCTTTGTCGATTGGCCGGAAAGAGGGATCAAGGAATACAGCTCCGCCGCCGAAGGCAACGAACTGAAAGCCACGATCACCAATCCGAAGCTACAGGTGAGCGTATTCATCGCGTTAGACAAGCAGCGCCGCCGCCTGTATGCGAGCGCATGTCCGAGCGGCGTGATCTCGGAATGCTGGGTGCTGGTCTTCGACGCCGACACGCACGAACTGCTGGAAGAAGTAAAAGGCCCCGCAGGCCCCGAATCGGCAGAAATCTTCGCCTCCCACAAGGGCTGGATCTCGGTCGCGGTCGACGAAGAGAGCGGCGACTTCTTCGTCGGCGACTTGGAGCTGAGCAAAAACGTCTACCAGTTCAACGAAGACTACGAACCGGTCTCGACCCTGGCGCTCAGCCCCGAACTCTTCGAAGGCGGCGAACCGCTGCAGATCGCCGTCTCCAACGCCGAAGGCGCCTTCAACCACCGCTACCTCTTCGTCCCCTCGATCAAAAACCGCGCTCTCGCCTACTCGCCGCCCAAGCTCCAGCCCCCGCTCGTGGAAGGGGCGATGGCCACTGGCATCGGCAACAACGAAGCCGAACTGCAGGCGCTCGTCCAACCGCGGGGCGGCCTCACCACCTACCGCTTCGAATACCTGAGCCAGGCCGAATACGAAGAAGCCGCCAACAGCTTCGCCGGCGCCCAGGTGGCGGGCGAAGGCACGATCCAGCCATCCGAACAGGAAGCCGTGGTCAAAGCGGCGATCAGCGGGCTTTTGCCCGAAACCGAATACCGCTTCCGCATCGTCGCCAACAACGAAGTCGAAATAGAAGGCAAACTGGTCGGCGGCGAAGACGAAGAACAGGCCACCTTCACCACCTACAACGACGCCCCGGTCAGCCACGCCTGCGAAAACGAAGCCCTGCGCACCGGCTTCTCGGCGCTCCTGCCCGACTGCCGCGCCTACGAGCTCGTCACCCCGCCCGACACCAACGGCCGCCCGCCGAAGGGCGTCGGCTTCGTCGGCGACCAGTTCAACACCTTGGAGGCCTCGCCGGGGGGCGAAGCGGTCTCCTTCCTCACCGAAGGCGGCACGATCCCCGGCCTCGGCGGCACCGGCTCGCTGAACGGCGACCTCTACCACTCCGCCCGCACCGAAGAAGGCTGGCAGACCACCAGCGCCGGGCCGACCGGAGCGGAAACCACCTCGGTCAGCCCCGGCAGCACCTCGCCCGACCAGGGCTACTCCTTCTGGAGCGCCACCCAGGAAGGCTCGGCGGTGATCGGAGGCGAAGCGACCCACTACGTGCGCTACCCCGACGGCCACTCGGAGCTGATCGGCCGCGGCAGCCTCGGCACCGACCCGATCGCGATCGGCAGGCTGATCACCGAAGGCGGCACCCACATCGTCTTCCAGACGCAGGCACTCAACGGCAAACAGCCGATCCAGCTCGAGGAAGACGCGCCGCCAACCGGCACCGTCGCCGTCTATGACCGCACCGCCGACGAAGTCACCCACGTGGTCTCGCTGCTGCCGGGCGAGGAAACCCCCAAAGCCGGTGAAAACGCCGGCTACGTCGGCGCCTCGGCCGACGGCGAGGGCATCGCCTTCGAAATCGGCAAAAAGCTCTACCTGAGAGTCGACGACGCCACCACCTACGAAATCGGCGAAGGCCTCACCTTCGCCGGCGTCTCCGCAGGCGGAGCGCGCATCTTCTACCTCGAAGGCGGCGACCTCTTCGCCTTCGACGCCGAAACCGAAAAAGCCATCCAGTTCACCGAAGTCGGCAACGCCGTCCCCGTCAACGTCTCGGCCGACGGCGCCCGCGCCTACTTCGCCTCGACCACGGCGATCGCCGGCTCGGGCGAGAACCCCAACGGCGATAGCGCCGAAGCGGGCAAGGAGAACCTCTACCTCTCCGAAGAAGGAACCATTCGCTTCGTCGGCACGGTTACCGAACGCGACGTGGTGGGGGAAGAAAACAAAAACCACTCCCAGGTCGACGGGCTGGGGTTGTGGACGGTTGCGGTCGGGAAGGATCCCGCCCGGGACCCCTCCCGCACCACCCCCGACGGCAGCGTCCTGCTCTTCAGCTCCCGCGCCGACCTGACGGGCTATGCCCACGAAGGGGTCCCGGAGATCTACCGCTACGACAGCGTCTCCGAACGCCTGCACTGCATCTCCTGCATCCCGACCAAGGTGACGGGCGGCGGCGGCGCGAGCCTCGAGTCCCCCCAGACCGAACAGGGCGACCCAGAGCCCTTCAGCGCCTCGGGCTTCGTGCAGAACCTGCGCGCCGATGGTCGCCGCGCGATCTTCGAGTCCACCGAAGCCCTCGTCTCCCGCGACAACGACGGCGTCCAGGACGTCTATGAGTGGGAGGAACAGAACGTGGGCAGCTGCACCCGCGCCGGCGGCTGCCTCTACCTGATCAGCTCCGGCCACAGCGCCAAGGACAACTACCTCTATGGGATCAGCTCGAGCGGCAACGACGTCTTCTTCACCACCTCAGACATCCTCGTCGGTGGCGACAGCGACACCGTCTCGATCTATGACGCCCGGGTCGACGGCGGCTTCCCCGAAGCGCCGAAGGAAGAATGCGAAGGCGAAGGGTGCAAACCGGGCCTGACCCCGGCCCCGCCGCTGGTCGAACCGGCCATTCCCGCCCTCGGCGCAGATGACAACGTTCACAAATCGCCGACCAAGCCCTGCCCCAAGGGCAAGCACAGGGCCACCCGCCACGGCAAGAAGGTCTGCATCAAGAACAAGCACCACCACCGAAGGCACCACAAGGCCAAGAAGGGAGCGGGCAAGTGAGGGCCGCGAAGACGAAGACCGCCGCTGTCCTGCTGACCGCTCTTTGCGCCCTGTGCCTCGCCTTCGCGAGCCAGGCCTCGGCCGCCGAAGAATTCGAAAAATACGAAGTCAAGTCGGTCGGCGCCTCCTTGTCGAGCAACCAGGCCGGCGCCCACGCCGACATGACGATCTCCTTCGCCCTGAGCGAAGAAGAAAAAGAACACAAGCCCTATGCCCGCACCCGCGACGTCTTCGTCAGCCTGCCCCCCGGGGTGATCGGCAACCCGCAGAACTTCCCCCGCTGCACGGTCGCCCAGCTCGGCGAAGAACCGAAAAAAAGCGAATGCCCCCAGGACGCCCAGGTCGGGGTCTCCGAAATCACCCTGGCCGAAATCGGCACCCTGGTCGAGCCCCTCTACAACATGGTCTCCCCGGGCGGCGACATCGTCGCCCGCTTCGGCCTCTTCGCCGGCCCCTACCCGGCGGTGATCAACGTGCGGGTCAACCCGATCGACTACTCGATCACCGCAGCGGTGGAAGGGGCCCCCTCGGCGGCGCAGCTGATCAGCGCCAAGACCACCCTCTGGGGCGTGCCGGCAGCCGAAGGCCACGACGAACTGCGCCTGACGCCCAAAGAAGCCCTCGAACACCAGACCCCGCCCGGCGGGCGCAAATCCGGCCAGCCCGAAATCCCCTTCCTCTCCAACCCGACCGACTGCACGCTCAAACGCGAAATCTCGGTCAAAGCGGTCAGCTACCAGCTGCCCTCGGCGCCCTCCACCAAATCGGGTCCCTTCCCACAGATCTCGGGCTGCGGCAAACTGAGCTTCAGCCCCTCGCTGACCGTCATCCCGACCAACCCCGAAGCCTTCGCCCCTACCGGGATCGACGCCACCCTGACGATCCCCCAAGACGAAGCGCCCAAAGACCTCGCCACCTCGACGATGAAGTCAGCCGTGGTCACCCTGCCCGAAGGCCTGGTGATCAACCCCGCGGCAGGAGATGGCCTACAGGGCTGCAGCGCTCAGGAAGTCGGCTTCGGCACCACCAACCCCTCCAACTGCCCCGATGCGGCGAAGATCGGCTCGGTCGAAGTGGACGTGCCGGCGCTCGAACACACGCTGAGCGGAGCCGTCTACCAGCGC